>MIAK01000073.1:0-35785 GCA_001829085.1 Sphingomonadales bacterium RIFCSPLOWO2_12_FULL_63_15 | reverse complement strand
AACCTATCCAATGGCTGGTTTTTAAACCGCCACGCTCAGCAAATCGCTGGCGTTCCATTGGCCTGGTTTGTCACCGCCCTCTACAAACGACAATATTCCGGTAGGATACGGAATTATTCTGTGGACGCGCACGATAGTATGATTGGGGTTCTCGTGACGGCGGTGCAAAAAGTGCCGCTAAGCAAGTTATTGAATTATCTAAATAAAAGGCAATTATAAGTTGTAACCCATTGATATCTAAGGCGAGCGAGGTTTTTCGACCTTTCGTCTTCGGCGTGTAGGCTCGTCTTGGGAGGGTCGAGTCGTGGATGTGCCGCTTCGACAATATCTTGGTTGGGAACGCTTTCCGGCAAATTTGACCGAAGCTGAAGTCGCTTCCTTCTTCTCACTTTCCGAGGATCAACGGCGAGCCGTTTGCCGCCGCCGCCGCCCGTTGAACCGGTTGGGCCTGGCGCTGCAGATCGGCTTTCTTCGGCTCACGGGGGCGTCGCTTAATTCCGTGGAGATGATCCCGCCGCAAGTCCTGGCTCATATCGGCGCGGAGCTCGGGATTGCACCACCCCGTCTTGCCTCAATCCGCGCGCTTTACCGCCGCCGCCGCACGTTGTTCGAGCACCACGACGCAGCGAAACAGGCGCTGGGTGTACGCGATCTCACCGAGCATGGGGAACGGGCGTTAAACGGCTTTCTGCGGCGTGAGGCCGGCGACAAATTTCTGGTCGACGAGTTGGAACAAGCCGCGCGCACATGGCTCCATGATCACCACTATCTCCAATTGCCCGGGCGGCGGCTGCGGGGGTCGGCCGCAGCAGCCCGCCGCCAGCACGATGGCGGACTGTTGGTCAGCGCAGTGGCCGCTGTGGGGACAGAACAAGCGAAAGCCTGGCCGCTCATGCTGTCGGAGACGATGACGAACGGCAAGACGCAATTGGAATGGCTTCGAGACAGTCCTGCGTCCCGTAAAACCAAAGGGCTCGCCGACCACATCGCGAAGATCGATTTTCTGAAGAAGCTTGGAGCCGAGAAGCTCGACCTCGGCTTGGCGACCGGAATGCTAAAGGCCCAGGCGCGATCAATGCTCTACCGCAAGCCCGCGACACTCAAGCGGATGCGCGGCGAGCGCAAGACCCTCGAGATAGCCTGCTTTTTACGCCTGCAATTGCTGCGTCTCACAGACGATGGTCTGGGAATGATCGATTATCGGATCGCCGATCTCTGGCGCCAGGCCCGGACCCGCGCCGAGGCGGCGGTTGAGGTCGAACTGCGCCAGCATCAGGCGTTGGTCATGGACTTGGCATGCCTTGTCGATGACGAGAACAGCTCCGATTCCACCGTGCGCGATCAGATGCGCAGAAGACTGGCGCCGTTCCTGCCGGCCGGCGCACACGGTCCGTCCACGAAGGTTGACCGGGTCCGGCGGGAACTGGCGACAGCAGCCAGAGGTGCCAGTGAGTTGCTGGGCGCCGCTTCGTCGATCAGTCTGGATGTCCCATCGACGCACCCGCTTGCGCAGGCCCTGGCGACACTGGGCCGGTTGGAGGTTTCGGGAGGACGACGATTGCCGGAGGGCACAGACAATCCATTCGGCAGGACATGGTCGTTCCTCATCGATCAACCGGACCGCGAGGCCGCCCTTGGCGGCTATAGGGCGGCGACGCTCGTGCTTCTGAAACGCTCAGTGCGCAATGGCCAGGCCAGCGTCGCCCACAGCCTGGAACACCGTGCCCCTGAGGACCGTCTGATTCCAAAAGCGCAATGGCAAAAGGAACGAGCACGGTTCGCGCGAAACCTCGCCGTGTCAGCCAAGCCGGAGGTGACCATCCGCTGGATCAAGGATGAACTCGCGACGGCCTTGAAAGCGATCGATGCTGCGGTGTCCAAGGGCGATATCCGGATCGTAAACGACCGCTTGGTCGTCCCAAAACTCAAGGCGGCTCCCGAAGATGAAAGGCTCAAGGCCATTCGGCGCGAGCTATTCGCCGGCGTCGGAAAGATCCAGCTACCGGACCTGCTGATATCCATTGATGCCACCACGCATTTTTCCTGGGTCCTGTTGGGCAGGGCGCCGCGAAGCGAGCATGAACTCATACTCCTTTACGCGGCCCTGATAGCCCTGGGCTCCGATCTGACCGCCGCCGACATGGCGCGCATGACGCTCAATATTGAGGCCGACGCTGTCGGTGAGATGATGCGCCGCATCGAGGCGAATGGTCGATTGCCTGCGGCCAACCGTGTGGTGCTTGATCATTTCAGGACGCTCCCGGTCACGAAATTGTGGGGAGGCGGACTTCAGGCATCAGCCGACATGATGAGCCTTGATGCAACCCGTCGTCTCTGGACAGCCCGCTATGATCCGCGCCGCCGCACGCCGGCGGTCGGAACCTACACCCATGTGCTCGACCAATGGGTGATCCTACACGACCAGGCCGTCGTGCTGAACCGTCGGCAAGCGGGGGCCGCTATCGAAGGGGCTCTTCGCCACGAAGCCGTCGACCTCCACCGTGTCGCGGTGGATACCCATGGCCACACACATTTCGGCATGGCGCTGGCCAATCTGGTGGGGTTTGATCTCGCCCCGAGGCTGGCCGGGATGAACAAACGCAAGCTGTATCTCCCACGTGGCCTGGATATACCTGCCACCCTTCGACCGATTGTGAGCGAGACCGTCTCACTCAGTGCCATCACCCAGGGCTGGGACCCGCTCCTGCGGATTGCGGCATCGACCAAGAGTGGCTGGTGTTCGGCGACCTACGTTCTGGACCGCTTTGGCAGCGCCGCACGAGGCGATGAAGCATTTCAGGCAGGAGATGCCTTCGGCAAGCTCTTGCTGACCCGCTTTCTGGGCGCTTATCTTGGCGATCCGGCGTTCAGGGGGATGAATGACGCCCTGCTCAGCCAAGGTGAGTCGGTCCACACCCTGCAGCGCGCGATCTATTCCGGCCCGATCGGTGCACGGCATGGCCGGACGCCAGAGCAGATGGCCGCGATATCGTCAGGCCTGACATTGCTTACCAACGTAATCATGACGTGGAACGCGACCCGGATCGGTGAGGTTCGAGCGCGAATGCCGGACATCTTTCCGGATCGCCACATCAAGCACATCGCCCCCAACGCGCACGAACATATCAACACCAAGGGCGTCATCACGATCGACGTCTCGCTACACCGGGATCGGCTCTTGGGCGCAGGACCGCCAGCGGCCCGGATCAGGAATGTAATATGAAAAACCTCAGTTGTGAGGAATATCAATCACTTACAAGGATGTATGCGTCGTTGTTTGAATGATTTCAATGGGTTGCTTAGCGGCACTTTTTGCATGGCCGTCACGAGAACCCCATCTAGCGCGGCGGTTTCGATTTGAAGCGCGACATCCATGGGATGCGTAGCATTTCATTCATGGTGGGGCGAACCCCACCATGAATGGCAAAATCTATCGGGGCTTGAGGAGGGTGGTTTTCTCTCTCAGAACGTCATGCGGGGTGCGTTAGTTCAGGCACTTGCGAGGGGTGCTGTTGATCCGATCAACAACGGCCTGGATTTCCTTATCCGATAGCAACGCCAGGTCCGTGTCAGACGGTAGGAAGCGCCGTATGCGACCGTTGCTGTTTTCCACGCTGCTCTTTTGCCAGGGTGCCGATGGCAGGCAGAAATAGCTCGTCATCGCGAGTTTCTTCAGGAGTGTCGCAAAGGCAGCGAATTCTGTTCCCCGGTCAAAGGTGATGCTCTGACGCAGGGAAGGAGGCCGCATGTGCAAGAGGTGCTGGATTCCCGAAATGACGCCGGCGGAATGCCGACTGGGATTGCGCGCCAGGATCGTAAATCGGCTACGCCGTTCGACCAGCGAGGTGAGGTTGGCTTTGCCATATTCCAACCTGAAGATGATCAGGTCGCCTGCCCAATGACCAAAGCTGCTGCGATTACCGATTTCGGAAGGGCGTTCGCCAATAGTGTTGGCCAAGGGGATATGCAGACCGCGAAACTTACGCGCATAGCGTTGCCGTCGAGATCGACGGGCAACAGGCAGAAAGCGCCACAGGCTCTGGCTCCGTCCGTCCGGTCCATACACGAACTGGTAGATGGTCTCGTGACAGACGGCTTCACGATTACCGCGATGGCGTCGAAGATATCCTGCAATCTGCTCCGGCGACCAGGCCGCCGACAAGCGGTTGGCGATATAGGCGGCAAGCTCGGGCCTTCCGAAGATCTTGCCGCCCGCACCCGACGTCTGTCCGCCATCGTTTGTGCGGCCGTTGGAAAATAGCCACGAAACAGTGGCTCGTCGTCGAGATGCCGGTTGCGTTTGAGCTCACGATAGTTGGTCGAACGATGTCGCTGCAGTGTCGCTGCGATCTGCTGCGCGGACCGCCCGGTTGCAGTCAATTGATAAATCTGTCGCCGCTCGTCCAAACCCAGATGTTGGTAGCCGTTCATCATGTGCCTTCCTGGAAAGGGGATAAAACTCCTATAAATCGTAGGATTTCGCACTTCGATCTAGAATCCACCCGCTTACATTCCGTCGGCGCGATAATAATAGGTATGTTAAATTGCTCTGTCGGAACTGGACGCAAATTTCGGACAGGCGATGGCTGGATCAAGCCGCTGTTTGGTACAACGAAGGCGCAACATCGAGATAAGCTAGAAATCTGGACACCGTCGCTGCCCCATTTTCGTTGGCCGAACCGTGCTCATAGATATGCAAGTTAAGATGGTTGCGAGCTCCCGCAACCATAGCAGTATAATAACCTCACCATAGCAATATGAACGCAGAACCCCGCAAGCCAATGGCCCGCGGGGCCTTTCTGTATCGCGCGAATTCAGACCATAGGCCCGCTCTTACAAAGCGGATATCGAGGTGGGCAATCGTATCGTTCCGGTGAGGGCCGCCTTGCGTTGATCGGCTGATATTTCGAGATGCCACCGGTGCAAGCGCTGGTGTTTGCACCGGGTACTAGGATCGGGTTTCAGTGTCGATGTCGTTTCCGACAACCCCCTATGGCTGGCGACGATTATAAGTGTTTACAAGTTGTTCTTCGAACTATTGTCATTACGAAGCCTGTCGATACATCATGCACCCGATCGGGAGCAAGATTGCCGTACCGGCGCTGATCAAGGCCGATGTGCCCCCGTACGGGAATCTTTAGCCGTCACTCGTTGACACCGAACGGGATCAAAGAGCTTGTTAGTGCGGGTATGATGGCATATATGCTCCCATACAGGAGCATGACGTGAGCAAGCCATCCAAATCCACGATCGATAGTGCCGCCACGGGGGAAGGCTCGCTAGGCCACGCGCTGCGGTCCACTGACATTGGCGGTCTATCGACCGCCGGCCAGAGAGCGATCTCGGACATTCTCACTGGACGGCGTTCGGCCCTTTCTTCGGTTTCGCACGCCAAGGGCACCACCACGCCCGTCACCTTGCCTCCCTCGGCGCAGACCGCACCTAAAGAAGCCGGGCCGCGCAGGGAGCGAAACGCCGGGGTGTCGGTGACATCGGTGGCGGACATAGGCGAACTGGTGAAGCAGGCTCGGGTCCGCCTCGGCTTCAACCAGCAGCGCTTTGCCGACCTGGCCGGCGTTGGACGCCGCTTCGTGTCCGAGTTGGAGGCGGGGAAGGGAAGCGTCGAGGCCGAACGCGTGCTGCGCTGCTGTCTCGCTGCCGGGATCGACGTGTTCGCGCGGGCAAGGCAGTCATGACCACGCTCGACGTCTGGCTTGAGGCCTTCGACCGGCCTGTGGGTACGCTTGCGACCAGCGATGCCGGTGATCTCGGCTTTACCTATGCCGCGGACTATCTAGCGCGCGAGGGGGCCCATCCGATCTCGCTGTCGCTACCGCTTGCCGAACGCTCCTATGACGAGCGCGTCTCGCGTGCCTTCTTCCAGAATCTCTTGCCCGAGAACAACCAGCTCGACCAGGTCGTCGTGCGCGAACGTCTCGAGCGCAGCGATATTGCGGGCATATTATACCATCTTGGCGCCGACCTGTCCGGCGCCCTCTCCTGCCTTCCCGCGGGTGCGGATCGGATCAAGATACCCGGAGTCCTCGATCGCGACTATGACGCGATCGACAATGACCAGCTCGCCGATATCGTCCGGCGTCTCGGCAACAACCAGCCGCTCCCCGATGAACTGCGCGACCCGTCGCCCGTCTCGGGCTACCAGCGCAAGGTGGCCCTGACGCTGCTGCCGGACAATCGCTACGCTATACCCAAGCCAGGAAGCGGCGCGCCGACGACGCATATCCTCAAAGTGCCGGAGTCCACGTTTCCGCGGGAAGCCTTTTACGAAGCGGTCTGCGCGGGTCTTGCCGATTATGCCGGTCTCGACACGGCGCCGTCGCGCTCGTTCTGGATCGACCAGTATGAAGTGATCCTCGCCACGCGCTATGACCGCGTCGTGAAGGACGGAATGATCTATCGCCGACATCAGGAGGACTTCGCGCAGGCTCTCGGGCTGCCGCCTCGCCTCAAATACGAGCGCGAAGGCCGCAAAGGCTATCGCTACGATACCGCCGCGATCGCCACAGTCCTGAATCGGACGGCAAGTCCCGCTCAGTCGAGAGACGCGTTCCTGAGGGCCACCATATTCAACCTCGCCATCGGCAACACCGACAACCATGCCAAGAACCATGCCCTGCTCTATGACGCGGGCGCGGATCCGCGGCTTGCACCGCTCTACGATCTCGTACCGATCACGTTGAGCGACGCCCACAATCACATTCTCTCCTTCGCGATCGGCAAGGCCGATCATCCCGATACCGTTCGGCCCGATGACCTTGCGGCGCTGCTGGCGCAATTCCAGCTTGTGGGCCCGGCTGCTCGCCGCTTCATCGAACAGCGATTGATCCCGGTCATCGCTCCACTCGCGCAATCGCGCGATGTTGAGGGCGACTGGGCGAAGCGCTTCGACGCCGAACTCACGAAGCGCAGCGCCCGCTTGCTCGACCAACTCGTGGCTGTGATGGAGCAGGCAAGCGCGGCGCGCAGCGAGAGATATCGCGGATGAGAGGGGAAGCATGGCCAGCATCGATCTGCTAAAAGCGATCAATAAGGTAACTACCGCCTTAAGCAGTCCGCCCGCCGCCGTGCTGCCGGGCCGGAGCAAAACCAGGCCACTCCGGTCGTCGACCGGGCACTGGCCAGATCACCGCCACCTGATCAATGACCACAACGATATGAAGAGGGCCCCGATCGGGGCCCTCTTCATATCGTCAGGCCCGCATCACAGTGGCCTGCTTTTACTCCGCCCCGATGGGCTGGAATCTGACCGCCGTTGACACCGGTCGCCTTGTAGATGATCGATGCCTTCGTTCACCTCAGCGAGTGGGTTCCATAATCCTCGCTAGGCAGGCCAATTCCCGTGACCCATTCATCAACCAGGCGAGCATATTGTCGGGTGCTTATGTGCTTTGCGTGATCGGTGCGGCTTGGAAAGGCAAACTCATCCAGAGAACCGCCGCGAAGTTCGAGCCACTTGAGCAGGCTGGCGCGAGCATCGTCCATCAGTTCAAACTGAACTGGTCGACCGGTCTTTTGCTGAACGACGGTCGCCCTTGTCCGGATTTTGCGATCACGAACAATGTCACTGATCCGGATTTTCACAAGGTCGCAACCTTGCAGCTTGCTATCGATAGCGAGATCAAAAAGCGCTCGATCTCGAACCCGTCGGTGTTGATCAAGGAATAAACGGACTGCTCAAATCTGGCGGGGCTTGAGGGCTCGCTTCGCGTCAACTTTTCGTCCCGCGTTCCACTACACTCGCTTGCGAGCGGCGGGGTCAAATTCTGATAATCCCATGACACTTCTCCTATGGCTAGGTGAAGTAGCCCCCAAAAACGCCTGACAGTCTCTCACACTTATGGAAGTGTGATGCATATGCCTGACCGTATGACTGGAACATATGACCGCGTAGAGGTCATTACCTCGGTGCAGCGCCGTCGGCGCTGGACGCCCGAGGAGAAGATTCGCATCGTTGAGGAGACCTATTTGCCGGGGAACTCGGTGTCGCTGGTCGCCCGCCGCCATGGCATCGCGGGCAACCAGCTATTCACCTGGCGACGGCTGATGACTCAGGGTGCACTCACAGCTGCTGCGGCCGGCGAGGAAGTTGTGGCCGCATCTGACTACCGCGCGCTTGAGGCACAAGTCCGCGAACTGCAGCGCCTGCTCGGCAAGAAGACGATGGAGAACGAGCTGCTGCGCGAGGCTGTCTCCCGGGCCGCAGGCCCAAAAAAACAGCTGTTGCGCTCGACCTCGTGGCCCGAGGGTGGACGGTGAGCGCCGTTGCAGATGCCGTCGGCATGTCACGACCGCATCTCTCCGCGATGCAACGACCAGCAGAACGACGGCGTCGCGGGCGGCCGCCCTTGCCCGACGCCGAACTCGCCGCCGATATCCGCAGGCTGATCGCCGACCTGCCAACCTATGGCTATCGGCGCGTGCATGCCCTGCTGCGCCGCGAGGCGGAAAAAAACGGGCGCGCAGCGCCCAATCCAAAGCGCGTCTACCGCGTCATGAAGCTGCATGGCTTACTGCTCCAGCGCCACGCCGGACGCCGCGAGGAACGCCGGCATGACGGCAAGATCGCCAAGAGAGTTTATCGAACGTTCAACCCGTGAGGAACTGTCCGGCCTTTAGGGGGCAACAACACTAGGATAGCCCTAAGCTTAATAACTTGAGAACTATTCCCAGTCATATTCGCGTACGGTCTATCTTGGTTGGGGCAGGGGCAGGAAAAGCATGTGGCGTGTAGCCCGGTTTGTAGATAGAGCGCGGCGCATTCCGCGCTCTATCTGGCCTCTGCTGGCGCTAGGCATTGTGACGTTTGTCACCTGCAGCCTACTCGTAAGCGTTCTGATTTCGCGGACCAATCAAGCAGCAGCGTTGGAAAAAACACGGATGGTGTCCGGCGCACTGAACCGAGAAGCAAGCTCGCTCAGAGACGCGGCTCGCGATTACGCCTTTTGGGATGATGCCGTTAATCACCTATATGGTGCAATCGATCGCGAATGGGCTGCCTCGAACTTCGGGGGAGCCCTGCCCCTCTACGTCATTGAAGAAAAGGGTGGAACCATCTTCGCGTGGCAGCCGACCAAAGCAATACCATCTTCACTGGCCCTCGACGCTCCGGCAGCCTTGAAACATTTACGAAGGACACTGCCCGCACAAGTGGAGGATCCCACCAAGCTGGAACTATCATCTTTCATCGAACTGTATAGGGGGCGCCCGGCACTGTTTGCTGGCGCTCCCATTCTGCCTTTTTCCGCCAGCCAACCTAAACCGGTCGGTCCGCTACGCTATGTGGTGATTGTGCGACCGCTTGACGAGAGCCTGTTCAACAGTTGGGAAGAAGCTTTTGAACTTGCGGATATTCAACTGGAAACCGCCGCACGTTCCGATGAATTCTCTCCCGTTCATACGCTGGTGAGTCCATCGGGGCTCGAACTGGGTCATATCCACTGGGCTCCCGTCCTACCCGGCATTGAGGTCTTTAAGAATTTGGCGTGGATCCTGGTGTGTGCTGGCTTCCTCTTCACCTTGTTTTTCCTGGCCGTTTCCCATTCCATGCTTCGGTCTCACAACTCGCTATTGGAGGGCCAGCGGCAGGCCGAGCAGATTTCAGGAGAGAGAGAGTCCGCACGGCTCGCTGAACAGGAGGCGCGGCGGCAAGCTGAACAGGCTAGAGAGCAAATCGCTGCCCTTGCCCGCCGTGAAGCGCGGGAGCAGGAGCAGCATCGGGAGGGGCTGCGACAGGCAGCACAGGAAGTAGCTGACCTCCTCGCCGAAAGCGTGGGCGATCTATCCACATCCCTGTTGCGGCAGGCCGACCAACTCGAGGCAAGCGCCCAGGATACGCTGAACGCTCTCGCCAGGCAACTTGCCGGAACGGAACTTGTCCGCGACCGTAGTCATGCTTCCGCCCAGGCAGTACATAAGATCGAAATTCATGTGCAGGATCTGAGCGCTGCCATTGGGCAAATTCGCACGCAGTCGGTCGCGACCCAAGAAACCATGGAAAAGACCGAAGCCGAAGCTCAGGCCGTCATGAGCGCAAATAATGAGCTCCAGCGAGAGATCGAGGCGATCGATCTTGCCACACGTGCGATACGGCAGATTGCCAGCCAGACGAACATGTTAGCCCTCAATGCCACAATAGAGGCGGCGCGGGAATTAGGTGCCGGAGCAGGGTTTGCCGTGGTCGCTGGCGAGATCAAGATACTGGCGAACCGCGCCGGTGACATGGCGGCACAGATCGAGAAGCGGATTGACGCGGTCAACATGTCGGGTTCCTCCATCACCTCGCTGCTGTCGTTGCTGCACGGCTTCGTGCGGGCACTCGAACGCAACATCGAGGAAGTGTCGCAAGCCGCGCAATTGCACCATGACGGTGCCCAGACAATCCTGGCCGGCAGCAAGAGCGTCGGACAGGATGTGGAAGCGGTACATGAAGCCATCAGCTCGATCGCAGGCGGACTTGCTGCCGTGCAGGCCAATGCGGAGCACACGCTATCCGTAGGCGGCGCGGTTCGGTCAAATGCCCAAGAGTTGACTGTCAAATGTGACCAGATCATTGCTCGCCTGCGCGCGGCCTGAGGACTCTAATCTCATGCATCAGATAATTGTCTCCGCCTTGGCGGCTGCATCGCTCACGCTACCTTGTCCAGCCCAGGCGCAGCCCTCCGGCAGTGGGCAGGTGGTCGGCGAGATCGTCGTTACGGCGCAACGCCGGCATGAAAATATCTTTCGCGTGCCTGCCGCGATATCGGCCTTTCCTGAAAGCTTCCTCGATCGCGCGCGTCTCGACGATGTGAAGGACATCGTGACCTTTACGCCTGGATTTTCCGGGAATTCGGACGACAGCTACATCGACAGCCTTGCCATTCGAGGCATAACGTCAAACGACTATGGTATCGGCGGCGATCCATCGATCGGTATCTTCAAGGACGGGGTGTATCAGGGACGGACCGGCGCGGCAGTGACATCCCTTTTCGATATCGCTCAGGCGGAAGCATTGCGTGGACCGCAGGGCTTCCTGTTTGGCCGCAACGCGATTTCGGGCGCGATCAGTATCGCCACTAACAAACCCGAGCCAGGACAGACTTCGGGCCACATCTATGCTGGTCTGGGTAGTGCCCGTCGTATCGATGCGGAAGGCGCAATCAACCTGCCGATAGGAGACGATTGGGCCGTGCGCGTTGCCGGTTATGGAACCCGCTTTGACGGGTGGATCGACAACAACTTCACGCAGGATCGCGATGACCGGCTGATGGGCGGCAACAAGCAGGCAGGACGTGTCGGATTGCGGTACAGGGCCGACAAAGTCGATTTTATCGTGACGGCCGAACATGAACGTCGAAGGGTCGACGGCTCGCCGTATCGCGCCTCCAACGATGATCGCGAGGTCATTGATTATCTGAACGAGGCACTGGAGCAGGAAATTCTAATCGGTGGATCCGCAAAGGAGGTGGACAGCGACCTGGTAAACCCACGCGATGACGGCGATATCACAAGCCTGACCGCATCGGTCGATGTCGATTTCAGCTTCGCGCGCTTCAACAGTCTTACCGCCTACCGCCGTTCCAAGTTCTTCTATCTTGAAGATTATGACGGAACGGCGTTGCGACTGGGTAATTACAGCCAGGATCAGCGTGCCAGCTACGTCAGTCAGGATTTTCGCCTCGTTTCACCAGATGGGCGAAGGCTTACCTGGTCGGCGGGCCTCTCGCTCTATCGGGAGAATGTCAAAGCGCGCTTCGAAAATGAAGCCGATGCGGATCTGGTCTGCACCGCAGGATATGGTTATGCGGACTGCAACGAGATGACCCTCGACATTTACGAAACCGCCTATATTCCTGCGCCCGGCAATCTCCTGGTCGATATCAATGAGGTGCGCTCGCGCAATCACGGTTGGTCGGTCTTCCTCGACACGAACTATGCATTCACGTCTGCACTCACCGCAGGCGTCGGCGTTCGCTACGCGCGTGACACCAAGACGTTCAGCATCGACATTCCACCGAGCGAGAGCAGCCTGGGCAATGTGTGGACATTCACCTATTTTACAGATGGTCCCGTGACTTCAGACCGAAGTTGGGACGGCCTGACACCTCGCGCATATGTCCGCTATGCGGCAACACCCAATTTGAACATCTATGCCAGCATCACGCGTGGCTTCAAAGCGGGAGGGTTTGGCTCCTTTACAGTTGATGCGCCTACCACAATTGATGAATATGGGCTGGTTCCCAACGGCACGAGGGCTGACGTCTTTGCGCCGGAGACGATATGGAGCGAGGAGATTGGTGTTAAGGGAGCAGCCTTTGGAGGCAAGCTGACCTTCGATCTGACCGCCTTTCATTATCGCTATCGCAATTTGCAAACTGTCTTTTTCGATACCGCGCTACGAACACAGCAGGTCGTCAACGTCGGTCGCGTAATCGGCTATGGCGTGGAGAATTCGATAAGTTGGCGACCAAGCCGATATTTCGACGTGTCTGGGCATCTGACCTGGACACGCACCGAAAAGCGTGGCGATCGAGATTGCACGACGCGGGATTGTGGCGGCCTTCCCAATCCGATCTGGTCCAGCGCGGGCATAGCAACCGTGCATCGCCCGCTGGGTGGCGGCGAAGCCTATTTACAGGGTGAGTGGAGCTATGAGGGACGTCGCCGCGAGAGCTATGATTGGCGAGGCATCACCCGCCGCGACGCCTATATTCAGTTAAATCTGCGACTTGGCTATAAGAATGATACTGGGTTGGAAATCGTGGCCTACGTTCAGAATCTCTTGAATGCCCATTACGTACGAGGCGTCGAAAATGGCGGCGACTTGACGCCGGCAAATGTCTGGGGATTATCCCAGCCGCGCAACTTCGGCGTGGATCTACGATTTCGTTTTCGATAAGTTAGCATAGCCTTCACCTATATCCGGACTTCCCAGGGCTGGCTCTTTGTCTCTACTCCATCAGACGACCGGTGCTCGTGGACGGTCAGCTGTACCTCATTCTGGGGTAACAAATCGTCGATCCTGTGGATCTTGTAATAGTGGATGAGATTGAGCAGGTCGATGATGCAAGCTTAGTGATCGAGGCATTCATTTTGGCGCATTCGACGAGTGTCATGGCGCGCGCGAGGGTTTCGGTACCGGCCTCGGCGCCGGTGAATCAATAACCCGTTCTTCGTGCTGGGCATAACTGAGCCCTCCTGGACGAACACTGCGATCCGGCGGCCGAAGAACGAGGTCCTGATCAAGCTGGATGTCGGTGTTTCGGTGCAATAGCCTAGTTCAGCCGTTTTTGCTGTTCGATCTACCTAATCAGGCGGGTGAACGAATTACCGATTTCCGGATACGTCGCCCACCAAACGAAGGCCGAAATTGAGGCGCAGGACCGCTAGCCCACATCACTTCCTTAGTTGCGCAAAAGATAAATCGCGCAACTATAAGAGTCAATGCGCAACTAATCGTGGTTGTGCGCAATTTCGCGGGAATTCGTGCAGGCTTACAAGCGTCGGCCCGCTTCTGTTTGAAAGGCAGAGTGGGCAGGCATTGGATCGGCCCCTTTTGTCATTTTGCTCTCATGCGCTTTGCAAAGATTGGAGCTTGGGTGCCTTCCGACCAACTTTCAGCAATTATCCAAGGGAAAGAGAGGGTGGGGGGTGAATGCTCCCATTTTGGGAGTGATTTTTTATCCGCGCGACCCCGGGCGTGATAGTATCGACCAGAAGGAGGATCGCATGAGCGGAACGGAAGACAAACCCATTCCAGGTGAACCGCCGCAGAGCTCAGATCTGGTAAAGCCAAAAGCAGCACATTGGTTCTGGCGACCCTGGTATGCCAAGTCATGGTGGACAGCAGCTGCAATGTTCTGGCTGATTGCGTTTTTCGCGCCGAGCCTTTCTCTGACCACAAATAATGTCGCCCCACTCATCCTGCTTGTGTTTGAAAGCCTGAACCACCATCTCGTCCAGATCGACCGTATCCGGACAGGGCGAGAGCCGATGCCATCGGCAGCGGTGATCGACAGTCAGAGCGTCAAGACCAGCGAGGCGAGTGGGCCGCGCGGCTATGACGCAGGCAAGAAAACCATGGGGTGCAAGCGCCACGCTATGGTTGATACCGATGGTCGTGCGCTTAAGCTGCTGGTCCATGGTGCCGACGTTCAGGACCGTGATGGCGCGGTGCCCCTGCTCAAGCAATCACGCCAGCGCCATCCCTTCGTCGAGCGCACCTATGCCGACAGCGCCTACAATAGCCATCGCGTCCTGGATGCCACCTCCATCACCATCGAAATCGTCCGAAAATTCGCCGATCAGACTGGCTTCGTCGTCCATCCCAGACGATGGGTGGTCGAACGGACATTCGCATGGCTCAACAGAAATCGCCGCTTGGCCAAGGACTTCGAGCGAAGCATCAAATCAGCAACCCCGCTTCTCTATGCCGCCGCTGCCATCGTCCTCATTCGGCGCATCGCTCGTTACACATGAGATTCAAGACAGGCTCTTAAGGGGATGGGGTGCCGACCGGAGTTGAGAGCACCCCTTTGCCGGGCACGGCTACCAGCAGCGATTATTGGGCGGCCTTCTCCCTAGCGACAAGCTGGCGCGCGGCAGTCGCTGCGGCGTCGGTGGCGGTCACGATGCCGTCCTTGTCATTATCCTGCTCAGCAAATGCGCGCGCGCCCGACAGGTCATATTCAGCCTGGGACATCTTGCCGTCCTTGTCCTTGTCCAGCACGCCGAAGCGGACGTGGGACTGCCGGATCTGGCGCTGCCGCTCTTCCGTCTTCTTCTCTTCGCTGCGGTCGGACGCCGCAAGTTGCTGTTCCAGGCGCGCGCTATATTCCTGCACATATTCGTTTTCCGACACCCAGCCGTCACCATTGGCGTCGGTCGCCTTGAAACGGGCGACGCGGCCGATGTCGAATTCGGCGCGGCTGACCTGGCCGTCACGATCGGCGTCATAGTCGTGGATGAAAGCCGATCCTTCATGCGGCGCGGCCATGGCGGTGCCGGCGAGCGTCAACAGGGCTGCGGTCAGGGTAAGCTGGAATTTCATATAATCTCCGTCGGATATAGGAACGCAGCGTTCAGGCTGCGTCGAAGGTCAGGGTGTAGGTGTAGCTGCGATAGGGGGTTTCCGACCCGGCTGGCGCGACGCCGCGATGGCGCACCAGGATCAGATAGGTGCCCGCATCGTCGGGCTTCAGGGTGAAGCGACCATCAGCGCCGCTCTTCACCTGCGCCGCCACCTTGCGCCCGTCATAGAGGCCTGCGCTGCGAAACATCGTGATGTCGGCATTGGCGAGCGGCTGGCCGTCGAACAGCAGCGCGAAGCGAACGTCCGATCCCGCGACGATACCGTTGGGATGGGTGATCGCCTGGATTTCCAATGCCTGGCCCAGCGGCTTGAGCGCCGTTTCGGTCGGCTCGCCGCGCGTCACATAAGCGTCGGCCAGGGTCATGCTCTGCACCTCGACCTGCTCGGCATTAGCAGGCGGTTCGGCGCCTTCGCCGCGCATGGCCCATGTGTCGCTTTGCCTGAACATTTTGCCCTTCCGCCCGGCACGCTGGCCGCTTGTCACGCGATAGGTGCCGTCGGCGGGGATCGCCGCTTCGAACACGCTGAGGTCGCGCAAATGGGTGACCGGCCCGGTCGGCAGGTCTTTGCCGTCCGGGCCGACCAGATGGAAAGGCGCGTCGCGCATCGCGACTTCGGGCAGGAAGGCGTCTTCGGCAAAGGCCGACTGGACGGTGATATGGTCACCTTTGCCCACATCGAACAGGGTCGGCAGCACATAGGGCATATGCGCCTGCGTGGTGGAAGCGCCCAAGAGGGTTAGCAGCAGGGCGATGGAACGGGTGGGTGATGTCTTCATGATGTCCCCTTTCTGCATCAGCCGTTAATCCTAATGCGACTCACTTGCAATATCATATTAAGCTGATAGGTGCGTCGTCGTTCGGGGCAATCCACGCCCGATCCAATTTACCGACAATGGGGGCCGCACATATGATGAAGACCAAACTGACGATGCTGTTGGGAACCGCGCTGATCGTTACACCGACGCAGGCATGGGCGCAGGATGATGCCGACGCCCAGGAAACCACGCGATTGGCGCTCGACCGCATAGTCATCTCCGCCGGCACCGAAAAGGTCGCGATCGACACGCCGCAGGCGGTCAGCACGCTGGACCAGGACGATATCGACCAGGTCCAGGCAACCACCGTCGGCGACCTACTGGAGGGGATGCCGGGCGTCAACGTCCAGGGCGGCGTGGGCCAGCTTGGCCAGGGCTTTAACATTCGTGGCATGGGCACGGCGATCGGCGACAGCGACAATCGCATCCTGCTGACGGTCGATGGCGTCACCAAATTCTACGAACAATATCGCATGGGCGCGCTGTTCACCGAGCCTGAACTCTACAAGCGGATCGAAGTGCTGCGCGGCCCGGCCTCCTCGACGCTCTATGGCGCCGGCGCGCTGGCGGGCGTGGTCAATTTCACGACCAAGGATGCATCCGATTTTCTGGACGATGGCGATCCACTGGCGGTGCGGTTTAAAGCGGCGACTGAGACCAATGCGCAGGCGCACACCCTGTCGGGTATCGTCGCGGTGCAGCCGACCGAGGGTGTCGAGCTGCTGGGCAGCTACAACTACCGGCGCACCGACGATTATAAGAGCGGCAATGGCGATACCGTCGCGGCCTCCGCCACCTTGTCCGACAGCTGGCTGGTCAAGGGCCGGGTCGCGATCGGTGGCAATAAGAAGCACGCGATCTGGGCCAGCTATCAGGACTGGATCAGCGACGCGCCGCAGGTTTATGACCAGATTTCCGCCGCCACCGGCGCCGCGCTGATGCGCCGCCGCGTTCACGACAAGACCGCCGTGCTGGGCTATGTGAACGATTTCGACGGCAGCAAGATCTTCAATGTCGAGGCGCAGGTCGCCTATTCGCTGTCGAAGGTGCATCAAACCGAGACGACCTTCCTCGGCCCGCTCGCCTATTCCGACTTCTCCTATGAAAGCTGGCAGGCCAAGGTCCAGAACACCAGCGAGTTCGCCATGGGCGGCGACTGGACGACCTTCCTGATCCTGGGCGGCCAGTGGAGCGAGCAGAAGCGGCGCAACCCGCGCGTGGCGCTGAACGGCACGGTAACGCCGGGCGCGGGCACCCATCCCGAAGGCGATATGAGCCGCTATGGCCTGTTCGGCCAGTTGGAGATCGTCTGGTCCGACAAGCTGACGATCATGCCCGGCGTCCGCATCGACTGGACCGACCTGACGCCCGGCGACACGGTGGTCGGCGGCACGACGCTGACCGACAAGGTCAAGGATAGCGGCGTATCGCCCAAGCTGGCGGCGCTGTATAATTTTACGCCCTGGTTCGGCCTGTTCGGTTCGGTCGCGCGCACCGTGCGGATGCCCAATATCGATGAAATCTTCACCCGTTCGGCCACTCGTCCCAACAATCCCGACTTGCGGCCTGAGAAATCCGACAATGTCGAAGTCGGCTTCACATTCTCCTTCGACGATATACTGGGCAAGGGCGATCACTTCCGCGCCAAGACCACCCTGTTCCAGAATGACGTCAAGGACCTGATCGTCAATGTCACCGCCGCGGCGGGCACGCCCTATTTTCAGAATATCAACCGATCGCGCTTCAAGGGGCTGGAGGTCGAGGCCGAATATGGCATGGGCGGCTTCTTCGCGCGCGGCAATGCCTCCTTCATCGATGGCAAGAACCGGCTGACGGGGGATTATCTCAATACCATTCCGGCCAACGACTATCGCCTGACATTGGGCTATGCCGACGAGGGGAGCGGCCTGTCGGGCGGCTGGACTGGCGAGTTTGCGGAGCGGCAGGACAAGGTGACGACCGGCGCCTTCGCTTCGGCCGGATCGGGCCTGCCGACACCGGGCTACACCGTCCATAATTTGTTCTTCGCCTTCAAGCCCCAGAACGGCGCGGCCAGGGGATTCGAATTCCGCATCGCCATGGATAACGTCTTCGACAAACAATATCGCCGCCATCTTTCCTCGCTCGCCGCGGAAGGACAGAGCTTCAAGTTCACCGTGGCGAACACATTCTGACGCCATGGCACAGGCAGCGCATCCTTTCCGCATCGGCGGGCCGACGGCGGCATCGTTGCTGGTCAACGGGCTGTTGATCGCAGCGCTGCTTAACCTTGGCATGGGGCCTGTCAGCCGCCGGAGCGAATCGCCGGCGCTGACAGTCCTGTCGCTCGCCCAACTCAAGGGCGTGGAGCAGGGCGAGGAAGACGCGGAAACAGCGACGCGCAGCACGCCTGCCGCCGTTCAGCCCCCCACGACCAAACAACCGCCCGCACTGCAACTGCCCGCGGTGACCGCTGTCACGCCCCCGGTCATGGCGGTGCCATCGCGTCTTTCCCTTTCCATGCCTATGCCGGTAGCCGCACCGGCAGCTAATCCCTCCACAGCGCCATCGCCGCCCGCTTTGCAAACCACGACTGCCGCCGCCTCGGCTGCGGCCCTGACCCGCCGCGGCGCCGCGGATGGCCTGGACGTAAAAGCGCCGCCCGGCACCAGCCGCAGCTATGCCGCCAAGGTCCGATCCTGGCTATACGCCCATAAAATCTATCCCCGCCGGGCCCGGATGCGACGGGAGGAGGGGCGGGTGCAGGTTCGCTTCGTCATCGACCGCACCGGCATGTTGCTGGAGGGTGCGATCGTCCAGGGATCGGGCAATACCGTGCTGGACGATGAGGCCGAAGCGATGCTGCGTCGCGCCTCCCCCTATCCTGGCGCACCGGCCGAACTACCGGGCGAGCGCATCGAGTTCACTGCGCCAATCATATTCACCCTGCCAGCATAGCGACGACTTTGATCTTGCGCTGCGCGATCGGCGTAGATTTCATACCCGCTCCATCTTGGGCTTGCGGGCGGCCTCGGCAGCCAAAGGCCTTAAACGATTGACAAAATGGGGGCAGGAAAGAACGACCCTTATACGACATTCAGGACCGGATTTGCTTTTCCCGACTGCGGATGGTCCGGTTTCCGACGGCTGTCGACAACCCGAGCCGTTTCCTGACCCACGCCAGAATGGCTGCTATTGCCGACATTCGCCATTCCCGCTTCGGGGCAGCATATTGCCGCTGGCCACTAAGCACAAATGGTCTGGTTCACCGTCGGGCCACCGCGATAAGCGCGGTCGAAGGGATAGGAAGGATCGCGCGATCGCTCGCCATAGCCCGTACTTCGGCGATGACCGCGACTTTCTCCACATCACTCAAACTGGTCCAGTCAGGCGACATGCCGAACAGGGTATCGGGGTCGACAAGTAGGGTCATATCCAGCGGATAGTCGTAGGTGACCTCTTCGATTCGTGGATCGCGATAGCCGGCAAGGGCCAGCTCGTTCGCGAAATCAGCCGGATCGCTCAACGCCTTGACCGCGTCCGGCATAGTCATGCCCTCACGATCGGGAAACAGCTTGCGACGGATCTGGCCGAGCAACAGGAAGGTCGCGGCGCCCCGGTCCTGCCAGGTTGCGACAACGCCCGTCCCGCCGATGCGTGTCACCCTTGCCATCTCGGCAAGGCCCTTACGCCAGTCGGGAAAGATGATGACGCCGAAGATCGAGAACACCGCATCGAAACTGCCATCGTCCAGCGCCAGCGCCTGTCCATCCATCACCCGCGTCTCGACATTGGGCATGTTCGCTGCCACAATGCGCGCCACCATACCGGGCGAAAAGTCCGTCGCGAGCACTTTCGCACCGCTTCGTGCGGCAGTCAGCGCCAGCGCGCCAGTGCCGGCAGCGACATCAAGGACGCGGCTCTCCGGTGTCAACGGAACGCGTGCCAGCGCCGCCTCGGCATAGCGCATGGTGAAAGGGTGCGCCGTCTTCTCATAATGCTGGGCGGCTGTGTCCCAATGGTCGGGGTTCTCGAATTCCGGCATGACGAACACTCCACGATTCATGTAACAACATATGTATCGTGATGGGATGTGCTTGCCAATCCCCTCGCGTCCGGGAAAGATCATGCCGTGCGTAATGACAGCCGCCTTTCAAGAATGCTCCACGTTCTGCTCCACATGGCACGTCACGATGGCCCTATGACGTCCGAGGCCATCGCGCGGATGCTCGGGACGAACCCCGTCGTCGTTCGCCGCACAATGGCGGGCCTGCGAGATGCAGGATATGTCAGGTCCGAAAAGGGGCATGGCGGTGGCTGGGCGATCTCTGCGGATCTGGAGACGGTTTCGCTGCTCGATGTCCACCGCGCGGTAGGTGGCCCCCGCATATTCGCCATCGGTAGTGAACATAGCAATCCGGACTGCGCGGTCGAAAAGGCCGTCAACGCTGCGGTAGAAGATGCGCTCCGAGAAGCAGAAGCGCTCTTGGTCGCACGCTTGGGGGCTGTCACTCTCGGCGAACTGGCGCGAGGGTTCGCAGTGCATTGTGGTCGGGCTGACTAGCGTCGCTCCCAGATGAAGGCCTGATCCTTTGACTACATAGCGCGGGCAGCAGGCGAGCAGACCCGGTCGCTCACATCGGCACCGTTGAGCATCGGATCTAGCCGAAAGCTGGCGATTGCGGTGTATGCAGCGGACAGTCAGCAAGTTGCCGCCGTTCGCCATCCCTTAACCCGATCGCTAACGTGCTCAGTCACTCTGGCGGTGGTGAATCGGCCTCGTTGGGTGGGAATTTAATTGGCGGGAAGTAACTGGAAGGAGCGGACGAGTGTCACGCTACTCCGCTTCCAGCACGCGAAGGCTGCGCCCCCGCGTTTCGCGCCCGAACCAGGCGATCATCCCGGCAGACACCGCCGTCGGAACCATTAACGCCAGCGCCGCGCCCACCAGCGTCGGTGCAAAGCCCGCGAGGGCCGCAACCTGCACCGCCACTCCGCCGAACTTGCTGCTCCCTGCCACCAGCCCTGTGGCTCGCCCCCGGGTGCCGAGGGGATAGTTTTCCGCCGTGTAGGGCATCAGCACCGCGATCGTCCCGTTGGTGCCGACGATCAGCATCGCGATGACTGAGATCAGCACCGGCTCCCAACTTAGTACCGATGGGGGCAGCATCGCGCCAATAAGACCTGCAAAAGTTAGGCCGACTGTGCCGACCAGCGTCCACTTACTGCTACGGCGCGCATAAAACAGCGCGGCCAGTAAGACGGTGGGGAACGCGAGCAGCGATGATTTTGCGAAAATTCCGCTCGCCACTTCGGCGCTATAGCCGCGGGTCTGCAAGTCCGACGGCAGCCACAGCAGCAGCCCAAAATTGACGAAACTCCAGCACACCGCAGTCATGACTAGCGCGGCGGTGAGGCGGTGATGTTGGGAGCTTGTGGGGGTATCGGCAGGAGCCTCGAGAGGCCGCAGCTTGGGCGCGAGGCCGAAGCGCTGCTGCATCTGCGCGAGTTCGGTCACGCGACCGCGTTCGGCCAGGAAGCGCGGCGTTTCAGGAATGAATCGGGCCAAGGCGAGCAACAGCAATCCGCTTGGAAAACCTTGGAGCCAAAGCGCGCGCCACCCATAGACCGGCTCCAGCACATAGGCCGCCCCGCTAGCGGCGAGATAGCCTCCGACCAACCCCATCCCGCCGACCAGCACCAGCACCCAGCTTCGATGGCGCGGCGGCATCACTTCGGCCAGCAGCGTGTAGATCACAGGTAGCATCCCGCCTGCCGATATGCCCATGAGAAAGCACATGACCAGGTTCCAAACGAAGGCTGGCATCGCCCCGCAGATGGCAGTCGAGACGAACAGGATGGTCGAAAGCAGGATCGAAACGCGACGACCATAGATGTCCGCCAGCCACCCCCAGAGGAACGAGCCGACGGTGGTACCAGTCAGCGCGACCAGAGGCAGCAGCGCGACCTGCGAGCGCGCAATGCCGTATTCGGCAGCCATACCGGGCAGTACGAAGCCGAGCGTCGCAGGCTTCATTACGTCGATAATCAGGCCCAGCGTCAGCACCAACAAGGTTGCCGCGTGCCAGCGGCCGAGCGGAGTTGTGTCCGGAGCCTCGTAATTGGTCCCGACATGATCGCCATGACCGCCTCGCACCTTTGGTAATGCACCAAAACAAGCGAGCGGGACGCCTATCAGTATGAGGACCATGCCCAGCCCCATGCTGGCGTCCATCGGCATTCCTTTGAGGTGGTTGCCCATGCTGTGCGCCATCGCCAGCATTGGTAGATGTAGCAGCACACCTATACTGATCGCGGCACAACCCGCCCAGAAATAGGGCGCGCGGTCTCCAACGATCGATGTGCTTCCCGATGCTCTCCCCATTGACTTCGAATAGGCGGAAGTCTCGACACGGACAAGCCAACAAAGTACCGCAGACTTTGTCCGGTGTCGCAATAGATGCGCCGTTCAGCCTTAAAATCACGTTCCCCGACAACGGACGCTCGGCCTGCTTCTTTGCCGTAAGATTCGGCTGTATGGCAATTTCCCGATTGCACCGCATCGCTGAGGCGACAGTCCTTCTCAAAAATAGAGGCGCGCTCCGAGCCTGGTGCGCGCCTCAGTCTTATCCTGGAGGTTTTTTACTTGCTCGACTGTGCCTCGCGGCTGCCTGTGCTCCCAGCGGCGGGTTGAGCGGCAGCGGTCTTTTCCTGCTGCTTGGCTTTCTTTTTCACTTTGGATTTGCCCATGCCGGAGATGAGCGCATCGCCGCTCCCGGAAAAGTTTGCCGCGGGAAGCGTGGCGGTACGATTGCCGACATCGACCAACACCTGTTGAACGACACCCGTGCCGCTGGCGCGGACATCCTGAACGGTGCCGATCACGCGGCCACGTGTGTCCCGCACTCCCATGCCCGGTTCGATGGCGAACATGCTCGCGGCGTTCGCGGCACCCGATCCGGCAAGCTCCAACTGGCCAAGTCCGCCCTGCGCCGAACCTGTGCCGTTCGCGCTACCTGAGGCGGCGCCCGCCGAGTCCGCAACTTCGGAGACGGCATTTCTTGTGCCATTCGCGGCACCGCGGGCCGCACCTGCGGCCTGGCTCGCCGTGCCGCGAACCGTGCCCACCGCTTGCCCCTTGGTATCGCGGACAAAATTGGTGCCGATGGACTGAACATCGGCACTGCCGCCAGCCGTCGCCGAGGCGCTGCCGCTGACAGCGCCCGACACGGTCTTGTCGATGATGCTAGCGTTTCCGGCTGCCGAACCATTGGCGCTGCGGTCGGCCCGTGTATCTACCTTAGCCGATCCGGTACGGCGATCCACGCTGGGGTCGATGCGAGTTTCGCCCATGTCGCTTCCCATGCCGCCAAGCGAACCGGTGACGCCGCCGATCGTACCGCCCAAACTGCCGCCGAGGCCGCCACTCCCTCCCAGAAGCTGCGGCGATGCGGGTGCCGCTATGGACATGGCAACAAGGATGCTGGTGGTTGTCAGAGAGCTCTTCATGTCAAATCTCCCAAATGCACTGCGGTCGGGAGGACAACGCAGGCCAGTCGGAATTTAATCCCGGCCAATCCGAAAAACTTCAGGGTGTTCGGCATGCGCCACAAATCAGGCCACGACCGTAGACGTTATCCGTGCCTTTGGCACCAAGATCGCGCGCTTCCGTATTGAGCGCCTTGATCGCCGCAGCGCGGCGCGCAGGGACAGGTGCCGTATAATGCTGTGCAAGCCGCGCCGCGACCAGAGGCGAGGCAAAGGAAGTGCCCCGTACACGGACAGTCTTTCCGCCTGGTGCGGCAGCCAGCATATCGGCTCCGGGCGCAGCATAATCGAGATGCAGGGCGCGGCTGGCCTCAGGCAAAGCGCGCCCTCTTCTGTCGACGCCGGTGACCGCAATCACACCCGCATAGGATGCAGGATAAGACGGCGGCGCGGCCGGACCATCATTGCCGACAGCCGCGACGATCATCAGCCCCTTGGCCTGCGCGTTGGCAATCGCCTTGCCGAGCAGGGGATTGGCTGGACCCACCAGACTGATCGTAACCACGGGCACGGCGCGCTGCACGAACCAGCCCAGCGCCCGCGCAATCGCGGTAGCGTTGCCACCTGCCGGATCGCTACCATAGACGTCGGCAACGAGTAGCATTTTGCCCGCCGCTGCGCCGCGTACCATACCCGATCCTATCAACAGCGATGCGATGGCCGTTCCATGAGGGCTGGCCGAGGGCGCACCCCTGGCAAAGCCCTTTGCCTCGATAGCGCCCGTGATTGCGGGATGGGCGCCGACACCCCCATCGATCATGCCGATGGCCGGTCTGGCGACGGTGCGGCTGGATGCCCGCGCCCCGACTGCCATCTGCTGTGCTGGCACTCCGCTTTGTACATAGAGGTTGTCCGCACTGATATCCGCAGTCGGCAGCAACTTGCGCAAGGATTTTATGGCGTGACCAAGTGTTTGGCCTTTCGGCACAGCGAGGCGTGCGACATCGATGTCGATCCCTTCGATCGTCTCGCGATCCAACAGCGCAAAGCCTGCCTGACCGGCTGTGGTCACATCCTCCGCGCTGGCGTCCATTACGATCAGCACGCCACTGACGGCCGGATTACGCTGCTCATCGAAGGCGATGCTGCCGCGACTTGTGCGGACGAGTGCTTCCAACCGGTCCAGCCTAATCTCCGTCAGGCGTTGGGTCAGATCACCGACTGGCAGCTTTTCGAGGTCGGTCCGGGGCAGGCTGTTCAGCGTGCGCCCTATAATGCCGGCTGGTGCCACAAGTTGTGCCGCCAGCATCGCGGGAGCTGCACCCGCAACGCACAACGACATATATTTGAGCAGTGGGAACAGCGACTTCATGTATCCGGCATAGCCTTTGCCTTGCTCAGGGGAAAATATTTGTGCTCTTTTGCACGTCTTGGGGATGAAACGGCCAGGTTGGTCCGTTTCATCCCCGGTAATCAACGATTGGAAAGCGGCCTGATGGCGTTCGAGCGCGATTTGCTGGCACTGCTCCCAAGGCTGCGGCGCTTTGCCGCAAGCCTGTCCCGCGATGCGGCGGACGGCGACGATCTGTGTCAGGCATCGATTGAGCGCGCGCTCAAATCCCGCAATCAATGGCAGGCAGGAACGAGACTGGATAGCTGGATGTACCGGATAATGCGGAACCTGTGGATCGATGAAGTACGCGCCCGCACACGTCGTGGCCAGACCTTCGTTGCCGAAGAAGCGGGCCTTGCCGTCGGCAATGATGGCGACAAACAGACCGAGATGGCGGTCGAGATCGGCAATGTGGGGCGCGCCATGGAGAAGCTGCCCGACGAGCAGCGCGAGGTGATCGCGCTCGTTTTGGTGGAGGGTTTTGCCTATAAGGAGGCCGCCGAGATACTCGATATTCCGATCGGAACGCTGACGTCGCGCCTGTGCCGGGGGCGGGATGCCCTCATGGTCCATCTGGGAGAGGCTGCATGACGATCGACCGCGAAATGCTGATGGCTTATGCCGATGGCGAACTCGATGCCATGAGCGCAAAGCGTATGGAAAAAGCGATGGTGGCGCAGCCAGAGCTTGCCGAACAGGTCGCGGCGCACCGGGCTTTGCGGGCGACGCTGGCCAATCACTTTGCCCCCGTGATCGACGCACCGTTGCCCGAAAGGCTAATGACCCTGCTGGATGATACTGTCGTGCCGTTCAGGGTAGCGCCCCAACGGCTATTCTCTTTCCAGGTAAAGAGCCTCGCCGCTATCGCGGCTGCGCTGGTGATCGGGCTGATGCTTGGGCAGACGATCCCTTTTGGCGTTTCTGCACCGGTTGGTAGCCAGGAGGGCAGGTTAGTGGCGCAAGGCGATCTGGTCAGGGCATTAGACACGCAGTTGGCCTCCACGCAATCCGGCGATGCCCCGACGCGGGTCGGCCTGACCTTTAGGGATCGGGAGGGGCAGGTCTGCCGGACGTTTGACGGGGCTGCACTGTCCGGCATCGCATGCCACGTTGCAGGGACATGGAACCTGAAGCGCACCGTCGCTCGCGAGGAGCAGGAGACGCCAGCCTATCGTCAAGCCGGCAGCGCGGACATGATGGAGGCCGCTCAACGCATGATGGCCGGGGATCCGATGGACGCCGATGCGGAACGCAAAGCGATGGATAGCGACTGGGAGTGAATTGACGTCAGCTTATATCGGCGAAAACGACCCTATGACGTGATTGGCACATCTGCCTTTCGCCTCGCCATCAGGAATTGTCGCTCGTGATCGTCCGTAACGCCTCCAGGAAGGCGAGGCGCGTGGCGGCTATTCGATCGCCGCGCCGCAGCGCCTCTTCCAGATGGGCGGCGGCTATGCCCAATTCTTTCAGGCCGACTGTTCCCGCCATTCCGGCGATGCGATGCACGATATGTTGCAAATCCTGATCTGAGATGTCGTCTGCCTCGATGATTGCCAGTTCGGCGCGGCATCGCGCGATGAAGCGCGCGCGCAAATGCGCCAGACGATCATCCATTTCAGTCACAGGAATTGCCGCGCTTCGGCTGCCAGCGTCATCGGGTCGAATGGCTTTGCCAGAACGCCCGCTGCACCCAGCGCCAACAGGCTGGTAATGTCACGCTGGGAACTGCGCGCGGTGATGAAGACGATCGGAATATCGCGCGTTTCGGCCTGGTTCCGTAGAGCGTGCAGCGTCGCAGGGCCATCCATGCCCGGCATCATGAAGTCCAGCAGGATGAGCGCCGGTTGCCAGGATGCAGCAAGCGCCACGGCATCTTTGCCTGATGCGCATAGCCGCACCTCCAGTTCAGGGTCCAGGCTCAGCGCGATGTCGGCAATCTCGCGAATATCGTCGTCATCATCGACATAGAGGATGGATATCATCGCTCGGCCTCTCCATCGGTTTGCTGCCACAGATGATGGACCGTTCCTACCAACCGCTCAATGGGCGTGCGTGACTTAGTCAGATAGGCCTGCACCGAGGCCGCGACATCTGGGTCTGCATCTTGAGCGGAGAAGATAATGACCGGGATTGGGATGCCGCCGGAGACTCTTAGGTTAGGCAACAGGTCAAGCCCGGATCCGTCGGCCAGGCCTAGGTCCAATATGGCCAAATCGAACCCACGGTCGGACAAGGCGACTCGCGCGGCCTGAACGCTGGTCACAGACGTCAGGTTAACCTGCCCTTCCAAAGCTGTCGCAACCACCCTTAGCACATCTGGATCATCGTCAACATGCAGGACATCTGGCTGGCCGGCACGTTCCCGGTGGGTTATCGTTTGACGGACAGCGGTCACAAGCTGGTCCAGCGGCACGGGCTTTTGCAGCCAATCGATGATCCGTAATGCTTCCGCCTCAATCCCACCGTGACGGCTGTCAGCCGAAATCATCAGTATGGGTATGTTCTCCATTCCCGGCTGTCTGCGCAGATTGCGAACCAGTCCGATGCCCCCTCCGCTGGGCAGGTTGGAATCAACCAGAACTACTCTGTAGCGGCGGGTCCGTGCCTGTTCCATCGCATCAGTCGTGCTATGAACGATATCGCAGGCCAAGCCAGTAGCCTCTAACGCCTTTGACATCTGCGCAGCCAGTTCAGGGTCACGTTCGCAGATCAATAGCCGGTCCACCGGACCTTCTGCTTCTTCCGGCCGCGCTGCGGGTAGGTCAATGTGAAACTGCGATCCCTTGCCCAATTCGGAATCGAAACTGATTTCACCGCCCAGTTTGGTGACGATTTCCCGGACGATACTAAGCCCCAGACCGGTGCCGCCTTTTTGTCGTGTGTTGGATGAATCGGCCTGTGCGAACCGATTGAAGATGCGCGACCGAAACGCCTCGTCGATACCTGGTCCCCGGTCGCAGATGCTGATCCTGTGCCGGTTCTTTTCTGACCGGGTTATGATATCGACCGTCTCGCCCGGTGGCGAAAATTTGGCGGCGTTGGAAATGAGGTTGGCTAAGACCTGCATTAGCCGGTCGGAATCGGCCCACAAATAGGCATTGATCGGCACTGGTCCAAGAATGAGCGACACCTTGAACCGGTCCGCATAACCCCGATTCTGCTCGACTGCCTGCTGCAGGATCGCACCCAGATCAACATAGCTGTTATTGAACGTCATCTGGTCCGAATCGATCTTTTCGATATCCAGAATGTCGTTGATCAGGCGAACCAGCCGCTCGGCGTTATCATGGGCTATTGTGATCAGCCGCTGCGCGCGATCGGGCATCACACCGCCAGCACCGCCGACGAGCAGTCCCAGCGACCCCGCGATAGACGTCAACGGCGTCCGCAATTCATGGCTGACACTGGCGACGAATTCCGCCTTCAGCCGTTCAACGCGCTTGCGTTCGCTGATGTCGCGCGCCACCACCACATAATGGATACCATCGGCCAGCAAGACAGCTGTGACCGCAACATCGCACGGGAAAACGGTACCGTCTTCGCGGCGGCCCGGTATTTCCTGAAGATAGCCAGGCTCGCCTTCCACCAGCCGCATATTACGCAGATAGGTGGCGACTTGGCCGCGGGGCGGTGGATCGGCGAACAACATGCCGACATCGCGCCGCAGCAATTCATCGGCCGTGTAGCCATATATACGGCTCGCTGCCTTGTTGACTCCTTCGATACTTCCGCTGGGGTTAAGGATCAAAATGGCGTCCATTGCACCGTCGAGAATGGCCTCGCGTCGCCGCGAAAGATCGTCCAGCCGCGCGAGCGCGGCAGCGCGGGCGCGAAAGGCTCGGAAAATGATCAGTCCACTGATGCACAGTAAGGTGGTCAGCAGGCCCAGCAGCACGAAACTGTGCAGGCGCAATTTGGATTGGGCTTCATCGGATTCTTTCGAGAGGATAGCCAGGCGCCCCTCCTCCGCCCGTCGCAACTGTCCAATTTCAGCGCGGATGCCATCCATCAATCGTTTGCCGTCGCCACCGATCACCATTGCTTGCGCGCCGACGAAATCATTATTTTGACGTAGGGCGATCGTGCGGGCGGAAAAAGCCAGTTTCTGCCGGGTTAGATCGCGCAGCCGCGTCATGTCGCTTCCAACTGCCGCTGGTGTCTGTAACTGCTCCACCTGCGCCAGCGTTGTGTCCATCTGTTGGCGGGCCTTAAGATAGGGATCGAGAAAGCTGGGATCGCCGGAGAGGAGATAGCCACGCTGCCCGGTTTCGATATCCTGATGTTCTGACAAAATGATCTGCAACATGGCGCGGCGCTGATAAGATAAGTCGACAACGCGCCTTAATTCCTTGGCATCATTTGCCTGCACCATCATCATGGCCGCTACAAAAAAGATGATAATCGGAATGCTGATCGCCGCAATAATCGCGACAAGGCGACGCCATTGAAGGAAACGTATCATTCTGGCATTCCTTGATAGACCCGGACATAGTCGATTTCCAACTTAGCAGGCAGGGCTGTTTCGTCGATGCCCTGCGCACCGCCCCATAGCCCGCCGATGGCCAGATTAAGGATCAGGAACATCGGCCGATCGAACTTCACGCCCAGTTCTGCCGGATGGACGGTAAGCGTAGGCCTGTCATCCACCCCGAACCGGATGAGATCGCGGGTCCAGTGTAATTGGTAGCGGTGAAATTGCGTGCAGGCGTCCGCGATTGCGGTGGTGGCTGTGGGATGATCGCCGCGCCGGAAATTGCGTTCCGCAGTCTGGATTGAATGATGCACTACCCCGGCATCGCTCCCGACATGCTCGGCAATGTCGATTTCGCCACCATGCCAGCGGCCACTTTCCTGCACGGGCAGAAGCCAGATGGCTGGCCATGTACCGCGTCCGCACGGCATGCGCGCACGTATTTCAAAAAAGCCGTAAGTCCAGCTTTGCTTCCCGCGCGTGATCAATCGACCAGAAGTATAGGCCTGACCGCCCCAGTCGGAAAAGGCCGCGCGATCCAGCGTCTCGGCATGGGCTTGGATGATCAGCGCACCCTTCGTTACCCGCACATTGCGGGGGCGACGGCGCGCATAATATTGCGCTTCGCCATTATACCAGCCCTTGCGATTGCGGTGCGTGTCATAGGCCCAACGACGCGGATCGGGTTCGACACCGCTATCGAACTCGTCGGCCCATGTCAGTTGATAGTGGGGCGGCACGGTCAAAGCCGCCGATGGCGCAGGCGATGGTCCGTCACGCATGGCTACGGAAGGCGCGGGAACGCAGCCCGTCAGGAGCAATGGCCCGACCCAGCGCGCAGCGCTCCCATGACGGTGCAGCACCAAGCCACCAGCAGCCTAAAAGACGCGGCTGACGCCTAGCGACGCATAGGGTCTCGCGTTCCGCCCCGCCTGTTCGCTCGCGCCTGCGGAAACCTGCCCTTCCCATCCGCCACCCAACGGCGTGGCGACATGGGCACCCAGACTGGCGCGCGTGTAGGTCGGATCGCCCTGTACTATGCTCTCTACACCGACACGCGTTCCGCTGCTGGCGCTTACCAGGCGGGTCAGTCGCAACTGCGCGATGTATGATTCGTTGCGGACGCCCCACGAACCGAACCATCCCATCCGCCATTGATTGCCCAGCGCACCGTCTGTCTGCAATCCTGCGTCGAACCGGGTGCCGCGCAGTTTGTTACCCCGATCATTCGGATCCAGCTCGGTATCTGTAATGCGCGGCCCGGCGGATATATTTGCCCAGCCCCAATCGCCCGACATTTGATAGACCAGCGCGATCTCTGCACCGATGTAGGTGGCTTCGATCCGCTCGCTGGTGCGATAGCGATAGGTGCCACCATTGACGCCTGCCCGAACCGCCAGCCCGTTACCCAAGGAGTCGCCGGGTAATGCTATCAGCCCACCCACATAGCCGCCTGCGCCATCCCCCGCCCCGCCACCGGCATATAATACGCCACGATCCTGGGCGTCGGCGGGGGCCATGCACGACAGCAGTGCCAGGCCGCATAAAAAGGATCGCGTCATTAAATAAAGGCTCCGAATGCGCACAGGACATCTGGCTTTCATCGATGATCATAACGACAAGGCGTGAACGCGCGACAGCTTATTTTTGCTTAAGCATCGATTAGGCGTGTTTCTCACAAGATCAACCGATTGAAGGCTTTTTTCCTGTTATGGTTTGCCAGCTAAGGTAAGGTTGGCCGCCGTGGCAGAGAGGGAGGCGACAAGGATGATATCGTCGGGATCCCGGCATAGCGAACGACCGCTCAACGTGCTGCTGGTCGATGATGATGACCTGTTCCTGGAATATTTGACCTGGGAATTGGAAACGCTCAACTGCACCGCTCAGTGCGCGATGGATGCGGAACAGGCGCTAACCCTACTCCAGGACAATGTTTTCGACATGGTCGTCACCGACTGGCAGATGCCAGGGATGGATGGCATAGCGCTGGTAGAGCGCATCCGCGCGCTGCATGGCCGTGATCGCTTCCTGCACGTGGTCATGACCACCGCCGGGGGTGATAGCCATACTATCCGCCACGCCCTGAATGCGGGCGTTGACGATTTTCTGTTCAAGCCCCTCGACCGCATCCAACTGGAACTGGCGATGGCATCGGCCCGGCGCAACGTTGCAATACATTACCGCTTGCAGCGTCGTAATCACCATCTGGCCGCTGCCAACGCCCGCACGCGGGAAGCCTATCGACGGGTCCAGGCAGATCTTGATGCCGCGGCAGCCCTCCACCGGCGGCTTTTGCCCGATCAAGACAGCCATGGCCCCTTGCAGGTGGCATGGACCTATCGGCCGGCCCAGCATATCAGCGGGGATACGATCGGCCTCATCCCTTTACGCAACGGCGCGCATCTTTTCTTTCTGGCTGATGTCCAGGGCCACGGCGTGCCCGCTGCACTGGCATCCTTTCATATCCATCACCGGCTCTCGCAACTCGCGCCCGATACGCCAGCCGCATTGTCGCAAGCGATCAGTGACCTCAATCGCGAAATTGAGGGGCAGCAATCGGAAAGCTATGCCACGCTGATATGTGGTCTGCTCTTTCCGCAAAGCGGCGAGGGCTGGATCATCTGTGCAGGCCATCTCCCTCCATTCATCATGCATCTGGACGACGTTGCGCCAATGGTGCTCGAAGGGGCATTTCCGCTTGGCTGGTTCCCTGACGCCGATTTCGATCCCATGCCGTTCCAACTGCCACCTGGTGACCGCCTCATTCTGTATTCCGATGGTGTGACCGAATGTTGTGACGCACAAGGCACGATGTTGGAACAGTCGGGCTTGCGTGTCCTGCTCGCCGCCGCCAAATCCTATCCGATCGACCAGATGGTGCAGCAGATCGATGCAGCGTTGCGGACGAGGCACGGTCCAGCGGGCCTAGAAGATGATATCTCGCTACTCGCGCTGGAAATATCCACGAACCAAATACAGGGAACGGCATGACCATCATCACACTCGACGGCGACCTGGCAATCATCAAAGTGACAGCCGCCCGACTGGACGCTGCCGCCGGCCCCGCCTTCAAGGCCGATATCCAGGCGCAGCTAAATGGACGGGCCAAAAGGGTGTTACTGGACATGGGCGACGTCAGCTTCATGGACAGTACAGGACTGGGCGTGCTGGTCTCACTCCTCAAGATGCTGGGAAAGGATGGCGCGCTGGCGGTGGCAGGGGCTCAGCCATCGGTACGGCGTCTGTTCGAACTGACCCGGTTGGATACCGTATTCAGCCTGACGAACAGCGTGGACTCTGCCAGGGCCGTGCTCGGTGACTGAGCCTGATATCGTCGAAATTCCGGCGCGGCTGGACGCGGTGGCGCAGCTTGCTGATCATCTCAACGCCAGTTGCGCCAATGCCGGGGTGGCGCCACAGGCAGCGATCGACCTGGAACTGGCGCTCGTGGAAGCGGCCAATAACATCATCCTTCACGGCTATGCCGGGCGCAGCGACGGAACGATCCGCCTAGCGGTACGCCAAGGGCATGGTGTCGTGGAACTGGACCTGACCGACCTTGGCATTCCTATGGAGGATGGGCAGATGACGATGTGTCGCCCTTTTTCGCTGGAGGCAGAAAGCGGGCGCGGTATCCAGATAATCCAGTCCTGTATCGACGTGATCGACTATCATCGCAATGCGGGCATCAACTGCCTGTCTTTGAAGAAGTTTTTTGATCCTTCCACACCAACCGGCAATCCCGTTCCTGGCTGACCAGTCGCTGGCAAAGCGGCGCTGCATCTGGCACCGCCAATGGCCCCAGTTGCAGGCGATAGAGCAAGCGGAACGGTTCAATCCGCACGCCAATGTCGGCCGGGTCACCCAGGTCGCGCAGAACCTGCCGCCCCTCGCGCGCTGCGCGGGCCTCGCTTTGGTAGGCGCCGATCTGAACATAAGCGCGCTTTTTATCGGAAGCTCGCGGCGCAGCGCGGGATGCCAGCTTGCTCACCGAAGGTAATGGAGCCGGGGGTGTTGGGGTGCTGGGCGCAACGGTTGATATGGCAGGGGATGAACCGGACCGGGGCGTGCCGCCTGTTTCCTGTTCCAGCGTATCATCTTCGATGTTGACCACCAGCAGGCCACCGGCCGCTAGCACAAGCGCAAAAAGCAGATGACTTCGCCCTTTGCGCAGGCCGTCCCGCCAACTCATGCTTGATGCTCCGGTTGCCACAGCGCTGCGCGGACCATGATGGACATGGCGAGGATATTGTTCAGGCCCCACAGTCCGTTGGCGATCAGGCCGCCCGGCGTGTAGCTGCCGATTTCCAGCCGCCAAGCCAACGTTGCCCAAGCCAAGCCCAGAACGGTCAGGGTCATGATCGCGATTTGCGGCCAGACCAAGTGCAGGAAATTACCATCCTGTCGTTCCTTGGGCGTTACCGGAAATTTGATCTGTTGGTTGCGTAGCACCGCCCACAAGGCACGCAGGGAAATAGGGAATGAAGCCAGATAGCTGACCTTCCCCTTATAGCCGGACATGCCCCATGTTCCTGCAAGAAACGCCAGCTCATTGGCAATCAGGAAAGGCAGGGCGTGGCGGAAGAAGTCGCCGGTATAGGCGCTCACCGGAGCGACACCCAGGAAAAGATACACCAGCGGCGCGAGCAGGAAAATGCAGTTCCACACCGCCCCCAGATAAGACCAGAAAGTGGTCAGATACATCAGCCTTTGTCCCAGCGACATGCCCGGTGCAATGACGGGATTGTCATGGAAGAATATGTCGAGGCTGCCGCCGGCATATTTGAACCGTTGGATGGTCCAGGTCAGCAAGTCCTGCGGAGAGAGCATCTTCGATTCTACCTGCGGATGCAGCACGGATTTCCAGCGACGATGTTGGTCCTGATGCAGGACGATGGACGTGTAAATGTCTTCCGACACATGGAATTTATATGGCGTGAGTTCTTCGGCTTGCGCCGCCTGCCAGCGCGCCAGCGCCTGGGCTTGGGCATTGCCGCTGCGCCGGGTCAGGCGTGCCAGGCGCGAACGGGTCTCGCCGCTTGTCTTGGCGACCGCATCGCCATAGGCCTTTAGCGCCACGAACATGATGGCCTCGCGCCGATGCAGCGATGCCGCGCCACAGCAGAAGGCGGCGTTAAACGCATTGCGCCGCCGCTGGATAATGTCGTAAAATAAGGCTGGGTCATTGGCAAAGGGGTCCTCGCCTACTCGAATTTCGCCAAAGATCCATTCGGTGGCGCTGCCCAGCCATCGTCCAGGGCGTCCTATGCGTCGCGTCATCCAATGGGTCAGGGTCTCGCCCTCGGGCAGGTCATAGAACCATTGCGGCGTCTGAACGAACGCCACGTCGGGGTCGCGGAAATAGCCCAGCGTCCGTTCCAGCAACGTGGGGAACGGCCGGGTATCCGCGTCGCAGATCAGGATGAAGTCACCACTGGTATGTTCCATGGCGTTGCGCAGATTACCAGCTTTGAAGCCGACATTATTGTCGCGTGTTATATAGCCCACCGCCTCCTCCTCCGCGATGGCCTGCATGGTTGGGCGACGTCCATCGTCCAGGACATGGACATGCAGATCGATCGGGTGGGGGTAACGCATCGCCTTGGCATCGCGGATGCTAAGGCGAACCAGTTCTTCGTCTTCATTATAGGTCGCGATGAAGACATCGACGGCCACGGGCCGATCTAGTCCATCGGAATCCGCCACGCACTGGTTGATCCCTTCCGGCGGCGGCAGGATAGGGAAATCTTTCACTTTCCAAAGATTGAGCGTGAACAGGATCAGCCCGAAATAGGCGCAGCTTTCCGCCAGCAGCAGCGGAACGGCGAACCACAAGGCATCCCAGTTGAGTGATTGCGTCCAGCGCCAGTGGATATACCAAGCCCCCAGCGCCAGGCTGGCAATTCCTAATATTTGCCAGATTTTCTCCCGCACAAGCGAATTGGGCAGCGGGGGAGGAGGGCGGCGATGCTCGAACTGGGTGAAATAAAAAGTCAAATCCGCCCTCTTTTGAAGACCTTTGACGAGAATGTGTCCAAACTGGAATCTCGATCTGCCATCTTGGTATCCTAGATTTTTGTGCCTCGGAAACAAGGATCGAACATGGTTAAAAAACTTATCATTACTTTTCAGCGGTTTGATTAAGTAGGCACAGAATAGCCGCTGCGAGGACACGGGACGCCGGATAGGTTGAAAGATGATCAAGAACGGCTTGCCGCCGACTATATTGTGAACGGACCCGTTTGCTGAGGGCCCACGCTGCTGATGCGACCGGCCTAATCGTCACACGCATAACCAAATTGGGAGACGTATCTGAGCAGCTATTATACCCATTGCCGGCGGCCTAAATCTAATTGGCGGTTCAGGCGGACATATCGACAGCGACTTTCAGTAGCGTAGGACGTACCGCACAGTCATAGAAATGGCGGAAAGGACATATTAAATTCGATCGTGTCCCACAGCGTTCTCTAATCGCCACTGTCAACAGCTGACCTCTTTGCGGTTCGTCACGCGCGCTGGGCTCCAGGGTTCTCTCCGCGGTCG
>MIAK01000072.1:0-10609 GCA_001829085.1 Sphingomonadales bacterium RIFCSPLOWO2_12_FULL_63_15 | reverse complement strand
TGAAACTAAGTTGAGTGGTGTCAGCGGGTTCGCTTGCCGCAGTCGTTGATTCAAGGGTTTTGCAACAAGCCTCCGGAGATCAACGATGTGGACCGATACCACTGGGGCGCAATATGCCCGCGCGAGACTGACTTTGCCAAGTGATTTGACCGATGCCGAATGGTCGGTCCTCGAACCGCTCTTACCACCACCCTCCCACGTAGGCCGCCCGCGCAAATGGCCGCTGCGACGGATCGTCGAAGCGATCCTGTACCTGCTGCGCGGGGGACTGCCGTGGCGAATGTTGCCGCCCTGCTTTCCGCCGGTCTCGACGGTGCGGCACTAGTTCTACCTGTGGCGCGATAACAAATTGTGGCTCTCGCTCAATCATGCCCTGCTGTTGTTGGCTCGTGAAGCGACGGGCCGCGCGGCTTCGCCCAGCGCCGACGTGATCGATAGTCAGAGCGTGAAAACGACGGACAGTGGCGGCCCTAGCGGCTATGACGCGTAAGAAGATCAAGTACCGCAGGCGCCACATCCTCACCGACACCCGCGGCAATCTAGTACCTGCGGTGATCCACACCGCCGACATTCAGGACCGCGATGGTGGGCCATTGGTGCTGCGTGAAATCATCCGCTGCTTTCCATGGCTGCGCTATGTCTTTGCCGATGGCGGCTATGCTGGCGACAAGCTAAGGGAAGCGCTCCGGCATATCGGCAAATGGGCCGTCGAGATCGTCAAGCGATCCGATGTGGCAAGGGGTTCGTGGTTCTCCTGCGCCGCTGGGTCGTCGAGCGAACACTGGCTTGGCTAAACCGCAACCGCCGCCTCGCCAAGGACTTTGAGCAGACCGTCGCATCGGCAACTGCGTGGCTGTTCATAGCTTCCATCCACCTTTTCGTGCATTACATCGCACGACCATGAAATCTCGTCGGATAATAATGAAACAGGCTCTAAGACGGTTTCAAGCATTATGTAACGGCGTCGCCGCACTGCCTATTCGTCATTCTGTTCCAGAAGGATAGCACTAACAAGGCGGATGATTGCCTCTTCGTTGAGGAAGATACCGACGACGTCGGTGCGCCGCTTGATATCCCCATTGAGCCCCTTAATCGGATTGTTGCTGTGCAATTTCGTGTGGTGTTGGGTTGGGAAGGTCATGTAGGCCAGTACATCCTCCTTGGCGCTGTCCATCAGGGTAGCGAGTTTTGGCACGGTAGGGCGCAGTTGATTGGCGACGCTACGCCATTGGCCTTTGCGGCCTCTGGAGTTTCCTGGGCGAAGGCGGTGGCGATGAATACCGATACGACCCGGCGTCCGCGCTTGACGGCCGTTAGCGCTTTCTCCGCCGAGCGACAGGGTTCCAAGAACCCGGAAAAATATGTTCCCTTGCGCAGCTTGTGGATCCGAAGCTCGACCGTCCTTGTTCGCTTCTTTCAGTCCCGATCCTGATAGTCGTTGCGCTGTCCCAAGCGCTCAAAATTTTTCTCACCATAAGCAGCGCTGGTCATGCCGCCTACCTCAAGCTCCATCAGCTACTGTGCGGCAAAGTCGATCATGTCGCGCAGAAAATAGCTGTCGGCTATCTTCCCAACCAGAGCGTGCAGGTCCATCTTATCAGCGGTAACCGGCGGTCTCCGTAAGTTGAGCTTCGCAACTCCAGTTTATCCGAAGTTCGCCGGTGACTATGTGCAGCGGTGAGGCAATGGTTATGCATCTTGACGAAATCGCCTTCCATTTTGCGCCGGGTGCCCATGCGGTGTTGCTTCTCCGCCGAGATACCGAGAGTTGAACCCGGTCGAGAATCTATGGCTGTTCATACGGGACAGATAGCTGTCAAACCGCATCTTCAACTATATCGTCGACCAGTGCTGCTACGCATGGAATAAATTCGCCAACCAACCCTGGTGCATCATGTCCCTCGGACTACGCCAATGGGCGCATGGGTTCTGATTAACGCACCTTGGTACGAGCTCCATGGTTGAATGGGCCAGGTCGCCGGTCAATTGCGTCGAATGGCGTGTCGATACTCTACCGCTTACTTCGCGATGATCGCCGATTGTGATATAAGCTGAGTCGCTGCTTCTGCCTATTCCTTGCCAACGCAGCCAATCGACCAGTCTCATGCAAAGAGAGGACGGCGACATGACTAGGGAGACGGATATCAATTATTTGCTGCATCGGCAGCAAATGTCCCTGATCCGGGCGCAAAGCTGCCCGTCGCATCAGGCGCGTATCGCTTATGAAAATCTGGCGCGCGGCTATATCGACCAGGTGGATGCCTATCGACGGCGCAATGAAAGCATGACCGGCCGGGCGCACTGAGCCTTATCGTCGTTTGAGCAGCCGCTCGATCACGAGATGATAGTCTCCATCGTCCCGGCACTCCTGTTCCAGAACCGCCTTGATGCGGCGAAGTTCGGTTTCGGTCAGATGTTCGATGCCGATGAAATCGTTGCGGGCGTTGTCGACAGCGCGGATCAGTTCGTCCAGCTTCGCCTGTATGGCTGATCCGTCGCGATTTTGCGCATTCTGGATCAGGAATACCATCAGGAAGGTGATGATGGTGGTTCCAGTATTGATGACCAACTGCCACGTATCGGAATAGCCGAAAAGCGGGCCGGTCGTCAGCCATATGAGGATCGTGGTGCTGGCCAGGATGAAGGCCAACGGCTGGCCGGTCCATCCGGCGACGCGATGGGAAAGCCGGGTGAATATCCTGTCCATCTGCTTATGCTCCCCTATGGCGCGCGATGACCATTGCGCCTGTCAACGCCTGTTGCCATCAGGGGCGGATGACCGCCATCCTCTTTCGTCCCTTGACCGTCGCGCTGTGCCTTCTGCTGCCCGCCTGCGCCAGCCTTTCACCCGAATCACGGCTGCGCGCCGGATTGGTCGAAGCCGGTTTGGCGCCCAAACTGGCGGGGTGCATGGCCGAAGAGATGGTTGACAGGCTCAGCCTCACACAGTTGCGCCGACTGCAATCACTAGCATCGGTCCGCAAGTCGCACATCGGGACGCTTGGTGTCGATCAATGGCTGCATAAGGTGCGCGCGCTCGGCGATGCGGAGATATTTTTGGTGACCAGCAAGGCGGCTGTGGGCTGCACTTTTTAGTGCCGATTTCGCAATAATTCGGCCGAGGGCTTCGCAAAGGTTTTGCAATTTTGCAAAGTCGTTTTGCGAAATCGCTCTGGCCATCAAAACAGGCCTGTGCTTTATCCGTCGTATCACGGTTCGACGGAAAAGGACGGCAAGCCCCATGAATATTCATGAATATCAAGCCAAGGAATTACTCGCGAAATATGGCGCGCCGATCGCGGCTGGCTATCCCGCTTTCTCGGTCAAAGAAGCCGTCGAAGCCGCCAAGAAGCTACCCGGACCGCTCTATGTCGTGAAGTCGCAAATCCATGCTGGTGGCCGTGGCAAGGGCAAGTTCAAGGAACTCGCCCCTGAAGCCAAGGGCGGCGTTCGCCTCGCCTTCAACCTGGACGAGGTCAAGGCCCACTCGACCGACATGCTCGGCAACACGCTGGTGACGATCCAGACCGGTGATGCCGGCAAGCAGGTCAACCGTCTCTACATCACCGACGGCGCGGACATCGACAAGGAATTCTACCTCGCCCTGCTGGTCGATCGTGGCAGCAGCGAAGTCGCGTTCGTCGTGTCGACCGAAGGCGGCATGGACATCGAAGAAGTCGCCCATTCGACGCCAGAAAAGATCCACAGCTTCTCGGTCGATCCCGCCACCGGCTTCATGCCGCACCATGGCCGTTCGATCGCCGCTGCGCTGGGTCTGACCGGTGATCTCGCCAAGCAGGCATCCAAGGTCGCCTCGTCGCTCTATGCCGCGTTCCTGGACACCGATGCCGAGCAGATCGAAGTCAATCCGCTGGCGCTGACCAAGCAGGGCAATTTGCTGGTACTCGACGCCAAGGTCGGCTTCGACGGCAACGCCATGTTCCGTCACAAGGACATCGCGGAACTGCGCGACCTGACCGAGGAAGATGCGGCCGAAGTCGAAGCCTCCAAATATGACCTCGCCTACATCAAGCTCGATGGCAACATTGGCTGCATGGTCAACGGGGCTGGCCTGGCGATGGCGACGATGGACATCATCAAGCTGAACGGTGAATTCCCGGCGAACTTCCTGGACGTAGGCGGCGGTGCCACGACCGAGAAGGTGACGGCGGCATTCAAGATCATCCTGCAGGATCCGGCCGTGAAGGGCATTCTGGTCAACATCTTTGGCGGCATCATGAAGTGCGACATCATCGCCGATGGTATCGTTGCAGCGGCTAAGGAAGTGAACCTGTCGGTTCCGCTGGTGGTTCGCCTGGAAGGCACCAACGTTCAGCAGGGCAAGGATATTCTCGCGGCTTCGGGCCTGGCGATCGTCCCCGCGGACGACCTGGGTGATGCAGCACGCAAGATCGTAGCGGAAGTGAGGAAGGCAGCCTGAGGCCGCTTCTCACCTGAACTGACACCAAAGGGTGCGGGTGGTCCGGTAACGGACTGCCCGCGCCCGTGTTGGCGTTTATAATGGAGGATGTTGAAATGAAGATCCTTGTGCCCGTGAAGCGGGTCATTGATTACAATGTGAAGCCGCGCGTGAAGGCAGACGGGACGGGCGTCGATCTGGCGAACGTCAAGATGAGCATGAACCCGTTTGATGAGATCGCGGTCGAGGAAGCCATCCGCCTGAAGGAAAAGGGCGTGGCGACCGAGGTCGTGACTGTGTCCATTGGCGTTGCCAAGGCGCAGGAAACGCTGCGCACGTCGCTGGCGATGGGCGCGGATCGCGCGATCCTGATCCAGACGGACGAAGAGGTCGAGCCGCTGGCTGTTGCGAAATTGCTCGCCAAGGTGCAGGAAGAGGAAGGCGCTGGCCTGATCATCCTGGGCAAGCAGGCGATTGACGATGACAGCAACCAGACCGGCCAGATGCTGGCTGCGCTGTTGAACCTGCCGCAGGGCACGTTCGCGTCGAAGGTCGAGGTCGAAGGCGACAGCGTGTCGGTGACGCGCGAAGTCGATGGCGGGCTGGAGACGGTAAAGCTGTCGACCCCGGCAATCATCACCACCGACCTGCGCTTGAACGAGCCGCGCTATGCGTCGTTGCCCAACATCATGAAGGCGAAATCCAAGCCGCTCGCGCAGAAGACGCCCGCCGATTATGGCGTGGATATCGGCGCACGGCTGGAGACGCTGAAGGTGGTCGAACCGCCCAAGCGCACCGCTGGTGTCAAGGTCGCCGATGTCGATGAACTGGTTGCCAAACTCAAGGCCATGGGAGTTGCCGCATGAAGACGCTTGTATGGGTTGAACATGAGGGCGGCGACGTCAAGGACGCGACCCTCTCCGCCATCACCGCGGCGGCCAAGCTGGGCGAAGTGCATCTGCTGGTGGCAGGCGAGGGCGTCGATGGCGTTGCCGCCGCCGCTGCGCAGATTGCGGGTGTCGGTAAGGTGCATGTCGCTGACGATGCGGCCTATGGCCATGCGCTCGCCGAGAATATCGCGCCGCTGGTCGTCGAACTGATGGGGCATCATGACGCCTTCATCGCGCCCGCCACCAGCAACGGCAAGAATATCGCGCCGCGCGTCGCGGCTCTGCTCGACGTGATGCAGATCAGCGATATCCTGTCGGTCGAGGGCGAAGACACGTTCACGCGGCCGATCTATGCGGGCAATGCGATTGCTACGGTCAAGAGCAAGGACGCCAAGAAGGTCATCACGGTTCGCGGTACGGCTTTCGAGAAGGCGGCTCGCGAGGGCGGTTCGGGTACGGTGGAAGCGGTGGCATCGACCGGGGACAAGGGGCTGTCGTCCTTTGTCGGTGCCGAAATCGCCAAGCTGGAGCGGCCGGAACTGACCAGTGCCAAGATCATCGTGTCGGGTGGCCGGGCGCTCAAGGATGGGCCGACGTTCGAGGAGGTCATCTATCCGCTGGCCGACAAGCTCGGCGCTGCGGTCGGGGCCAGCCGGGCTGCGGTCGATGCGGGCTATGTGCCCAACGACTATCAGGTCGGGCAGACCGGCAAGATCGTGGCGCCGGAAGTCTATGTTGCGGTCGGCATTTCCGGGGCGATCCAGCATTTGGCGGGGATGAAGGACAGCAAGACCATCATCGCCATCAACAAGGATGAGGATGCGCCGATCTTCCAAGTAGCCGACATCGGCCTGGTGGGCGATCTGTTCAAGATCGTGCCGGAATTGACGAGCAAATTGTAAGGGCTGGGCAAGGCAAAAAAAAGGGCGCGGACCATGTGGTTCGCGCCCTTTTTTTGTGCGTCGTCGGCGGGGTTATTCGCAGTTGACGTCGTTCTTGTCGATGGCTCGACCGGCGAGAGCGCCAGCGCCGCCGCCAAGGATGGTGCCGAGCGTCTTGGAGCCGCCGGGAGCGATGACGTTGCCGAGCACGCCGCCAGCCAGAGCACCGACGATCGTGCCGGTGGTGCCGTCGTCGCGCTTGCAATAATAGCGGCCGTCGCGGTCGCGGTAGATTTGGTCATTGTCGCGCAGGACGCGGCGTTGACCACGGGGCGGGCCGCGACGGTCGCTGGGACGGTCGTAGCCGTAGCCGCCGCCGCCATAATTGTCGGTGGCGCAGGCTGCAAGCGGCAGCATGCTGAGGATCGCAGCGGCGAGAATGGGTTTGCGCATGGGGTGGCTCCTTCTTTGGGATGGCCGGGCAGACGGGGATGCCGCCCGTCCGAGCCGCTAGAGGGAGCGGCGGCTCAGGACGGACGGCGACCGGCGGCGAACGGGGGGTGAGCGGCCGCCGGTATCTGAAAAAAATCAGTTGAAGTTGGTCGCCGATGCCACCGAAGGGCTGGTCATGGCAGGGGTCGTGGGACGCAGCGTGGTGTCGCTCTTGTCGGCCAGTTCCGCCTTGGCTTCGCCATAGCGGGCGACGATGTCGTCCTTGAACTGGGTCAGCTTGCCGTCGTCATACAGCTTCTTGCCGACATAACCTGCGATGGCGCCGAAAATCAGGGTGCGGATCATGATATACTCCTTGGGGATGGGGTTCGCCAGTCATAACCGGCGGCGGCCCCAGGAGTTCCGCAATGATGTGGATTGTCAGGCGGCGTCGAGCGCTTCCGGTGCGGTCTTGTCGCGGCGGGCGCGGCCCGCGTCGGTCAGATCCTGGCGGCCGGCCATGGCGAGCCATGCGGCTTCAGCACGCAGGCAGCGGTCGCGGACATTAGTAAGGGTGGCGGCGTCGGCGTCGGTGCGCGCCTTGGCAGCGAAGGTGCGGTAATCAGGGGCGGCCATGTCGGGTCTCCTCTTGGAAAAAGGGAAAATGGGGCGGGCGCGGCGCTCTTTTGCAAAGCGCCGCGCCCGATCCGAAGGCCGTCTGAATTACTCGGCGTGCGAGATATTCACCGCAGCCATCTTGCCGCGCTTGTCCTGCTCCAGGTCATAGGACACGCGGTCCTTTTCACGCAGGGTAGCCAGGCCAGCACGCTCAACGGCGCTGATGTGAACGAACGCGTCCGCGCCGCCATTGTCGGGGGCGATGAAGCCATAGCCCTTGTCGGCGTTGAAGAACTTGACGACGCCAGTGATGCTGCTCATAAATTATTCCTTCTTTGCTGTCGGCGAACCCCGTGTGGACGCGCCGGGTTGCTAAGGGGCAGGGAAAGAAGGAAGTAAGGTGCCGCAAAGCGCCAAAAACCGTCGATTTGCGACTGTAGCCTCCCCTATGTAGGGCAAGGTGCGGCAAATAGCAAATGGCGTGCGCGCGGCCGACCCGATGCGCCCTTTCTTGCGATCGCAAACACGGCCCGTTCAGCCCCAAACGCCGCGCGTTCAGCCAGAAGCGGCGGCCTGGGCGGTGCCGAAATAGGCGTCGCGGGCGCGGGCGGCGGCTTCCTCATAGGGGCGGCGATCAGCGGCGATGCGGGCGTTGACGGCGTCTTCCTCGTCCGGCGTCAGGTCACGCTCATAGGCGTCGATCTCATAGACGCTGTCGCTTTCCTCGCCAACGAAGCCGGGCGGAGGGGGATAATCGGTGCGCCATTGTTCCAGAAATTCATCCCACCAGATGCCGCGCAGATGGGTGACGGCCTCTTCGGGCGGCAGGGTGGTGAGGTCCAGCTCCGGTTCGCGGGGCGGATCGGGCGGAAGTTCACACCGTTCCTGGAAGGCGGAAAAGGGCGGATAGGCGGCCTTGGCTGTGCCGGTCATCAGCGTCATGCGCGCGGCGACGAAGAGCGCGGCAGAGGCACCGGGCGACAGGGCGGTGGCGGCGGTTTCGACTGCTTCGGGCGTGGCGGGGCTGGTGCCGTCGAGCAGGCGGGCATCGTCCATGTCGCGCGCCATCGTCTCGGCACCGGGGCGGGGCAGGCCGAGCTGGTCGGCCTCGGCCTGCGCTTCGTCGGCTGGGCAGAGCATGTCGAGATAGGCGGCGAAATCCTGCGCGACGACGCGGGCGAGCGCGGCATCGCTGCCCGGTGTCGGGCAGTCGGCCATGCGATCGAGCCGGGCGAGCATCGACATGGCGAGGCGATTGTCGTGGCGGTGGCGGGTGACTTCGAAATTATCCTCATCTTTGCGGATGGTTTCGGTCTGGCCGACGATGGCGCGGGCCATCAGATCATCGGCGAGGCGCGCGCGGGCGATGAGGATCGCCGCGTCCCAGCCCAGGCGAAAGGCCGCGCCGTCCTGACGAATGCGCAGATTATAGGCCGAACGCGCGGTGATGCGGACCGCTTCGCAGGCGAGGCGGATGACGCCGGTGGCCGCGAGCGTCTCCAGAAAGCGGCGTTGGCGCGCGGGGCTCCAGCCATCGGCGCGGGTTTCGGGCGACGGGGTGAGGGTGGGGAAGTGGTACGACATGATTGCGCGCGCCTCCAGCTGTGGGGTTTGCGGCAAGGGTAGGCAGAAAGGGGGGATGTAGGAAAGAACAAAATGGGAACAGATTGGTGTTCAGGACTTGTTTTTGTGGCGGTCCAAGATGGCCTGCAATTCCTTCATGACCTCTTCATGCGGAATGCCGGGCGTTGGATCAGCAAGTGCGGCTTCGACACTGGCGCGGAACCAAGCATCATATTCAGCGGGGTCTTCCGGCGACATCAGATGAGGCGGCGGATCGAAGTCTGACTCGGTGAAGGGATCATCGTCTGGCATTTCGGGGTTATAGCATAGAGCGAAGCGCGCGTGGATAGGCAGTTTTAGGCGCGATATTGTCTTTTGCCTATAATCAGTATAATCCTGATTTTGGTAATAACGCTCACTCGTGTCACGGCAGTCAGACCAGGCACCCCTTATAGAGGATGGTATGGGCAAGATTGATCACAAGCTGCTGGAGGTTTCCGCAAAGGAGATTGCCGGGAAGCTCGGTTTTTATACCGATGAGGCGATGTTGCGCCCGGTCGGTATTCAGAAACATGGTGTCACGCGGGTCGTGATGCTGTCGCTGATGGAATATGAACGACTGCTGCGCCGGGACCGGCAGGTCATGTTGACGAGAGACCTCGATGACGAAACGCTCGACGCCATCCTCACCGCAGAGCCGGGTGAACGCTCCAAAGAAGCCGGGCGGCGGCTGGCCAATCCCGACGCCGGGTGATGTCCTCTGCTATGCCTATCTTTGGGCGCGGGAAGCGGCCCAAGGGCAGGAAGAAGGATTAAAGGACAGGCCGGTCGTGGTCGTGCTGGCGGCGACGGATACCGGGTCCGGCATTAAACTGACGGTTGCGCCGATCACCCATCGCGCGCCGGATGGTGCGGGGGATGCCGTCGAGGTGCCGCTGGCCGTGAAGCGCGACCTGGGGCTGGACCGCGATCGTAGCTGGATCGTCGTGACTGAGGTCAACAGCTTCCTGTGGCCGGGGCCGGACGTGCGACCGCTGGCGGATGGCAGTCCCTTTTATGGCGCGATACCGGACTGGCTATTCCTGCGGATGCGGGAAGGGATTGGGGTGCATGCTGGGCGGGTGAGGGTGACGAAACGGACGGAGTGAGGTTTTCGGACTTGTTGAACCGCTCCCGTAGTTGGCCAAAGTTGAAAGTGCTGTCTTATCTATGTCGCAATGGAATAGAAGATACAAAGATTTTTGAATCGGGGTCTTCGATTCCGCAATCTGCTAAGATAGTTCTGAAGGCATGTAGCATAGGCAATTGATTATCTGTCGGGCCGATTATCACCCTATCCAGCAATGATGGAATGTCGACGCCTTCTAATCCCTCGTCCGGGATATTGCTCAATGGAATTTTGCAAACCTGTTGAGGCACACCCCGCACTATTTCTATATCCATTTTAATATGCGAGGATAATTCAAAGTCTGGTGAGTAAATTATACGCCACTCACGTTCCTCGCGAAAGCCTGGATGCTTTGTGCATAATACTGCGAACTTAAATGCGTAAAATAGTCCATCCAGTAAAGCTTGTGATCCCAATGATTTGATGAATTCGGCTTCATATAGTAGTACGTCTACTGTGTCAGAAAAAATCTCTTCAAATCGACCTTGATCTAAATAGGCTACAGGAGAAGAATAAGCTTTCAAAGCGGGCCGTGTCCCGTTACGTTCTCTAATCGCCACTGTCAACAGCTGACCTCTTTGCGGTTCGTCACGCGCGCTGGGCTCCAGGGTTCTCTCCGCGGTCGTCGCGCTGGACG
>MIAK01000071.1:43934-254713 GCA_001829085.1 Sphingomonadales bacterium RIFCSPLOWO2_12_FULL_63_15 | reverse complement strand
CCTTGCGCCTGCGGCTGCTCAAGGTCGCTGCGCGCGTCGTAGAAAGTGCTAGCCGCATCCGCATTTGCGCTGGGGTTGGGCCAGCAGACTGCTCCCTTGCAGCGGCTCGATCGCGGTTGATTGGGGAGGAAAGGCGGCAGCTAACCCAATCCGCCCTGCATCGCAGGCACCTTTGCCGCCTCGACAATGCCTTCCAGTTCCGTGACTTCCTCGTCGGTCAGTTCGGAGAAGAATTGCTCGCGCTTCCGCGCAGAAAGCCTGCCTCCATTCTGAGTACAAAACTGGATGAAGAGGCTGGATAACCGGTCAGGAAGGTCGATCCGGTTCGCCAACCGACGCTTGGCGTCATCGAACCGTTCAAGATAATCAAGTTCAGCAGGTAGAGAGAAACGGACTGTCCGCTCGAGTCTGTCCATCAGATACTCTGCTTGGCGAGTGGCGTCGAAATAACGGTAGAGATAGGCTGTGTCGTTCAATACCTCGACGTTGCCGTTCTCGGTGGGCTGCCAATCGATATATGGAAGCGTGCCTGTTGAATAGTCCTCCAAGGCGACACGATAGCCAGGTAAATCTTCCAGTATCGCCGCCGAAACAGGAAGAACGACACCATCCGGATTGAAACCTGCGTCTGCCAGCGCCTTCTGGATAAGGAAGCGATGGAGGCGACCATTGCCATCCTCAAATGGATGAAAGAACACAAAGCCGAATGCCAGTAGGGTGGCATTGAGCGCCGGATCGAAGCGGGAGCGCAGGCAGAGTTCATAGGCGGCAAAAAGGCTCGTAAGAAGGTCCGGAAGATCTTCATGCCTTGCCGAAATATGGTCTGGAATAGGCGTTTGATCGCGGGGATCGTGCCGACCTACGAAGCCGCCCTGCTCCCGAAGATTATACACGACGAATCGCGTCTCCTTTGGGTCGAACAGCGATCGGTGCATGCGCTCCATGCTGGGGATAGAAAGTTCGACTTCCTTTGCATCGGCAATCACCCGCCCCCAACGCTCTAACCGATTGCGCGGCGGGGCTTCCCCTTCAATCCCAAAAGAACCCTTGCTTTCATTCAGCAGCAAAAAGTTCGTCGCGCGCCTCAGGATCGCTGGATCGGCGCGAGCCACCGTCTCCTTGGCCTCGCCTTTTAGAGCCTCGATCCGTTCGTCACTCAGACGCTCCGTTCGCCTGACCAATGGGCAGAAACCGGGAACGCCCGGCAGATTGTTCTCGATCTTGTGTCGCAGGGAGCGCGACGCCCGGCGAACGATATATTGATTGGGATCGAGAAGGGGTATGTATGGCACCCCTTGCAAATCATCGATTGGAAGCCGCTCGTCGGTGAGCCATTCATAGAGAAACCAAGCGCGTCTGATATAGACGCCGCGCGGCTTAGCTGCGATCAGTTCGGTGAGTTCCGCCGCGATGCCCTCGCAGCGGAACAACTGGCTTATCACGCGGAGATCGACGCCCTCGTGTTTGAGCGCGACCGTGAGATGCTCGATCCGCTGTTCGGGTACGCGATAGTTTGCGTTGCGCGGCAGGAGAACCCATTCAATGCCCTCTCGCACAGACGTGGTTTTTTGGCCGATCGGCATTAACGCGGTCATTCTCCGTGGCGGCGGACAATCGAGTTCAAAATCCTCGATGATCTGCGCGTAGCCCATGAGCTGGGCGTCAAGTGGGCGACCGGGAAGTTGCGTTGTCATTTTGGGAGTTTAGGATTGAAGAGCTCAATTTGCGATTGAAAAAGTCAGCTTGAGTGAGTGAGGGCAAATTTTTCTCAATTTTGAATTGGAAAAGTGAGTTTTGCGGAATGAGCGCCTGAAACACTGCAATCCCGACTGATTTTATCAGCCCTTCGATTCGGTCGCGCGATTTTCCCCAAACGTTCTCGTGCGCCCGAACGATTGCCTACGAGAATCGGGGTGCGAAAAACGCAAGCTGATTGACCATGATGTTTGACATCGGACAATCGAGTGCTGGCAAGGAAAGAAAAAAATGCCGTCGGCGGATCGTGTCGATCCCCGATATCATGGTGTGGGTGCAGCGCAGCAAGTTGCGGCGAGCAAAGCATGGCCTTGCTGGGAAAGAAACATAGCTTCTTCTCCTCCGAAACGGAAAAAGGCCGCGTTGTTGCGGCGCTCAAGGTGCTTCTTGTCCGCGTAAGGGATGGCAACCCGCACGGCGGAACCGGCGGCTATCGCGGAACCTCCAGATGGACGCTTCCGTCGGAAAGCGCCTGATACTCAACTGTTGCAACAGTCGGTGGGCGGCTCTTGTCGCAATAGCGCACGGTAATGGTGTCGTCTCTGATCGCAGGGCAAAGGCCGGAACCATAGAGAATGTCCGCCAGCGCGTCGAAGGTCGTCGCCTTGGCGCGATAGGCTCCGGTCCAACGTACCGCCCAAATGTCCTCGTTAGCCTTGACCCGATAGCCAGCCCGCTCCGCTACGTCCATGACCGCCCCCAGCACTGTGTCGGCACGCACATCGAAATTCAGCACGGCGGACAGGTCGGCGGGTCGCGAGCGAGCCGACTGCGGCGGAAAGCCGGATCCCGCCCACCACAGTGCTGCGTCAGCGCCAGCTATGAAAAGACACAGGCCTATCAAAGCCATGGGCAGACGCTGGACGCATCGCATGAACCCGTCCGACCGGTAGAAACGGCGAACGAGAAAGAGCCGATTCCATCGGACCCGTGACGGACGCGCGCGGTGCATGATCTGCGTCGTCCGTTGCAGCATGTTGGTACGGCGGACCGGCGGGGGAACCGTGGCGATTTCCATCGGTCCCGCAGGCGGCGGCAACGTCGGCGCTGGCGGTCCCTCATCACACACGGCCTGATGATCGGCGCAGACGCATGCCACCCGCTCTGCCAATATTCCGACCCGCGCAAATGCCCACGCCAGTTCTTGCGGGGAGATACGGTACGATCGCCCATAGCGCGCCTCGACATAGGCACGGCGGATGCAGCCGAAGGCGCGGCGCTCGAAACGGTTTTCTCGCGGCCACGCCGAACATAGGCGCGTGTCGAGCGCTTCGGCGGCTTCGCGCAATTCGTCCAGCGCATGGGTTCGCGGGCCGTGGAGGGTCAGCGACCAAAGCACGCATTGATAGAGATGTTCGCACGCCTGATGCAGCAGCAGCGCCGCCATCGCCGCGTTGCCCCTATCGCGATAGAACGTCGCCCCCGCTAAGAATTCGCGCCCGCCTCTATGCCAACGCAGATACTCCGCGACGCCGCGTATGGTCCGATCACGTACAGGTAGATGATGCGGCGCGCGAAGGCGCAAGCCTTCCATCTGATGAAGAGCGATTCCCTGTTCGGCAATGGTAACGAAATGCGGAACGCCCTCAGCGAGCGCACCGTTGACCCGCTCCAGACTTTCAATGGTCAGCCGCACTGGACGAGTGATCTCGCCAAACTCCCATGCGCGGCGCAACCGGTCCCGCACCACCCGCCAATCGCGCTCGCTGCGAGCCAGCCGGGGATGGTTGACGACCGCCAGCAGGCGGAACGCTTCCCCCGGCACGACCTGGTCCCAATCCTTCTCGGCATGTGGGCCATGCAGGATCAGGGTCAGTATGCGGCCCGCCCGATACTGCTGCGACAGCCTGCCCTTGGTCGTTTCCTCAAATACCTCGAACAGGAGTGTCGCGACGTGAAGCAACTCCTCCCGGATCGACGCAGGCAGATGATCGGCATCGGTGCGCAGCGTCATGACCGCGCCCCCCGCTGGCGAGGCTGGCAGCCCTGTGGGCGTGAGTGGCCGGTTACGTCCGCCACGCGATCCAGTAAAGCCCGCATAAGTGGACGGACGCGATCTGGGGTAAACCCGCCGTCATCCATCGGCGGGTCGCCAATCAGATGCGGATAGCCCCATTTCCAGTAGGGGGATAGGATGACCGCTAGCCGCGCCATATCAGGGCAGTCATGCCCTAACCCCGTGGCATTGGCGTAAACCAGCACCTTCTTAATGTCCTGCCGGATATGCGTCGCGGCCCACTCATCGGGAACGCCAATGTCCAAAAGATGGGCGCATAGCGCCAGCTTCGCGACCGCACCTGCCTGATGCAGCGTCACGCGAACGTCTCGCGCAAAGAAGCCCGCCTCGATCGAAGCGAACGCGATTTCGGCACTGTCATAGCGGTCACCGCTAAGTCCACGACCCGCTTTGGTCCGAACGAGTACAGCCACTTCATCCTCATAGCGCTGGCGGAGAGACGCCAGCGCCTTCGTCCAAGGAGAGGCTATTGCGGACGCCGCAACAGGCGCAATCGTCAAACCGTGCAGCAAGGCACGGCGGGATTTGGAGACGAGCATATCTTCCTCCATTCCGCATCCATCGCAGACAGAGGGCGTGACGGACGGATGCGGAACGGTCCGGCCCGCCCTTGCGCTTTGGTTTACCCATGGCGAGCAGTTTCTCCACGTCGTCGCGATGGAGGAAAATGTCGCCGGGAAGGGAATGGCCGGTCCGAAAGCGCATGACCATCGCTCGATCGGCACTGTGTTCGGAGAGCAGGAAATATCGCAGCCTGCCGAAAAACTGTCTTCGGTTGAGTAACACCCGCCTCTTGCCAAAGCGGGATATGTAATAGGCGCGGGGGCCAGATGCCTTCTGTAAAAAACCCAGAAATTCCTCAAAATGCCGATCTGGAGCGTGCGGCAGGGCCAAAGGAGTGTCCGGCGTCTTCAAGCCATATTGGTAGAGTTGCCGCCAGATATGCGGTGCCGCCGTGGCGGCAAGGGTTGCCAAAGTGAGGAAGGAAAAGAAATTTGCCGAATTGGAAGGCACTGAAATCAGCAGGCCGATAAGGAATATGGCGAATAAAAACCCGAAGACCATGCTGACGAGGAACGCGCCATTATAGTAGCGTGCGAAGGGCGGCTTGGCCTGATTGATGACGGCAGCATTGACCTTCAAGCCTTCGTCCAGGTCGTCCGACGTGAATTGCGCCAAGGCCTTCCAGAGCGGAATATTTTCGCAATCATCCCCGTCCGCAAAGATTTTCCATCCTTCGCCGGGGCCGACCGTCATCTGTTTCCGCCTTTTCGCAATTCATCCATATAGTCGCTCCACCACTGGGCCATTTCAACACGTTCGGTCCAATAGGCGGACTGGTTATATATGCGACGCACCGACCCCGCCACCATATGTGCCAGTGCTCGCTCGATGGCATCTGGGTTCCATTTGCCGGATTCGTTCAACAACGATGATGCGGACGTGCGGAAGCCGTGGGCCGTCATTTGCTCTTTGGAATAGCCCATCCGCCGCAATGCCGCGTTGATGGTGTTGTCGCTGATCGGCCTTGCTCTGGTGCGGATCGAAGGGAACACATAGCGCCCGGAGCCGGATAAGGATCGCATGCTTTTTAGGACCGCGAGAGCCTGCCGGGATAGAGGCACCGAATGAGGCTGGCGCATCTTCATCTTGGCTATCGGGATTTTCCAGACCGCTTTGTCGAAATCTACCTCCGCCCATTCCATTTGCCGTAGTTCGCCCGGACGCTGGAAGACATGGGGTGTAAGTTTAAGGGCGTGCACGACGGCTGGATCGCCTTGATAATCCTCAATAGCGCGCAGGAGCGCCCCGAACTCGTCAGGATCGATAATAGCCGCGAAGTGCTTGACCCTCGGCGTGGTCAATGCGCCGATCAGAAGTTGCGCCGGATCACGCTCGGCACGCGCCGTTGCAACTGCAAAGCGAAAAACCCGGCTGGCGAATGAGCGCAATAGGTTGGCGGTTTCCAAGCGGCCACGCCGTTCATGCTTTTGCAGTTCATGAAGAAGTTCGTGGGGAGTGATATCAGCGACGGGGCGCTTTCCAAAGTCTGTACCAAGCAGTTTTACAAACCATCGCATCTTCTCCAACGTTGGCTCTGCCAACCCCTCGCGCGCTTTCTTCTCTATCAACTCTTCGGCTACGACAGCGAAACTGTTGCTGGCCCGAATGCTCGCCTCGATGCGAGCTTGCCGCTTGGCTACGTTGGGATCGATAGCGTGAGCCAGTTGCCTACGGGCCGCATCCCGGGCAGCGCGCGCCTCGGCCAGCGTAATCTGCGGATACGCCCCTAGCGATAGTTTCCGCTCCACTCCGTCCATGCGGTATTTGATTCGCCACAGCTTGCTGCCTCTTGGATTGACGAGCAAATACAAACCTTGGGAGTCAGAGACCTTGTACGGCTTGTCTGCAGGCTTGGCATTTCGGATAGCGGTATCGGTCAGCACCATTGGGGGCCTCGATTCTGCTGGGGCCCGCGAGGCCCCCTGGTTAAGCCCCCATCACGCGCAATCGCAGGCAAACAGGGGCATCCGCCGACAATCAGCGAATGCCCAAAACTAACGGAAATCAGGGATTTTTTCAACTGTTGGCAGACGTCGCCAGACAGGATTTTGGAGGCCCGAGCCGGAATCGAACCGGCGTGCAAGGATTTGCAGTCCTCTGCGTAACCACTCCGCCATCGGGCCTCAGTCAAGTGGGTGGCCGCAAATGTGCGGCTTTGGCGGCAAAGTCAAGCGGTAGGGCAGCAGTTTACCCCAAGAATCTCGCACGCCGCCATGCAAAGCTGCTTGGCGCGGGGCGCGTGCTGATTTAGAGGTCCGTTGATCCCCTTACTGTATTGCATTGCCAATACAGTTGTGCCAAGCCCACTGGACCAAGCGAGAAACTATCGTGACCGAGCAGAAACATTCTTCGATGCGGGCCGCCATGGTCGAAAGCCAGTTGCGCACCAGCGACGTCAACGACCCGCGCGTGATCGCGGCGATGGCGAAGGTGCCGCGCGAGGATTATGTGCCCGCGCATCGCCGCGCCATGACCTATATCGACCGCGCCATTCCGCTGGACGGCGGGCGCGCAATCAACCCGCCGCTGGCCACCGGCCGCCTGCTGACCGAAGCGCAGGTCGTGCCAGGTGACAAGGTGCTGCTGATCGGCGCGGCGACCGGCTATTGCGCCGCGCTGCTGGCCGAAATGGGCGCGCAGGTGGTCGCGGTCGAGGAAGAGGGCGGGCCTGAGAGCGTTGGCGCTGCGGTTACGCGCGGGCCGCTGAGTGCCGGGGCGGTCGATGGCGCACCCTATGACCTTCTGGTCATAGATGGCGCGGTAGAGGAAGTGCCCGCGACGCTCGTTCAGCAGCTTGTCGATGGTGGACGGGTGGTGACCGGCCTGGTCGAGCGCGGCGTGACGCGCCTGTGCAGCGGTCGCGTCGTGGGCGGCGTGCTGGGTCTGTCCAGCATCGCTGACCTCGAAATGGTGGTGCTGCCGGGTTTTGCCACGCCGGAACAGTTTGTTTTTTGAGACAGGGATCATGACAGCAAAGCGACCATCATTTGGGCGGGTCACCGCTACAGCCTTGCTGTTATTGTCCACCAGCCTGTCGGGGCAGGCCATGGCCGAAACCCTGCAGGGTGCGCTGGCCAAGGCCTATGCCTCTAATCCCACGCTGACCGGCGCGCGCGCCGGGCAGCGGGCGACGGATGAGAATGTGCCGCTTCAGAAGGCAAGCGGACGTCCCACCGCCCAATCGCAGCTACAATTTCAGGAACTGGTTGTGCGTCCGTCCAACAGCTTCCTGGCACCGCATCGTTCCGCCAGCGCAAGCGTCAGCATCGATGTGCCTATTTATCAGGGCGGAGCGGTTCGCAATGGTGTGAAGGCCGCGAAAACCCGTGTGGAAGCGGGTCAGGCGAATTTGCGCGGCACCGAAGCCAGCATTTTTTCGCAGGTGGTGGCTGCCTATATGGACGTGATCCGCGACAGCGCGATCGTGTCTCTGAACCGTGCCAATGTGCAGGTGTTGGAAGTCAATCTGCAAGCGACCAATGATCGGTTCGAAGTCGGCGACCTGACCCGCACCGACGTTGCCCAGTCGCAATCCCGGTTGGCGCTGGCGCGCTCGGACTTGCAGATCGCGGAATCCAATCTGATCACCAGCCGCGAAAATTACATCGCGTTGGTGGGTGATGCCCCTGATGCGCTGGAAGCGCCACCGGCCCTGCCGGGCTTGCCTGCATCGCCGGATACGGCGGTGCAGATCGCGCTGGCGGACAATCCCGACATTCTTGCCGCGCAAAAGTCGCGGGAGGCTGCACGCTATGACGTAAAGGTGGCAAAGGCAGCCACGCTGCCGACGCTGAGCGGCTTTACCCAGGGCAGCTATACCGATTATCTGGACCCCGATATTCGAGAGAATAAGCAGGCCGCCGTTGGCGCGACGCTGAACCTACCCCTCTATCAGGGCGGGCGTCCCGCCGCGCAAGTGCGTCAGCGCCAGGCGCAGGAATCGCAGGCAATCGAGCAGACGATCGAGATTGAGCGCAGCGTCATCGCCCAGACGCGTGCCGCCTATGCAAGTTGGCAGGCGTCCTTGCAGACGATCCAATCCAATCAGACGGCGGTCGATGCATCGACCTTGTCTCTGGAAGGCGTGCGCGCCGAAAATTCGGTGGGTAGCCGGACCATTCTGGATATTCTGGATGCCGAGCAGGAAGCACTTAATGCGCGTGTTCAGCTCGTAACCGCTCGGCGCAACGCTTATGTTGCCGGGTTCAGCTTGCTGGCGGCTATGGGCCATGCCGAAGCTGATGACCTGGGGCTGGCAAGTGGCGCGCTATACGATCCCATCGTTCCTTATGAGGCGGTGCGGGGTAAATGGTTCGACTGGGATTATGGGCCGACGCCGGTGCCTGTAGCGACGCGCACCGTTGACTCGGTGCCCCAAAACGCCAATGTGAGTCCTGAAATGGCACGACAGCCCTGATCGATAGCGGTCGAGGGTCGGCAAACGAGGGGGCAACATGGGCGATATGAGCAAAGAACCCTCGATGGAAGAGATACTCTCGTCCATCAAGCGGATCATCGCCGAAGAAGGCGAAGAGGCGGCCTTGGCCGCGCCGCGCCGTGTTCGCGCCGAAGCTGCCAAGCCTGCTGCTGTTCCGCCCGTAGAACAGGCGTCGAACGAAGACGCCCTGGGTGAGCAAATGGGCGACGAAATCTTAGAACTGACCGAGGAGATCGGTGTGGAGGAAGTTTTGCCTGCGCCCAAAGCCGCTTCGTCCAAGCCCGCTGCTGCCCCACAGAAACCGACAGCCGCGCCCGTCGCAGGGCCTGCGGCCACAGGAGCGATCCTTTCGGTCGAAAGCGAAGTGGCCGCGCGCCACTCGCTCTCCGCTTTGTCCTCAATGCTGGTCGCGCCGCAGGATGGTGGGGACAATACGCTCGACGGGCTGGTGCGCTCGCTGCTCAAGCCCATGCTCAAGGAATGGCTGGACGCCCGGCTGCCGGCCTTGGTCGAAGAGATGGTGGCCAAGGAGATTGCGCGGATTACCGCGCGCTGATCCTGTCCTAGCGCAAACCGCTGACGCAATTCCTTTTATCATGCTATATCTAACCCGGTTCTGATGGCTGGGGGGATGGCAGCATGATAGTCCTGATCGCGGCGACGGCCTTTGTCGGTACGCATTTCATATTGTCTCATCCCTTGCGTGCGCCACTGGTGGCGCGCCTTGGGGAGAAGGGCTTTCTTGGCGTCTATTCGCTGGTTGCGGCGGTTACGTTGATCTGGATGATCGTCGCCTATCGCGCTGCGCCGGTCACGCCGTTGCTGTGGCCGGTCGGCGATGGATTGTGGGTGATCGCGACCCTCATCATGCTTGTCGCCTCGATCCTGCTGCTGGGGTCATTGGTTGGCAATCCAGCCATGCCCAACCCGGACGGGCCGATCATGGTCCCGGCGGAGGCGAAGGGCGTGTTCGCCATCACCCGTCATCCGATGATGTGGGCTTTCGCGATGTGGGGACTGGCGCATATCTTGGTTTATCCCGTGGCAGCGAATATCATCGTATCGGCGGCGATCATCCTCCTGGCGCTGGTCGGCGCCGCCTTGCAGGACCGCAAGAAGAAAGTGCTGACCCCTGCGGCCTGGCAGCATTGGGAATCGCGGACGAGCTATTGGCCCTTTGCCGCGATCCTGGCTGGGCGCGCGCGGTTCGGACGGTTCGGGATGCATGCGCTGGCGGGCGGGCTGGTCGTCTGGTTGGCGGCGACCTGGGCGCATATGCCGCTGGCGGGCTGGCCTGCGGGCATATGGCGCTGGTTGGGCTGATCTTTCGGCTGGAATGGGGCGGCAAGGCGCATTAAGGCCCGTGCCATGACCGAACTGCCCAAAACATTCGACCCCGCCGCAATCGAAACCCGCTGGTACGCCCATTGGGAGGAAAAAGGCCTGTTCCGCCCCGAACGGCCGGACGCGCAGCCCTATACCATCGTCAATCCGCCGCCGAACGTAACCGGCAGCCTGCATATCGGCCATGCGCTCGACAATACGTTGCAGGACATCATGATCCGCTACGAGCGGCTGCGCGGCAAGGATGCTTTGTGGGTGGTCGGCACCGACCATGCAGGCATCGCGACGCAGATGGTGGTCGAGCGGCAGATGAATGCGAAGGGCGAGAAGCGCACCGATTATAGCCGCGACGAATTCATCGCCAAGGTCTGGGACTGGAAGCAGGAAAGCGGCGGCACGATTACCGGCCAGCTGCGCCGGCTTGGCTGTTCGATGGACTGGAGCCGCGAACAATTCACCATGGATCCGCATTTCAGCAAGGCCGTGGTCAAGGTGTTTGTCGAACTGCACCAGCGCGGCCTGCTTTATCGCGACAAGCGGCTGGTGAACTGGGATCCGCATTTCCGGTCGGCCATTTCGGATCTTGAGGTGGAGACGAAGGAGACGCAGGGCGGCTTCTGGCGGTTCAAATATCCGCTGGCCGATGGCGTTCGCCTGGCCGACGGGGCGGACCATATCGTCGTCGCGACGACGCGGCCCGAAACGATGCTGGCCGACATGGCGGTCGCGGTCCATCCCGACGATCCGCGCTATCGGAGCGTGATCGGCAAGGAGATTCTCCAGCCGATCACCGGGCGGCGCTTGCGGATCGTCGGCGATGATTATGCCGACCCGGAACTGGGGTCCGGCGCGGTCAAGATCACGCCGGGGCATGATTTCAATGACTTCGAGGTCGGCAAGCGCGCAGGGATCGCAGCGGGCCAGATGCTCAACATGTTCGATGCCGATGCGAAGGTGGTGCAGACCGCTGACGGGCTGGTGCCGGAGGCGTTTCTAGGGCTGGATCGGTTCGAGGCGCGCAAGGCAGTGGTCGAGGCGATGAAGCCAGATTTCTTGGTGCCGCATGTCACCAGGAACAAGGAAGGCGAGGAAGTCGCCGCCGACTCCGAGCCGCGCGTGATCCAGACGCCTTTCGGGGACCGCTCCGGTGTTGTGATCGAACCGTGGCTGACCGACCAATGGTATGTCGATGCGGCTAAACTGGCGGTCGCGCCGATGCAGGCGGTGCGCGACGGGCGGATCGAGATCGTCCCCAAAACGTGGGAAAAGACCTTCTTCAACTGGATGGAGAATATCCAGCCCTGGTGTGTGAGCCGCCAATTATGGTGGGGGCACCGGATTCCGGCTTGGTTTGGGCCTTCCAAACAGCTCCCGATTGAAGCGCCAAACATGGTTGATCCCAATCGCGCTAAAGAGCTTAGTGAGGTTTTTGTAGCAGAAACTGAAGACGAAATTCGGGAGCTTGCGTTAAAGTTCTACGCGGATGAAGGCATATCAAAGGTCGAGTTTGTTGTGCGACCTGACGATGCTGCGAGAAACGCATTTCGTTCACAAACTGGCCGAGATCCTGAAAATGAAAACACCGTTTGGCTGTGGCGAGACGAGGACGTCCTCGACACCTGGTTCTCCTCGGCGCTGTGGCCGTTCGGGACGCTGGGCTGGCCGAACGACAATCCTCCCCGGAACGGGGAGGTGGCAGCGCGGAGCGCTGACGGAGGGGGTGCGCATCTTGACGCCACCTTGCCCCAGGACGCCAACCCCCTCCACCAGCCTTTGGCTGGTCCCCCTCCCCGTGCCGGGGAGGATTTGGTGCCCCGCCACTACCCCAACGACCTCCTCATTTCCGGCTTCGACATCCTGTTCTTCTGGGACGCGCGGATGGCGATGCAAGGCATGGAGTTCATGGGTGACGTGCCATGGCGCAAACTCTATCTCCACGGCCTCGTCCGGGCGGCGGACGGGCAGAAAATGTCCAAGTCCAAGGGCAATGTCGTCGATCCGCTCGGCCTGATCGACAAGTTCGGGGCCGATGCGCTGCGCTTCTTCATGGCGGCGATGGAGAGCCAGGGCCGCGACGTGAAGATGGATGAGAAGCGGGTCGAGGGCTATCGCAACTTCGCGACCAAGCTGTGGAACGCCGCGCGCTTCCTCCAGTCGAACGGCGTGACGGCCTCGACCAGCCATGAGGCACCCGCCGCACAATTGCCGGTCAATCGCTGGATCATCGCCGAGACGGTCGCGACCGTGCAGGCGATCGACAGCGCGCTTGCCGACCTGCGCTTCGACGCAGCCGCCAACGCCATCTATCATTTCGTCTGGGACCAGTTTTGCGACTGGTATATCGAACTGACGAAAGGCGCGATGGACGACGAGACGCGCGCGGTCGCGGGCTGGGCGTTCGATCAGATATTGGTTATGCTGCACCCCTTCATGCCCTTCATCACCGAAGAGTTATGGCACCTGACCGGTACGCGCGCGAACGAACTGATCGTCGCGCAATGGCCGCAGGCGCTGGCGGCGGTGGACAGCGAAGCACAGGCGGAGATCGACTGGTTGATCCGGCTGGTCAGCGCCATCCGTACCGCGCGAACCGAACTCAACGTGCCGCCGGGTGCCAAACTGCCGATGGTGGTGTGCGACGGGTCGGAGGAGACGCATCGGCGCCTCGACCGGCAGGGTGCGGCGCTGGCGCGGCTGGGTCGGATCGAGAGCCTCACCTTTGGCGAAGCGCCAACCGGCGGCGCAGCGCAGATCGTGGTGGACGAAGCGACCTTCATCCTGCCGCTGGAAGGCGTGATCGACATCGCGGCGGAAAGGGCGCGGCTCGCCAAGGCGCTGGCCGCGGCGCAGAAAGAGCGCGATGCGCTGGGCGGGCGTCTGTCCAACCCCAGTTTCGTCGAAAAAGCCAAGCCCGAAGCCGTCGCCAAGGCGCGCGAGGACCATGGCGAAAAGAGTGCCGAGGCGGAACGGTTGCAGGCGGCGCTCGACCGGCTGGGGTGAATCGCTAAAGGATGACGTGCTCTTGCGAAAGCAGGAGCCCAGGATACCAGGTCATGCCGGTTCGCCCTGGGCTCCTGCTTTCGCAGGAGCACCAATGAAGAGGGTGCAGGATGAGCGGACCAGGACAAGGCGCAAAAGACCTGACGCAAGGGCCGATCGCGTCCACGCTGATGCTGTTCGCCATGCCGACGTTGGCGTCGAACATCCTCCAGTCGCTCAATGGATCGATCAACGCCATCTGGGTCGGGCGTTTTCTGGGGCCGGAGGCGCTGGCGGCGACGGCCAATGCCAATATCATCATGTTCCTCATGTTCTCGGTCGTCTTCGGCTTCGGCATGGCGTCCACGGTGATGATCGGCCAAGCCATGGGCCGGCGCGACTTAGACGCGGCGCGTCGCGCCTTTGGGTCGGCTGTGGGCTTCTGCATGGGCCTGGCGCTTGTCGTATCGACCCTCGGCTGGGTGGGTGCGCCCGCGCTGCTGCGGCTGCTTTCGACCCCGGTCGAAGCCTATGCCATGGCGCTCGTCTATCTGCGCGTCATCTTCATCGCCATGCCCGCAACCCTCTTATCCGTCATGATCATGATGGGCCTACGCGGCGTGGGCGATGCGCGCACGCCGCTCATCTTCATGATCGTCAGCGTGGCGGTGGACCTGATATTGAACCCCGTGCTGATCCTGGGGTTGGGACCGTTCCCGGCCATGGGGATCGCGGGGTCGGCGACGGCGACCGCTGTGGCGGGCTTCGTCAGCCTGATCGGGATCATCGTCTATACCTATGCCAAGGATCTGCCGTTGCGGCTACGCGGATTGGAGCTGGCCTATCTGCGCCCGGCGGCCGAACAGATGCGCGTGCTGCTGGGCAAGGGGCTGCCAATGGGCCTCCAGATGATCGTCATGTCGGCATCGGGCCTGGTGATGATCGGCCTCGTCAATCGCGAAGGGCTGCAGGTGACGGCGGCCTATGGCGCGTCGCAGCAGCTATGGACCTATCTCCAGATGCCGGCGATGGCGATGGGCGGCGCGGTCAGCGCCATGGCGGCGCAGAATATCGGCGCGGGGCGGTGGGACCGGATCAGCCGCGTTACCGGCTATGGCATCGGCTATCAGTTGCTGATCACCGGCACCATGGTCGCGGTGATGCTGACCTTCCACGAGCCGTTGCTGGGTCTGTTCCTGGGCGACAATGACGCCGTGATCGCCGAAGCATGGCACATGCAATTGCGGGTAAGCTGGAGCTTTATCGCCTTTGGCTGCACCATGATCCTGTTCGGCGTGATGCGCGCCAATGGCGTGGTGATAAAGCCGCTGATCATCCTGATCTTCACCCTGTTCGCGGTGCGGATCGGCTTCTATTATCTCGCTTACCCCCGGATCGGTGCCGATGCGTTGTGGTTCAGTTTTCCGGCGGGATCGTTCGTCTCGCTGCTGCTCGCCTATCTGGTCTATGCCCAGGGCGGCTGGCGCAAGGCCAAGCTGCTGGTGCCGGTGCATGAAGAAGAATGTCGGGAGAGTGTGAACAGCGACGCCGAACCCGCCGGACGGATTGCGCCGACTGGGTGATTAGCGCCCCTGGTTGCGCCAGCGGGTGATGGTGCGGTCGAGGATGGCTTGTTCGTCGCCTGACTGCCGCCACAATTGGGTGAAGCTGGGGTCGCCGGACGCGGGGCGGCGATGTTCTTCCAGATTGTCGAGCGCGACGCGGATCGGCACGGCGACACCTTCGCCGCAGATGATTGCCTCGCGGTTGCGCAACGCGGGGATCGAATCGAGGAAGCCTCGCGCGCCTTCGGGCATGGCGGCCTTGACGAAGGCCTGATCGCGGTCGTTGTTCAGGCGCATCGCGATGATCGTACCGCATTGCGACAGCACGCCTTCGGCCAGGTCCGACGGACGCTGGGTGATGAGGCCCAGCGAAACGCCATATTTACGGCCTTCCTTGGCGATCCGCTCCAATATCTTGCGCACCGCCTGACCATTGCCGCTCGTGGAATTGGGGATGTAGCGATGGGCTTCTTCGCACACGAGCAGGATTGGCCGCTGCGGCTCGTCGCGCGCCCAGATGGCATAGTCGAACACCAGCCGGGACAGCACCGACACCACGGTCGATGTGATGTCCGATGGCATGGCCGACACGTCGATGATCGAAATCGGCTTGCCGTCCGATGGCAGGCGAAAAATCTTCGCGATGAAGTCCTGCATCGTGTCGGCGACCAGCATGCCGGAGAACATGAAGCTGTAGCGCGGGTCGGCCTTGATCTCGTCGATCTTGGTCTTGATCCGCATATAGGGCAGCGACCCGGTGCCCTTGTCGAGCTTGCCCATTTCATTCTGGAGAATGTTGGTCAGGTCAGAGAGCAGATAGGGGATCGGCGAATCGACGGTCAGGCGACCAATCTGTTCGGCCAGCCGGTTCTTGGAGCGCGCCGCGAGCAGGCATTTGGCGAGAATGTCGCAATCCACCGTCCGTTCGGAGCCGGAAGAGGTGACGAACACCTCGCAATGTTCCTCGAAATTCATCAGCCAATAGGGCAGCGCCAGATTGCTGATGTCGAACACCGCGCCATTGCTGCTGAAGGCCGCGCCATATTCGCCATGGGGGTCGATCATCACGATATGCCCCTGCGGCGACAGGTCGCAGATGCGGTGCAGGATCAGCGCGGCGCTGGTCGATTTGCCGGTGCCGGTGGAGCCGAGCAGCGCGAAATGCTTGCCCAGCATCTGATCGACATAGAGCGCAGCGCGCGTGTCGGTCGTGGGATAGACGGTGCCGATCTGGACATGCGGCCGGTCATCGGCGGCGTAGATCTGCTGCATATCCTTGCTCGACACCGGGAAAATCTCGGTGCCGGGCGTTGGATAGCGGGTGACGCCGCGCCGGAAGTGAAAGATGCGACCGGTCAGTTTCTCCTCATCGCCTTCGCCCAGAAAGTCGATGTCGGCGACGATGCTCTGGCTCGCCTGGTCCAGCATCATGGCGCGCACGCTGGCAACCAGCCAGACCGTGCCGACGCGCATCTTGACCTGGCTGCCGACCTGGCCCGCCATCGCAGTGCAGGGGTCCAGGTCCTGCCCCAATAGGGCGAGACGCTGTGGATCGATCAGGATCTTGGAACTGGACCCGGCGATTTGGAATACCATGCCCATCGATTGGGCCATGGCCAGGGACGCGGGCGTCGCTGTCGGCGTGAAGTGATGCGCACCCGGCATATGGGTCATGAGCCTTTGTCGTCCCTTGGCCCGGAAAGACTTCCGGCAAACACATGACGTCTAGGCGGCGAAGGTAAAGATTAGCTTATGCATGGGTCGATCATGGCTTGATCGGACAATTTGGGGCATGGCTTCTTACTAAAAGGTAGCGGTTGGTCCGAAACGGATCGGATTGGGGCCGGGGAACAGGACAGGCTTTGGGGCATTGAGCCTGCGCCACAACGGGATATTTTCGTGCCCGAAACGATAACGGACGATGGAGCGCGGCGCTCCGACGCGATTGCCATAGCCCGTGTCATCTGCATCGTCGGCGTGGTTTATGTCCATGCCTGGACCGGCTTGAACGGCGAAGCGCTTAATGCCTTGTGCGGGACGGCGCAGGAAAACCTGCGCTGGCTGTTGATGGAATTGTTCGGGCGTAGCGCCGTGCCGTTGCTGGGCCTGATATCGGGTTGGCTGGTGGCGGGGTCGAGCGGTACGCGTAACTGGAGCGGGCATGTCCGGCGCAAGGCGCGGACGATCTTGCTGCCCATGATCCTGTGGAATGGCATTGCGATCCTGCTGGTGTCGGGGGCGGCGCTGACCCTCGGCCTTTCTGCCCCAGTGCCGCGGACCCTCTGGTGGGTCGTGAATGAAATGCTGGTCCTGACCCGCAATCCCGACATCAATGTCCAGATGGGATTTCTGCGCGACCTGTTCCTGTGCATGGTCGCAGCGCCGCTGTTGGTGCGGACGCCGGGCTGGGCGTTGGGGATCGTCGCGCTGGTCGCGGCAGCGTGCCATATCACGGGGTTGGGGCTGCCCGTGTTGATGCGCGCGTCGATCCTGTTCTTCTTCACCTTGGGCATCATGGCGCGACGAGGTGCCTGGGAGGCGCGGATCATTCGCTTGCCCTTGTTATGGGCGCTGCTGCCCTTCGCGCTGTTGATGGGGGCGCAGCTTTATCGCGCGATCATGGTCGGCGATGGCGAGGCGGTATTGGCGCAGCGGACGTTGGACCTGGCTGTTCGCCTGAGCGCTGTCGTCGCTTTCTGGCGCATTGCCTGGGCACTGGCGGGCAGCCGGGCGCGCGCGAGGTTGCTGCGGATCGAACCGTTCGTCTTCCTGCTCTTTTGCGCGCACCTGATCCTGATCTGGCTTGGCGGACCATTATTGGGCAAGCTGACCGGCCCGCTGGGATCGCCGCTTTATCCGCTCTACCTGATCCTTCAGCCGTTGCTGGTTCTGCTCGCGGTAGTTGCGTTCGGCAGGATACTCCGCCGGATCGCGCCGCGCGCCGCCGCTTTACTCAGCGGCGGCCGCTTATAGCGCGAGTTCGGGCGCGGTGATCGCCTGCGCTGCCGCCATGGCGATGGCGAAGCTGCGCTTGCGGGCTGCGGTATCGAAAATCTGCCCGGTCAGGATCAGTTCGTCCGCGCGCGTGCGGCGCAGGAAGGCGGCCAGGTCACGCTCGACATCTGCTTGCGCACCAATGCTCGACGCGCTCAGCACATCGGCCAGCATCGCCTGCGCCTGGGGTGGCAGCATGTCGTAATAATCCGTTACCGGGGGCTGGAGCTTGCCCGGCTGCCCCGTGCGCAGTCGCACGAATGCCTGCTGCATCGAACTGGCGAGCAATTGCGCGTCAGCCATGCTGTCGGCGGCGAAGACATTATAGCCCGCCATTACATAAGGCTCCTTCAGCTGGGCCGAGGGGCGGAAGTCGCGGCGGTAAATTTCAATCGCTTCATCCAGTGCAGCGGGCGCGAAATGCGAGGCGAAGGCGTAGGGGAGGCCCAGCGCCGCAGCGAGTTGCGCGCCATAGAGGCTGGAGCCCAGAATCCACAGCGGCACGTTCGCGCCTGCGCCCGGTGTCGCCTGAATACTCAGCCGATCGTCGGCAGCGAAATAGGCCTGTATTTCCATCACATCGCGCGGGAAATTATCAGCGCCACCGACAAGCGTGCGGCGGATCGCCTGCGCCACCCGCTGGTCCGACCCCGGTGCACGACCCAGCCCCAGATCAACCCGGCCGGGGAAGAGCGCGTCGAGCGTGCCGAACTGTTCGGCGATCAGCAGGGGGGCATGATTGGGCAGCATGATGCCGCCCGCGCCGATACGGATCGTCGATGTCGCCTGACCGATATGTGCCAGCACCACAGACGTCGCGGCCGATGCGATGCCCGCCATGCCATGATGTTCGGCGACCCAGAAACGGTGATAGCCCAGCCTTTCGGCATGGGCGGCGAGGTCAGCTGTATTGGCAAGCGCGGTAGCAATGCTGTCGCCTTCGCGGACGGGGACGAGATCGAGCAGGGAAAAGCGTGTCATGCTCTCCATATGGGGGCATGATGGGTTTTATTTCAATACGTAAATTCAGATGGCGCGGCCAAAGCCCTGAACCGGCGTTTCGGTACGGCGACCGAAGGTCACTGGACGGCGCGCGACCAGCGGGTTGGCGTCGCGATCCAGCAACGCCAGCGTTTCGGTAAAGCAGGGACGGAGCGCGACGACGGTTTCGATCAGTTCATCCGGTTGCTCACGGGTTTCCACGCAGCGGCGGGCGACCATTTCAATCTCTTCGGCCATGGCGCTGAGGCGATAGGCACCGAACTGCGCCGATTCCCCCTTGAGCGTGTGCGCGGGGGTGACCAGTGCGACGGCGTTGCGCGCGCGGAATGCCTGCTCGATTGCCTGGATCGACTTCACGCCATCTTCGCGAAAATAGCCCAATATCCGTGGAAATGCCGCACCCAGCTCATTCCGGGTCCGGGTAAATTCGGTCCAGTTGACCAGATCGGTCTCTTGATGGGGCACGCACACCGCTCCTTAGGCTACCGTCTGGCAATAGGCGGGCTGCGTAAACAGGCGGTTAAAGCGGAGCCGCGATCACCCCCGCACGGCGCAGCGAGAAGCGATGATCGCCCAGCACCTCGAACGCCCAGCCCTGCGCGCTGGCCAGCGCCGCCAGTTCGGCGGGCGCGATCGGATCGTCGGCCTCCACCAGCACCGCATCGGCCTCACGCATCGCCCGTGCTGCGCGCAGCACGGGCCAAGGGCATTTCATGCCGCGGGCGTTGACCGATAGCGGCTCATTTGGTGGCATAAGGATTCTTGGCGCTCCGTAGCGTCAGCCGCACCGGCACGGCACCAAAGCCAAGTTCGCGCCGAATCCCGTTCACCAGATAGCGGCGATAGCTTTCGGGCAGGTCGTCCAGCCGCGTGCCGAACAGGACGAAGGTCGGCGGGCGGGTCTTGTTCTGGGTGATGTAGCGCAGCTTGATCCGCTTGCCGCCCGGTGCTGGCGGCGGATTGGCCTCCAGCGCCGTTTCGAACCAGCGGTTCAGCACGCCGGTCGATACGCGCTGCGACCAGGCGGTGCGCGTTTCGAACGCGACATGGATCAGGTCGTCCAGACCCTTGCCGGTGGCCGCCGACACGGTCATGATCGGCACGCCGCGCACCTGCGCCAGCCCGTCGTCCAGCGCTTTCTTGATGCCCTGATACAAAGCCGAACCATGTTCGACCGTATCCCATTTGTTGAGCGCGACGACGAGCGCGCGCCCTTCCTCCAGCACCTTGTCGGCGATGCGCAGATCCTGCGCTTCCAGGCCACGGGTCGAATCGAGCAGCAGCACGACGACTTCGGCAAAGTTCACAGCGTTCAGACCATCGGTGACGGCCAGCTTTTCCAGCTTGTCCTGCACCTTGGCATGTTTGCGCATCCCCGCCGTGTCGATCAGGCGGACGGGGCGCTCCACGCCTTCGCGGCTGGTCCACATCCAGTCGACAGCGATGCTGTCGCGGGTAATGCCGGCTTCTGGCCCGGTCAGCAGGCGGTTTTCGCCCAGCAGCCGGTTGATCAGCGTGGACTTGCCTGCATTGGGGCGGCCGACGATGGCGAGCTTGAGCGGCGCGCTCTCGTCATCCTCGTAAAATTCCCGCTCGAACGGTTCGTCGCCTTCGCGCTCGACATGGGGCAGCAGCGCCTGAAACAGGTCGGCCATGCCCTGGCCATGTTCGGCCGAAAAGGGCACAGGTTCGCCAAGTCCCAGGCTGAAGGATTCCATCACGCCATCATCGGCGGCTTTGCCCTCCGCCTTGTTGGCGACCAGGATGACCGGCGCGTCATTGGCGCGCAACCAGCGGGCGATTTCCTCGTCCAGTGGCGTGATGCCCGCGCGCGCGTCGATCATGAACAAGGCGACGTCGCAATTTTCCACCGCCGCTTCGGTCTGCATCCGCATCCGGCCGGGCAGGCTGTTGGCGTCCTCATCTTCATAGCCGGCGGTGTCGACGATGGTGAAGTCGAGGCCGAGCAGATGCGCCTCGCCCTCCCGCCGGTCGCGGGTGACGCCAGGCTGGTCGTCGACCAGTGCGAGCTTCTTGCCGATCAGGCGGTTGAACAGGGTGGACTTGCCCACATTGGGCCGCCCGACAATGGCTACGATGGGCAGCATGGAGGCCCGTTTCCTTCTTATCTAAAAAACGCAATGCTCCTGCGAAGGCAGAAACCCAGTCCAAAAGCCGAGGAACTGGGCTCCGGCCTTCGCAGGAGCATGCTTAGCACGAATAATCGGTTTAGCGGAACGCCGTCAGTTTGCCGTCATCCGCCAGAACATAAAGTATATTATTGGCGACGATGGGCGAGAGCGACATGGAATGTTTCATGTCCACTTCCGATTGCACCGTCCCGGTCGTGGGGTCGACATAGACCATCTGGCCGCGCGTCGACACGACGATCAGGCGGCCACCTGCCAGCACCGGGCCAGTCCAACGGATCGCCTTGTCCTTCTTCTTTTCCTTCTGCCAGCGGCGCAACTGGCTGACCCAACGGATCTTGCCGGTCGCGCGGGCGACGCAGAGCAGGCGCGCATCGCTCGTGACCGCGAACACCCACTCGCCAACCACCCACGGGGTCGAGATGCCCGCGATGTTGATTTCCCACAGGCGCTGGCCGCTAGTGAGTTCATAGGAGGCCATGCGGCCGCCCTGACCAATCGCGAAGACGCGGCCACGGTCGATGACCGGGTCGGCGTCGATGTCGGTCAGGGTCGCAACCGCCGTCGAAATGCTGGTGCGCGAGAGCGCATCGCCCCACAGCGTGCGGCCATTTTCGTAGCGATAGGCGTTGATTTCGCCAGAGCTATAGCCCGCGACGACCGTGCCCTGCGCGGCGGCGGGGGCGGCGACGCCGAAAATGCCCGTGACCTGCAAGGTGCCGCTGTCGGTCCACTGGGTCTCCCCATCGGACTGGTTCAACGCGAAAATCTGGTTATCCTGGCCCATCACATAGACATGGCCATTTTCCAGCGTCGGCGCGCCGCGCAGCGGCCCGGCCAGATGCTTTTTCCAGATGATAGCGCCGTCGGTGGCATTGAGGGCGAACACATCGCCTAGGCCCGTGCTGGCGAACACGCGGTCACCGACGACGCTGACGCCGCCGCCGAACAGCGACCGGCCATTGCCCTTGCCCTCGGCAGGCAGGTTGGTCTGCCACAATTTCGATCCGCTGGCGGCATCGAACGCAATGACATGGGCGCCCGCATCCGTCACGAACAGCTTGCCACCCGCCACGACGGGCGAGGCGGCGAGCCGGGCCTGCGGCGAACTGCCATCGATGCTCGCGGTCCATAGCTGCGTCGGCGAACCGCCGAGCGCGACATGGCCCATCGCCTTGGATGGATCGCCGCCCGGCTGCGACCAGCTGTCATTGACGGCGGGGGCGGGGAGGGTGACCTGAACATCGGCGAGGCTCGGTTCGACCTCGACACCCTGTTCGCTGGTCAGGATGGATACGCGATTGCCGACCACCGGGGTCTTGGGTCCGCCCTTCTTGCCGCCGATGATGCCGCACCCGGCGACCATCATGATCATGGCGGTGAGCGTGAGGGCGCGGCCCATGGGCGCAAATCTCTTCATCTTATGCTGTCCCATTGCCTCTTTACCCTTCCGTCGGCTCGGCCGGTATCTCTACCGCGTCGATCCCCATGACGCCTGCCATCTGACGCGCGCGTGAACGGATCGACTGCGGCACATTGCTGTCCTTGGCAAGCGCGGCGAACATGGGGCCTGCCAGATCGGTCTTGCCCATCTTGGCATAGGCGATGGCGACCAGTTCGCCTGCGCTGCCAAACCAGGGCGCACCCTCGACGGCGAGCGGCTTGAGGCGATCGACCACTTGCTGGGGTTTGAGCGTCTCAAATTCCAATGCGGTCTGGCGGATCAGCGCCATGTCGCGATACGGTTGGTCGAGGCCAGTGTCGGCGGCCATGGCGGCGTAGAGCGCGATAGCGCTTTTGGCGTCGCCCTTGCGCGCGGCCACGCCCGCCTTGAGCAATTGCGCCGACGCGCGGTAGCCCGGCTGATCAGCCTTGGTCAGCGTGTCGAGTTGCTTGGCGTCAGGCGTTCCGCCACCTGCGGCCGTCGTCAACACCGCGTCCATCTCTTCGGACACGGCCTGCGACTGGCTCTGCTGATGCTGCTGCCAATAGAGCCAGCCGCCAAAAGCCGCGAGGCCCAGGACCAGCACGACCAGAAGCACACGGCCATAGCGCTGCCAGAAGGACGTGAGCTGGTCCTGCCGGACGGCTTCGTCGACTTCACGCATGAAGGCTTCACTATTTTGCGGCGTCAGGGCCACTGCATTCTCCGGGACATGGATCAGAAATATGTGAGGGCAGAAGGCGCGACCAATAGCGGCGCTTATGCCACAGGCAAATCACTTTTTCGGGCGATAGACCTGTTCTTCGGTAGGGAAGGCGCGGCTGCGCACATCGGCGGCGTAACGCTGGGCGGCACCGTCGATGCTTTGGGCGATATTGTCGAACCGTTTGACGAAACGGGGGACACGCTCGAACATGCCCAGCATATCCTCCGTCACCAACACCTGCCCGTCGCAATGGGCGGATGCGCCAATGCCGATCACCGGCACATCAACGCTGTCGGTGATGGCGACGGCCAGTTCCTCCATCACCCCCTCCAGCACCATGGCGAAGGCTCCGGCGTCGGCGACGGCGCGCGCGTCGGCCATGATCTTGGCATGCTCCTGCTGGCTCTTGCCCCGCGCGCCATAGCCGCCCAGTGCGTTGACCGCCTGCGGCGTCAGGCCGATATGCGCCATGACCGGAATGCCGCGCTGGCCAAGGAAGCTGATCGTTTCCGCCATCGCCTGCCCGCCCTCCAGCTTGACCGCCGCCGCGCCGGTTTCCGCCATGATGCGGCTGGCGCTGGCGAAGGCCTGCTGCGGCGAGGCTTCATAGCTGCCAAATGGCATGTCGATGATGACGACGCTATGATAGCTGCCGCGCACGACGGCCGCGCCATGGGCGCACATCATGTCGAGCGTGACGGCCAGGGTGGATGGCAGGCCATAGATGACCTGACCCAGCGAATCGCCGACCAGCAGCATGTCGCAGTGCGGATCGAGCAATTGTGCCTGCCGCGCGGTGTAAGCGGTCAGCATCACCAGCGGCTCGGTCGTCTTGCCCTCGAACTTGCGCCGCTGGATGGCGGGCACGGTCAGGCGCTTCATGGGGGCTGGGGTGGGCGTGGCGCGGCTGGTCGCGGTGTCGATCGTGAAGGTCGTGGACATGGGTGCGCTCTACCCCACCCTGCGTCGGGTCGCAAATGCGCAAAGAAACGGGTGCGATCCACTGGATCGCACCCGCAGGGGGGGAGCCTGTCAGAAAGAGAATTTGATCGTGCCGCCCCAGGTCTGCGGATCGCCCGGTTGCCCCGCGATCAGGCCGGTATTCCCCGGCGCGACCTGCAATGTTTCGATATAGTTGACGTCGAAGGCATTGCGGACCCAGCCGAAAACGTCGAAGCCTTCGCCCCGGAAGCCCGCGCGGACGTTGGTGAGCGCATAGCCCTTGACCTCGGTATAGACCGAAGGCGAGGCGTTGGAATTCCAGCGCGACCGATAATTGCTATCGACGCCAAGATAGACCTGCCCCTCCTTCGTCAGCAAAGTGACCGGCGCATTGACTTCCGCGCCATAGGAGAAAGCCCATTTGGATACGCCGGGCAGTGCCTGCCCCGAAATATCGCACTGGCGCGGGCTGAGCGCGCCCGGAACGCCCGCCTGCGAATAGTCCGGTGTGGCACTGGCGGGTTGGAGCGTGCCGCCAGATAGTTCGGGCGGGCAGGGCGCGTTGGTGAATCTCTTATATTTGGCGTCCGTATAGGCACCGTTCGCATAAGCGCTGAAACGATCGCTCGGCGTGATCTTGAAGTCGGCTTCGATGCCCTGCGACCGGACCTTGCCCGCATTGGCGAGATAGCCGCGCACCGTGCCGAACTGGCCGCCATTCACCGTCGCCTGAAAATTCCTGATGTCGGTGCGGAAGGCGGAGAGGTTGAAGGTCGCCCGGCGATCCCACAACTGGGTCTTGAGGCCGATTTCATAATGGTTGACCGATTCGGGCTTCACCGTCCCGGCATCGTAATTCACACTGTTATCGGCGTTGAGCGGCAAGCCATTCTGGTTGATGCCCAGCGTCTTGAAGCTCTTGGCATAGGTCGCATAGGCGAGGACATCGCGCGCGAATTTGTAATTCACGTTGAAGTCGTAGGTGAAGTTCCAGGCGCTGTCCGATGGCGCGCTGACCTGCGGCTGGTAGACGCCGCATTGCGCGGCTAGTACCGATCCGGCGGCCGGGGTCGGGGAGCAGCTGATGAGCTGGCCCTGTCCGTTGGTCACCACGCGCTCGTAATAGCCCGACTTCTTGTCATAGTTGATGCGTGCGCCCGGTTGAATGGTCAGGGCGTCCGTCACTTTCCAACTCAACTGGCCGAACAGCGCCGCGCTGTCACTCTTGAGATATTGCGTGTTGCTGGCGGTCAGGCCTTGCAGCACGCTGGGATCGTTGGCCAGCGCACCGGTCAGGCTCCACCGGCTGGCGTCGGCACCCTGCTGCTCGGTGCCCTGAGTGTCGATCCGCTGCTTGAAGCCGAACAGGCCGACGACGAAATCGATTTTGTCGCCTTCCTGGCTGTAGCGGAATTCTTGGCTATACTGGTCCTGCTGCGAGGGGTTTTGTGATCGGGACACGATCGACAGGCCGGTGAAGTCGCGATCATTTTCCGGCTTCCAGTCCCAGAAACGCCAGGCGGTGACGGAGGTGAACTTTCCTGCGCCCAGATCCCAATTCACCTTCAGCGACGCGCCACCGATCTTGTTGCCGGCGTTCAAGCTGGAGTCGAGATCGGTGCGGCGATCGTAAACGTTGCGGCTGGGCGTATAGTTGCGGCCCGGATTGGCGGCGTTGATCGCGGCAATGAGGGCGTCATATTGCCGGTTGAGTGCGCGCTGGGTGCGGCCGACCCGCACGAACGCGGTGCCGAAACCTTCCGGATCTTGCGTGCTGTAATCACCCGATAGCGTAATGCTGAGGTCTTCATTGGGCTTGAACAGCAGCTGGCCGCGAATACCCAAATTGTCCTGTTCGTTGATCCAGCGATCCGACGTCGTGTTGAACAGAGTGCCGCGCCGACTGGTGGATGCGATCGCGATCCGCGCGGCGATTGTGTCGGTCAGCGGGCCGGATATGGCGGCCTTGGCCTGCTTATAGTTCAGGTTGCCGACGGTCAGTTCGGCGCGCCCTTCGAAATCGAAGGTCGGCTGGTTCGTGGTGATGTTGATCGCGCCGGCGGTGGTGTTCTTGCCATAGAGCGTGCCCTGCGGCCCGCGCAGGACTTCGATCTGGGCGACGTCCAGAAAATCGAACGTCGCAGCCGCAACGCGCGAATTATAGACATCGTCGACATAGATGCCCACGCCCTGTTCGAACCCGTCGCTGGTCAGGCCGAACGGCACGCCCAGGCCGCGAATGTTGACCGACGTGTTGCGCGGGTTGGTGGTGTAGACCTGCAACGTCGGCGCAAGCTGCTGCAATTTGACGATGTTGAAATTGCCGGTGGATTCGATGCTGTCGCCCCGGATGACCGAGATGGCGAGCGGCACTTCCTGCGCCGTTTCCTGGCGGCGGCGGGCGGTGACGACGATAACGTCCCCGCGCGGGCGATGCGCGTCGGCATCGGTCTGGTCCGGTGTGCCGTCGGGGGCTGGCGTCTGCGCATGGGCGGCAGGCACGATGACGGAAGCGCTCGCCACGCTGGCGAGCAACAGGAAACGCGCAATCATAATTATCCCCTTTATGTCCGGCTGTCCGGTGGATGTGTGATCGCGGCGATTCCGGTGGTCCGGTCATGGCCGATAGGTCGGGCTTCAAGGCCCCGTTGTAATGCCCCGATCCTGTTGTCAGGCGGTGAGGCGGGTCTTTTCCGTCACGTCGATCTGCACCACGCGGGCATCATGCACGGTCAGCGTGATCGAGCCGAAGCGTAGTTCCTGCAGGACGTCGCGCACCTTTTCGATGCTGGCGGCGATGTCGAGGCGCGGCGTGTCGGTGCGGCCATGGTGCAAATCGAACGGTCGTTGGTCGGTCATCTGTACCTCCTGCCTCTTCTTATCTCAACTTTATGAGTAGACAAAACATGAAAAATAGCAGGCCGACAATCAGAGCTTCTCGCCTTTCGGCTTAGCGATGGGCGATGCCCGATAGGAAAAGAGGCGCATGCCCGGCTGGTCATGCGCCTCCCGAAGGACATCGAACGCCCCGAACCTACCAGGGATAGATCAGCCCATAATATTGATAGACGTTGCGGCCATAGCCATCGTCATATTCAGGCCGCTGTTCGTCGGCATAGCGAGGGGCATCGTCCAGCACGGCCTTGTCCAGTTCCACGACATAGCCGCCCTGCGCGACATCATAGTCGAGCATCGACCAGGGCAGGGGATAATGATCCTCCCCCATGCCCAGAAAGCCGCCGAACGACAGGACGGCATAGCGCACCTGTCCGCTCTTCTTGTCGACCATGAAGTTGGAAATCTTGCCGAGTTTCTCGCCTTGTTTGTTGAAGACCGTGGTGCCTTCGACTCGGTCCGATGCGATCAGGTCGCCGCGATTGTGCATAGCCAGTTCGGCCATCGTCACTCTCCTCACATAATGTCGCTATATCTATGCAACCATGCGGGCAGGCTGGGGTTCCATGGCTGACACAAGAGGAGTGACAAGATGAAGATCAATCGCAATGGTTCGGCGGCCTGGAGTGGCGGACTCAAGGACGGCAAGGGCAGCATCTCCACCCAGAGCGGCGCGCTCGACGCCTACCCTTATGGCTTTGCCACGCGCTTTGAAGGTGTGCCGGGCAGCAACCCCGAAGAACTGATCGCGGCCGCCCACGCTTCCTGCTTCACCATGGCGCTGTCACTGATCCTGGGCGAAGCCGGGCTGACGGCGGACAAGATGGAAACCAATGCCGTCGTGACGCTGGAAAAGCAGGATGACGGTTTTGCCGTGACGGCCAGCCACTTGACGCTCAAGGCGACCATCCCCGGCACCGACGATGCGACGTTCCAGGAACTGGCGGGCAAGGCCAAGGCGAACTGCCCGATCTCCAAATTGCTGAAGGCAGAGATCAGTCTGGATGCTGAACTGCTGAACTGACGACCAATTGCCTGGCGCGACGATGTTCGCGCCAGGCAATATACAGGCCGCTGGCGATGATCAGGCTCGCGCCGATCCAGGTGGTGAGCATCGGCCAATCCTCGCCGATCGCGACGCCCAGCAACGTGGTCCAGATGATCGCGCTATAATCCATCGGCAGCACCACCGACACCGGCCCCCATCGCAGCGATGCGGTGAGGCACAACTGCGCGATCCCGCCGACACAGCCGATCAGCAGCAGCAGCCCCCATGTCAGCGGATCATGGCTCTGCGCAAAGAAGGGCATGGCAATGCCCAGCGGGATCATCGACAGCGTGGTGAACCAGAATACGACCACGCCAGCATTTTCCGTCCGGCCCAGCGCGCGCAGCACCAGGCTGACGCTGGCGGTCACGATCGCGGCCACGATCGCGACCGCGACGCCCTGCATCGGAAAATGCCCCGCTTCGGGCCGGATCATCACCAGCACGCCGACAAAGCCGATCAGTACCGCACTCCAACGATGCACGCCCGTCGCTTCGCGCAGGATCAGCGCCGACAGGATCGTACCGAAAATCGGCATGGTGAAGCCGATCGTGGCCGCTTCGGCAGGCAATAGCAGGATATAGGACAGGAAATTGAGCAGCATGCCGGTCATGCCCAGCAGCATCCGGCTGGCATGCACGCCGATCCGCTGCGTTCGCACCGCGCCCAGCCCACCGGACAAGGATAGCCAGGCAATGACGAAGGGCAGGGCAAGCGCCTGCCGGTAGAAGAGCGATTCGACGATATGCACGCCACGCTGATCGACGATCCGCACCGTCACGAACATCGCCGAGAGGCAGATGACGGCGGTCAGGCGCAGGCCGATGGCCAGGAGCGGGCGATGGGGGCGGGCGGCAAGGGTCACGCCTCCGCCTTAGCCCGGTCGCGCGTTGACGCAACCGGGCTTGGTCAGGAAAGACCTATGCCGCAGGCTTGCGGAATTTGAGCGTCATCCGATCGCTTTCGCCAATGGCGAGATATTTGTCGCGATCGACTTCCTTCTGGCTAAGGCCAGGTGGCAGCGTCCAGACGCCCTTGGCCCAATCGGCCGTATCCTTGGGGTTGGCATTCACCTCCGACGCCTCGACAAATTCAAAGCCTGCCTCCTGCGCAATCCGCTTGATGGTCGAGACTTTGAGATAGCCGCTGCTCTTTTCGAGCGCGCTGTCGCGATCTTCGGGCAGACGGTGGTCGACTACGCCCAGCGTGCCGCCGGGCTTAAGCATTGTGAAGAAGGCCTTGAAGGTCGCCGCTTCGCTGCCTGCCATGACCATATTATGGACGTTGCGGAAGGTCAGCACCGTGTCCACGCTGTCTGCCGGGATCGTACCGGCTGCATCGGGATGGGCGACCAGCGTCACCTTGTCATAAACGGTCGGCTTTGCGGTCAGGAACGTCTTGTAGCCGTCGAGATAGCGGCCGCTGGGCTGGAGCGCATAGAAGCGCCCCTTGTCGCGCAGCAGGGGCGCGAGGATTTCGGAATACCAGCCACCACTAGGGCTATATTCCACCACCGTCTGGGTCGGGGTGACGCCGAAGAAGGCCAGCGTTTCGGCTGGGTGGCGATATTTGTCGCGCGCGACATTGGCCGGGGTGCGGCTCGGCGCGGCGACAGCGGCCGCGATCGGGTCAGCAGCCTGATGCGCGGCATGATCGGCATGCTGGGCAGCCAGCGGCAGGAGGGGGAGGCAAAGGGCGGTTGCAACAAGTGCGGTACGGGCGAGACGGTTCATCGGGGATCCTCTCTTATAGGGAGAGGCTGATGTGCCGTCCGCCCGTGCCAAGCGCAAGGGGCGGTGGGATAGAAACCCCACGCCAGTCACATTTTTAGCTTACATACATTTGACCAAGAGCGCGACCGCGACAATCAGCGCCGGAAGAGTTAGCACCTCTATTGCCGTGATTGCCCAGCCCGGCCCCTTGTCTGTCAGCCGAATAAGAACATTAGCAGTGTATCGGTCCAAGGGATTCCTCCGGTGACAAAGCGACCGTCAACCGGGGCTGCCTGCTGCGCAAATATCACGCGACAGAATGACGTTAAGGCTGAAGAAGCTTTTTCTACCAGACACTTTATGCGGTTCCCCTTTGAGCCTCCTCTTGTGGGATTTCCGCATCTTACAGCCAGATTTTTACAGGCAGGCTTCCAGAAAGGGCTGATCGAAGCCGAACATCCGCGCCTTGTCGAGCGTATAGGGACGCAGGCCCATCGAGCGATATTCGCCGACGATCTTCCCGCTGTCATCCTCGTCATGATATTCGAACTTGAACAATTCCTGGGTGACGATGACGTCGCCCTCCATGCCGATGACTTCGGTGACGTTGGTGATGCGGCGTGATCCGTCCCGCAGGCGCTTCACCTGGATGATCAGGTCGACCGAATCGGCAATTTGCTTGGAAATCGCTTCCTTGGGGATTTTGATGTCCCCCATCAGGATCATATTTTCCATACGGCCCAGGCATTCGCGTGGGCTGTTGGCGTGCAGCGTACACATGGAGCCATCATGGCCGGTGTTCATCGCGGCCAGCAGATCGAAACATTCCGCGCCACGAATTTCGCCCAGGATGATGCGATCCGGCCGCATACGCAGGGCGTTTTTGACGAGATCGCCAATGGTGATGGCGCCATTGCCTTCCAGATTGGCCGGGCGGGTTTCGAGCGGCAACCAGTGCGGCTGTTGCAGGCGCAGTTCCGCGGCATCCTCGATCGTCAACACGCGTTCGCCCGGATCGATCATTTTCGACAGGGCATTGAGCATCGTCGTCTTGCCCGAACCCGTGCCGCCCGAAATGACGATGTTGAACCGGCACGCGCCCGCAATCTTGAGCGCGGTCGCCATTTTGGGACTCATTGCCCCCCAACTGGCCAACATGTCGAGCGTGATCGGCTTGGCGGAAAATTTACGGATCGAGATCGCCGTGCCCTTGAGGCTCAGCGGCGGCACGATCACGTTGACGCGACTGCCATCGGGCAGGCGGGCGTCGGCCAGCGGCGTGGTCTGGTCGACGCGGCGGCCGACCTTATTGACGATCCGCTGCGCGATCTGGAACAGATGCTCCTCGTCGCGGAACTTGATCGGGGCGATGACCAGTTTGCCCTTTTTTTCGATATAGGTCTGGTCCGGGCCGTTCACCATGATGTCGGTGATGTCCGGGTCGTTCAGCAATTCTTCGAGCGGGCCAAGGCCCAGCAATTCATCGACCAGCACCTTTTCCAGCGCGAATTGCTCGCGGCGGTTAAGGGTGAGCTTGAGTTCGGCCAGCACCTCCAGGATGATCGGACGGAATTCCTCCGCCAGCTCATCTTTGGTCAGCGTAGCCGCGGCTTCGGGATCGACCCGTTCCAGCAGGCGGGGCAGCACCTGCTCCTTGATCTTGTGGACGCTGGCCTCGAACCCTTGCGGCCCGGCGTCGGGCAGATGTTCGGCATTGGCGCGGTCGGACAGGCGCATCATCGCATCGGCGTTGCGCTGCATCTGACTGGTCGGGGCCGACAGCGGGTCGAAACTCTCGCCCGGCAACGACGCTATGTCGAGCGGTGGGAACTGGTCGCCGCCGCGCGGCTCCTCCTTCGCGCTGCCGCCGTGCATCGGTCGGGCGACGCCAAAGCCGGGCTTGATCGCGGCAGGTCCATTTTTCCGTCCAAAGGCGCTCATATATCTCCGCCAGCAATTCGCGACCGTCGCCGGCCTGATGGTGTCGGATAAGGTGAATAGATTGGAAACTTTGACAAATGGCTAATGGCGCATTGGCCAATCAGTGCCCGCCCGCTGCGACGGACATCGGGTGACAATAAAAGGGGCGCCGATAGCGCCCCTCCTCATGCGACTGGGCCAATACCCGCCGCGCTCTCGCCGAAGGATCAGCCGGCCTTTTCGGCCAGCACCGTCAGGCCCTTTTCATTGACCTCGGCAAAGCCGCCCTGGACCGGAATAATCTCCGGCGTGGCCCCTGCCGACGCATAGATCTGGATGCTGCCGTCGCGAACGGTCGACATGAAGGGCGCATGGCCCTCCAGCACGCCGAAGTCGCCATCGGTGCCCGGCACCACGACCTGCCACACGTCCGCCGCACGAACGAGCTTTTCGGGGGTCACGAGTTCAAAATGCAGTGCCATGTTTTCGATCCTCTTGCCCTCTCCCGCCTTCGCGGCAGAGGCTACGAAGACTTGGCAGCTTGCTGCCTAGTCAAAGTCGGTGAGGGTCTTTCTGTCTTTCCGCTCATTGCCAGAAAGAGAGAAAGACCCTCACCCAACCCTCTCCCGCGAAGGCGGGAGAGGGCTAGATAGGGTTTGCTTAAGCCGCTTCGGCAGCCAGCTTCTTGGCCTTCTCGACGGCTTCGTCGATGCCGCCGACCATGTAGAAGGCGTTTTCGGGCAGATGGTCATATTCGCCATCGACCACGGCCTTGAACGACTTCACCGTGTCTTCGATCTGCACGAACTTGCCGCTGATGCCGGTGAAGACCTCGGCGACGTGGAAGGGCTGCGACAGGAACTTCTGGATTTTGCGCGCGCGGGCGACGGTCAGCTTATCCTCTTCGGACAGCTCGTCCATGCCCAGAATAGCGATGATGTCCTGCAGCGACTTATACTTCTGCAGGATCGACTGGACCGCGCGGGCGGTATCATAATGTTCCTGGCCCACGGTGCGGGCAGTCAGCATGCGGCTGGTCGAATCGAGCGGATCGACCGCCGGGTAGATGCCCAGCTCCGAAATCGCGCGGTTGAGGTTCGTGGTCGCATCAAGATGCGCGAACGAGGTTGCAGGTGCCGGATCGGTAAGATCGTCTGCGGGAACATACACGGCCTGGATCGAGGTGATCGAGCCCTTGTTGGTCGAAGTGATGCGCTCCTGCAACTGACCCATATCGGTCGCCAGCGTCGGCTGATAGCCCACGGCCGATGGAATACGGCCGAGCAGAGCGGACACTTCCGCGCCCGCCTGGGTGAAGCGGAAAATATTGTCGACGAAGAACAACACGTCCTGATTTTCGACGTCGCGGAAATATTCAGCGATGGTCAGGCCCGACAGGGCAACGCGGGCACGCGCGCCTGGAGGCTCGTTCATCTGGCCATAAACCAGCGCAACCTTGGAGCCTTCGCTGATGGCGTTGCCGTCAGCATCCTTGGCGATGACGCCTGCGTCGAGGAATTCGTGGTAGAGATCGTTGCCCTCACGGGTCCGCTCACCCACGCCTGCAAAGACCGACGTGCCACCATGGCCCTTGGCGATGTTGTTGATCAGTTCCTGAATAAGAACCGTCTTGCCCACGCCCGCGCCGCCGAACAGGCCGATCTTGCCGCCCTTGGCATAAGGGGCGAGAAGGTCGATGACCTTGATGCCGGTGACCAGGATCGAGCTTTCGGTCGACTGGTCCACGAAATCGGGGGCCTTGGCATGGATGGGCGAGCGCATCTCGGTCTGCACCGGGCCGCGTTCGTCGATCGGTTCGCCAACGACGTTGAGGATGCGGCCGAGCGTCGCCGGACCGACGGGAACGCTGATCTGCGCGCCGGTGTCGGTGACTTCCTGGCCGCGGGTCAGACCCTCGGTCGAATCCATCGCGATGGTACGAACGGTATTCTCGCCCAGATGCTGGGCGACTTCGAGCACCAGCCGCTGGCCGTTATTGCTGGTTTCCAGCGCCGAGAGGATGAACGGGAGCGCATCGGGGAAGGTCACGTCGACGACGGCGCCGATGACCTGCGAAATGCGGCCTACATTGTTGGTGGTTGCCATGACTGCTTCCTTGCGTGCGTGTACTTAGAGGGCTTCCGCGCCCGAGATGATTTCGACCAGCTCAGTGGTGATCGCGGCCTGGCGGCTGCGGTTATACTGGATGGTCAGCTTGTTGATCAGGTCGCCGGCGTTGCGCGTGGCATTGTCCATCGCATTCATCGACGCACCCTGTTCGGATGCGTTATTTTCCAGCAGCGCCTTGAACAGCTGGATCGCGATATTGCGCGGCAGCAAATCGTCCAGGATCGCTTCCTCGCTCGGCTCATATTCTACCGTTGCGCCGATGGCGTTGCGGTCGGCATCGGCCGGGATCTTGACGGGAATGATCTGTTGCTCGGTCGGGATCTGCGACAGGGCCGACTTGAAGCGCGAATAGAAAAGGTGCGCCATGTCGAACTTGCCGTCCAAATACATGGTGGTCAGCTCGTTCGCGATCGCTTGCGCCTGATCATAACCGGGCTGCTTGGCGCCAGTGGTATCGAACTGGGCGACGATAGCGCCGGGATAGAGACGGTTGATCACCGGACGACCCTTGCGCCCGATCAGGTAGAATTTCACCGTCTTGCCCTGCTCGATCAGGGCATCCGCCTTGACCCGCGCGGCCTTGACGATGTTGGCGTTGAACGCGCCCGCGAGGCCACGGTCGGAGTTGGCGACGACCAGCAGATGCACTTCATCCTTGCCGGTGCCCGCCAGCAGCGGCGACGCGCCTTCGCCCGAACCGCCCGCGATCTTCGAGGCAAGGCTGGCGACTACGGCTTCCAGACGGCTGCTATAGGGACGCGCGGCCTCCGCTGCGGCCTGCGCCTTGCGCAGCTTCGCGGCGGCGACCATCTGCTTCGCCTTGGTGATCTTCTGGGTCGATTTGACCGACCCGATCCGGATCTTCAGTTCTTTGAGGCTAGCCATCTCAATCCCGTGTTTCCCTACCCCTTGAGGGGGAGGCAAGTGAAACTTGGCGGCTTGCCGCCTAGTTGAACTAGGAGAGGGTGGTCCGCCTCATCGGCGTTGCACACCCTCACCCAACCCTCTCCCTCAAGGGAGAGGGCTTTTAGTTAGGCAAACGTCTTGCCGAAGCTGTCGAGCGCGGCCTTGAGCTTGCTCTTGGCTTCGTCGCCCAGATCCTTGGTATCGCGGATCATGCCCAGCACATCGGCATGGTCATGGCGCAGATAACCCAGCATCATCTCTTCATAGCGGTTCACGTCGCTGACGGCGATCCCGTCGAGATAGCCGTTGGTGCCAGCGAAGATCGACGCGGTCTGCTCTTCAAACGGCAGGGGCGAGAATTGCGCCTGCTTGAGCAGCTCGGTCAGGCGCGCGCCACGATTGAGCAGCTTCTGCGTCGACGCATCGAGGTCCGAGCCGAACTGGGCGAAAGCCGCCATTTCGCGATATTGCGCCAGCTCCAGTTTGATCGAGCCGGACACCTTCTTCATCGCCTTGGTCTGCGCGGCGGAACCGACGCGCGACACCGACAGGCCAACGTTGATGGCCGGGCGGATACCCTGGTAGAAGAGGTTGGTTTCGAGGAAGATCTGGCCGTCGGTGATCGAAATCACGTTGGTCGGAATATAGGCCGACACGTCGCCCGCCTGGGTTTCGATGATCGGCAGTGCGGTCAGCGAACCCGACCCATTGTCGCTGTTCATCTTGGCGGCGCGCTCCAGCAGGCGGCTGTGCAGATAGAAAACGTCGCCGGGATAGGCTTCGCGGCCCGGAGGACGACGCAGCAGCAGCGACATCTGGCGATAGGCGACGGCCTGCTTGGACAGATCGTCATAGACGATGACGGCGTGCATGCCGTTGTCGCGGAAATATTCGCCCATGGTCACGCCGGTGTAGGGCGCGAGATACTGGAGCGGGGCAGGCTCGGAAGCGGTCGCGGCGACGACGATCGAATATTCCATCGCGCCATTTTCTTCGAGCTGCTTGACGATCTGCGCCACGGTCGAACGCTTCTGGCCGATCGCGACATAGATGCAGTAGAGCTTCTTGCTCTCGTCATCGCCCGCATTCGCGGTCTTCTGGTTAATGAATGTGTCGATCGCGACGGCGGTCTTGCCGGTCTGGCGATCGCCGATGATCAGTTCGCGCTGGCCACGACCGACGGGGACGAGCGTGTCGATCGCCTTGAGGCCGGTCTGGACAGGCTCATGGACCGAGGTGCGCGGGATGATGCCGGGCGCCTTGCGCTCGACGCGCATGCGCTGGTCGGACACGATCGGACCCTTGCCGTCGATGGGATTGCCCAGGCCGTCCACGACGCGACCCAGCAGGCCCTTGCCGACGGGGACGTCGACGATGGTGCCGGTGCGCTTGACGGTGTCGCCTTCCTTGATCTCGCTGTCGGACCCGAAGATCACGACACCGACATTGTCGGCTTCCAGGTTCAGCGCCATGCCCTGAATACCGTTGGCGAATTCGACCATCTCGCCCGCCTGGACGTTGTCGAGGCCATGGACGCGGGCGATGCCGTCTCCCACGGTCAGAACGGAACCGACTTCGCTGACCTGCGCTTCGGTGCCGAAATTGGCGATCTGGTCCTTGATGACCTTCGAAATTTCTGCGGCGTTGATATCCATGTTCAGCCTTTCATCGCCATAGCGAGACTATTCAAACGGGTACGAATGGAGCTGTCGATCATCTGGCTGCCGATCTTGACGACCAGCCCGCCCAGGATCGCGGGGTCGACCTTAGCATCGACGGCGACGGTGCGGCCGACGCGGCCGCGCAGATTTTGTGCCAGCGCGGCGATCTGCTGCGCGTCGAGCGGATGTGCGCTCGTCACTTCGGCGCGGGCCTCGCCCTTGTGATTCGACAGCAGCGTTTCATAGGTGCGGATGACCGCGCCCATTTGCCCCAGGCGACGGTTCTGAGCCAGCACGCCCAGAAATTTTGTCGTCAGCGGATCGATGCCCATAGCGGATGCCACGGCCGCGATCGTCTTGCCCGATGCGTCCCGGCTCAGCACGGGGCTGTTGATAAGGCCCTTGAAATCAGGGGATTGGGCGATAGCCGCCTTCAACCCGGACAGGCTTTGCGCCACCGTGTCGAGCGCGTTCGCGTCGCGAGCCAGATCGAACAGCGCCACCGCGTAGCGGCCGCTGAGGCTGGCCTGTATGCCGCCATTAGTCTCCACGCGCTTGCCGTCCTCCATTGACTTACTGGCAGGTGATTTGCCGGTCATGCAAAAAGAGAGGGGAGCAGTTACGCCCGTCCCCCTTGTTGTCGGGCCGGTTAGCAGCGCGATTATGACTATGCAAGTCATGGTGCGCGATTCCATCATTAGTCGGAAGGGCGCGGCATTTGCCTGAGTTTTTATCGCCGGCGCGAATCGGCTATTGCGCCGCTTCGACCGGGGCAAGCCGTCCTTTCTGGCAATGATAGACGATCCGCTCATTGGGCTGGGCGGGCAACAGCGCCGTCAGGTCCGATTGCAGCGTGGCGATGCGCGCCAGGGCTTCCGGGTCACTGCCACAACCGGGGAAAGGCTTGTCGCCCAGTAGCGCGCGCGCCTTGGCCATATTCTCCATATCGGGCAGCCAGCGCTGCACGCGCAGGGTGCCACTGACCGGATCGAACGCGCTCATGGTGACGAAATTGCCCTGCGCAGGGATGCTCGCGCGCTGCCATTTGGTCCCACTCGCGACATATTGCGTGTCGCTATCGACGCAGCCACCTTCGGCCCAGTTGAACCCGATGTCATTGGGCTGCGACACAGTCAGGCGGCTGCGCTGCAGGTCGACCCGGCAGATATTATCCCCGGCCCAGGCATAGGCACCATTTCCGGTAATGCTTTTGTCCTGAGGCAGGGCCGTGCGTTCCTCGATCGTGTCGAAACTCGGCTTGAACACGAACAGGGCAAGCGCGCCCAGCAGCATGACGCCGCCGCCGCCAATGCCCCATATGGCGGGCTTTTCCTTGCCCTGGCTGTAGAATAGCCCGCCTGCGCCCAACCCCAATACCGCGAGCGCCAGCAGCACCGCAGCGCCCGCCATGGCGTTTTCGCGGGCGGTGATGACATCGCGCTCGGCGGCGTCGCGCGCGCGCATCATCGCTTGCTCGCGCGCATCGGCGCTGGCCCGGTTCTTCTGCTCGCTCGCCTGCGATTCGCGCTGGGTGATCGATGCCTCGGCGGCGTCCGCTTCCGCCATGGACCGGCACGGGACGACGGTGCGCAGTGACGCGACGCCCGCTTGTCGCAGGAAGGAGGCGATCTCGCGCCACGACACGGCAAAGCCGAATTCGGCGTCATTGCCGTCCGAAATCGACCCGAAACTATTGACCCCCAGTACCCGGCCGCAATCGTCCACCAACGGCCCGCCGCTATTGCCCGCCGCCAGCGGCGCGGTGTGCAATACCGTCTCGAAACTCTGGCTCGCCCGTCCCGCCGACACATTGCCGCTGGTCTTCACCGTCGCCAGCGGCTCGACCAATTGCTTGAGGCCCAGCCCCTGCGCACGATCCACCGTGCCGGGATAGCCGATCGCGGTGACATGCTGCCCGTCCGATATCGCCCCGGCGTAGAAAGTGCTGACCGGCAGGCTGCCTTCCTCCAGCTGGATGAGCGCCAGATCGTTGCCCGGCGAAAAGGCGATGATGCGCCCGCCATAGGTCTTGGTGCCCTCCGACGGGATCACGCCGATGACGAGATTCTTTTCCTCGCGCGCCAGTTCGACGACATGGGCATTGGTCAAAATCTTGTCGGGCGCGACCGCCAGGCCGCTGCCATGGCCGACGAAATAGGCCTCGCTGCCATCGGTCGCGACCAGCACCACGCGCACCACCCCGCGCGCCGCCGCAGCAATATCCTGCTGTTCGGCGTGGGACGTTGCTGGCACAAAAAGCGCGATCAGCAGGGCGAAGCGGCGGAGGAGGGCGATCATGAGCGGGCATACATATTGGATGGCGGGCGCGGCGCAATCGGGAAATGCCGCAATGGTTTGAAAGCAAGACGCGGGAAGCATGGTCAAGCGCCAGCGTCTATTCCATAGGCATGACCCTGATGACCGCCCTTGCCGACTCCATGCCTGACGATGCGACCTGCTGGGCCGCCTTCGTTGCGCGCGACCGCACCATGGACGACCGCTTCGTCGGCTGCGTCGCCACCACTGGCATTTATTGCAAACCGAGCTGCGCCGCCCGCCACCCCAAACGCGAAAATATGCGCTTCCTGCCAGACCCCGCAGCCGCGCGCGCAGCGGGCTTTCGTGCCTGCCTGCGCTGCCGCCCGGACGAAGTGGGCCGCGACCGAATCGCCGTCGCGGCGGCGCGCGCGCTGATCGAGGCGGCCGAGGACGCGCCCCGGTTGGAGGCGATCGCCGCCCATGTCGGCTATGCCCCGCATCATTTCCACCGCCTGTTCAAGCGCGAGACGGGCCTAACCCCCGCCGCCTATGCCCGCGCCCTGCGCGCCGACCGACTAAAGACTGCCCTTGATTCGCCCGGCAGCGTGACGAGCGCCATCTATGCAGCGGGCTATAATGCGCCAAGCCGCGCCTATGCCGACGCCGACCGCCATCTGGGCATGACGCCCAGCGCCTGGAAGGATGGCGGGCGCGGCGCGCTGATCCGCTGGCGCACGATCGACAGCAGTCTTGGGCCGCTTTTGGTCGCGGCGACGGCGCGCGGCCTGTGCCGTATCAGCTTCGGCGAGGGCGAGGCAGAGTTGCGCGCTCGCTTCCCCAATGCTGATCTTCAACCGGCCGACGCGGCGCTCGACCAGTTGGCGCAGGCCGTCGTGGCGCTGGTCGATCATCCCGGCGAAACGCCCGATTTGCCGATCGACGTGTGCGGCACCGCGTTCCAGCAAGCCGTCTGGGCCGCGCTGCGCGCCATCCCGCCGGGCGAAACGCGCAGCTATAGCGAGGTCGCGGCCGCGATCGGTCGCCCGCAAGCCGTCCGCGCGGCGGGCAGCGCCTGCGGCGACAATGTTCTGGCAGTCCTCATCCCCTGCCACCGCGTCCTGCGCAGCGACGGGACGCTGGGCGGCTATGCCTGGGGTCTAGACCGCAAACGGGCGCTGCTCGCCCGCGAAAAGGGCGAGTAGCGGGCCGATTGTATCTTTCCTTCGTGCCATCGCTCGGCCACTCTGAAGGCTGGGCCAAATGGGGGATATGATGCGATTCTGGTTGAAAGCGCTGGCGGCGCTGATGCTCGCGCTGCCCGGCGTCGCACACGCGACCTGGTGGCAGGCAAAGACCGACCATTTCACCGTTTACAGCGAGGGCAAGGACGAAACGCTGCGCGGCTTTGCTGAACGTCTGGAGAAGTTCGATTTCCTCCTGCGCCGCCTCTATGGCGTCACGGATCGGCAACAGGGCAGTCCGGTCAAAGTCTACCTTTTGTCCAACGACCGCAAGGTGCAGGATCTGGCGGGCAACCGCAATCTCAAGGGCTTTTACACCACGTCTGAACGGAACGCCTACGCCTTCCTCTCACGTGAAACGAAGAACGGTCAGTTCGGTATTGGGGCAGAGGAAATACTGTTCCACGAATATGCCCATCATTTCATGCTGCACTATTTTCCAGCCGCCTACCCCGCCTGGTTCGTGGAGGGGTTCGCTGAATTTTTTTCCGTCGTGAAGTTCCCCAAAAACGGATCGATCGAGTTCGGTCATATCCCGATGGCACGGGTACCGGGCCTCGTGCTGGGCCAGCCCTATCCCTTGACGCAACTGCTGGCGCGCGAAACCAAAGGACTGAACCTGCGAGACGGCGATCGCTTTTATGGCACCGCCTGGCTGCTGACCCATTTCTATTTTCAGCACGCCTCCAACCGGAAGGCGGAGATCAACCGCTACCTGACAGAGATCGCCAAGGGCACGACGGACGGCGACGTGGCGGACTATTTTGAGGGCGGGCTGGAAGGTCTCGAAAAAGACCTCAAAGCCTATATGCGTAAAAAGCAATTCATCAGCGTACTCACGCCCAAGGATATGGCGATCGGAGCGATTACCGTGACCGCTGTTGACCCAGCGCAGGCGGCTTTGGTCGAAGATGAGCTACGCTTGACCCACCGCCCCAAGACGGAAGAACTGCCCGGAATTGTCGCGGCTATCCGCACCATTGCTGACCAATATCCCGGCGACGCCTACGCGCAGGCGTTGCTCGCGGAAGCGGAATGGAAGGCGGATCAGGCAGACGCGGCGCTTGCCGCCGCTGACCGCGCCATCGCAAGCAACCCTCAATCCGCGCGCGCCCAAGCTGTTCGCGCAGAAGTGCTGCTGGAACGCGCCAATGACAGCGACAAGGCGGACGACTGGAAGGCTGCGCTGACGGCGATCGTGCGCGCCAACCGCGCTGATACCGAAGACCCGGTGCCGCTCGCGCTCTTCTATCGCTATCATGCCATGCGGGGCGGCAAGATGCCGGACCTTGGTTATGACGGTCTCTACAAGGCGTTCAGCCTGCTACCGCAAAACCCCGGCTATCGCTTCAATTTTGCTCAGGCGATGGCTTTTAGGGGTGACTATGCCAGCGCCTCTATTCTGCTCGACCCGATCGCCTATTCGCCCCATGAATCCGGGATGCGCGAAAATGCGCTCAGGATGAAGGCTCAGTTCGACGCGGAGGCGGCGAAAAAGCCGAAGGGTGCGGTGAAGGCACAAAGTCCTGCACCCGCGTCATGACGGCGGCGCGCTGCGCGTCGGTCAGGCTGCGCCAATGGACGATCTCGTCAATTGTCCGGCCGCAGCCTATGCAGGTCGCGCGCGCGGCATCGAGCGCACACAGGTTGCGGCAGGGTGTCTCCATCACATGAAGCTGTAGGGATCGACGTCCACCGCCACCCGCGTCCCTGATTTCCACACGATCTGGCTTAGCCACTCACGGATCGCGGACTGGATATCCACCTGCCGCGTGGCGTGGATCAGCAGGCGGTGCCGATGCCGCCCGCGCAATACCGAAAGCGGGGCGGGGGCCGGGCCATAGACCCGCATCCCGTCAATCACCGGCGCGGATTTGCCGATCAGCCGGGCGATCTGCGCGGCCTCGTCCGCATCCTCGCTCGAAATGATAATCGCGGCGAAGCGGCCGAAGGGCGGGGCGTTGGCCCGCCGCCGATGCTCGGTTTCCACCGCATAGAATCGCTCGGTATCGCCATCGATCAACGCCTGGATGACTTCGCTGCTTGGCATCCGGGTCTGGATGAACACCCGCCCAGGCTTGGCGCCACGCCCCGCGCGCCCGGCGACCTGAACGATCTGCTGGAAGGTCCGCTCGGCCGCGCGCAGATCGCCGCCCTCCAGCCCCAGATCGGCGTCGATCACCCCCACCAGCGTCAGGTTGGGGAAATGATAGCCCTTGGTGACCAACTGCGTGCCGACGATGATGTCAATGTCGCCCGCCTCCACTGACTTGACGAAATCGGCCGCTTTTGCGGGCGAAAACAGCGTGTCGGACGTGGCGATCGCAATCCGCGCCAGCGGCCACAGCGCCTTCACCTCATCGGCGATCCGCTCGACCCCCGGCCCGCAGGCGACCAGGCTGTCCTCCTCCTTGCAGTCCGGGCAGAAACGCGGCGCGGGCACGACATGGCCGCAATGATGGCAGGCCAGCCGATGCGACAGCCGATGCTCCACCATCCAGGCGGTGCAATTGGGGCATTGGAAGCGGTAGCCGCAATGCCGGCACAGCGTCAGCGGGGCATAGCCGCGCCGGTTGAGGAAGAGCAGGCTTTGCTCGCCCTTTGCCATCGTCTCGTCGATAGCCTTGACCAGCGGCGGCGCGATCCAGCGCCCGCGCTCGGGCGGATCGGTCAGCAGGTTGACGCCCTCGATATGCGGCATCTCCGCCCCGCCATAGCGGGACGGCAATTTGATCTCGGCATAGCGGCCCAGTTCCACCTGATGCCGCGTTTCGATCGCGGGGGTGGCGGACGCTAAAATGACCGGGAATTTCTCGATCAGGCCACGCATCACCGCCACGTCGCGCGCGTGATAATGAACGCCATCCTCCTGCTTGAAGCTGGCTTCATGCGCTTCATCGACGACGATGAGGCCAAGGTTGGGATAGGGCAGGAACAGCGCGGACCGCGCCCCCACCACCACCTGTGCCTCGCCCGCCGCGATGGCCCGCCACGCCCGCCGCCGCTCGGTCTGGCGCAGCCCGCTATGCCAATTGACCGGCACCGTGCCGAACCGCTTTTCGAACCGTTCCAGAAACGGCTCAGTCAGCGCGATTTCGGGCAGCAGGACCAGCACTTGCCGCCCCGCGCGCATAGCCGCCGCGATCGCCTCGAAATAGACCTCGGTCTTGCCCGATCCGGTGACCCCGTCGAGCAGGAACGGCGCAAAATCCTGCGCCCGCACCGCATCGGCCATAGTCGTCGCGGCAGCCATCTGCGCTTCTGAAAGGGCGGGCGGCGCATGATCGGGGTCGGGCAGGGGGAAGGGCGTGTCGACGCTCACCTCGACCGGCTCGAACACATCCTGCTTGATGAGGCCACGGATCACCGCGTCGCTGACCCCGCCGATCATCGCCAGTTCGCGCACCAGCCCTTGCCGCTCGCCGATCCGCTCCAGCGCTTGCGCGCGCTGCTCCGTCATCCGTTCGGGCACCGTCCCGGTCGCCTTATATTCGATGACGGTGCGCGTCCCCTCCAGCGCCGCCATCGATGCCAGCGCCATCCGCAGCACGGCGGCAGGGGGGCTCAGATAATAGTCCGCCGTCCATTCGATCAGGCGGCGCAGCGGCGCGGGCAGGGGCGGCGCATCGACCAGTTCGAGCAAGTTGCGCAGCCGGTTGTCGCCCACGCTCTCCACATCGGGAAAGCTCTCCTCCTCCCACACCACGCCCACCAGCTGGCGTGGCCCCAGCGGCGCGACGACGATGCTGCCGGGTTGCACTTTCATCCCGTGCGGCACGCGATAGTCGAGCGGCCCCAGGGCGGCATTGAGCAGGAGGACACGGGCGCGGGACATGGGACCGTCCTTAGCCCGTCCCGCCCGCCACGCAAATGCCGCGCGTCAGATCCGCCAACTCAGCGTCAGCCACGGCACATGCGACACGACATCGGGCCGCCCGTCGCGGAAATTCTGCTGCCGCATATAGAGAAGCTGCGCATCGACACCCTTGGCGATCGGATGGCGCAAGCCGATCTGCTGGCGCATTGTCGCCAGACCGGTCTTGTCGCTGGGCCGCCCGCGATTGAGATGGAAGAAGATTTCGGTCGCGGCCACCACCGTCCATTGCTTTGCCGCATCGATCGGGACGCTCGCCTGCAGCCGCTGGCGCAGCCGCCACACCGGCGCATCGACCGTATCGAAGAAGCGCTGCTCCATCCGGGTGCGCGCTATCCAGATGCCCTTGGCCAGTGTCACTTGCTGGAACAGCCGCAACTCCTCGTCCGCCTCGCTCTTGAGATAGGCAAAGCCGCCGCCCAGTTGCACGGCCGGGGCGATGCGGTGGTCGATGGCGATCCGGCTTAGAAACTGCTCGCCGCCGCTCCGACTGTCGGACCGCGCGCGCTGGCTCGAATCGATCGTGATGATGTCCGCCGGACTCGCCTTGATCGTCACCATCTCGGTCAGCCAGGCCTGGCTATCCTGCGTCGCCGCATGAACGGGCAGGGGCATCGCCAGCACCGACACGGCAATCATCAGTCGGCACAGCAGCATGGCATATCCTTTGGCAGGGTGCCCGCGGCTTAGGCATGTTGCTGCTTTGTTGCAATTGCCGCCCTGCGCCGCCGACGATGGCGAAACCGGCGGCCAGCGGCTAAAGGGGACCGACTCATTCATCCCCGGAGCGCTAGACCCATGAAATTCTTCGTCGATACCGCCGACACCGCCGACATTCGCGACCTGGCCGCCACCGGCCTGCTCGATGGCGTGACCACCAACCCGTCCTTGATCCACAAGTCGGGCCGCGCCTTCCTCGAAGTGGTCGAAGAAATCTGTGGCCTGGTCGACGGCCCCGTCTCCGCCGAAGTCGTCGCGCTCGACCATGAAACGATGATGAAAGAAGCAGAAGTCCTGCGCAAAATCGCGGACAATGTCTGCATCAAGGTGCCCTTGACCATCGACGGGCTCAAGACCTGCAAGGCGCTGACCGACGAAGGCACGCTCGTCAACGTCACCCTCTGCTTCTCCGCCAATCAGGCGCTGCTCGCGGCCAAGGCCGGCGCGTCCTTCATCTCGCCTTTCGTTGGTCGCCATGACGATAATGGCTTCGACGGCATGGCGCTGATTCAGGATATTCGCCTGATCTACGACAATTATGGCTTCGACACCGAAATCCTCGTCGCCAGCGTCCGCCACCCCATCCATGTGCTGGAAAGCGCGCGCATCGGCGCGGACGTCATGACCGCACCCCCCGCCGTCATCCGCATGTTGTCCAAGCATGTGCTGACCGACAAGGGTCTCGAAGGCTTCGCCGCCGACTGGGCCAAGACCGGCCAGTCGATCCTGTGATCTGAACAGGCGGGACGGCAAGCGTCGTCCCGCCTTAAGGAAAATCCCATGAGCCACGATCCCGACAAGCCCGATTTCGGCTTTCTCTGGTTCTCGCTGCTACTCACCATCATTGGCATGGCGCTGCTCATGGTCATGGGTGGATGGTGACCCCGGCGTGACTCGAACACGCAACATCCCGCTTAGAAGGCGGGTGCTCTATCCAGTTGAGCTACGGGGCCTTGGGCAGGCTCGATAGCGACGCCGGGGACAGCTTGCAATCACCCGACTGTGCGATATGCAGGACGTCATGAACGACGGGGCAGTTCACAGGGTCGATGCGGGCGCGCTGGGTGCGCGGCCGCTACGCTATTATGATTTCGTGATGGCGGCCTTCGTCGCGATCCTGCTGCTATCCAACCTGATCGGCGCGGCCAAATTGTCGAGCCTGGGTGGCTTCACCTTCGGCGCTGGCATCCTCTTCTTCCCGCTCGGCTATGTGATCGGCGACGTGCTGACCGAAGTCTATGGCTATGCCCGCGCGCGCCGCTGCGTCTGGGCGAGCTTTGCCGCCATGCTGTTCATGGCGGTGATGAGCTGGGTCGTGGTCGCGCTGCCGCCTGCCGAAGGCTGGGCGGGCCAGGCATCATATGAAGCCGTGTTCGGCAGCACCTGGCGCATCGTCTTTGCTTCGCTCATCGCTTTCTGGACGGGCGAACTGGCCAACAGCTTCGTCCTCGCCCGCATGAAATTGCTGACGCAGGGCAAGCATTTGTGGATGCGGACGATCGGATCGACGATCGTGGGGCAGGGCGTGGACAGCCTGCTCTTCTATCCGCTCGCCTTCTACGGCAACTGGACCCAAACGCAGGTGCTGACCGTCATGGTCACCAATTGGGCGATGAAGGTCGGTTGGGAAGCGCTGCTGACGCCTGTCACTTATGTCGTCGTCAACGCCCTCAAGCGGCGCGAAGGGCTGGACGTATATGACGCAGGCACCAACTTCACCCCGTTCCGCGCGCGGCTCTGATTTCTTTCGTCCAGCGAGCATGAGATAAGGCCCTGTTTACCCTCCCGGTCGCATGAGGGGGCATGAGCAGGCAGTCGCATCGGCATTTCGACCAATCGAACATCGAAGGAGGCGTCGCCTCCATTTCTCACGACCATCTCGTCGCCGAACTGGCGCTTGCGCAGCGCCGGTTTGAAGCGACCTTTTATCATGCACCGGTGGGCATCGTCCATGCCGGCCTGGATGGCCGCTTCCTGCTGGTGAATCCCCGATTCTGCGAGATCAGCGGGCATGATGCCGATACGCTGTTGCAGGTCGGTTTTCAGCGGATTACCCATCCCGACGATCTCGATACCGACGAAGCGCTGCTGGTGCGTCTCCATGCCGGTGAGATACCGCGTTATACGCTGGAAAAACGCTATATCCGTGCCGATGGCGGTATCGTCTGGGTCAACCTGACCGTGTCGATGGTGCGCGATGCAGCGGGGCAGCCCGAATTGTTCGTCGCCGTGATCGAGGATCTGTCCGACCTGCGCCGTGCCAGTTTCGAAGCCGTGCATGATCCGCTGACCGGCCTGCTCAACCGGCGCGGGCTGGCGAACCGCGCTGACGCCATTCTGGCCGATGCCGCGCATACAGGGCAGCCGGTCAGCCTCATCTTCCTCGATCTCGACGGGTTCAAGCAATTGAACGACAGCCGCGGCCATGCGGCGGGCGACGCTTGCCTTGCCGATGTGGCAGCGCTGCTGATGGATCACACCGGGGCCATCGATGCCATCGCGCGAGTGGGCGGCGACGAATTTCTGCTCCTGCTGCCCCTGAGCGACGCGCCGACCGCGACGGCGCTGGGCGATCAATTGCGGCATGCGCTCACGGCGCGCTGCGGCGGGATCAGCGGCTCGTTCGGGCTGGTCACCGCAAGCGGTGCGCTTGATCTCGAAGCGCTGATCGATTGCGCCGACACCGCCATGCTTGCGGCCAAGCGCGGTGGACGCAATCAACTCAGGACGGGTTATCTTCCCTGACCGGATAATGTGCCGCTGAAAAATACAGCCCATCGGGCGGGGCATTGAGCCCCAAGGCGGCGCGATCCTTCGCCTCCAGCGCCGCGCGCAAATCGTCGGCCGACCACCGTCCAGAGCCCACCAACGCCAGGCACCCGACCATCGATCGCACCTGATGATGCAGGAAAGATCGCGCGTCTGCGTGAACGGCGATGCGTTCGCCGTCGCGCGCGACGTACAACCGGTCGAGCGTCTTGACGGGACTGGCCGATTGGCAATGGGCCGACCGGAAAGTGGTGAAATCATGCAGCCCGACCAGCAACTGCGCCGCCGCCTGCATCGCATCGGCATCCAAAGGCTTCGCCACCTGCCAGGCCAGCCCCCGTTCGACCGTCAGCGGCGCCCGCCGATTGACGATGCGATAGACATAGGAACGGCCAAGGCAGGAAAAACGCGCATGCCAGTCGTCCGGCACGATCTCGCACGCCAGGATCGCCACCGGATGCGGCCGCAATCGCGCATTGATCCCCCCCATCAGCCGGAATGGGGTGATCGCCTTGGCTATGTCGGCATGCGCCCGCATCGCCAGCCCATGCACGCCCGCATCCGTCCGCCCGGCGGCATGCACCGCCACCCGTTCGCCCGTCACCGCATGGATGGCATCCTCGATCGCCTGCTGCACGCTTGGTCCATGGTTCTGCCGCTGCCACCCCATGAAGGGCCGCCCGTCAAATTCGACCGTGACGGCGAAGCGGGTCAGGCCCGTCTTCGGCTCATCCATCCACCCGGCTCCCCGCGGGCATATCGAACCCGCGCAGCAGATCGTCCGGCGTCATCGCCGCCTTGCCCGCGCGCTGGATCAGCGTCGGGCGGATTGCGCCATGGCCGCACCCGATCAGCAGCGCATCGTCCAGCATTGCGCCCGCTGCGCCATCCTCATGCTCGACATGCGCCGCCAATATGCGGAACCGCTCGCCGCCATATTCGAAAAATGCACCGGGGACGGGATTGAAGGCGCGGATCTGGCGCTCGACCTGGATCGCCGGGCGTGCGAAATCGATTCGCGCTTCGGCCTTGTCGATTTTGGCGGCATAGGTCACGCCTTCCTCCGGCTGCGGCATCGCCGGATGCAGGCTGATGTCGTCCAGCACCTCGACCATCAGCGCAGCACCCGCCTGCGCCAGTTCCTCGGTCAACGCGCCTGCCGTCTTGCCCTCGACCGCCGTGACATATTTCGCGCGCATGGGGCCGGTGTCGAGGCCCGCTTCCATGTCCATGATGGTGACGCCGGTGACATTGTCGCCCGCCAGCACCGCTCGCTGGATCGGTGCCGCCCCGCGCCAGCGCGGCAGCAGCGACGCGTGGATGTTCATGCAGCCATGGCGCGGCGCATCGAGAATCGCGCGCGGCAGGATCAGGCCATAAGCCGCCACCACCGCGACATCGGCGTCTAGCGCGGCAAAGGCCGCCTGCACCTCCGGGTCTTTCAATGACACGGGCGTCCGCACCTCTATCCCCAGCGCTTCGGCACGCTGATGGACGGGCGAGGGACGCAAAGCCTTGCCGCGCCCGGCGGGTCGGGGCGGCTGGCTGTAGACCGTTAAGACCTGATGCCCTGCGGCAACCAACGCCTCCAGCGCCGGAACCGCGAATTCGGGAGTGCCCATGTAAATGATACGCATAGCAAATGCTCAAAGCTCTTGTCGTGACGGGTTGCAACCCCTTATCTCACAGCATGGCCTCTCCCGAAATCGAAGCGTTGACCCAGGCGCTCTCCCGCCTGCCCGGCCTTGGCCCGCGTTCGGCGCGGCGCGCGGTGCTGCACCTCATCAAGAAGCGCGAGGCGGCGATGGCCCCTTTGCTGCGCGCGCTGGAGGCGGTCAACGAGCGGCTCGTCACCTGCCATGTCTGCGGCAATGTCGATACGGTCGATCCCTGCGGCATCTGCAAGGATGCGCGCCGCGATCCTCGGGCGCTCTGCGTGGTGGAGGATGTCGCGGATTTGTGGGCGCTCGACAAGTCGCGGCTGTTTCCTGGCCGCTTCCATGTGCTGGGCGGGCGACTGTCCGCGCTTGAAGGCATCCGGCCGGAGGATCTGACCATCGACGCGCTGGTCACCCGGCTGGAACAGGGCGGGGTGGATGAAGTCGTGCTCGCCATGAACGCCACGCTTGAAGGCCAGACTACCGCCCATTATCTCGCCGAACGACTCGAACGCTTCCCCATCCGCCTGACCCAGCTGGCCCATGGCGTGCCCGTCGGCGGCGAACTCGACTATCTCGACGAAGGCACACTCGCCCAGGCGCTCCGCGCCAGAAGGCCGCTGGGGTAGGGGGCAACCTCTCCAGTCATCATGATCCTCTCAATCCGTCATCCCGGACTTGATCCGGGTGTGGATTCACAGCTTGAGCGCCAATTGCAGTGTCGGTGTTAGTTTTGCTGGCTGTGTCGGTAGGGGTTTGGCGCGTCCTGAAAGATCGAGCCGGTTGAACAGCGCGACCTTGATGCGCGTGATGAGGGCCTTTGGCGCATGGCGGTGGGAGGCGGCGCACGTTTGCCGCAGCATGCGTAGGAGCAGATAGGCGATGAGGGCGACGATTTTGACGGCGTTTTCGCTGCGTCCCAGGAAGCGTTTGATCTTGAGGTTCTGCTTGATCCACTTGAACAGGAGTTCGATCTGCCAGCGTTCCTTGTAGAGGGCGGCGATTTGGGTTGCGAGGCGCGTCAGATCGTTGGCGACAAGGCGCATGGGAGCCTTGCCCTCGCGCGCGACGAGTATCTCGCGAAGCGACGTGTCGAACAGCAGGTTCCTGGCCCCGCCACGTGGCGCGGCATGGCCGATCTTCACGTCATTATCCTCGATGATGCCGTCACCCTGGATTTGGCGCGCGCGCACATCGCGCCGCTTGGTGTTGGTCTTCAACCGGGTGACGAAGGTGGCACCGGCCGCATCGATGGTGTGCCACCAGCCAAATCGAGATAGCCCTTGTCATAGACATAGACTGTGCCCGGCACGATCGGCCTGGCGCGCGCGATCGTGAGTTTGCTGACCCTGGGCGAGGCGATCTCGACCCAATCGACGACGTCAGAGCGCGGGTCGTAGCCGACATACAATTTGAGGCCACGGGTGTGCGGGTCAGCCTCCGCTCAACCCACGCGCGGATTGCGCAACAGGATCAGCGAGCCGTCGATAAGCTGGATCAGCTCCTGGCCCTGCTGGCGCACCGCCCGGCCCACCTGACCGATCAGCATCTGGCAGATGTCGCGGAAAACCGCCGCCGACCGCTGCGCCTGCGCATCGCTCAGCGTCGATCTGCGCGGCAACCGCAGGTCGAGATGATACAGCCCGCCCGGATGCGCACGCAATCCCTGCTCGATCTCGCGCAACGAGTTGAGGCCCGCAAATTGCGCGAACAGCATCGTGCGCAAATGCCGCACGCAAGTCCATGCATTAGGATCAGACCCCACCCTGCGGTCCCCATCATGCCGCGTGACAAGGCGATTGAGCACCCGCCGATCAAGCGGTTCCAAAAGCTGCGAAAGCGCGCTAGCCATATGCGGCACGGCAGATCTCCGCAATCATGTCTCGACACCATGATCTTGGCAGCTTCCGCAGCACTGCGCTGCCGTGCAATCTCTCATCGTTTTAATATCCCGGACAGTTGTGGGACTTGATCCGGGGGTGACGGGGTTTGAGGGGCTTGTCCCATTCACCTCTTTCGTCATGCGGGCTGATGCTGGCATGAGGGACGAGGTGCAGGTCGCGGGGCGTTTGACGCCGCCCTCCGGCTCACCACAAATCACCAACGCATCAACGAAAAGGGCGCCCGGTTGCCCGGACGCCCTTTGCACTTCTCGTAATGAAAAGCCTTACGCCTTGTAGACCTTGTCCACGGCGGCGCGGAATTTGGCCATGTCGTCGGCGGAGCCGACGGTGACGCGGGAGACGGTGGGCCAGATGGCCCAGCTGCGGCCGATCTGGACCTTTTCAGGGGTGGCGATCAGTGCGGCCTGCATGTCCTTGGCGGGCTTTTTCCAGTTGACCATGAACATATTGGCCTGGCTGCCGGGCTGCACCTCGATGCCCTTCTTGGTCAGATAGGCGATGGTTTCCTCGCGGTTGGCGATCATTTCCTCGCGGCGGGCCTTGATGAGCGCCGCTTCGGTGTAGACCGCATTGCCGCAATGCATCGCGGTAATCGACAGGCCGCCGGCCGCCGGACCGAACAGCATGATGCGCTTTTGCACTTCGGGGTCGGCGAAGGTGAGGCCGAGGCGCACACCGGCCATGCCGAACAGCTTCGAGAAGGTCCGCATGACGATGATGTCCTTGCGGGCCCCGATGAGCGTGGCGGCGCTCGGCGCTTCGGAGAAGTGCAGATAGGCTTCGTCGACCAGCAGCATCGAATCGGCGGGCTTATTGTCGAGCAGCCATTGGATGTCGGCCAGCGGCGTGACGGTGCCGGTCGGGTTGTTGGGCGTGCAGATATAATAGAGGCCGGCATTGGGATTGGCGGCGAGCATCGCCTTGACGTCATGGCCCTGGCCGATGGCCTGCGGTGCCTTGGCGATGGGGGCCTTCATATAATCAGCCGTGCGCCAGGCGGATTCGAAGGTCGGGTCGGCGGTGACTAGACCCTTGGTCGGCGAGCAATAGGCCGCGACGATGCTGACCAGCGGGCCGCCCGAACCGGGCCAGGGCATGACATGGGTTTCAGGGATACCCTCGACCGTGGCGACGGTCTTGACAAGGTCGCCGCGATAATTGTCGGGATCGTACCAGTTGCCGAACGAAGCAGCTTCGGCGGCGGCGGCGACGCCCGACGGGAAAGGCCCGGTCCAGCATTCGTTGGCACCGATGCGGACCGCACCCTTGATGCCGCGCCCGGCCTGCTGCTGCGCCAGGGCAGCACCGCTCAGCAGCGAGCTGGCGGCGACGCCCGCGCCCAGCAGCGCAGCGACCTCGGCCAGTTGGCGCCGCGAATAGCCGCGCCCGATCAGATCGTCCTTGGCTTCCTTGTCCAGCATCATCGTCATGTCGATTGTCCCCTCTGTTCCAGAAAACGGAAACTTCATTGCATCAGACGAAGCAGCGCGTCATTTCCGCAATGCCGCCCGGCGATTTTTGCAATTTTATGCCGGTCGCCGTTCCATAGTTAACGGAAACCGTCATCAATTGTGCATGAATCGCCTTGGAAAGCGGACTGCGCATCTGGTAGCGCATATCCATGCCCAGCACCCCCGCCGCCGCCGCCCGCCAGATCCTGATCCGCCTGCAGGAGGTGATGGCGTCGCGCACCAGCGCGCAGGCGAAATTGAACAAGGTGGTGGAGGTGATCGGCGAGTCGCTGTCGAGCGAGGTCTGCTCCATCTATCTGGTGCGCGAGGGCGTGCTGGAGCTGTTCGCGACGCGCGGGTTGAAGCAGGAGGCGGTGCATGTCACCCGCATGGCGATGGGCGAGGGGCTGGTCGGCCTGATCGCCACCAATGTCGAGACGCTGAACCTGGACGAAGCCGCGTCGCACCCCGACTTCGCTTATCGCCCCGAAACCGGGGAAGAATTGTTCCACAGCTTTGCCGGCGTGCCGATCGTGCGGCGCGAACGGGCGATCGGCGTCCTGTGCGTGCAACATGCCGATCCGCGCAAATATGAAGAGGTGGAGATAGAGGCGCTCCAGACCGTCGCGATGGTGATGTCGGAGCTGATCGCCAATGCCGAACTGGCCGATGATGGCCAGGCCGAATTGCGCGTGACCGATACCGGCACGACGCTGCTGCACGGGTTGCAACTGGTGATGGGCATGGCGCGGGGCCATGTGGTGTTCCACCAGCCGCGCGTGCATATCGAGCATACCGTGGCGGAAGATACCGAGGCGGAGCGGGCGCGCGTCATTTCTGCCTTCGCCAAGATGCGCGAGCAGATCGACCGGATGACCGGTGCGGCCGAGTTCGGCATGGAGGGCGAGCATCAGGAGGTTTTGGAAACCTACAAGATGTTCGCCTATGACGAAGGCTGGACGCGGCGGATCAACGAGGCGATCGACAGCGGCCTGACCGCCGAGGCGGCGATCGAGCGGGTGCAGCAGCGCACACGGATGCGGATGCGGCAGATTGACGATCCGTTGCTGTCCGACCGGATGCATGACCTGGAGGATCTGGCCAACCGGCTGTTGCGGATCGTGTCGGGGCAGTTGGGCACGGCGGCGCAGATGGGGTTGCGGCAGGACGCGATATTAATCGCGCGCAACCTGGGGCCGGCCGAATTGCTGGAATATGACCGGCGGCGGTTGAAGGGCGTGATCCTGGAGGAAGGATCGCTGACCGCCCATGTCACCATTGTCGCGCGCGCCATGGGCGTGCCGGTGCTGGGCCGGGTGCGCGACATCCGCCATCTGGTGAATGAGGGCGACCTCATCCTGATGGACGTCAACGCCAACAGCCTGCTGATCCGCCCAACCGCCGACATGGACGAGGCGTTCGAGAATAAGCTGCATGTGACGCAGAAGCGCCGCGCCGAGTTCGTCGCGATGCGCGACCTGCCATCGGTCACCGCCGATGGGCAGCGGGTGGAGCTGATGGTCAATGCCGGGCTGCGCGAGGATGCGCAGGCGCTCGACATGGTGGGGGCGGACGGCATCGGGCTGTTCCGCACCGAGTTTCAGTTCCTGGTGTCGGCTACCTTGCCCCAGCGCGAAAAGCAGCAGCGGCTCTACAAGGATGTGCTGGACGCGGCCGGTGACCGGCCGGTCATCTTCCGCACCGTCGACATCGGCGGGGACAAGGCGCTGCCCTATATGCAGCGCGAGGATGACGAGCATGAGGATAATCCGGCGATGGGCTGGCGCGCGCTGCGGCTGGCGCTGGATCGCGACGGATTGATGAAGGCGCAGGCGCGCGCGCTGCTGGAAGCGGCGGCGGGCAAGATCCTCTATGTCATGTTCCCGATGGTGTCGGAACCGTGGGAATATGAGGAAGCGCGCGCGCTGGTCGAGCATCAGCGCGAATGGCTGCTGGCGCGCAAGAAGAAGCTGCCGATTGCGGTGCGTTATGGGGCGATGCTGGAAGTGCCGGCGCTGGCCGAGGTGCTGGACATATTGTTGCCGCGCGTCGATTTCCTGTCGATCGGGACCAATGATCTGACGCAATTTCTGTTCGCGGCCGACCGCGCCCATCCCAAGCTCGCCGAACGCTATGACTGGCTGAGCATCGCGATCCTGCGCTTCCTCGACCGAGTGGCGCGGACATGCCAGGCGCATAGCGTGCCCGTGGGCGTGTGCGGCGAAATGGGTGGGCGGACGCTGGAGGCAATGGCGCTGATCGGCCTTGGTATCCGGCGGCTGTCGATCACCCCTGCGTCGGTCGGGCCGGTCAAGGCGATGATCCGCGCGATCGATGCGAGCGAGGTGCAGGCGTTGATGCGCGAGCTGCTCGATAGTGGCGAACGCAACATTCGCGCGCGGCTGACGCAATGGGCGGCTGAGCGGCATATCGAGCTGGGATAAGGGGCGAACTGCGGCAAGAAGGGCTTGCCGCCGTTGACAACGCCCGTCCCACAGTGAGACAAGGCCTCACTCTAAGGTCGCGGAGCAGCATGGCAGACGAAATGGAATTGGAGCCGGGCGCAGGTAGCGTACCGGATACGCAGCCCGATACACCCGGCGCGAAACTGCGCGTCGCGCGCGAAGCGATGGGGCTGTCCTTGTCCGACATTGCGACGCGCACCCGGATCGCCCAGCGTCAGCTCGAAGCGGTCGAGCGCGACGATTATGCCGCCTTGCCGGGCATTCCCTATGCGGTCGGTTTTGCGCGGGCCTATGCTCGCGCCGTGGGACTGGATGAAGTGGCGATCGCCGCGCAGGTGCGTCAGGGCGTGCATGGCGCGGATATGACCGCCAATCGTTACGAGATGTTCGAACCGGCCGATCCCGCGCGGGTGCCGTCGCGCACGCTGGCCTGGACGGCGGCGGCGATCGTGGTCCTGCTGGTGGTGGGATGGGTGATCTGGCGCGCGCAGATGGCGCCGCCGCCTTCGAGCGAACAGATTTTGGCGCAGGACGAGGCGCGTCCTGCGGCGGCGCGTCCGGTGGCTGGGGCTGCGGTCGCGCCCGCTGCGCAACCCGTGGTGCTGACCGCGGTCGATGATGTGTGGTTGCGCATCTATGACGAGGCGGGCGAGCGGTTGAAGGACGGGCTGATGAAGAAGGGCGAAACCTTCGCCGTGCCCGCCGCCGCGCGCAATCCCATGATCCTGACCGGGCGTCCGCAAGCGCTGGCCGTGACGGTCGGGGGCAAGGCGGTCGCACCGCTGGGCGCGGCCGATCGCACCATCGCCGATGTGCCGATCAGCGCCGAGGCGCTGCTGGCGCGGGGCGCGGCGGAAGCGGCTGCGCCTGCGGCGGCTGCGCCCGCACCCCGGCCGACGTCGCAACGGCGCGTGGCGCGTCCGGTCGCCCAGCCTGTGACCGAGGACGCGGGTACGAGCGCGGCAACGCCATCCGCCGCCTCGCCCGCTCCGGCGGCACCATCGGGCAGCGGCGCGGCGACGCCCGAATAACCATGCACGTCGCGCTTTACCGCGCGGAATAACGGCTTATGGTTAAAGCGTAAGAGTTAGTCGGGGAACATCATGCGTCACGTCCTATTCGCGACATCTGCCATGGCGTGGAGCGCGCCGTTGCTGCTGGCGCTCGCGCCGCCGGTGTCGGCGCAAACGGTGGAAGGCCGGGTCGACCGGCTGGAAAAGGAAATGCGCGCGGTGCAGCGCAAGGTGTTTCCCGCCGGAACGCCGATCGAGGCGCAGATCACCCGGCCGACGACGCCGACGATAGCGCCGGGATCGCCGTCTTCCTCGCCGATTTCCGACCTGACCGCGCGGGTGGGCGCGCTGGAATCGCAGCTGTCGTCGATCACGGGGCAGGTCGAGGAAAATAGCTTCAAGCTCAAGCAGTTGGAAGAGGCGTTTAATCGCTACAAGGCGGATACCGACGCGCGTCTTGCCCCGCCCGAAGCGCCGGTCGCGGTTCGGCCGACCGTGTCCGCGCCGGTGGCGGCTGATCCTGCGCCGGTAGCGGCAAAGCCTGCCGCGCCCAAACCGGCGGCTGCGCCCGCGAGCGAAGAGCGCAAGACGGCGGTCGCGGCGATCGAGCGGCCCGATACGGGCGACGCGGCGATGGACGCCTATACTTATGGTTTCCGCCTGTGGGACGCCAAATTCTATCCCGAAGCGCAGGGACAGTTGAAGGCGACGGTGGACAAATATGGCACCGCTTCGGTCGCCAGCCGCGCCGCCAATCTGCTGGGGCGCGCCTATCTGGACGATGGCAAGCCTGCGCTCGCCTCGGTCGCCTTCTATGAAAATTATCAGAAGCGCCCGCGCGGCGATCGCGCGGCCGACAGCCTTGCTTATCTGGGCGAAGCGCTGATCCAGCTGAAAAAACCGGCCGATGCCTGCAAAGTCTATGCGGAGCTGGAGCAGGTCTATGGCGAAAGCCTGTCGTCGAGCCTGCGCGGCATGATGGCGCAGGGCCGCACCAGGGCGAAGTGCAGCTGAACGAGGCTGGGTTGATCGCCGCGACGCAGGCGATCATCGGAGAAACGCAAGGGGTGCGTTTCGGTGTCGCCGTGTCGGGCGGGCCGGACAGCATGGCGTTATTGGCGCTGGCCGCGCGCGCCTTTGCAGGCCAGGTCGCGGCAGTGACGATGGACCATGGCCTGCGTGCGGCTTCGGTGGAGGAAGCGGCGATGGTCGCGGGCTGGTGCGCGACGCAGGCTGTTCCCCACAGCATCGTCAAGCCCGATGCGCCGGTCAGCGGCAATGTCCAGGGCTGGGCACGAGCGCAGCGCTATGCCGCGATCGAAGTGTGGCGGGCGGCGCAGGGGATCGACTGGATCATGACCGCGCATCATGCCGACGATCAATTGGAAACGATGCTGATGCGGCTCAACCGGGGATCGGGGGTTGCGGGGCTGGCAGGCGTGCGGGCGCGGTCGGGGCGGGCGATCCGGCCGTTGCTGGCGGTGCGCAAGGCGGATTTGCTGGCGTTCGCGCGGGCTGAAGCGCTGCCCTATGTCGATGATCCATCGAACAGTGATGCGCGGTTCGACCGGGCGGCGTTGCGGTCGGCGCTGGCGGGGGTGGACTGGCTGGACGTGCAGGCGGCGGGGCGTAGTGCGGCGGCGCTCGCAGAAGCGGAGGTGGCGCTCGATTGGAGCGTGGGCGAGTTGGCGGCGCGGCATGTGCGCGCGCAGGGTGATGGCTGGACGCTCGATCGCACCGACCTGCCGCGCGAATATTTGCGGCGGTTATTGTTGCTGATGCTGGAGCGCGCGGGAGCCGGTGCGGTGCCGCGGGGCGATACGATCGATCGGGCGATCGGCGCGGCGCAGGCGGGGGGGCGTGCGAGTCTGGGCGACTGGCTGTTGAGCGGGGGGGGTGTCTGGACCTTGCATCCCGCCCCGCCCCGCCGCGTATTTTAGCCTATATGGCGGCGACCTATCTGATCCGCATTTGACCGAGCCGGGCGCGCTTGCGCTTTTGCGGACGCGCCCTATCTTGGCGGGTGAAAGAGAGTGCAGATGAACGACGAGAAAGACCCGCAGACCAATCCCTGGATCAAGAGCGCCATGATATGGGCCGGGGTGATCGTCGCCCTGCTGCTGTTCGTGTCGATGTTCGAACGGCCGACTGGGGCCGCTGGCAGCGAGATCGCCTATTCGGAATTCCGCGCCAAGGTGCAGGAAGGCCAGGTCAAGGACGTCGCCATCGCGCCGGACAAGATCACCGGAACGCTCGCCAATGGCGATCGCTTTGCGACGCTGCCCGTGGCCGATCCGGCGCTGACCGGACTGCTCGATCAGAATAATGTCAAATATTCAGGCCAGGCCGAAGCGCAGCCGAGCTTCTGGATGATCCTTGTCTATCAGTCGCTGCCGTTCCTGCTGATCCTGGGCATCGCGTTTTTCGTGCTGCGCCAGATGCAGAAGGGCGGCGGCGCGGGCGGCGCGATGGGCTTTGGCAAGTCCAAGGCCAAGCTGCTGACCGAAAAACATGGCAAGGTCACCTTCCAGGACGTTGCGGGCATCGATGAGGCACGCGAGGAACTGGAGGAAATCGTCGAGTTCCTCAAAGACCCGACCAAGTTTGCACGTCTCGGCGGCAAAATCCCCAAGGGCGCGTTGCTGGTCGGTTCGCCCGGCACCGGCAAGACGCTGCTGGCGCGCGCGATTGCGGGCGAGGCTGGCGTGCCTTTCTTCACCATCTCCGGCTCGGACTTTGTCGAGATGTTCGTCGGCGTTGGCGCAAGCCGCGTGCGCGACATGTTCGAACAGGCCAAGAAGAATGCGCCGTGCATCGTGTTCATCGATGAAATCGACGCGGTCGGTCGCCATCGTGGCGCGGGCCTGGGCAATGGCAATGATGAGCGCGAGCAGACGCTGAACCAGTTGCTGGTCGAGATGGACGGGTTCGAAGCCAATGAAGGCATCATCATCGTCGCAGCGACCAACCGCCCCGACGTGCTGGACCCTGCGCTGCTGCGGCCGGGCCGTTTCGACCGTCAGGTCGTGGTGCCCCGTCCCGATATCGAAGGGCGCGAGAAGATCCTGGCCGTCCATATGAAGAAGGTGCCGCTGGCGCCCGACGTCGAACCCCGCACCATCGCGCGGGGCACGCCCGGCTTCTCCGGCGCGGACCTCGCCAACCTGGTCAACGAAGCGGCGCTGATGGCGGCGCGGCGGGGCAAGCGGCTGGTCGCCATGTCCGAGTTCGAATCGGCCAAGGACAAGGTGATGATGGGCGCGGAACGCCGCTCCATGGTCATGACCGACGATGAGAAGAAGATGACCGCCTATCATGAGGCGGGCCATGCGATCATCGCCGTGCATGAACCAGCGTCGGACCCGATCCACAAGGCAACGATCATCCCGCGCGGTCGCGCGCTGGGCATGGTGATGCGCTTGCCGGAGCGCGACAGCTACAGCTATCACCGCGACAAGATGCACGCGAACATGGCCGTCGCCATGGGTGGCCGCGTTGCCGAGGAAATCATCTTCGGTTATGACAAGGTGTCGAGCGGCGCATCGGGCGACATCCAGTACGCCACCAAGCTGGCGCGCGACATGGTCACCCAATGGGGCATGTCCGACAAGCTGGGGCCGCTGCAATATGAAGAGCAGCAGGGCGAGACGTTCCTTGGCTATTCGCAAAGCGCCCGCGTCCATATGTCGGACGAGACCGCCAAGCTGATCGACGCGGAAATCCGTGGGCTGGTGGAGCAGGGCTATGCCCGTGCGCAGGAATTGCTGACGGGCCATGAGGACCAACTGCACCTGCTGGCCAATGCGCTGCTGGAATATGAAACGCTGAGCGGCGACGAAATCAAGGCGCTGCTCGACAAGGGCGAGATCACCCGCGACGACGGGACGACGATCAAGCCTTCGGTCATCCCGGCGGCCGGATCGTCCATCCCCAAGACGCGCAAGCGCAAGGGGCCGTTCGGCGATCCGTCTCCTGCCGGGGCGTAAGCGGTGAAGGTTTGAAAAGGAGGGCGCTGCCGCGAGGTGGCGCCTTTTTTCGTGTCAATTGGGGGAGGGTGATCATGGCTGCGTTCGATGACATCCATGCGCGGTTGCGCGCCGTCATGCTGGACAATGCGCCGGGGCAGGTGGTGGCGAAGGATGAGGCGGGCGATCTGGTCGCGCGCACCGCCGCCGTCGATCCCAAGACCGGGCAACCGGGCTGGTTCGGGACGGTGACGATCAAGAAAAGCTATGTCGCCTATCATCTGATGCCGCTTTATACCGATGCGGCGCTATCGAAGAGTGTGTCGCCTGCGTTGGCGAAGCGGCGGCAGGGGAAGACTTGTTTTAACTTCAAGGTTGTGGATGAGGCGTTGTTTGGCGAGCTGGCAACGCTGACGCGCAGGGCCGCGGGTTTGTAGTGGTTTTGTACAGCGACGGGCTAAGCCGCGCAGTGCATCCGGCAAAGGGATGACCGAATATGGTGGAGGGTCGTCATCCTATTGAGCGCGTCACACCCCTCCGTCTGGCCAGCGGCCAGCCACCTCCGCTGCCAGGGGAGAATGACGAAAGGCGACGTCGCCTTAATCGTCACGCCGGACTTGATCCGGTCACGCTTGATGCGCGAAGAAAAGCGGGATGCCGGGTCAAGCCCGGCATGACGAAAGAGGAATGGTGATGGACGACCATTTTTCGACATTTACGGACGGAAATGGCTTCGCCAAAGCCGGTCATCCAACTATGATCGCGGTCCGGCATCGTTAGAGGATGTTTCGTGACCGCCCTTATATTGGTTCCACAGATAGCGATTTTTGGCCTTAGCTATCTCCTCAACGCAATCTTTGGCGAACGCTTCCCTTTGCGATGGTGGCTATTTCGGCTGGGGCTTCTACCGATTATCTTTTTCGTTTTAGCTGTCTACGTTTCATCATTCCCAACGCCGGTTCCAGACAATTATGATCCCAGTATTCATGGCAATCCGGGACGGGTAGATTTCGCGGCCATATTGGCATGGGGGCTTTTGGCTCCAGCAATCTACCTGATTATCGCCCTGCCCATCTCGATAGGCTATGCAATTTGGCGTCGTCTTAGTGATAAACGGCAATCAGGCTAAGGCGTCCGCTTTTCAGCTATTACGTTCCAAACCCGCCATTCCGCCCTCCACCCTTAGCGTCACCCCAGCGAAAGCTGGGGTCTCCGGCGATGGCGCGATGGCGTTGCGACCAGTGCCAAGCCCCACTGTTCTACGCCTCCGCCTGAGATGCCAGCCTGTGCTGGCATGACGGCGAGGATATGTGCCCGCTGTCGCAGGACTATGTGCCGCTGCCGACGGTTCGCGCCCCACCCCTTCCCGCAATCCCCAAAGCCCCGCCACACGCCATCCACCTCCCCGCAATAAATCCCGCAAAGGGACTGGCCGTATCGGGGCGGAGTGGTTACATGGGCCGCCACAAAACCCCTGGGGTCTGCTGCAGACCCCGCAGCAGAAAGTGGCTTGTTCCATGGAAATCCGCCTCGGCCTCACCTTCGACGACGTGCTGTTGCAGCCCGGCGAATCCGATGTGCTGCCAAGCCAGGCGGACACCAGCACGTTCGTCACCAAGGCGATCAAGCTGAACATTCCGATCCTGTCGTCGGCGATGGATACGGTGACCGAGGCCGACATGGCGATCGTCATGGCGCAGCTGGGTGGCATCGGCGTGCTGCATCGCAACCTGTCGGTCGAGGAGCAGGCGGATGCGGTGCGCGCGGTCAAGCGGTTCGAGAGTGGCATGGTCGTCAACCCCATCACCATCCTGCCCAACGCCACGCTGGCGGACGCGCAGATGCTGATGAAGCGGCACCGGATCAGCGGCATTCCCGTGGTCGAGGCGAGCGGCAAGCTGGTCGGCATATTGACGCACCGCGACACGCGCTTTGCCGAGAACCCGGCCCAGCCAGTCAGCGAATTGATGACCAAGGATAATCTGGCGACGGTCAAGGTCGGCGTGGGGCAGGAAGAGGCGCAGCGCCTGTTGCACCAGCGCCGGATCGAGAAATTGCTGGTGGTGGACGAGGCCTATCATTGCGTCGGCCTGATTACGGTCAAGGATATCGAAAAGGCGGTCACCTATCCGCAGGCGACCAAGGACGGTACCGGCCGCCTGCGCGTCGCGGCGGCGACCACGGTGGGCGAAAAGGGGCTGGAGCGCAGCCGCGCGCTGATCGATGCGGAATGTGACCTGATCGTCATCGACACCGCCCATGGCCATAGCCGCCAGGTGTCGGCGGCGGTCGAAGCGGTCAAGCGCCTGTCCAACAATGTGCAGGTGGTCGCGGGCAATGTCGCCACCGCCGAAGCGACCAAGGCGCTGATCGGCGCGGGCGCGGATTGCGTGAAGGTCGGCATCGGGCCGGGGTCGATCTGCACCACGCGCGTCGTTGCGGGCGTGGGCGTGCCGCAATTGACCGCCGTCATGGATTCGGCCGAGGAAGCCGCCAAGCAGGGGGTGCCGGTGATCGCCGATGGCGGGCTGCGCACCAGCGGCGATCTCGCTAAGGCGCTTGCGGCGGGCGCGGGTTGCGTCATGGTCGGATCGCTGCTGGCGGGCACGGCCGAGGCGCCGGGCGAAACCTTCCTCTATCAGGGGCGCGCCTATAAGAGCTATCGCGGCATGGGTAGCGTCGGCGCGATGTCACGCGGCAGCGCCGACCGCTATTTTCAGGCCGACATCAAGGATCAGATGAAGCTGGTGCCCGAAGGGATTGAAGGCCAGGTGCCGTTCAAGGGTCCGGCCAAGGATGTCATTCACCAGCTTGTCGGCGGCGTGAAGGCGGCGATGGGCTATACCGGCAGCGCGACGATCAAGGATTTGCAGGAGCGCGCGCGCTTCGTGCAGATCACCAATGCCGGGCTGTCCGAAAGCCATGTCCATGACGTGACGATCACGCGGGAAGCGCCCAATTATCCGACGCGGTAAATCCTCCCCGGGACGGGGAGGGGAACCGCCGGCAAAGCCGGTGGTGGAGGGGGCCAGCCACACGGCACGCCGGATCTTTTATGACTGTTAACGCCTTCCAATGCAGTTCTTCTGATTGATGTTGAGTTTGCTTCCCTCCCCCTCCACCATGCCGCTGCGCGTCGCGGTCCCCCTCCCCGTGCCGGGGAGGATATGACCCCCTCTGCTCGTATCCAGGCTGCGATCGATTTGCTGGACGCCATCATTGCGTCGGCGCGCGATGGGGGGCCGGCGGCGGATACGTTGATCGCGCGCTATTTCAAGGAGCGGCGCTATGCCGGGTCGCGCGATCGGCGGGCGGTGCGTGATCATGTCTATGACGCCATCCGCCGCGCGGGCGAGCGGCCGGAAACGGGCCGCGAGGCGATGATCGGGCTGGCAGCTGAGCAGCCGGAGCTGGCAGTCCTGTTCGACGGATCGACCCACGCGCCGCTGCCGATCGAGCCGGGCGAGGTCGGCGCTGCGGCGGGCAGCGTGCCGGGCTGGCTGGTGCCGCTGATCGCTGCGCCGGTCGAGCAGGACGCGTTGCTGGGCCGCGCGCCGGTGGACCTGCGGGTCAATCGGTTGAAGGCCGCGCCGGAGGCGGTCGCGCCCTTATTCCCCGACGCCGCGTCGATTACGGCACTGCCCGATGCGCTGCGCCTGCCCGAAGGCTATCCGGTCGAAAAGGATGCCGCCTGGAAGGATGGCCTGGTCGAGGTGCAGGATGCGGGCAGCCAGGCGATCGCGCTGGCGTGCGGCGTGCAGCCGGGCATGACCGTGGTGGACATGTGCGCCGGAGCGGGGGGCAAGACGTTGGCGTTGGCCGCGGCGATGGCGGGGCAGGGCACGCTGATCGCTGCCGACACAATCCGGTCGCGGCTGGCACGGTTGGGGCCGCGCGCGCAGCGGGCCGGGGCGACCTTCATCGAGACATTGTTGCTGGACCAGAGCCATGAGGCGCGCGGCCTTAGCAGCCTGAACGGACAGGCCGATGTCGTGCTGGTCGATGCGCCCTGTTCGGGCACGGGCACCTGGCGGCGCAATCCCGAAGCGCGCTGGCGGCTGACGGCGGCGCGGCTCGAACGGCTGGTCGCGGAACAGGCCCGCATCCTCGATTTCGCCGCGCCCTTGCTGGCACCGGGCGGGGCGCTGGTCTATGCCACCTGCGCATTGACCGATCGTGAGGGGAAAGCCCAGGTGGACGCCTTCCTGCGCCGACATGCCGGGTGGACGCCCGAAGTGATAGACTTGCCGCTGGGCCGGGCGCATGGCGCGGGCTGGTTGTTGACGCCGGGGCATGACGGCACCGACGGCTTTTTCTTTGCTCGGCTGCGGCGGACGGCCGCGTAAAACAGCCCATGGACAAGCGCCCGCAAAATCGCGAGACTTGGCCAAAATCTGTGCCTGAATCAGCGCCTGAAACATGGCTGGAGATACTCATGCGTTTTACCCCCGCCTCGATCGCCCTCGCGCTCGTCCTGACCACCGTGTCGAGCATGGGCCTGAGCCAGCGTCCCGATAGCCAGATCAGCCCGGCCTCGGTCGAATGGCAGAAGGCGGGCGAGGCCGCGCGCCAGGCAGGCAATTTGCAAGGCGCGACCGATGCGCTGGAAAGTGCGCTGGCGATCGACCCGCGCAACCGCGCTGCTTATGTCGAACTCGCCGCCGTCGCGCGGGCGCAGGGTTTGCAGGGCAAGGCGATCCGTCTGTATCGCGAAGCCTTGCTGCTCGATCCTACCGATGTCGTCGCGCTGGCGGGACAGGGCGAGGCGATGGTGGAAAAGGGCGCGGTGGCGCGGGCCAAGGAAGTGCTGACGCAGGCGCAGGGGTTGTGCAAGACCGCGTGCGCGCCGGTCGACAAGCTCGCCGCCGCGATCCAGAAGGGACCGCCCGCCGTTGCGATGACGAGCAAGGATGTGGTGCCCGCGCCCAAGGTTGCGCCGACCGAGCAGCCGTAAGGGGACTCCCGTTCGTTTCGAGCGAAGTCGAGAAACGGCACGCACAGGTTTCTCGACTTCGCTCGAAACGAACGGGGCGGTCCCGTTTCTAAATCGCCACCACTTGCGGCAGGATCGCGTCGAGCAGGAGTAGGCCTGCGGGGGTGACCTGCAAGTGGGTGCCGTCTCGACGGAGAAGCCCGATATCGGTCAGTTGGGCGATAGCGCGGTCATCCACCAGCCGCGATAGAGCCACGCCCGATTGCTCGGCGATGCGGGCCAGGTCCACACCTTCATGCAGGCGCAGGCCCATGAGCAGCGCTTCGCGGGCGCGGTCTTCGCTGGCCAGTACATCCTCGCTCTGGCTGCCATGGCCGTTGCGGGCGACCGCGCCGATCCAGTTTTCGGGCTTGCGATGGCGTTGCGTCGCCATGCCGCCGCGCCGTCCATGCGCGCCGGGGCCGATGCCGATATAGTCGCCATAGCGCCAATAGACGAGATTGTGGCGGCTCTGCTGCCCGGCGCGGGCGTGGTTGCTGATCTCATAGGCGGGGATGCCCGCCGTCGCCGTCATCGCCTGCGTCAGTTCAGAGAGCGTCGCGCCATGATCGGGATCGGCGGGGGTCAGCTTGCCCTGCGCGACCAGCGTGGCGAAGCGGGTGCCGGGCTCTATGGTGAGCTGATAGAGCGACAGGTGCCCGGTGCCGAACGCCAGCGCGCGGGCGAGTTCGGCCTGCCAGTCGGCCTCGCTCTGGCCGGGGCGGGCGTAGATGAGGTCGAAGCTCATCCGGTCGAACACGGATTGCGCGGTGGCGAGCGCAGCCAGCCCTTCGGCGACGTCATGCGCGCGGCCGAGGAAATGTAGCGCTTCGTCCTCCAAAGCTTGCAGGCCGAGCGAGACGCGGTTGATCCCGGCGGCGGCCAGATCGGCAAAGCGTGCCGCCTCGACCGAATTGGGGTTGGCCTCCAGCGTGATCTCGATATCGGGCGTGAAGCCCCAATGACCCTGCGCGGCGGCGATCAGCGTTTCGACCAAAGCGGGCGGCATCAAGGACGGCGTGCCGCCGCCGAAGAAGATCGACGAGAGCGGACGGCCGCCGGTAAGCGACGCCTCATAGGCCATGTCGGCGAGTAGCGCGCTGCGCCAGGCATCGATGTCCACGCCGTCGCGCACATGGCTGTTGAAGTCGCAATAGGGGCATTTCGACACGCAGAAGGGCCAATGGATATAGAGCGCTTGCGGGTCGGGAACGGAAATAATGGAGGACATTGGAATGGCGTCGTAGAGCCTTTTGGCGGGCGGGGCTACAGTCAGGGAGCCGACATGCGCAGGGATATTTTAGCGGGACGGCGCATTGAGCAGGATCAGGACCGCAGCAGGAGACAATAGGATGCGCTACCCTAAGCTGGCATGGGCGACATCCGTCTGTGCGCTGATCGGCTTGGCCGCCTGTGGTGCGCCCAAGCAACCCGATGTCGCAGAAAGCCGCAATGATGCAGCAGCAGCTATGGTTGCGAGCGCGGAAGAGGCGCCGCAAACACCTGCGCCTGTCAACATAGCCACGGCGGCCGCCGCGCCGCAGCCCTTGTCCTGCGCGGCGGACATCGGATCGGCGGCGGCCGCCGAGCGCGTCAAGCTGTGCCGCAATGTGTCGCCCGCGACGCATCCGCCGTGCAATGCCGCCAATAGCTGCGCGCTGATCGAGGATGAGATTGCGCGCAGTTGCGCCCTGTTCGATGGGAAGGGCGACCCGATGCCGGAATGCGACCCCGCACCCAAGAGCGTGGCGGCGGCGATCGCCGTCGTGCAGCGCTATTATGCCGCGATCAACGCCAGGGATTATGGCACGGCCTGGGCGCAATGGGGGGATGGCGGCCCGCCGAACCAGACCTTGCAGGCTTTTCAGGCAGGCTTTGCCAATACCCGGTCGACGCGCGTGACGATCGGCAAGGTGGAGCCGGGTAGCGCTGGCGCTGGGTCGATCTATCAGACCGTGCCGGTGACGGTGGATTCGCAGTTGCAGAACGGCACCGTCCAACGCTTTGCTGGCGATTATGTCGTGCGGCGGGTCAATGATGTGGAGGGGGCATCGCCTGGCCAGTTGCGCTGGCACATTGGTCAGGCGACGCTGAAAGCCGTGCCCGCGCCGTAACGCGGGTGTGGATCAGAATGTCGCCGCGACCAGTTGCCGGAACGCATCGGCGCGGTGGCTCATGGCGTGTTTGGCGTCGGGGTTCATCTCGCCGAAGCTGATGTCGTGGCCGAGCGGCACGAACATCGCATCATAGCCGAAGCCCTGGTCCCCGCGCGGTGGCCAGACCAGCGTGCCGTCGACCCGGCCTTCGAATGCCTGGATATGGCCGTCAGGCCAGGCGAGGGCGAGGGCGCAGATGAAATGGGCGTCATGGCCCGCATCTGGGCCTTTGGCCTCGATCCCGTCCCACACTTTCTGCATGGCGAGCGCGAAATCCTTGGATTCGCCCGCCCAGCGCGCGGAGAAGAGGCCGGGATCGCCGCCCAGCGCCTCGACGCACAGGCCGCTATCGTCGGCGAGCGCGGGCAGGCCGGAGAGGTCGGCGGCCTGCATCGCCTTGAGTTCCGCATTGGCGATGAAGGTGGTGCCGGTTTCCTCCGGTTCGGGCAGGTCGAGCGATGCGGCCGAGATTGGTTCGATCCCATAGGGGCCGAGCAAAGCGGCGATTTCGCGCACCTTGCCCGCATTATGGCTGGCGATCACCAGCTTGCCGGGGGCGAGCTGGCGGATCGCTTGTTCCTGTCCGAATTGGTCGGTCATGATGTTACCCTAAAACATTGTCCGTCATCCCAGCGAAAGCTGGGATCTCCCTTCTTTTTCGCTGCATCGGCGTCAAAAGAAAAGGGAGATGCCAGCGTTGGCCTTCGGCCGCCCTTCGGGTCGCTGGCATGACGAATAGATGCGTGCGCCGGACTTTACCGCCCCGTGGCGACATCCTGCGCGGCGAAGATTTTCGCGCAGCCGATGCGCGCGAGGCGCAGGAGGCGGAGCAGTTCTTCCTCGTCATAGGCGGCGCCCTCGGCGGTCGCCTGGACTTCGGCGAATTTACCGTCGCCCGTCAGGATAAGGTTCGCGTCGGTTTCGGCATTGCTGTCCTCGGCATAATCGAGGTCGAGGACGGGGGTGCCTTCATAGATGCCGCAGCTGATTGCCGCGACCTTCTGGATGATCGGGTCTTCCTTCAGCGCGCCCGACGCCAGCAACTTGTCCACTGCGATGCGCAGCGCGACCCACGAGCCGGAGATCGCCGCCGTGCGGGTGCCGCCATCGGCCTGGATCACGTCGCAATCGATCACGATCTGGCGCTCGCCGAGTTTCTTCATGTCCACGACGGTGCGCAGCGAACGACCGATCAGGCGCTGAATTTCCTGGGTGCGGCCCGACTGCTTGCCCTTGGCGGCTTCGCGGCTGCCGCGCGTGTGGGTGGCGCGGGGCAACATGCCATATTCGGCGGTGACCCAGCCCGACCCCTTGCCGCGCAGGAAGGGCGGCACCTTCTCTTCGACCGACGCAGTGCATAGCACGCGCGTGTCGCCGAAGCTGATGAGGCAGCTACCCTCGGCATGGATGGTGAAGCCTGGCTCCATGGTGATGTCGCGCATCTGGTCGGGCGCGCGGCCGGAAGGACGCATAATATTTCTCCAAAACGATATGGTGACGGCGCTTAGCGCCCGGCGGCGTGTGTTGCCAGTGTCATGACGACAATAAGTGGGTATGAGAGGCTATGACGATGCGAATGATGATGGTGGCGAGTGCGCTGCTGCTGGTGGGCTGCGCTACGGCGGATAACGAACTGGAGACGCCCAAGGCGGCGGGCGAGACGATCCGCTTCACCGCCGGGCGCTGTTTTGGGGCCTGTCCGTCCTATAGCCTGCGCGTGACACCCGATGGGTCGGGCATATTGGAGCCGGAAAAGTTTACCGCCGTGCCGGGGCCGACGCGCTTCACCGTCAGCCCGGCGCAATATCGGCGGCTGCGCGCGGCGCTCGCGCCCTACCGCCCGCAAACGGGGACGGACAAGCGCATCGGCAACGGCGAAAATTGCACCCGCTTTGCGACCGATATGCCCGGTTACAAGATCGAATGGAGCCGCAAGGACGGCAAGCCAACCCGGCTGGAGTTCCAGTCCGGCTGCATGGATGCCCGCTATGGCAAATTGCGCACCACGATCGCGGCGATCCCCAAAATGCTGGACGTCGAACGCATGATCAAACCCAAGCCCGCCCGGTAGGAATGGATGATGCGCGTTCTTTTACAGATTGTGGGTGTCCTTCTCGTGGTGATGGGACTGCTGTGGCGGGCAGGGGGCCGGGCTTATCCACTGGCCGCAATCCAGTTTCATGCTCGATCAGAGGCCATGGATGTGGCGTGGCGCGTTGCTCGCTGCGTTTGGGATCGTGCTGATCCTGGTGGCACGGCGCAAATGTTGAGCCTGCCCGCAATCCATCCTACATTCGTGCGATGACGCTGACGACGCCCATATCCGAACTGAACGACCGCGCGCGCGACGTTTTCCGCCTGGTGGTGGAGGGTTATCTCGGCACCGGCCTGCCGGTGGGATCGCGCACCATCAGCAAGCTGGCGACGCTCAACCTGTCGCCCGCGTCGATCCGCAATGTGATGCAGGATCTGGAGGAACTGGGCCTGCTCGCCGCGCCCCATGCCTCGGCCGGGCGGATGCCGACCGAAACGGGGCTGCGGCTGTTCGTCGATGGGATGATGCAGGCGGCCGAACCATCGGCGGAAGAACGACGCGCGATCGAGGCAGGTCTCGCCGAAAGCGGGCCGATCGAGGAAGCGCTGTCGGCGGCGACTGCGGCGCTGTCGGGCCTGTCGGCCTGCGCGGGGATCGTCATGGTGCCCCGGCGCGAGCCGGTGCTGCGCCAGTTCGGTTTCGTGCCGCTGAACGATCGGCAGGCGCTGGCCGTGCTGGTGGGGCAGGACGGGTCGGTGGAAAATCGCGTGCTGGACCTGCCGCCCGCCGTCACCCCGTCGATGCTCAATGAAGCGGCCAATTTCATGTCAGCGCGCTTTGTGGGCATGACGTTGCGGCAGGCGGGGGACATGCTGGCGCGCGAGTTGGAGAGCGAACGCAGCGCGCTGGATGGCGCGGCGCGGGAACTGGTGGCGCAGGGCATTGCTACCTGGTCGCATGATGCCGATGACCGGCCGGTGCTGATCGTGCGGGGGCAGGCGCATCTGATCGACGATGGCACCGCCGCTGACCTCGAGCGGGTGCGGCAATTGCTAGAGCAACTGGAGGGGAAGCAGGAAATTTCGCGTCTGTTGGAGAGCGCGCTGGCGGGCAGCGCGACCAAAATCTTCATCGGATCGGAAAACAAGCTCTTTTCCCTGTCGGGTTCTTCGGTCATAGCCGCGCCCTATCGTGGCGCGGACGGCCGGGTGGTCGGCGTGGTCGGCGTGATCGGCCCCACGCGCTTGAACTATGCCCGCGTGATCCCCATGGTGGATTTCACTGCACAAACGCTGTCGAGATTGATGAGATGAGCGAAGACAATTTGAACGTCGAAAATACCGAAGTCGTGGATCAATTGCCGGAGGAGGATGCGCCCGTGGCCGATGACCAGGGGGAGCGCATCGCCGCGCTGGAAGCGGAACTCGCCACCGCCAAGCAGGATATTCTCTACGCCCATGCCGATACGCAAAATGTGCGGCGGCGGCTGGAAAAGGAATTGGCCGATACGCGCGCCTATGCGTCGACCGCTTTCTCCCGTGATATCCTGTCGGTGGCCGACAATCTCTCGCGTGCGCTGGCGGCAATCCCTGTGGAATTGCGTGAAGACGACAAGTTTAAGGGCCTGGTCGCGGGCCTCGAAGCCACCGGCCGCGAACTGGAAGCGGTGTTCGGCCGCAACGGCATCAGCAAGATCGAGTCGGTCGGCCAGCCGCTCGACCCCAACAAGCATCAGGCGATGATGGAAACCCCATCCGCCGATGCCGCGCCCGGCACGATCCTGATCGAAATGCAGGCGGGCTATATGATCAAGGACCGGCTGTTGCGCCCGGCGCTGGTCAGCGTCGCGAAGGCACCCGACTAATACGACCTTCTGCGCCTAAGGCCTGAAAAAGCCCGTTCGACCCGCGTCGGACGGGCTTTTTGCTGCCGAAATGTCATAAAGACGCAAATAAGATATATCGCAACTCTTGACGGTCGCGATTTTTAAGATATATCGCAGTGCATCATGAAACATACCGAAAGACATGCAATGCACTTCCACCACACACAGCGCGGCCATGGTCGCCCTCACCACGGCCATGGCCGCTTTCTCAGCCCGGATGGCGCAGAAGGGCGCGGCTTCGGCCGGGGCCGTGGCGGTCCCTTTGGCGATGGCGCGCCCGGTGGCGGCGGGCGGGGCGGCGGTCGTCGGCGGCTGTTCGACAATGACGCGCTCAAGCTGATCCTGCTCAAGCTGATCGCCGATGCGCCGCGCCACGGCTATGACCTGATCCGTGAGATCCAGAGCCTGTCGGGCGAGGTCTATGCGCCCAGCCCTGGCGTCGTTTACCCTACGCTGACGCTGCTGGCCGACATGGAGCTGATCGCGGAACAGCCGGGGCAGGGCAGCCGCAAATTGTTCGCCATTACCGACGAGGGCACCGCCTATCTCGCCGACAATGGCGACGCCCTGACGCTGGTCATGGAGCGGATCGCATCGCTGGCGCAAAAGGCCGAGCGCACCGATGGCGCGCCTGTCCGCCGGGCGCTGCATAATCTGCGCATGGCCATCCACCAACGGCTGGAGAAGGAAGGGGCGGACAAGCAGACCATGTTCGATGTCGCGTCCCTGATCGACGAAGCCGCCACCAAGATCGAAAGGCTCTGACATGACCCTGACAGCAAAAGTGCCTACCCCCAATGCCAGCCGCTACCTGCAACAGCTCTGCAAACATTGGAGCCACAAGTTCGACGTGACGTTCGACGCCGAGCAGGGCGTCATCCCCTTCCCGATGGGACCGATCCGTATGAAGGCCGAGCTGGAGGCGCTGGTGGTGACGATCGAACCCAAGGCCGATGCGGATGTCGAGAAATTCAAGCAGGTGGTTGCCGACCACCTCGACCGCTTCGCCTTTCGCGAGGCACCGCTGACGTTCGATTGGCAGTAAGGCGGGCAAGCGTCGGGAGAACTGATAGATGATGTTCCCCGGCGGAGGCCGGGGTCCAGTTCAGAGCATGGAACTGGACCCCGGCTTCCGCCGGGGAACCGTGTCTATGGGTCGTCCCCGTTGGATATTGGTATGAGACGGCAGGGGGCGGTTCTGGCCGCCCCTGTCACTTGGTCGGGATACGCCGCGCGCTGGCAAGGTGATGGGCGTGGGTGATCGCGACGGCGAGCGCGTCGGCCGCATCGGGTCCGGCGATCTTCACGCCAGGCAATAGCCGCGATACCATCGCATGGACCTGATCCTTCGATGCGTTGCCGACCCCAACCACCGATTTTTTGACGAGCCGGGCGGCATATTCGCCCACTTCCATACCCGACCGCGCCGCGCCGAGCAGGATGACGCCGCGTGCCTGCCCCAGTTTGAGCGTGGACTGCGGATTGACGTTGACGAACACCTCCTCGACCGCCGCGCCATCGGGCCGATGTTCGAGGATCAGGTCGGTGAGCGCAAGGTCGATCGCCAGCAGACGCGTTGCCAAAGGCATCGCGCTGTCGGTCTTGATCTGGCCATTGGCGAGGTGGGTGAGCCGGTTGCCGTCAGCGGCGATCAAGCCCCAGCCGGTCGTGCCCAATCCGGGGTCGAGGCCGAGGAGAATCATAGCAGGAGCCCGGTGCCATGATTGCGGGCGGCGGCACCCCCTCTCCCAGCTTCGCCTAGGCGGCAAAGCCGCCAAGGCTGCGCAACCCTCTCCCCAAGGGGAGAGGGGCAGGGGATCAACCCAATTTCTCCATCACCGCGTCGGACACTTCATAATTGCCCCATACGGTCTGGACGTCGTCATCATCTTCCAGGGTATCGACCAGCTTGAGCAAGGTCGCGGCATTGGCTTCATCGACTTCGGTGGTGGTCTGCGGCCGCCAGGCGAGTTTCGCGCCTTCCGCTTCGCCGAGCTTGGCCTCCAGTGCCTTAGACACTTCATGCAGCGCGTCCATAGCGGTCCAGATTTCATGCTCGTCCTCGTTGGACGAAACATCCTCCGCACCGGCTTCGAGCGCCGCTTCGAAGATCGTTTCTGCATCGCCCGCGCTGGCGGGATAGGTGATCAGGCCGACCCGGTCGAAGCCATGGCTGACCGCGCCTGATGCGCCCAGATTGCCGCCATTCTTCGAGAAGGCGGTGCGGACGTTGGTCGCGGTGCGATTGCGGTTGTCGGTCAGCGCTTCGACGATGATGGCGACGCCGCCAGGGCCATAGCCCTCATAGCGGACTTCCTCATAATTGTCGGTGTCGCCGCCGATCGCCTTGTCGATCGCGCGCTGGATATTGTCCTTGGGCATGGACTGGGCCTTGGCGGCATTGACCGCCAGGCGCAGGCGCGGGTTCATGTCCACGTCGGGCATGCCCATCTTCGCCGCGACGGTGATTTCGCGGCTGAGCTTGGAGAACATCGAGGAGCGCTTCTTGTCCTGCGCGCCCTTGCGATGCATGATGTTCTTGAATTTGGAATGGCCGGCCACGGCCTTCTCCTGACATTTTCTGGTGAAACACGAGCGCGCTCTCTAGCGAGCGGCGCGCCCATGCGCAATGTTACACTAGGATTGCCGTGCCAGAGGCGGACACCATCAGCATCGACCCGTTGGCACCCAGCACTTCATAGTCGAGATCGACGCCGACTACCGCGTTCGCCCCCAGCGTCGCCGCGCGCATCCGCATCTCGCCGATCGCCTGTTCGCGCGCGCGTTGCAACACATCCTCATAAGCGCCCGACCGGCCACCGACGATGTCGCGCACGCTGGCGAACAGATCGCGGAACAGGTTTGCCCCCACGATCACCTCGCCGGTGACGATGCCCAGATATTCCTTGGCCGGTCGCCCTTCCAGGCGGCTGGTGGTGCTGACGATGATCTCGGACATTGCGAATCCTCCTTTTGACCTCTGTGCTTCTCTGTTTATTCAGTGAGAGATAGCGGGGAACAATTCTATGGCTAGAGAACATGTGGAGTTCTTGCGAATTCTGGCGGACGATGTGCAGCACGCGCTTGATCGAACTGCCGCTTCGGACACCGAATCAGATCGCAGGAATTTGCTGCGAACCATCATCTCCGCCGCAGAGGGTATATCGTGGGTATATCGCGCGCATGTGCTTTTCATGGCGAAGGAGTTTGATGCTGCTACACCCTTGATCGAGCTTGCATTTGCCGAAGCAACCTATTCGGTGAACGAGCAAGGTCAAATCGTGGAGCAGGCGCGCTACATATCAATGACAGCAATGATTAGGCTGACTACGAAAGTCGCTCAATCAATATGCGCCGACCTCAATGTGGATTTTGGCTCTCAAGGATGGCAGTCTCTGCGGGATACTATCAAATTACGAAACCGCATCACGCACCCGAAAAACGCTGACGATCTTGCTATCTCGGTTGAAGAGATTGACCATGCCAAAACTGGATTTTTCTGGTTCCTCGACATGTCGATGCATGTGATGGAGGCAACACTCAAAGAGTTTTCTGGCCTCGTTTCAGACATTGGCGAAGTCGTCGAGAAACTCAAAAGCGGAGATCCCGAAACACTCGCCCTATATCAGCGAGCGCATCGGGATTTCAGTGATTGAGGCTGTTTTATTCCATGCCCAAGGCGGCCAAGTAAGTCTGGAGAATCGCCTCCATCTCCTGCCGATCATGCTGTGGCATCTTCCGCAGTCGGATGATCTGCCGCATGATCTTATTGTCGAACCCGGTCGCCTTGGCTTCCAGATAGACGTCCTTGATGTCGTCGCCGATGCCCTTCTTTTCTTCTTCCAGCCGTTCGATGCGCTCGATCAAGAGGCGTAGCTGGTCGGCGGCGACGTTGGGTTCGGTCATGGGATGATGTCTCCATATGGAATGTGAATCGGTTGGGGGGCGTCCTAGTGAGTGTCGGCGTTCTTCGCCACACTCTCTTTCATCCGGGCGATCTGTTCCGGGGTCGCCTCACCCTGATGCTGCGCCTTCCACTGGGCAAAGGGCATGCCGTGGATGATAGCGCGCGCCTCATCCCGCGTTAGCGTGCCGTCGGCTTCCGCGATCCAGTCAGCCAGGCAATTGCGGCAAAAGCCGGCCAGCCCCATCAGGTCGATATTCTGTACGTCGGTGCGGTGCTGCAAATGCTCCACCAACCGGCGGAAGGCGGTTGCAGCAACTTCATCTGTGACTATGGTGTCGCCCATCGGCGGATCCTTTCGCTGATCTACATCATCCTGTCGTGCAGCACGGATACCCCATAACGACGCTCCGGCAAGTGCGGAGCGCATATGACGGCCAGGAGAACACATGACGAAGTTACCGCCCCGCTCGCGCAAGGTCCGTATTCTTGCGACGCTTGGTCCTGCGAGCGACAGTGCGGAGATGATCCGCGCGCTGTTCATCGCGGGAGCCGACGCCTTTCGCATCAATATGAGCCATGGCGCGCATGAGGATCATGCCGCGCGGATCGCGATCATCCGCGAACTGGAAAATGAATTTCATCGGCCGACCACCATATTGGGCGATTTGCAGGGGCCGAAACTGCGCGTCGGCACGTTCGAAAAGGGCCTGGCGATATTGGAGAAGGGCGCGCCCTTCATCCTCGATCGCGACGAAACGCCGGGTGACGCGCGCCGCGTCAACCTGCCCCATCCCGAAATCTATGCCGCGCTGGTACCCGGCACCCGGCTGCTGCTCGACGATGGCAAGATGGTACTGCGGGTGCAGGCGATCAGCGAGGACCGCATCGACACGATCGTCGAGGTCGGTGGCACATTGTCCAACCGCAAGGGCGTGAACGTGCCCGACGTCGTGGTGCCGGTGCCCGCGCTGACCGAGAAAGACCGGCGTGATCTGAGCTTCGCGATCGAGCAGGGATGCGACTGGATCGCGCTCAGCTTCGTGCAGCGGCCCGAAGATCTCGCCGAGGCGCGCAAGCTGATGGGCGGGCATGGATCGCTGATGGCCAAGATCGAAAAGCCATCGGCGGTGCAGCGGCTGGAGGAAATCGTCGAGATGGCCGATGGCGTCATGGTCGCGCGCGGCGACCTGGGCGTCGAACTGCCGCCCGAATCGGTCCCGCCGCTGCAGAAGCAGATCGTTGCGACCGCGCGGCGGCTGGGCCGTCCGGTGGTGGTTGCAACGCAGATGCTCGAATCGATGATCAAGTCGCCTTCGCCGACTCGCGCCGAAGTGTCGGACGTGGCCACGGCGGTCTATGACGGGGCCGACGCGATCATGCTGTCGGCCGAAACGGCGGCGGGCGACTGGCCGGTCGAGGCGGTCGCGATGATGGACAGCATCGCCAACAGCGTCGAGCGGGATCCGGGCTATCTGGCGCGGCTGCACTTCACCGAAACGAAGCCCGATCCCACCACCGCCGACGCGCTCGCCGAAGCGGCGGGCAATATCGTGACCGTGGTGGGGGCGAGCGTCATCACCTGCTTCACTTCATCGGGCAGCACGGTGCGGCGCGTGGCGCGCGAACGGCCCTCCGCGCCGATCCTGGCGCTGACCCCGCGCACGGATACGGCGCGCAAGCTGGGGCTGACATGGGGCGTCTATGCCATCCGCACCAAGGATATTGGCAATTTCGAGGAAATGATCGGCAAGGCCCGCCGCATGGCGCTGCGCCATCGCATGGCGGAGAAGGGCGGCAAGATCGTGGTGTTGGCGGGCGTCCCCTTCGGTACGCCGGGGTCGACCAATGTGCTGCATGTCGCGGCGGTGCAGGGTGATGAATTGAAGGGTCGGGAGTAGCGGGCTCCTTCTCCCTTGAGGGAGAAGGATACGCAGCCTTACCGACCGCAGGGAGGGTAGGCGGAGTTGGATGAGGGTGCGCGGCATGGCAGTTGGCGCGCGACACCCTCACCCGACTCCGAATGATACCAACAGCAGTATAGCTTGTGTTCCCCGGCGAAAGCCGGGGCCAGTTCAGGGCGTGGAACTGGACCCCGGCTTTCGCCGGGGAACAATGTTTTTCGGCTGTTCTCACTACGTTGCGGAAACGCACTTTAGCGTCCCTCCCCTTTTCTTGCGAAAGAAAGGGGCTTCGACAGGCTCATTCCGAACGGGGTGGGGGTACACCGCGCATATTCCCAACCCCACCTGCAAACGCATCGAGCGCCCGATCATGCTCGATCGGGCGCTCTGAAAGGACTGATTCGTCCGATGGCTTAGGACAGCGCCGGAAACGGCACCATCCTGACCGCTATGCTTAGCCCTGGCGGGCTTTGAAGCGACGGTTGGTCTTGTTGATAACGTAGGTGCGGCCGCGACGACGGATCACGCGGTTGTCCCGGTGGCGGTCCTTGAGCGACTTGAGCGAGTTGCGGATCTTCATGGCATCGGCCCTTGGTGAATCTGACTGTGATGGAAAATCGAAGCGCTGCCCCTATGGGTGGGGCGGGCCAAAGTCAAGGGCGGCGGGCGCTCTTTTGCCGTTGTTCATCGGTCATGCAGCAACTTCATGGCTTTGCGCGTTGGAGGGAATATAGCTCATCGCGCCGTTTATCGGTGGATAGCCACGTTGGAGTGAAATCGATGTCGAAGCGCCTGATTCTTGCCGCCTGCCTTGCCCTGCCGCTGGCCGCGTGCGCAACCGCCGTACCACAAGTGGAAGTGACGCGATTCCATGTCGGCAATCCTGCCCGGACGGGCACGGTCGCGGTGGAGGAAATGCCCGGCAATCCTGACATCAGCCTGGAATTCCGCACCTATGCCGCCGCCGTCGCGCAGGAATGGCAGCGGGTGGGCTTCACCAGCGTCGCACCGGGCGCGACGAGTGAGTATGTCGCGTTGGTCAGCTTCCAGCGCAGCTTCCGTCCCTCAGGCCAGGCGCGCAACGATCGCCCCGTCACCGTCGGCATGGGCGGCGGCATCGGCAGCGGCGGTTTTTCGGGCATGGGCCTGGGCGTCGGCATCAACCTGTCGGGCAAGCCCAAGGATATCGTGACCACGCAATTGCATGTGCAACTGCGTCGCCGGTCCGATTCGGCGACCATCTGGGAAGGCCGCGCCTATACCGAAGCGAAGCAGGGCACGCCCGCCGCGCAGCCGGGCATCGCCGCACAAAAGCTCGCTGGCGCGTTGATCGGGGGCTATCCGGGCGAATCGGGGCGGACTATAACCGTCAAATGACCATTTCCATTTCCAGCGGCTTTGACAGCGGCAATATTCGCACCCTTTCCATCACCGATACGCCGACAGGCGCGCGCGCCGAGCTGGAGATCGTGACGGATCATCAGAGCGACTTTTATCAATGGTTCCACTTCCGCGTCGCAGGCGCCGCCGGGCGCGAAGTGGAGTTGCGAATCGTCAATTGTGGCGGGTCGGCCTATCCCGACGGCTGGGTCGATTATAAGGCGCGGGTGAGCGAGGACCGGGAAATCTGGACCCAGGCCGACACCAGCTATGCCGATGGCACGCTGATCATCCGGCTGGCGAGCGATGCCAATGTCGTGTGGGTCGCCTATTTCGCGCCTTATTCGATGGAGCGGCACCATGACCTGATCGCCTTTGCCGCCTGCCAGCCGGGCGTGGCGCATCGCGAATTGGGGCTGACGCTGGATGGCCAGCCGATTGACCTTTTGACCATCGGCGATGGGCCAAAGCAGGTGTGGCTCTATGCGCGCCAGCATCCCGGCGAATCGATGGCGCAATGGTGGATGGAAGGCGCGCTGGAGCGGCTGACCGACGAAGAGGATGCCGTTGCCCGGCTGCTGCGCCAGAAGGCGACCATCCACCTCGTCCCCAATATGAACCCCGATGGTAGCCGCCGGGGCCATCTGCGCACCAACGCGGTGGGGGTGAACCTCAACCGCGAATGGCATGATCCGTCGATGGAACGCAGCCCCGAAGTGCTGCTGGTCCGCAACGCGATGGATGAAACCGGCGTGGACTTCGCGATGGACGTGCATGGCGACGAGGCGATCCCCGCCGTATTCATCGCCGGGTTCGAAGGCATCCCGTCAATCACCGATCGGCAAGTGTCGCTCTATCACCGCTATCGCGACACGCTGGCGGCGCGCACGCCCGATTTCCAGACGCGCTTGGGCTATCCGGTTGCGGGTGCAGGCCGCGCGAACCTTGCCATGTCCACCAACCAGATTGCCGAGCGATTCGGCGCGGTGGCGATGACGCTGGAAATGCCGTTCAAGGATAATGACGACCTGCCCGACGCCGAAACCGGCTGGTCGCCTGCGCGCTCCATGCAGTTGGGCAAGGATTGCCTGGCGGTGCTGGCCGAGATGATCGACGCGCTCTGATCATCCCGGTCTAGAGCGTCAGATACTCCCGAAACCGGGCGCTTCGCCGCGTGCGGCGGGGTTGAGGCGGCGGGGGCGTTTCCAGCCGATTACAGGCCGCTTGCGCAGGCGCAACGTCGGCCAATCACCCCGGTCGGCGCGTTCGGCCAGCCGCATCCCCTGCGCTCGATAGGCGGCCAGCACGGCGTCGGCCTGTTCGTTGAGCAGGCCCGCCAGCAGGATCGTGCCGCCTTCCTCCACCATCGCGCAGAGCGATGGGGCGAGTTCGATCAGCGGCCCGGCCAGGATATTGGCGATCAGCAGGTCATAGGGCGCGCGGGTGATGATCGCGGCATGATCGACCCCGGCGGCGGCATAGAGCGCGACCTGCCCCTGTCCGCGGCCGACCGTCATGCCATTGGCCAGCGCATTTTCGGCGCTGATCTCGACCGCCACCGGATCGATGTCCGACGCGGTGGCATAGGCGCGCGGCCACAGGTGCAGCGCAGCAAAGGCGAGCAGACCGGTGCCGGTGCCGATGTCGGCGACATTGCCGAACCGCATGCCCACGCGCCGCATCCGGTCGAGCATGGCGAGGCAGCCTGCGGTCGTCTCATGCTGCCCTGTGCCAAAGGCGCGGCTGGCGGCGATCAGCAGACTGACCTGGCCGGGCTGTTCGAGGTCGCTGGCGAGGTTGCGGACATGGAAGCGCCCGGCGGTCACCGGCTCCAGTCCCTGCTGGCTGATCGTCACCCAATCCTCGTCGGGCAGCGCTTCGACAATTGGCTTGGTCTGCGCGGCGCTGGGCACCATCGACCGCAACAATTTGATCGCGGCGGGGCTGGGCTTGCCCTCGAAATAGGCGTCGAGCCGCCAGGCATCCTCATCATCGGGTTCCGCCTCGCTGGTCATCAGCACGGGCGGCCGGTCCATCATCGCAAAGGCGGCAATGTCCCCATCCAGCGCCTCGGCTTCGGCGCGGGTGCAGGGCAGGGTGACTTTCCAGCTTTGGATCGCCGGGGTGCTAGCATCGTTCATCCCGCCGCCTTTAGAGCAGCGAGCGGAGCAGGGAAAGCGGCTCGCAGCACGTCCTTAAACACCGGCGTCATCCTGACGAAAGTCAGGGGCCATTGGCTCTAACCTATGTGTGTTCACAGACGGAGCGCGCATGGATGCTGACTTTCGTCAGCATGACGGACGAGGGGCGTCAATTTCAGGCGACCTGCCGCCCAAAGTCGGTCGAGGCATGGCGCAGGCTGGCGAGCTTGCCCTCCACGCTGACGAAGCCGCGTTCGAGCTGGTCGATCTCCGACGCGACGACTTCGGTGTCCTGGCGGATCGCCGAAATGGTGGTCGACATGGAGTCGGCGGCCAGCGCGGTTTCGTCGACGGCGGCGGTGATCATCGTGACGGTCTGCGCCTGCGCGTCCATGGCATGGCGGATGCGTTCGGCGCTGGCCTGCACTTCGCCCACCGTGTCGCGGATGCGCTCGTTGGTCTCCACCGACTGGCGGGTCGAGGCCTGGATGTCGGCGATCTTGCCCGCAATTTCGTCGGTCGCCCGCGCGGTCTGGTTGGCGAGGCTTTTGACTTCCTGCGCCACCACAGCAAAGCCGCGCCCGGCGTCGCCCGCACGGGCGGCTTCGATCGTGGCGTTGAGCGCCAGCAAATTGGTTTGCCCGGCAATGTCGCGGATGAGGCCCAGGATCGATTCGATCGACTTGGCATGGTCCGACAGGGTGGCGGACATGGTGACGGCATCGCCCGATTGCTTGGCGGCGCGCTGGGCCACGTCGGCCGCGCCCTCGACTTCGGTGCGGGCATCGTCGATCGCGCGGATGAGGCCAGCGGAGGTGCGGGCGGCTTCGCGCATCGCCAGAGCGGATTGTTCGGCGGCAGCGGCGACTTCCGACGCCTTGCCCAACATGCCCCGCGTGGCGGCGGACGCATCCTTGGCCTGTTCGCGCAGCGATTCGCCCAGGCGCGTGGCACCGTCCAGTTCGCCCATGATCCGCTGTTCGAACAGGGTGCCATAGCGCTGCCGTTCGGCGCGCTGAACTTCGGCCTGATCGGACGATAGCACATTGCTCATGAAGCCGGCATCGAACATGCCGATTTCCATGATCGTGCCCATCAACCGGCGCAGGCGCGCATCATCGTCACGGCACCGTTCCCACAGCAAATTCATGATCATGTCGTTGGCCTTGCCGACCGCGACCAGCACGGAACGCACCGGCACGCCCTGTTTGCGCGCCTGCCGCACGCAATCGGCGGCAGAGCGCGTCCAGCGCGCCTCCCTGAAATGCATCAGCTTATGGGCGGCATAGACACGCGATTCGGCCCGGATCTTGTCGATCACTGACTGGTCCAGGCGATCGATCAACCCGGTTTCGCGCATATAGCTGTCGAAAAATGCCGCCGCGACTTGGTCGATGTCCGGCTCGATCAACAGGCCGATTTCTTTTGCGTTACGGGCAATCGTGCCGTCGGGATCAATGCCCGCCACATAGTCGGAGGCGGTTTCGGCGGGAGAAACGAAGGACGACATGGCTGGACGGCCCCTGTTGGTGGGATGAGCGATAATATCAGCCTGTCCTAGCGCGCTTTGGTTAATCACTTCTTATGATCAAATGCCCGTTGGCCCGGCACGGACATTGGGGCAGCCATGCCCGGCGCGGCTTGCCCTCCTGTGCGTTCGCTCTTAAGGGGGGCGGGATCAAGGAATATAGCAGGGACAAGGGTAGATATGGCGCGATCCAACAGCCGGCCGCTCTCGCCGCATTTGACCATATGGAAATGGGGACCGGCCATGACCGTCTCCATCATCCATCGCGTGACCGGCAACGGTCTGGCGACGGCCGGTGCGCTGGGCCTCATCTGGTGGCTGATGGCCGCCGCGACCGGGCCGGAAGCCTATGCGACCTTCGTCGCCTGCGCCACGTCACCGATCGGCTATCTGGTGATGATCGGGCTTAGCTGGTTCTTCTTCCAGCATCTTTTCTCCGGCCTACGCCATTTTGTGCTGGATTTGGGCGCGGGATATGAACTGCGCAGCAACAAGAGCTGGTCGATCGCGACCTTCGCGGCGTCGCTGGCCGTGACGGCCCTGCTGTGGCTCTATATCTTCGGAAAGGGTTTCTGATGGGCAACGGAACGGGTATCGGCCGCGTTCGCGGGCTGGGTTCGGCCAAGCACGGCGCGCATCACTGGCTGGCGCAGCGCTACACCGCCGTCGGCAACCTACTGCTGGTACTGTGGCTGATTTTCAGCCTGATTAGCCTGCCCGGCCTCGATTATGAGAGCGTCGTGCTGTGGATCGCCAACCCGCTGGTGGCAGTGCCGATGATGCTGATGATCGTCAGCATCTTCTGGCATCTGCGCCTCGGCATGCAGGTGATGCTGGAAGATTATGTCCACGATAAGGGCATGGCCTTCTTCTCGATGCTGCTGCTTAATTTCTATGCCTTTGGCGGCGCGGCCGCAGGCGTCTTCGCGATCGCCAAGATCGCCTTCACAGGGGTCGTCGAATAATGACGCAAGCCTATAAGATCATCGATCATACCTATGACACCGTGGTCGTGGGCGCGGGCGGTTCGGGCCTGCGCGCGACCATGGGCAGCGCCGAAGCGGGCCTCAAGACCGCGTGCATCACCAAATTGTTCCCGACGCGCAGCCACACGGTCGCGGCGCAGGGCGGCATCGCGGCAAGCCTTGGCAACAATTCGCCCGATCACTGGACCTGGCACATGTACGACACCGTCAAGGGGTCGGACTGGCTGGGCGATCAGGACGCGATCGAATATATGGTGCGCGAAGCACCTGCCGCCGTCATCGAACTGGAACATGCCGGCGTGCCGTTCAGCCGCAACGAGGATGGCACGATCTACCAGCGTCCCTTCGGCGGCCATATGCAGAATATGGGTGCCGGCCCGCCGGTGCAGCGCACCTGCGCCGCCGCCGACCGTACCGGCCACGCCATGCTCCACGCGCTCTATCAGCAGTCGCTGAAATATGACGCGGACTTCTACATCGAATATTTCGCCATCGACCTGATCATGGAAAATGGCGAATGTCGCGGCGTGATCGCTTTGTGCATGGAAGATGGCTCGATCCATCGCTTCCGCGCCCATGCGGTCGTGCTGGCCACGGGCGGCTATGGCCGCGCCTATTTCTCCGCCACCTCGGCGCATAGCTGCACCGGCGACGGCGGCGGCATGGTGTTGCGTGCGGGACTTCCGCTCCAGGATCTGGAATTCGTGCAGTTCCACCCGACCGGCATCTATGGTGCGGGCGTGCTGATCACCGAAGGCGCGCGCGGGGAGGGTGGCTATCTCACCAACTCCGAAGGCGAGCGGTTCATGGAACGCTATGCCCCGTCGGCCAAGGATCTGGCATCACGTGACGTCGTGTCGCGATCGATGGCGATGGAAATGCGCGAAGGGCGCGGCGTTGGTCCGAACAAGGATCATATCTTCCTGCACCTTGATCATATCGATCCCAAGGTGCTGGCCGAGCGCCTGCCGGGCATCACCGAAAGCGGCAAGATCTTTGCCGGTGTCGACCTCACCCGCCAGCCGCTGCCCGTCACGCCGACGGTCCATTATAATATGGGCGGCATTCCCTGTAATTATCATGGCCAGGTGCTGACCAAGAAGGATGGCGATCCCGAAGTCGTGGTCCCCGGCCTGTTTGCGGTCGGCGAAGCGGCCTGCGTATCGGTCCATGGCGCCAACCGCCTCGGCTCGAACTCGCTGATCGATCTGGTCGTGTTCGGCCGGGCGACGGGTCTGTTCCTCAAGGACAATCTCAAGCCCAATGGGAGCCACAAGCCGCTGGCGTCGGATGCCGCCGACCTGGCGCTCAGCCGCCTCGACAAATATCGCAACGCGACCGGCGGCACGCCGACCGCGAAGCTGCGCCTCGAAATGCAGCACACGATGCAGAAGCACGCCGCCGTGTTCCGCGACAGCGCGCTGCTGGCCGAGGGCGTCGACAAGATGCACAATGTCTATGCGGGCATGCAGGATGTCGGCGTGTCGGATCGCTCGCTGATCTGGAACACCGACCTTGTCGAGACGCTGGAACTGGACAACCTCATGTCTCAGGCCGTCTGCACCATGGTCAGCGCGGAAAACCGCAAGGAAAGCCGTGGCGCGCACGCGCATGAGGATTTCCCGAACCGCGACGACGAAAACTGGATGAAGCACACGATCAGCTGGTTCGACGGCTGGGGTGGTTCGGGCGGCGAAGTGAAGCTCGATTATCGCCCGGTCCATGATTACACGCTGACCGACGAAGCGGAATATGTGCAGCCCAAGGCGCGGGTCTATTGATCCGCGATCAGGGATGACGATGAAGAGGGCGGGCCGAAAGGTCCGCCTTTTTTCATTCCAGATGGGTCAGATGATCCGCGCGCTGATGTAGGATGCGGACTATTTCGACAAAACCGCCTTTTTGGCGATAGTAGATATTATGGCTCTCGACGCGCAATTTGCGATAGCCACCCCGAACATCCTCGATCGGGCTGCCGATGTTTGCGTAGATCGCGATCCTGTCGACGGCATCAGCGATGGCGGTCACATAGGCCTTTGCCTGCTGCGCACCCCATTGCTCTTGGGTGTAGACGGCAATGTTCGCCAAATCGCGTTCGGCGGCCGCGTTAAAGCGGACCGGGGCTGTCACGCGCTAGGGAACCGGCGCTCAATCCATTCGCGCATGTCGAAATCTTCCAGCACGCCGCTTTGCTCACCCTCGATCAGCGCCGCCCTTAGCGCTTCCAGCTTCTTCTCTTCCATTTCCAGCAGCCGCAGGCCTGCGCGAACGACGTCACTGGTCGATCCAAACCGGCCCTCGGCGACCTTGCGCTCGGCGAAGGCCCGGAAATGATCGCTTAAAGCAACGGATGTGGATTTGCTCATGGCGGCACAGTACCCGATTTGGGTAACCACTTCAACTGAACGGCAGCAACGCCTCATAGACGTCCAGCCCCGGCTTGCCCGCTAACGCCACCCCCCGCCGCAACAGAAACGCATGGCGCACGATCTCGGCCTGCTGCTCGATGCCATAATGCGCGAAGGGTTTGCCCGGCAGAACCATATAATCATAGCGGCAAAAAGGGTGGCGCATAAGCGGCAACCACCATTTCCCCGATCGCTGCGCCTGCCACACATGGGTCATTTCATGGATGAAATGCGCCTTGATAGGGAGCGGGCTTTCGCAGAAATCGGCGCAGAACAGGCCGCCTTGCGGCGCAAACCACAAATGGCCATCGGGGGCCATTGTCACCCGGCTGGGCTGGAACGGCCACCATTTGCGGTTATGCACCCGCACCCGATCATAGACGATCGCCCGGCCGAACATGGCATGGGCAAGCGCGATTTCATCGGGCGTCAGGCTACGGCTGCTCAATGACCCTCATGCGCGGCGGGTTTCGCTACAGCCGAGCCCGCCGCCTCCGGCTTGCGAATCACTGCGTCCACCAGCAGGCGCTTGCCGTCGCTCATCAGGAAGGTCAGTTCCATCTTGCCCTGGTTGACCGCAGCATCGTTGATGCCCCACAGCATCAGATGCTTGCCGCCGGGCGCAAAGGCGACCTCGCCCTTGGCGGGCACGTCCACGCTGTCGATTGGCTTCATTGCCATGACACCCTTGTCCATCACGCTTTCATGCATTTCGACCCGGACGGCATAGGCGGTCAGCACGCCGCGTATTTGCACGCCCGCATCGCCGCCATGCGCGACGAAATAGCCGGCCGAGGGCGAGTCCTTGTTCGGCGACAGCCGCACCCAGGCCTGGTCGATATAGCTGGGCGCAGGGTCGCCGCACGCGCTGAGCGCCAGCGGGGCCGCGAGGGCGATAAGGGCGAAGGGCGCGCGCATTGGTCACTCCATGACTGTCTCGTTTCCGGTCGATGACATAGCTAATGGCCGCTGCTTCTTGTGCCAAGCAAAAGCACGCCTATATCGCCCATGCAGACCGGCCTTGCCTTGGCGCTTTCGTGGGGTATGGGGCCGTCAACCGCTGAATGAAATTTGGGGTTCAAAGAGGACACAATGGCAAAAGTAATCGGTATCGATCTTGGCACCACCAACAGCTGCGTCGCCGTCATGGACGGTGGCAAGCCCAAGGTTATTGAAAATGCGGAAGGCGCGCGCACGACGCCGTCCATCGTCGCCTTCGCCAAGGATGGCGAGCGCCTGATCGGCCAGCCGGCCAAGCGCCAGGCGGTCACCAACGGCGACAACACGATCTTCGCGGTCAAGCGCCTGATCGGCCGCCGCTTCGACGATCCCATGACCAAGAAGGACATGGAACTCGTTCCCTATGATATCGCCAAGGGTCCGAACGGCGACGCCTGGGTCCGCGCCGGTGGTCAGGATTACAGCCCCGCGCAGATTTCTGCCTTCACCCTGCAGAAGATGAAGGAAACCGCCGAGAGCTATCTTGGCGAAACGGTCACGCAGGCGGTCATCACCGTGCCTGCCTACTTCAACGATGCCCAGCGTCAGGCGACCAAGGACGCCGGCCAGATTGCGGGCCTCGAAGTCCTGCGCATCATCAACGAGCCGACCGCGGCCGCGCTGGCCTATGGCCTCGACAAGCAGGACGGCAAGACGATCGCGGTCTATGACCTTGGCGGCGGCACGTTCGACATTTCCATTCTGGAAATCGGCGATGGCGTGTTCGAAGTGAAGTCGACCAATGGCGACACCTTCCTGGGCGGTGAAGATTTCGACGCCAAGCTGGTGCAGTTCCTGGCCGACGACTTCAAGAAGACCGAGAGCATTGACCTGACCAAGGACAAGCTGGCGCTCCAGCGTCTGAAGGAAGCGGCCGAAAAGGCGAAGATCGAGCTGTCCTCGGCCCAGTCGACCGAAGTCAACCTGCCCTTCATCACCGCCGATCAAAACGGCCCCAAGCATCTTGTTAAGACCATCACCCGGTCGGACCTGGAGCGCCTGGTCGCCGACCTCATCAAGCGCACGATGGAGCCTTGCAAGAAGGCGATGGCGGACGCCGGCGTTTCGGCGGCCGACATCAGCGAAGTCGTCCTGGTCGGCGGCATGACCCGCATGCCCAAGGTGCGCGAAGCCGTGAAGGAATTTTTCGGCAAGGAACCGCATACCGGCGTGAACCCTGACGAAGTCGTCGCCATGGGCGCCGCCATTCAGGCGGGCGTGCTGCAGGGCGATGTCAAGGATGTGCTGCTGCTCGACGTGACGCCGCTGTCGCTGGGCATCGAGACGCTGGGTGGCGTGTTCACCCGCATGATCGATCGCAACACCACCATCCCGGCTAAGAAGAGCCAGGTCTATTCGACCGCCGACGACAATCAGCAGGCCGTGACCATCCGCGTGTTCCAGGGCGAACGCGAAATGGCGGCGGACAACAAGATCCTCGGCCAGTTCGATCTGGTTGGCATCCCGCCAGCCCCGCGCGGCGTGCCGCAGATCGAGGTCACGTTCGACATCGATGCCAACGGCCTAGTCAACGTGTCCGCCAAGGACAAGGGCACTGGCAAGGAACAGCAGATCCGCATCCAGGCATCGGGTGGCCTGAGCGATTCGGACATCGACCAGATGGTCAAGGATGCTGAACGCTTCGCCGAAGAGGACAAGAAGCGCCGTGAGGCGGCCGAGGCGAAGAACAACGCCGAAAGCCTGGTCCACACCACCGAAGCGCAGCTGGTCGAACATGGTGACAAGGTCGATGCGGCGCTGAAGGGCGAGATCGAAACCGCAATTGCCGCGACCAAGTCGGCGATCGAAGGCGGCGACGCTGAAGCGATGAAGACCAAGGCGCAGGAACTCGCGACGATCGCGATGAAGCTGGGCCAGGCCATTTACGAGAAGGAGCAGGCTTCGGCCGCGGCTCCGGGTGCGGACGCGCCCAAGGCCGATGACGATGTCGTCGATGCCGAATTCTCCGAAGTGGATGACAACAAGGCGTAAGCCGATGCCCCATATCCCTCACCCCGGCCTTGGTCGGGGTGAGGGAAGAGGTGGGCGGGGGTCCGAATGACGACCGAAATCGATTATTATACGCTGCTCGAAATCGAGCGCACCGCCGATGGTGCGCAGATCAAGAGCGCCTATCGCAAGCTCGCGATGAAATATCACCCCGACAAGACGGGGGGATGTGCCGAAAGCGAAGCCAAGTTCAAGGCGGTGTCGCAGGCCTATGATTGCCTGAAAGACCCGCAAAAGCGCGCGGCCTATGACCGCTTCGGTCATGCCGCCTATACCCAGCATGAGCCGGGCGGCGGCGGTGGCCATCGCGCCAATGCGGGCGGATTTTCCGATCTGGGCGATATTTTCGAAACCATCTTCGGCCAGTCCGGCTTTGGCGGCGGCGGCGGTGGTCGTCAGCAGCAGCGTCGCGGCGCGGACCTCCGCTACGACCTCGAAATCAGCCTCGACGAAGCCTATCATGGCAAGCAGACTCAGATCGAAATCGAAGTCTCCGCCGCCTGCGATACCTGCGAAGGGTCGGGCGCGCAGCCCGGCACCGGGGTCAAGACCTGCGGCACCTGCAAAGGCCATGGCCAGGTGCGGGCGCAGCAGGGCTTCTTCATGGTCGAGCGCACCTGCCCATCCTGCCATGGCGCAGGGCAGGTCATCGAAAGCCCGTGCCGCGCCTGTCGCGGCGAAGGCCGGGTAGACAAGCCCAAGTCGCTGTCAGTCAACATACCGGCGGGCGTGGACGAAGGTACGCGCATCCGCCTGACCGGCGAAGGCGAAGCGGGCGCACGCGGCGCGCCTGCGGGCGACCTTTATATCTTCCTGCATGTGACGCGGCACAGCTTGTTCGAGCGCGAGGGCACGACGCTCTTCTGCCGCTGCCCGGTGAGCTTCACCACGGCGTCATTGGGCGGGTCGATCGAAGTGCCCGGTCTCGACGGCGTGCGGCATGAAATCAAGATCCCAGCTGGCATCCAGTCGGGCAAGCAGATCCGCCAGCGTGGTGCGGGCATGCCTGTGCTGAACGGGCGCGGGCAGGGTGATCTGGTCGTGCAGATCGACGTCGAAACACCGACCCGGCTGACGGCGAAGCAGAAGGAATTGCTCGAAGCCTTCCGCGAAACCGAAACCGGGGAGGAATGCCCTGCTTCGACTGGTTTCTTTGGCAAGATCAAGGATTTGTGGGGCGATTGACGCCTGACATTATCCCGACCTTCATCCTGTCCGAAATCCCCAACGTCTGACCGCTGGAACCAATAAGATTGCTAGGTCGTTTCTCCCTTCACAACGACATGAGGAGGGTTTTACATGGTTGACGTTCGTAATGATGGATATGACGATAGCCGGGTTATCGTGGAAAAGAAGGGGCCGGGCCGCACAATCGCGATTGTGCTGATCGCCATTCTTGCGATCGTCGGCGTCCTGTTCGCCACCGGCTTCTGGAATGCCGATGTGACGGGCGGGGACATGCCCGAAGTCAGCGTCGATGGCGGCGCACTGCCCAAGGTCGATGTCGATTCGAAGGAAGTCGTTGTCGGCACCGAGGAAAAGACGGTCGAAGTACCGACCGTCGGCGTCAAGGATAATGGCGAAGACTAATGTCTGAAATGCGCTGACGAGATCCACGGACCTGTTCCCCGGCGCAAGCCGGGGTCCAGTTCCAAGCTCTGATCTGGGCCCCGGCCTTCGCCGGGGAGCATGAACAGTCGCTACGGATCAGCGCACACAGCGATCAGTGTTTGTTCGGCAGACAAAAAAAGGGGCTCCGTGACATGTCACGGAGCCCCTTTTTCGTGTCCGCCTCAGGCCGCCAGGAACATGTCCGGGTCGAGCGCCATCAGCGCGTCGGCACCGCCCTCGATCTTGCGGCGGAGCGATCCTGCGTCGGGCATGATCCGCTCGGCAAAGAAGCGCGCCGTGACCAGCTTGGCTTCCAGGAACTTGGTATCGCCTTCGCCCGCTGCCAGCAGCGTCGCTGCCGCCTTGCTCATCCGCAACCACATCAGGCCGGTCGCGACGATGCCCAGGATGTGCATATAATGATGCGCGCCCGCCCCGGCATTGTCCGGATTCTTCATGGCGTTCTGCATCAGCCACATGGTCGCCGCGCCGAGTTGCGCGCTCGCCTTCTCCAGCGATTCGGCAAAGGGGGCGAGCTTCTCATTGCCCTTGGCTTCGGCCACCTCGTCGGCAACGACCTTGAGGAAAGCCTGCAGCGCGCGGCCGCCATTCATGGCCAGTTTGCGGCCGACCAGATCCATCGCCTGCACGCCATTGGTGCCTTCGTAAATCTGGGCGATGCGCGCGTCGCGCACATACTGCTCGACGCCATTTTCCCAGATATAGCCATGGCCGCCAAACACCTGCTGGCAGGCAACGGCAATGTCGAAGCCGCGGTCGGTGCCATAGCCCTTGATCACCGGGGTCAGCAGCGACAGCATGTCGTCGGCCGCCTGCCGTTCTTCGGGGGTTGCGGCATGATGCGACAGGTCCGCCTGGAGCGCCCCCCACAGGATGAGAGCGCGCAGCCCTTCGGTCATCGCCTTGGCTTCCATCAACATGCGGCGCACATCGGGATGGACGAACAGCGTGTCGGCCTTCTCCTCCGGCTCCTTGGGGCCGGTCAGCGCGCGGCCCTGCCGCCGGTCGCGGGCATAATGGACCGCATTCTGGAAGGCGATCTCGGCCTGGCCCAGCCCCTGCAGGCCAACGCCCAACCGCGCCGCGTTCATCATGATGAACATGGCGGCGAGGCCCTTATTCTCCTCGCCCACCATCCATCCGGTCGCGCCGTCATAATTCATGACGCAGGTGGCGTTGCCGTGAATACCCATCTTATGTTCGATCGACCCGCACGACACCGCGTTGCGATCGCCGAGCGATCCATCGTCATGCACCATCATCTTGGGCACGACGAACAGCGAAATGCCCTTGCTGCTGTCGGGTGCACCCGGCGTCTTGGCGAGGACCAGGTGGATGATATTGTCCGACAGGTCATGCTCGCCCGCCGAAATGAAGATCTTGGTACCGGTGATCGCATAGCTGCCATCGGCATTGGGCACCGCCTTGGTCTTGATGAGGCCAAGGTCCGTGCCGCAATGCGGTTCGGTCAGGTTCATCGTGCCGGTCCATTCGCCCGACACCATCTTGGGAATGTAGCGCTGCTGCAATTCGTCGCTGCCCTTGGCGATCAGCGCCGCGACAGCCCCTGCGGTCAGGCCATGATACATTTCGAACGATTGGTTCGCCGACAGGACATATTCGTCAACCGCCGTCGCCAAGACGCTGGGCAGGCCCTGGCCGCCAAATTCGACCGGGCCGTGGATGGTGGTCCAACCGCCCGCGACGAACTGGTCGAACGCGGCCTTGAAGCCGGTCGGCGTGGTCACGCTGCCGTCGGGGTGACGGGTGCAGCCTTCCTTGTCGCCAACGGCATTGAGCGGGAACAGGACTTCGGCGGCCATCTTGCCGCCTTCGGTCAGGATCGCGTCAACCAGGTCAGGGGTCGCATTCTCAAAGCCGGGCAGATTGGCGTAGCGCTCCAGCCCGACCACATGGTCCAGCACGAAACGGGTGTCGCGAACGGGGGCGGTATAACTGGGCATGATCTTCTCCTGCGAATTTTTTATGAGAGGCGGTTAGTATTCAGTGGGCAATGGTGGCGACGAAGGCATCCAGTTCAGCGATGGCGGCGTCGATATCGTCCTTCTGCCGGTTGAGCAGGTCGATGCGCGCCATGCACTTGGCGACCGTCACGCGGCGCTGTTCCTCATGGGCCTCGTCGGCGTCGTAGAGGTCGATCATCTCGCGGATTTCGGTGAGGCTGAACCCCACCCGCTTGCCGCGCAAGATCCAGGCCAGCCGCGCCCGGTCGCGCCGCGAATAGATGCGCGCCAGACCCTGCCGCTCGGGCGAGATCAGCCCTTCATCCTCATAGAAGCGCAGCGCGCGCGCCGTGACGCCGAATTCTTCCGACAGGTCGGTGATGCTGTAGCTCTGCCGGTCGCTATGGTCGGGCAATTCGATGCCCGCTATGCTGCTGCGATTGTCCATGGAGATAGAGATAATGGCACTTTACGTTTACGTCAAGGTGAGTGGGTGGGCTGGGGCAATTTGTGTCGGTGACAGGTCGCCGATCATCGGTTAAGCGCGCAACGTGACCATGGGGGCAATCAGACGATCGGAGGGTGCGCGCGGCCTGCTGGCGGCGTTGGCGCTGCTCGTCCTTGCCATCCAGATGATCGTGCCGCCCGGCTTCATGCCCGTCCGCACGGCGCAAGGCGTCGTCGTGACGCTGTGTACCGGGCAGGGCGCGATCAATGTCGTGGTCGATCGCGACCAGGCACCGGGGCAGGGCGACCATCAACCCGATGACGCCATGGGCAGCCAGCAACATTGCCCCTTCGCCGCATCGGTTCAGCCGATCGTCCCGCCGCTGATCCTCGCCGATCTGGCGCTGCCGGCCTGGACGCTGGCTTTCGGTCCGATCGCCTTCGCGCTCAAGACCGGCCTGATCGCCCGCCTCGCCGCGCCTCCCCCACCATCCTCCGGGCCGCCGACAGCCCTTTGATATCCTCCCCCTGTGGGGGAGGTGGCACGCCGAAGGCGTGACGGAGGGGTGTCGCCGCTATCGATAGGGTGCCCCCCCTCCGTCTGGCCTGCGGCCAGCCACTTCCCCTGTCAGGGGAGGATCGTGTCTGTCCAGCCCCCATCCAGCCGATCAAACAGAAGGTCGCTGGATTAAAATAATATTATCAATAGGTTAAATCCATGCGCCATCATTCCGGCCTGCGCAGCATATCGCTGTGCGCCCTCGCTTTGTCGTCCGCTCCTGCCTTTGCCGAAGAGGCGGACCAGAGCCGCATCATCGTCACCGCCAGCCCCATGATCGAAGCCGCGACCGCCCGCGTCCAGCGCACCCCAGGCGGCGTCGATGTCGTCGCGGCCGACGCCTTCGAGGATAAGGTCGCCGTCTCGCTGCGCGATGCGCTGACCTTTTCGCCTGGCGTCTATACCCAACCCCGGTTCGGGCAGGAGGTCCGCATCTCGATCCGCGGCTCAGGCCTGTCGCGCGGTTTCCACATGCGCGGGCTGACCCTGTTGCAGGACGGGATTTCGCTCAACTTGGCCGATGATAATGGCGATTTTCAGGAACTCGACCCGCAGGTGTTCCAGCATATCGAGGTCTATCGCGGCGGCAATGCGCTGCGCTTTGGCGGATCGACGCTGGGCGGCGCGATCAACGCCGTGACGCCGACGGGCCGCAGCGCGCCGGGCGTAGAGGTACGCCTCGATGGCGGCAGCTTCGACACGATCCGCACAAAGGCCGCCTATGGCTATGCCGACGAACGCGGCGACGCCTGGGCCGCGATCACCACGGATCGGTCGGATGGCGAGCGCGACCATGGCAAGCGGACATCCTATCGCTTCAACGGCAATGTCGGCGTGAAGATCAGCGACACCGTCGAAACCCGCTTCTACGCCAGCGCCCAAAATATTCGTCAGAAGCTGTCCGGGTCGCTGTCCGAAAAGTCAGTGCTGACCAATCCGACCAGGGGCAATTTCGTCGGCGATCAGGCGCGCGACATTGATTCGATCCGCCTGCAAAATCGCACCACCATCGCCCTTGGCAAGGGCACGCTCGCCTTCGGCCTCTTCTTCAATGCCAAGGATCTTTACCACCCGATCTTCCAGGTGATCGACCAGAAATCGGAGGATCGCGGGGCGTTCGCCAGCCTTGATCTGGCGGGCAATCTGGGCGGGATGCCGGTGGAAGTGACGCTCGGCAGCCAGGCGCGCTTCGGCAAAGTGACCGCGCGCCAGTTCGTTAATATCGCAGGCGACCGTGGTGCGCCGACCGCGTTGGTCCAGCAGCGCGCGCAGACGATCAACAGCTATGGTGAAGCGCGCATTGCCCCGATGCCGGGCCTGTGGCTGATCGGCGGCGGCCTCTACACCCATGGCGAGCGCCGCATCGACAACCGCTTCGCCCCGGCGCGCAGCGGCGACGCCAGCTTCGATGCTTTCGCGCCCAAGATCGGCCTGCTTTACGAACCGAGCGAAACACTGCAATTCTTCGCCAATTACAGCCGCTCGGTCGAACTGCCGGGCTTTAGCGAACTCAGCCAAACGCCCGCTGGCGGCGCGCCCGGTTTCACGCCCGTCCGCGCGCAAAAGGCGTGGACGGCGGAGATCGGCATGCGTGGCCGGATCGGCATCGCCGCCTGGGACATCAGCCTCTACCGCGCCGACATCAAGGGGGAGATGCTGCAATATAGCGTGATCGCAGGCGTCATTGCGGCCGCGACCTTCAACGCCGACAAGACCCGGCATCAGGGTGTCGAGGCGGGCCTGCAACTGGCCTTCACCCCCTGGGCAACGCTGCGACAGGTCTATCAATATAGCGATTTTCGCTTCCACAACGATGCCGTCTATGGCGACAATCGCCTGCCGGTGGTGCCGCGCCATGTCTATCGCGCCGAATTGCGGCTGGGCACCGACAGCATCAGCGTCTCGCCCTCGGTCGAATGGCTGCCGCAGGGGGCGTGGGTCGATTATGTCAACAGCAAGCGGGTCGGCAGCTATGCGCTGCTCAACCTCGGCGCGCAGGCGCAACTGCGCGACGGCGTGACCCTGTTCCTCGACGCGCGCAACCTGATGCAGAAACGCGCCATCGGCGACATCAGCGCGCTGGTCCGCTACGCCGCCGACAATGTTGCAACGGCGGCGGACGAAGGCAGCGTCGCTTTCTATCCACTCGAACGCCGCGCCATCTATGGCGGCGTGCGCGCGCGCTTCTGAAGCTCAAGGGGAGGACAGGATGATGACAGACGGTGCCTTCTATCGGGCGATGATGCGCTGGCATTTCTATGCCGGCATCATCGTCCTGCCGATCCTCGCACTGATGGCGGTGACGGGCGCGCTCTATCTCTACAAGCCGGAGGTGGAGGCATTTCTCTATCCGGTCGAGATCGCCGCCACGCCGGGCGTGCCGATGCTGCCCCCCGCTCGCCTGATCGCTGCGGTCGAACAGGCCAGCGGCGAACAGGCGACCCAGATCACCCATCCCGCCAGCGCCACCCAAAGCTGGCGGGTGACGACCAAGGCGGCCGATGGCGAGGCCACCGTCCATTTCGTCGATCCGCATGACGGCCGCCTGCTGGGTATCATGCAGGGCGGCGGCCTCATGAAGACGGTCAAGGATCTGCACAGCCTGGCGCTGACCGGCGCGGTCGGCAACCGGCTGGTCGAAGTGGCGGCGGGATGGGCGATCCTTCTGTGCATCACCGGCCTCTATCTGCGCTGGCCCCGCCGCGGCCAGCCCGCCATTGCCATAAGGGGCGGGGTGAAGGGGCGGCTCTTCTGGCGCGACCTGCATGGCACGCTCGGCTTCCTGTCGGCGGGCGTCATCCTGTTCCTGGCCATCACTGGCATGCCCTGGACGGATGTGTGGGGCGGCGGCCTGCGCGCGGTGGTCGCGGCAAACGACTGGGGCCGCCCGAAAATGGCGGTCATTCCCTGGACGGCCCCGGCCAAGGACGCGCTGCCCTGGACCCTGCGCGAAGGCGGTGCGGCACCGGGCGCGGCGGGCGACATCGGAGCCGATGCCGTCGCGAGAATCGCTGCCAGACGCGGACTAGCGGACGGCTATCAGCTCATCCTGCCCGCCTCCCCCGGTGCGCCCTATCTGGTGGCCAGCCTCGTCACGCGCGCCGACGATTCCCGCGCCATCACCATCGACGCGGCCAGCGGCGCGGTGGTGCAGGATATGGACTGGCGCATGTTCGGCCCCGGCGCAAAGGCGGTCGAATGGGGCATCGCCACCCATCAGGGCCAGCAATATGGGGAGGTCAACCGGCTGCTGATGCTGGCGGGGTGCCTGTGCCTGCTCGCTTTGTGCCTGACCGCGCCCGTCCTGTGGTGGAAGCGGCGCAAGCAGGGCCCCCTGACCGCACCGCCGCGCGCGACAGGGCGCGCGGAACGGGTTGTCGCCGCGACGATGCTGCTGCTGGGGGCGCTGTTCCCGCTCACGGGCCTTACCATGATCGTGGCGCTAGTGGGCGAATGGCTGTTCGGGAAAATGCGCCCCACCTGACGCCGCTTCCGTTTGGACACCAGAGCGACTATGGGCAGCACATGATCCGCCTTTCCGGCCTGAAACTGCCCCTCGACCATCCTGCCGAGGCGATGCCGCCTGCGATATGCGCGCGCCTTGGCCTGCAACCTGAAGAACTGCGCGGCCATAGCCTCGTGCGGCGCGGCAGTGACGCGCGGCGGCGCAGCGCGATCCAGCTCGTCTATACGCTCGACGTCGATGTCGCTGATGAAGCGGACGTGCTGGCGCGCTTCGCCCATGACCATGACGTCCGCCCGACGCCCGATACAAGCTATGATTTCGTCGCCCATGCGCCCGATGGCTGGCAGGGGAAGCGCCCGGTGGTGATCGGGGCGGGGCCATGCGGCCTGTTCGCCGGGTTGCTCCTGGCGCAGATGGGGTTCCGCCCGATCATCGTCGATCTGGGCAAGGTCGTGCGCGAGCGGACCAAGGATACCTGGGGCCTGTGGCGGCGCGGCGAGCTGAACCCCGACAGCAATGTCCAGTTTGGCGAAGGCGGGGCGGGCACCTTTTCCGACGGCAAACTTTATTGCCGGGTGAAAGACCCGCGCTTTCTGGGCCGCAAGGTGTTGGCGGAGTTCGTCGCGGCGGGCGCGCCCGACGATATCTTGTGGGAAGCGCACCCCCATATCGGCACCTTCCGCCTGGTCACCATGGTCGAATCCATGCGTCGCCAGATCGAGGCGCTGGGCGGCGAATATCGCTGGCAGACGCGCGTCGATGATCTGGTGCTGGAGCGGCGCGGCGACGGCACGCAGCAGTTGCGCGGCATCGTCATTCAGGACGGCAGCGTGATCGAGAGCGATCATGTCGTGCTGGCAGTGGGGCATAGCGCGCGGCCGACCTTCACCATGCTCCATGGCCGGGGCGTGCATATCGAACCCAAACCCTTTTCCATCGGCGTGCGCATCGAGCATCCGCAAAGCTGGGTCGACAAGGCGCGCTATGGCAGTTGCGCGGGCCACCCGGATCTGGGCGCGGCGGCCTATAGCCTGGCGCATCACTGCGCCAATGGCCGCACCGTCTATAGCTTTTGCATGTGTCCGGGCGGCCGCGTCGTCGCCGCCACGTCGGAGGAAGGGCGCGTCGTCACCAACGGCATGAGCCAATATGGCCGCGCCGAATTCAACGCCAATTCGGGACTTGTGGTCGGCATCGACCCGGCACGCGACTATCCCGATGGGCCACTCGCGGGGATCGATTTCCAGCGCTATTGGGAATCGCAGGCCTATGTAGCGGGCGGCTCTTCCTATTGGGCGCCGGGGCAGACCATCGGCGACTTCCTGGCCGGGCGTCCGTCAACGTCATTGGGATCGGTCACGCCGTCCTATAAGCCGGGCGTCACCCCGACCGACCTGTCGCGCTGCCTGCCCGATTTCGTGGTCGAGGCGTTTCGCGAGGCGCTGCCCATATTCGGTCGGCAACTCGCGCAATATGACCATCCCGACGCGGTGATGACCGGGGTAGAGACGCGCACATCCTCCCCCATCCGCATCACCCGCGACAAGGATTTCCAGAGCCTCTCCGTCGCCGGCCTCTATCCGGCGGGCGAAGGCGCGGGCTATGCCGGCGGCATATTGTCCGCCGCGATCGACGGGATCAAGGTCGCCGAAGCGGTGGCGAAGGCAATCGTCACTGCCTGACATGCGTTCGTCATCGCTGCGTCATATCGAAGCCGCCTGACCGTCGCATCATCGTCATCGCGCGGTCGCCACCCTGTCATCGCAGGCGGCTAGATAGGGCGTCATGCTGACCCATATCGACCGCTGCATCCGCATTTCCCCGGCCGACAAGGTCCGGTTGCGTTTGCTCTTCCTCGCCAAACATGCCCGCGCATCCGGCCAACCCGATGCGGTCGATGGCAATCACGCCCTCTATCATCATGAGATGCGATCGACGCTGGAGGCGATCGGCCTGCATGTTCGCGTCGCCGACAGCTATGAAGCGCTGTTCGACCGGCCCGATGTCGATTTCGTGGTGACCCTGCTCAATCGCGGCGGCTTTCAGAATAGCGAGATGCTCGCGCCTCTGTTGCTGAGTTGGCGCGCCATGCCGCATATGGGCGCAAGCCCCATATTGCGCGGCGTGTCCGACGACAAATATCTCTCCAAGCTGATCGCGCAGGCGCATGGCGTCCCGACCATGGCGGCGCAGGTCTTCCGGCGCGGCGGGTTGCCCGCGCAGCCCGGCTTTGCGGCCGAACGGCTGGTGGTCAAGCCCAACGCCTCCTCCGCCTCCTGGGGGCTGGCCATGGTCGATAGTTGGGACGAAGCGCTCGCCCATGTCGATCATCTCCAGGCCTTGGGCCATGACGCACTGGTCGAGGCCTGGGCACCCTTGCTCGACATCGCCGTTCCGGTGGTGGGCGGCAGCGGCGGCCAGCCGTGGATATTGCCGCCGATGATGTATGTACCCACCGACCCCCATCGCGCGCGCAGCCATGAAGAAAAGCGCGGCCTGATCGACGCGGGCGATGATCCGCTGGTGCTGGTCGAGGATCGCGACCTGCTCGCCCGGCTCGACGACCTGACCCGCCGCCTGCTGCCCGAATTATGGCCGTTCGACTATGGCCGGTTCGAGTTCCGCTATGATCCGGCGACCGGCGCAGTGCAGTTCATGGAAGTGAACCTGTCCTGCAACCTCTGGTCGAAAAAGACCATCTCGCGTTCGGCCGCTTCGATCGGCGTCGATCATCAGACGCTGGTGGAAACGATCATCGGCCATAGCCTCGAACGGCAGGGTCTGCTGACCGAAGTGCCGATGCGGGTCGCGGCCTGATGGGCGGGCGCACCACCGCACTGGTGCTGGCGGGCAAGCGCGATGGCGCGACCGATCCGCTCGCGCTGGAAGCGGGTGTCACCCATAAATGCCTGGTGCCTGTGCTGGACCAGCCGATGCTGGTCCATGTTATCGACGCGCTGGCGGCGAGCGAGCGCATCGGCGAGATCCGCGTCGCGATCGAGGAACCGGACGTGCTGGCGGGTCTGCCGCAACTGCGCGGCCTGATCGCCAGCGGACGGCTGGTGGCGATCGGCGCGCGGCCCAATCTGGTGGATTCGGTGCTGGCGGCGGCGGACGGCGCGCGCTTTCCGCTGCTCATCACCACCGCCGACAATGTGCTGCTGACCCCGCCCGCCATAGCCGAGATGCTGGATGGCTGCGTCGCCGAAGGGGCAGACGCCGCCGTCGCCTTCGCCCGACGCGCATCGGTGCTGGCCGCCCACCCGGAGGGGCAGCGCAAATTCTACGCCTTTGCCGATGACAGCTATTCCAACTGCAACAGCTATTGGCTGAAGGACAAAGCCGCGCTGGCCGCCGCCGAAACTTTCCGGTCGGGCGGCCAGTTCGTCAAGCATCCGCTGCGCATCATCGGGGCGTTCGGGCTGCTCAACCTCCTTCGCTTCCGCTTCGGTATCGGGACGCTGGCGGCGACCTTCGCCCGCTTTTCGCGCCGCTTCCGCCTGACCATTTCCCCCGTGATCCTGTCCGATGGCGCGGTCGCGATCGACGTCGACAACGCCCGCACGCGCGGGGTGGCGAGCGAGGTGCTTGGTCGCCGCGTCACCATCGCCCAGGCTGCGGAATAGAATTTGCCCACGCTGCGCGCGTTGCCCGGTCGGGGCGACAATGACCTGCTCGCCGCCTATCGGGCGGGGCTGACCCGGCACTGGCCGATGCGTCGGCACCTGCTGGCGCGCTTGCTCGCGGGAGCCGGGCAGGGCGGCTGGACCCCGGCCGAGCGGCATCTCCTTTCCGATGCGGTGCGGCAGCGGGGACTGAGCATGCGCGACCGCAAGGGGCTGCACCGGCTGCTCAATCCGGGTGCCTTTCCCTTCGCCACCAATCCGCTCAAGAACAAGCAGCTCTTCGCGGAGGTCGCACGGACGGCGGGTCTGACGATCGCGCCCGCCTGCAATCCCGACCGCGGCGATCTCGCCGCCTGGCTGGCAGCCGAGCGCGACATCATTGCCAAGCCGAGCTTTCGATCGAAAGGGCAGGGGGTCGAGCGTTTCTGGCGTGATGAGCATTGGCGCGGCTGTGATGGCCCGGTCGGCGACGATTTGCTGCGCGCGCGGCTGCTGCGGGTCTGGCGCGACGGCGGGGTGATCCAGCGCCGCCTGCCGACCCATGCGGCGCTTGCCGACCTGTCGCCCGGCGCACTGCCCACGTTGCGGGTGATGACCTGCCTTGATGAGGATGGCGTGCCCGAAGCCTGCGGCCTCGCGCTGCGGCTGTCGGCCGGAGGCGCGCGTCCGGTCGATAATTTCAACGCGGGCAATCTAGTGCTGGGCATCGATACCAACGGGCGCTGCGGTCCCGCCTGGCTGGGCGGCGGTGCAGGTGCGCCCAGCGTCCATGTGCACCACCCCAAGACAGGCGCGCCGATCGAGGGCTTTATCCTACCCGACCTGCCTGCCGCGATCGCGCTGGCGCTGGACGCGCATCACGTCTTTCGCACCGGCTTCACGGTGATCGGCTGGGATGTCGGCCTGACCGACGCCGGGCCTGTGCTGGTCGAGGGCAATTGGAACCCCGGCACCGACATCCTGCAACTGGTGGAGGGACGCGGGGTCGCCGACATGCGGCTGGGCGCGCTCTATCGCCATCATCTCGACCGACTGCCTGCGCAAGCCTGGTGCGCCGCCCGCGCGATAGAATGGGACCGGCGGCGGGCGTGATCTGCGTCTATGTCCACGCGCTGGTCGCGACCGGCGTGGTCCGCAACGCCCGGCTGATCGCCGCCGACCTCGCCGCGCAGGGGCATCAGGTGCAACTGGTCACCGCGCTGCCGGGCGGGGCGGGGGTATCGAGTGTGACCCATCACCCCCTGCTGCCCGGTGCAGGCCGATCGCGGCTGTGGGAAAAGCTGCGCGCGGCATGGGCCTTACGCCGCCATCTGCGCGCCACCTGCCCGGCGCTGCTGATCTCGGCGGGCAATCACGGCCATGGCACCGTCTGGGCGGGCAGTCGCGGCGCGCGGTGCGTGCAGCGCGTCTATCGCATCAGCAACGACATCATGCGCGCCATCCCCGGCGCGCCATCGGGCGGCATCAAGCGCTGGGGCCGCACCGCCATGGCGCGGCTGATCGCTGCCGATGCCGCGCATCTGGTGCTGGTATCGCCGACGCTGGCCGACACGCCCGCCTTTCACGCAGCGGCGAGGGCCGGGCGGGTAACGGTGATCGCCAACGGGATCGACGCTGCCGCCGCGCGCCAGCATATCGGCGATACGGCCCCGCACCCCTGGTTCGGTGACCCGGTGCCGGTGATCCTCGCCATCGGCCGCCTCGCCCCGCAAAAGAATTTCGCGACCCTGCTCGCCGCCTTCGCCCATCTGCGCAAGACCCGGCCCGCGCGCCTCATCATTCTGGGCGAAAGCCGCGACGATGCCTGCACGCGGCTGCGCGCCCAAGCCACAGCGCTCGGCATTGCCGACGATCTGGCGCTGCCCGGCACGGTCGCCAATGTGTTTCCCTGGCTGGCGCGTTGCGACGCTTTCGTGCTGCCCTCCTGGTGGGAAGGCTCGGCCAATGTGCTGCTAGAGGCGATGGCGATGAATGCGCCCTGCGTCGCGTCGCGCAGCGCGGGCAATGCGGCGCACTTGCTCGATGGGGGGCGTTATGGCCTGCTGGTCGATCCAGCCAATCCCCGCGCCATGGCGGATGCGCTGGCGCGTCAGATCGACCCGGCGACACGCCTCCGCCCCGGCGACCGGATCGAGGCGTTCTGTCTGGAATCGGTATCCGAAGGGTGGCGCAATCTTACCAATCGCCTGCTCGCCGGGCGATCCTGACCGCCCGGCGACAGCGCAATCAGGCGGCGTCCTGCGCCAGTGCCGCAATATGCCCCAGCACCATCTCCGCATGCTCCTGCCGACAGATGAGCAGGTCGGGCAGATAGACGTCGCGCTGATTATACACCAGCGGACTGCCGTCGATGCGGCTGGCATGCAGGCCATGCGCCAGCGCGACGGCGGCAGGGGCCATGCTGTCCCATTCATATTGGCCACCCGAATGGAGATAGATGTCGGCCTGACCCAATATGATCGCCATCGCCTTCGCCCCGGCCGACCCCATCGGCACCAGTTCCGCGTCCAGCTTCTGCGCGATCGCCACCGCTTCGGCGGCAGGCCGCGTGCGCGACACCACCATGCGCAGCTTTTCCGGCGCAGGCGGCACGACGCGCGGTTCATCCGTCCGCAGCACGACGCCGCCCTCAAACCCTGGCAAGGCCACTGCGCCGATCACCGGCGCGCCGTCGATCGTCAGCCCGACATGCACCGCCCAGTCGGCCCGCGCCTCGCCATATTCGCGCGTGCCATCGACCGGATCGACGATCCAGACACGCTACTGGGCGAGCCGGTCGTCATTGTCCTTCTCTTCTTCCGACAACAGCCCATCCTCGCCCCGCACTTCGCGCAGCGCGTGGCACAGAAACTGGTTGGCGGTCTGGTCGCCCGCTTTGCCCAGTGCCTTCGCACTGAACACGCCGGACTCGCGGACCTCGACCAGGATGCGCCCGGCCACTTCGGCCAGATGGGCGGCCAGCGCCGCGTCGCTCATCCCGGTCATGGGATCAGCCGCGCGACGATGGCATCGGCCGCTTCTTCCGCCGTCATGGTCAGCGTGTCGATATGGATCTCCGGGTCCACCGGCGCTTCATAGGGACTGTCGATCCCGGTGAAGTTCTTGAGATCCCCCGCCCGCGCCTTCTTGTACAGGCCCTTGACGTCGCGCTTCTCCGCTTCGGCGAGCGACGTGTCGATATGGACCTCGAAGAATTCGCCCGGCTGCATCATCTGCCGCACCATGTCGCGTTCCGATCGGAAGGGCGAGATGAAGGCGGTTATGACGATCAGCCCCGCGTCGGTCATCAGCTTGGCGACTTCGCCCACGCGGCGGATATTCTCCACCCGGTCCGCGTCGGTAAAGCCCAGATCCTTGTTCAGGCCATGCCGCACATTGTCGCCATCCAGCAAATAGGTGTGCCGGTTCATCCGCGCCAGCCGCTTTTCGACCAGATTGGCGATGGTCGACTTGCCCGCGCCCGAAAGCCCGGTGAACCACAGCACGGCGGGCTTCTGGTTCTTGAGGTTGGCATGGAAATTGCGCGACACGTCGGTCGATTGCCAATGGACATTCTGTGCCCGGCGCAGCGAGAAATGCAGCATGCCCGCCGCGACGGTGGCATTGCTGATCTTGTCGATCAGGATGAAGCCGCCCAGCGTCCGGTTCTGTTCATAGGGTTCGAACACGATCTGCTTGTCGGTCGACAGGTTGGCGACACCGATGGCGTTCAATTCCAGCGTCTTGGCCGCCAGATGTGACCCCGAACCTCCGGCATCGTTGACGTTGACCTGATATTTGGGCTGCTGGACGGTCGCGGTGACCATCTGCGTGCCGATCTTGAGCCAGTAGGAGCGGCCCGGCAGCATTTCCTCGTCCGCCATCCACACGATGGTCGCTTCGAACTGGTCGGCGGCCTGGGGCGGATTATCGGCCAGCGCGATCACGTCGCCGCGCGAACAGTCGATCTCGTCGGCGAAGCAGAGCGTGACCGACTGGCCCGCAACGGCTTCGTCCAGATCGCCGTCCAGCGTGACGATGCGGCTGATGGTCGACGTCTTGCCCGATGGCAGCACGCGGATCGCGTCGCCCGGCTTGACCGTGCCCGTCGCAATCAGGCCGGAAAAGCCCCGGAAGTCGAGATTGGGGCGGTTGACCCACTGCACCGGCATGCGGAACGGCTTTTCCGCGTCGGTCGCGCTGTTGACCTCGACCGTCTCCAGATGTTCGATCAGGGCCGGGCCAGTGTACCAGGGCGTATTTTCCGACGAGCCGGTGATATTGTCGCCCTTGAACCCGGAAATCGGCATCGGCGTGAACGCCGTGATGCCGATCGACTTGGCAAACTCGGTATAGTCGGCGACGATCGTGTCGAACACGCTCTGGTCATAGCCGACCAGGTCCATCTTGTTGACGGCCAGCACGATGTTGCGGATGCCGATCAGGTGGGCGAGATAGCTGTGACGGCGCGTCTGCGTCAAAATGCCCTTGCGCGCGTCGATCAGGATGACGGCGAGGTCGGCGGTGGACGCGCCCGTCACCATGTTGCGGGTATATTGTTCGTGGCCGGGCGTGTCGGCGACGATGAACTTGCGCTTTTCGGTGGCGAAGAAGCGATAGGCGACGTCGATCGTGATACCCTGTTCGCGCTCGGCGGCGAGGCCATCGACGAGGAGGGCGAAGTCGATCTCCTGCCCCTGCGTACCCATCTTCTTGCTGTCGGCGGTCAGCGCTTCGAGCTGATCCTCGAAGATCATCTTGCTGTCATAGAGCAGGCGCCCGATCAGCGTCGACTTGCCGTCATCCACCGACCCGCAGGTGATGAAGCGCAGCATCGTCTTATGCTCATGGACCTTGAGATAGGCGTCGATATCCTCGGCAATGAGGGCGTCGGTCTTGTAGATGGGGTCTGTGGAAACGTCAGTCATAATCAAAATTCCCCGTTCGGGCTGAGCTTGTCGAAGCCCTCCACTGAGCGAAGCGAAGTGCCTCCCTTCGGTCGGCCGAGCCCCCTTCGGCGAAGCTCAGGACAGGCTTCGACAGGCGCAGGGCGAACGGTGGGAGAGCGCGGTTTCAGAAGTAGCCTTCCTGCTTCTTCTTCTCCATGCCGGCCCCGCCCGCATCCTTGTCGATCGCGCGGCCCTGGCGTTCGGACGTGGTGGTCAGCAGCATTTCCTGGATCACCTCCGGCAGGGTCGCCGCCTCGCTCTCCACCGCGCCGGTCAGCGGATAGCAGCCCAGCGTGCGGAAGCGGATCGAGCGGTCGACCGGCACTTCGCCGGGTTCGAGCGGAAAGCGATCATCATCGACCATCAGCAACATGCCGTCGCGCTCCACCGTCGGGCGCTTGGCCGCGAAATAGAGCGGCACGATCGGCACATCGTTCAGATGGATATATTGCCAGATGTCCAGCTCGGTCCAGTTGCTGATCGGGAAGATGCGGATGCTCTCGCCCTTATTCTTGCGCGCATTGTAGAGGTTCCACAATTCGGGCCGCTGGTTCTTGGGGTCCCAACCGTGGCTGGCGGTGCGGAAGGAGAAGATGCGCTCCTTGGCGCGGCTCTTTTCCTCGTCGCGCCGTGCGCCGCCGAATGCCGCATCGAAACCATAGAGGTTGAGCGCCTGCTTCAATCCTTCGGTCTTCCACATGTCGGTGTGCAGCGCGCCATGGTCGAACGGGTTGATGCCGCGATCCATGGCTTCCTGGTTGCGATAGACCAACAGCTCCATGCCGCTTTCCTGCGCCATCCGGTCGCGCAGCTTATACATTTCCTGGAATTTCCAGGTCGTATCGACATGCAGCAGCGGGAAGGGCGGGGGCGAGGGGTAGAAGGCCTTGCGCGCCAGATGCAGCATCACCGCGCTGTCCTTGCCGACGGAATAGAGCATCACCGGCTTTTCTGCCTCCGACACCACTTCCCGCAGGATGTGGATGCTCTCGGCTTCGAGCCGCTCCAAATGGGTCAGGGTTTTTGCGTCCACCAGTCAATCCTCGCAATCTTTGTGCGTCATCCTATGGCAGGACACACGAATCGATGGACCTCCCAAATGGGAGGGTATAGCAATGGCCCATGCGATTGGACGATAGTGGCCTGTTGACGGCTTTGCATGAAGGGATGTTCCAGCAACCCCTGTGGCAGGATTTCCTCGAACGGCTGCGCCAGCGAACGGGCGCGGTCTATACCACCTTGGTCTTCCGCCCCATCGATGAGGATGCGATCGTCGAATTGCACGCCGGGCCGCCGCCGCCCGCGCATATACACAATCTGTTCGTGGAAAAATATCGGCGCGATCCCTTTCCCTACCGCCATATGCGCGAAGGGCGGGTCTATGCGCTGGCGGAACTGATAGAGGCGGATAATCCCGTCCATCAATCCTTCCTGACCGACCTGATGGTGCCGCAGGGGATGAGCGACATGCGTTCCGTCCGCGTGACCGAGCCGAGCGGCGTCGATGCCTGGCTCAGCTGTGCGGGGGGGCGGTCGATCGGCCCGGCGGTCGGCGCATTGCTGACCGCGCTGGCGCCGCATCTGCGCATCGCTTTGCGCGCTTTCGTCGCGCTGGAGCGCGAGAAATTGCGGTCGACCCTGACATCCGAAGCTTTTGGGCGGTTGAATTTCGGCTGGCTGACGCTGGACGCACGCTGCCGCATCGTCGACATGACGGCCCATGTCGAACAATTATTCCAGCGCACCAGCCTGTTGCGGCGCGGTCGCTACGACCGGCTGACCCCGGCATCGCCCGCGCTGGATCGCGAGTTAACCGCCCTGATCAAATCTTTCGCCGCCGATCCCGACGCCCGGCCCAAAGCGCTGAACCTCAGCCGTGACCCCTGGATGGACATGCTGGTCGCGCCGATGCGGGGCGGATCGGTCGCGGCGGGATCCACCCCCGTCGCCATCGCTTATCTCAGCGGCGATCGCTGGTCGCAGGCCGATCGCTGCGACCAACTGGTCGATCTGTTCGGCCTGTTGCCCAGCGAAGCGCGGCTCGCCTGGGTCATCGCCCAAGGCATCCCGATCAGCGACGCGGCGGAAACGCTCGGCCTGACGGTCGAAACCGCACGCAACTATTCCAAGCGCATCTACGCCAAGACGGGCGCGCGGGGGCAGGCGGAATTGGTGCGGATCGTCCTGACCAGCGTCCTGGCCATCGCCTAAGCGATCAAGCGCCAGCCCGCGATGATCAACACGATCGCCAGCAGCGGCTGCAGTACTTTTTCTGGCACTTTGGACGCCAGCATTGATCCGATGATGATGCCGGGGATCGATCCTATCAGCAGGTTGAGCAGCAGCATTCCGTTGAAATTGCCGATCCACAAATGGCCGATGCCCGCAACCAGCGTCAACGGCACGGCATGGACGATATCGGTCGCGATCAGCTTTTGCAGCCGCATCCGCAACGGATAGAGCAGCAGCAGCAAAGTGGCCCCCAGCGCCCCGGCGCCGACCGACGTCAGCGTGACCATGATGCCCAGCGCGGCCCCCGCCACGACGGTCAGCCCCGCCTGATAACGCAGGAAACGGCTGGCGGTATCGGTCCGGGCATGGACCGCCCAATGATGGAACCGGCCTCGGAACAGGGTGGCGATGGCGGTAAAGATCAACACGATGCCCAGGGCCGTCATGATGAAGCCGCTCTTCACCTGATGCGTATCGACCTGCGACAACAGCAACAGTACGATGACCGCGGCAGGCAGGCTGCCGATGCACAGGCGGCGGATGACCTCATAGTCGGGGCCACCTTCCGCCCCGCCATGGCGATGATGTACGACCCCGCCCACCGCTTTGGTGATCGCTGCGAACCAAAGGTCGGTGCCGACCGCGGTGACCGGGGCGACGCCGAACAGCAGGATCAGGATCGGTGCCATCAGCGACCCGCCACCCACGCCGGTCATGCCCACCATGACACCAACGAACAGCCCGGCGACCGCGTGCAACCAATCCATTCCATTCCCCCGACATGGCAGCCGCGATGTTTTCACGCCCCATCGTCAAAGCCATATCGGCAGGAAAGGACGGGGGACAGCCTTTTTATGCCCGGCTTGATGTACCGGATTAGAGCTCACGAAAAAGCCCGCCGGAGCGTCAAACGCTGCGGCGGGCTTTTTCTTGGGCGCTCAAAGCACCGTCAGCGCCGGAGCCACAGCCTTAACGGCATGTGGCCCCTGCACCCTATCGGATCACTCTGCGTCCTGCGTGGTGAAGTCTTCACCCTGCACGGCGCCCAGTGGATCGTCGCCGATCGCCGCTTCAGGCCCCTGGCGCAATTCGGCGGCATGTTCGGCCGCCGCCGTCTTGGGCGCGATCAGGTCGATTTGGCTGGCGGCCCGCAGCGAGGCGCGCATCGCCGCGTCACGCGACGAAGCGGCAACCCGCATCCGGTTCATGCCAGCGCCCGTACCCGCCGGGATCAGGCGGCCGACGATGACATTTTCCTTCAGGCCAATGAGCGTGTCCTTCTTCCCCTGAACCGCTGCCTCGGTGAGGACGCGGGTCGTTTCCTGGAACGACGCGGCCGAGATGAACGAACGGGTCTGCAGCGACGCCTTGGTGATGCCGAGCAGCACGGGCTTGCCGGCGGCAGGCAGGAAGCCCGGTGCCAGCTTGCTGTTGATCTCGTCCATTTCCTCGCGGTCGACCTGCTCGCCCACCAGCAAGGTGGTGTCGCCGGACTCGATGATCTCGACCTTCTGCAACATCTGACGAACGATCGTCTCGATATGCTTGTCGTTGATCTTCACGCCCTGCAGACGATAGACTTCCTGGATTTCGGCGACCAGATATTCTGCCAGCGGCTCGATGCCGAGCACTTCGAGAATATCATGCGGATCGGGCGAACCGCCGATCAGATTGTCGCCGCGCTTGACGAAATCGCCTTCCTGGACGTCGATCACCTTGCTCTTGGGGATCAGATATTCGACCGGCTCGCCGCCATCCTCGGGATTGATGGCGATCTTGCGCTTCGCCTTGTAATCCTTGAGGAACTGGACGCGGCCCGACACCTTGGCGATGATGGCATTGTCCTTGGGCTTGCGCGCTTCGAACAGCTCCGCCACGCGCGGCAGACCGCCCGTGATGTCGCGGGTCTTGGCCGCTTCGCGGCTGACACGCGCCAGCACGTCACCGGCCGATACCGTGGCACCATCTTCGACCGACAGTGTCGCACCGACCGCCAGCATATAGCGGGCCGCTTCGCCCGAACCATCGTCCAGCAGGGTCAGGCGCGGACGCAGATCCTCCTTGGTGCGCGCGGCACCGCGATGCTCGGTGACGACGCGCTGGGCGATGCCCGTCGCTTCGTCGGTCTGTTCGGCCAGCGTCTTGCCGTCGATCAGGTCGACATATTTGACGATACCCGGACGCTCGGTGATCACCGGCATGGTGAACGGATCCCACTCCGCGAAGCGGTTGCCCTTCTTGATCGCGTCGCCATCGGCAAACAGGATGGTGGCACCATAAGGCAGGCGATGGGTTTCGCGCTCGCGCCCTTCGCTGTCGATGATCGCGATCTCGCCGTTGCGGGCGAGGCTCAGGCGACGGCCCTGCTTGTCGGTGATGGTCGGCATGTCGCGCAGTTCGATCGTGCCGTCCGCCATCGATTCCAGGTTCGACGTTTCGTTGAAGTTCGCCGCGCCGCCGATGTGGAAGGTCCGCATGGTGAGCTGCGTACCCGGTTCGCCGATGGACTGCGCCGCGATGACGCCGACCGCTTCGCCGATATTGACCGGGGTACCGCGGGCAAGGTCACGGCCATAGCATTTGCCACAGACGCCCATCTTGCTCTCGCAGATCAGCGGCGAGCGGATCTTGACCGCCTGCGTACCGATCGCTTCGATCTGCACGATCAGCGCTTCGTCGAGCAAAGTGCCGATCGGAACGATGACCGAACCATCCTTGGTGTCGACGATATCCTCGGCCGTGGTGCGGCCCAGAATACGCTCGCCAAGCGATGCGATGACCGAACCACCCTGGACGATCGCCTTCATCTCCAGCGCCTTTTCGGTGCCGCAATCTTCCTCGACGATCGTGCAATCCTGGCTGACGTCGACCAGACGGCGGGTCAGGTAACCCGAATTCGCCGTCTTGAGCGCGGTGTCGGCCAGACCCTTGCGGGCGCCGTGGGTGGAGTTGAAATATTCAAGGACGGTCAGGCCTTCCTTGAAGTTCGAGATGATCGGCGTTTCGATGATCTCGCCCGACGGCTTGGCCATCAGGCCGCGCATACCGGCCAGCTGCTTCATCTGCGCCTGGCTACCACGGGCACCGGAGTGCGCCATCATGTAGATCGAGTTGATCTGCGCCAGACGGCCCGTCTTGGGGTCCTTGGGCTGGGCACGAATCTCGTCCATCATGGCGTTCGCCACCTTGTCGCCGCACTGCGACCAGGCATCGATCACCTTGTTATACTTTTCCTGCTGGGTGATCAGGCCGTCCTGATATTGCTGCTCATAGTCGGCCACCAGCGCCTTGGTCTCGGCAACCGTGCCTTCCTTCGAGTCCGGAATGACCATGTCGTCCTTGCCGAACGAAATGCCCGCCTGGAACGCATGCTTGAAGCCCAGCGCCATGATGGCGTCCGCGAACAGCACCGTGTCCTTCTGGCCGGTGTGACGATAAACCTCGTCGATCACGTCGCCCACATCCTTCTTGGTGAGCAGGCGGTTGACGACGTCGAACGGCACCTTGTGCGCCTTGGGCAGACATTCGCCCAGCAACATGCGGCCCGGCGTCGTCTCGTAACGCTTGAGGTAGCTGTTGCCCGCCTCGTCGGTCTGCGGCACGCGGCTGATGATCTTGCTGTGCAGGGTCACGGCTTTGGCGAACAGCGCCTGATGCACTTCCTGCATGTCAGCGAGCAGCATGCCTTCGCCTGGCTCGCCTTCGCGCTCCATCGACAGATAATAGATGCCCAGCACCATGTCCTGCGACGGCACGATGATCGGCTTGCCGTTCGCGGGGGACAGGATGTTGTTGGTCGACATCATCAGCACGCGCGCTTCCAACTGCGCTTCGAGCGACAGCGGAACGTGGACGGCCATCTGATCGCCATCGAAGTCGGCGTTGAAGGCCGAGCAGACCAGCGGGTGAAGCTGGATCGCCTTGCCCTCGATCAGCACGGGCTCGAACGCCTGGATGCCCAGACGGTGAAGCGTGGGCGCGCGGTTGAGCATCACGGGATGCTCGCGGATCACTTCGTCCAGGATGTCCCAGACTTCCTTGCGCTCCTTCTCGACCCACTTCTTGGCTTGCTTCAGGGTCATGGACAGACCCTTGGCATCCAGACGGGCGTAGATGAACGGCTTGAACAGTTCGAGCGCCATCTTCTTGGGCAGGCCGCACTGATGCAGCTTCAGCTCAGGACCGGTCACGATGACCGAACGACCCGAATAATCGACGCGCTTGCCGAGCAGGTTCTGCCGGAAGCGGCCCTGCTTGCCCTTGAGCATGTCGGACAGCGACTTGAGCGGACGCTTGTTGGCACCGGTGATGACACGGCCACGACGGCCATTGTCGAACAGGGCGTCGACGGCTTCCTGCAACATGCGCTTTTCGTTGCGGACGATGATGTCCGGCGCGCGCAGTTCCATCAGGCGCTTCAAGCGGTTGTTGCGGTTGATCACGCGGCGATAGAGATCGTTCAGATCCGACGTCGCGAAACGGCCACCGTCCAGCGGCACCAGCGGGCGCAGCTCTGGCGGGATCACAGGAACGACGTCCAGGATCATCCATTCAGGCCGGTTGCCCGATTCCAGGAAGCTCTCGACGACCTTCAGACGCTTGATGATCTTCTTGGGCTTCAGCTCCGACTTGGTCGTCGCCAGCTCTTCGAGTAGGATCTTCTTCTCGCCCTCAAGGTCGAGATCCATCAACATGATCTTGACCGCTTCCGCGCCGATCCCGGCGGTGAAGGCGTCTTCGCCATATTGATCTTGGGCGTCGAGCAGTTCGTCTTCGTTGAGAAGCTGATATTTCTCCAGCGGGGTCAGGCCCGGCTCGGTGACGATATAGCTTTCGAAATAGAGGACGCGCTCCAGCTGCTTCAACTGCATGTCGAGCAGCAGGCCGATGCGCGACGGCAGCGACTTGAGGAACCAGATATGCGCAACCGGGGCGGCCAGTTCGATATGGCCCATGCGCTCGCGGCGCACCTTGCTCACCGTGACTTCGACACCGCACTTTTCGCAGACGATGCCCTTATACTTCATGCGCTTATACTTGCCGCACAGGCATTCATAATCCTTGATCGGACCAAAGATGCGCGCGCAGAACAGGCCATCGCGTTCGGGCTTGAACGTGCGATAGTTGATGGTTTCGGGCTTCTTGATCTCGCCGAAGGACCAGGACCGGATGCGCTCTGGCGAGGCAAGGCCGATCTGGATCTGGTCGAACGTCTCGGTCTTGGCGACCGGATTGGCGAAGTTGGTCAGTTCATTCATGTCTTTGTCCCTCTTAGGGGTAAATCTGATCGGCCATCTGGAGGCTATCCAACGGTTTTATCGAGAAGGATGAGCGCAAATATAATCAATGACAGGCACAGAGACAGCCAAACCCAACGAGGCTGCGTGATTGGGTCATTGAGACGAATGCGCGCCATCCGAACTCGTTACTCCGCCGCCGCCGCGAAGCCGTCGTCCTCGTCGGCGATCGCGTCCATCGTCGCGAGTTCGACGTTGAGGCCCAGCGAGCGCATTTCCTTGACCAGCACGTTGAAGCTTTCGGGAATACCGGCCTCGAACGTGTCGTCACCCTTGACGATCGCCTCATAGACCTTGGTGCGGCCGACCACGTCATCGGACTTCACCGTCAGCATTTCCTGCAGCGTATAGGCGGCACCATAGGCCTGGAGCGCCCAGACCTCCATTTCCCCGAAGCGCTGGCCACCGAACTGCGCCTTACCACCCAGCGGCTGCTGCGTGACGAGCGAGTAGGGGCCGATCGAGCGGGCATGGATCTTGTCGTCGACAAGGTGATGGAGCTTCAACATATAGATGATGCCCACCGTGACCTTACGGTCGAACTTATCGCCGGTGCGGCCGTCATACAGGTCGCTCTGACCCGATGTGTTCAGCCCCGCCAGTTCCAGCATCGCTGACACGTCCGCTTCGCGGGCGCCGTCGAACACCGGCGTTGCCATCGGCACACCGCGCTGGAGATGTTCGGCCAGGTCGACGATCTGCTCGGCCGTGCGGGCGTTGATCTCGTCGGCATATTGCGGACCATAAGCGGTCAGCAACCGATCCCGCACCGCGTCGGGCATGACGCCCGGCTCAGGGTTGGGATTGGCCTCACGCCAGTCTTCCAGCGCGTGCTTGAGCTGCTGGCCGATGCCACGGGCAGCCCAGCCCAGATGCGTTTCGAAGATCTGCCCGACATTCATGCGCGACGGCACGCCCAACGGGTTGAGCACGATGTCGACATGGGTGCCATCTTCCAGGAACGGCATGTCCTCCACGGGAAGGATGCGCGAAATAACACCCTTGTTACCGTGACGACCGGCCATCTTGTCGCCCGGTTGCAGCTTGCGCTTCACCGCCACGAACACCTTGACCATCTTCAGCACGCCCGGCGGCAGTTCGTCGCCACGCTGCAGCTTGTCGACGCGATCCTCGAACTTGTCGACGATCGACTTCACCGCTTCGTCATACTGCGCCTTGACGGCTTCGATACCGGCCTGACGAATGTCGTCCGCAACCGCGAACTTCCACCATTCATGCCGCTCGACTTCACCCAGCAGGGCCTCGTCGATTTCGACGCCCTTCTTGACGCCCTTGGGCGCAGCCGTAGCGACCTGGCCCGTCAGCATTTCCTGCAGACGGTTGAAGGTCGCGCGGTTGAGGATGGCGCGTTCGTCCTCGCGATCCTTGGCGAGGCGGTCGATTTCCTCCCGCTCGATCGCCATGGCGCGCTCGTCCTTGTCGATGCCGTGACGGTTGAACACGCGCACTTCGACGACCGTGCCCGCAACGCCCGGCGGCAGACGCAGCGACGTGTCGCGCACATCGCTCGCCTTTTCACCGAAGATCGCGCGCAGCAGCTTTTCTTCCGGCGTCATCGGCGATTCACCCTTGGGGGTGATCTTGCCGCACAGGATGTCGCCCGGCTCCACTTCGGCGCCGATATAGACGATGCCCGCTTCGTCGAGGTTGCGCAGTGCTTCCTCGCCGACGTTCGGGATGTCGCGGGTGATGTCCTCTGGCCCCAGCTTCGTATCGCGCGCCATGACCTCGAACTCCTCGATATGGATCGAGGTGAAGACGTCATCCTTCACGATACGTTCGGAAATGAGGATACTATCCTCATAATTATAACCGTTCCAGGGCATGAACGCGACGAGCGTGTTGCGGCCCAGCGCCAGCTCGCCGAACTCGGTCGACGGGCCATCGGCGATCACGTCGCCGCCTTCGATCAGGTCGCCGACGTTCACCAGCGGACGCTGGTTGATGCAGGTGTCCTGGTTCGACCGCTGGAACTTCTGCAGCGTGTAGATGTCGACGCCCGACTGGCCGGGTTCGATGTCGCCGGTCGCGCGGATGACGATACGGGTCGCATCGACCTGATCGACGATGCCCGGACGCTTGGCGGCGATGGCCGCGCCCGAATCGCGCGCAACCGTGCCCTCCATGCCGGTGCCCACGAACGGGGCCTCGGCACTGACGAGCGGCACCGCCTGGCGCTGCATGTTCGATCCCATGAGGGCGCGGTTGGCGTCATCATTTTCCAGGAACGGAATGAGCGAGGCCGCAACCGACACCAACTGCTTGGGACTGACGTCCATGAGCGTGATGTGATCCTTGGGCGCCATCAAGAACTCGCCCGCTTCACGCGCCGAGATCAGGTCTTCGGCCAGCGTGTGGTCGGGGTTCAGCTCCGCGTTCGCCTGCGCGATCGTGTGCTTGGCCTCTTCCATCGCCGACAGATAGACGACGTCATCGCTCACCACGCCGTCGATCACCTTGCGGTAGGGCGTTTCGATGAAGCCATATTTGTTGACCCGGCTGAACGTCGCGAGGCTGTTGATCAGACCGATGTTCGGGCCTTCTGGCGTTTCAATCGGGCAGATACGGCCATAATGGGTCGGGTGAACGTCGCGGACTTCAAAGCCTGCGCGCTCGCGCGTCAGACCGCCCGGCCCGAGGGCCGACACGCGGCGCTTGTGGGTGACTTCCGACAGCGGGTTGGTCTGATCCATGAACTGCGACAGCTGCGAGCTGCCGAAGAATTCACGCACGGCGGCCACGGCGGGCTTGGCGTTGATCAGGTCGTTCGGCATCACCGTCGACACGTCCACGCTTGACATACGCTCCTTGACGGCGCGCTCCATGCGCAGCAGCCCGACGCGATACTGGTTTTCCAGCAGCTCGCCGACCGAACGCACACGACGATTGCCTAGGTTGTCGATATCGTCGATTTCGCCCTTGCCGTCCTTGAGGTTCACCAGTTCCTTGACGACGGCGAGGATGTCCTCGACGCGCAGGGTGGTGACCGTGTCTTCGGCATCCAGCTCAAGACGCATGTTGAGCTTGACGCGGCCGACGGCCGACAGGTCGTAGCGTTCGGGATCGAAGAACAGACCGGCGAACAGCGCTTCGGCGGTTTCCTTGGTCGGCGGCTCGCCGGGGCGCATGACGCGATAAATATCGCTCAGGGCCTGGTCGCGCTCTTCGGCCTTGTCGGCTTTCAGCGTATTGCGGATCCACGGACCGGTGGTGACATGGTCGATGTCGAGCAGTTCGAGACGGTCGATGCCCGCCTGGTCCAGCTTTTCCAGATTTTCCGGGCTGATTTCGTCACCGGCCTCGACATAGATTTCGCCGGTCGCGTCATTGACCAGGTCATAGGCGCTGTAACGGCCATAGACTTCCTCGGTCGGGATCAGCAACTGGGTCAGGCCGTCCTTCTCCGCCTTGTTGGCGGCGCGGGGCGAAATCTTGGTGCCCAGCGGGAAGATGACTTCACCGGACTTGGCATCCACGATGTCGAACGACGGCTTCTGCCCACGCCATGCTTCGGGCGTGTAAGGAATCTGCCAGCCGCCTTCGCCACGAACGAAGGTCACCTTGTTGTAGAAATGCCCGAGGATTTCTTCGGCGTTGAGGCCAAGCGCGAACAGCAACGCCGTGACCGGCAGCTTGCGCTTGCGGTCGATACGGACGTTGACGATGTCCTTGGCGTCGAACTCGAAGTCCAGCCACGAACCGCGATAGGGAATGACGCGCGCGGCGAACAGATATTTGCCCGACGAATGGGTCTTGCCGCGGTCATGGTCGAACAGGACGCCCGGCGAACGGTGCATCTGGCTGACGATCACGCGCTCGGTGCCGTTGACGATGAAGGTGCCGTTGCCCGTCATCAGGGGCATGTCGCCCATATAGACGTCCTGCTCCTTGATATCGAGCACGGAGCGGGTTTCGGTGTCCTGATCGACTTCGAACACGATGAGGCGAAGGGTAACGCGCATCGGCGCTGCATAGGTGATGCCGCGCTGACGGCATTCCTCGACGTCATATTTCGGGTCTTCCAGCTCGTAATGGACGAAGTCCATTTCGGCGGTGCCCGCGAAATCACGGATCGGGAAGACGCTGCGCAGCGTCTTTTCCAGGCCCGATACATAGCCGATCGAGTGGTCCGAACGGAGGAACTGTTCATAGCTCTCCCGCTGCACTTCGATCAGGTTCGGCATCTGCACCACTTCGTGGATGTCGCCGAACACCTTGCGGATGCGCTTCTTCGCGCCGGTGTTACTGATCGGGGGGAGAGCTTTGGTCGCCATGCTTGGTCCTTGCCTTCATTCGTCGCGTTTTTCCGCATCGCAGCGAAAATTCAGTCAAAGCGCGATGGAGAAAGGGGTGATTCGCACCCTTTCATTCCACGCAAAAAAGTGCGGGTCGGGACTGTCCGATCCGCACTGTCAGCACCTGATGACTCGCCGTTTTCGTTCAATACTGCCCTTGGCCACGCGCTAACCGGCCCCGGTCCCCGAACGATACGGGAGACGGTCGACCCACTGCCAAGACTGGCGACAGGACGACCGAATTGCCACCCATATAGTCTGCTTGTCCGGCTTTGGGAAGGGGGTGTCAGGCAAACAGCCCGCGTTCCGCCCGGATCGCTGCCACCAGCCGGTCGAGTTCGGCGCTGCTGTTGAACAGGGCCGGGGTCACGCGCAGCACCGGCCCCGATGCCAGCCCCGCCTTCGCCACCACCAACAGGCCATATTTGTTCAGGAACAGCGCCGCCGCTTTCTTCGCATCGTCCGGCCCGCCCATGCCCGGCAAACGGAACGCCGCCACCGCGCCATGCCGCCCCGGCAGTTCGGGCAATAGGATCTGTACGCCCGGCACATCGCGCACCCGATCGATCCAGTAATCGCGCAGCGCCAGCAGGTGGCGATGTTTCGCGGGCAGACCGATCGCCTCCTGCACCGCGATCGCATAGGGCACCGTCAACCGTGCCGCGAAATCGACCGTGCCCGTGGGAATGCGCGCCCGAATATCGTCCGCGCCATGGATGCGGTTGCCAAGCCATGGCGCTATGTCCTGCAACCGGTCTTTGCGGATATAGATGCCCCCGGTCCCCAAGGGCGCGGCCAGCCATTTGTGCAGCGAAAAGCCGATGAAATCCGCGCCCGTCTCTTCGACCGTGAAGGGCAGGTGGCCGACTGCCTGCGCACTGTCGAGGATCACATCGACCCCGCGCGCCTTTGCCATGGCGACGATCGCCTTGACCGGCGGCACCAGCCCATTGCGGTTCGACAAATGCGTCAGCAACAGTAGTTTCGCGCGCGGCGTATCCTTCAACATCCGCTCATAAGCGCCCAGGATATTCGCTTCGGTGTGCGGTTCGGGCAGGTCGAAGCGGACGATGCGCGCCCCCCGACTCTGCTCCAGATAGTCGCAGGCAAACTGCATCTCGTCATAATCGACATCGGCATAGATCACCGCATCGCCCGCCTTGAGCCGCGCATAATTGGCGATCAAAGCGTACAGCGCCTCGGTCCCGCCGCCCGCCAGCGCGATCTCTTCGACCGACGCGCCCAGCATCCTCGCCACCGCCGCACGCGACCTGTCCAGTTCGACATCGCGCGGATGACCCGGCGCGCCATTGCGCAGGAACAGCGCATGGTTGTGGTTGACCCAGTGGGATCGCGCCGCATAGGTCGCCTGTACGGGCAGGGTCATCGCCCCATAATAGGCCGCATCGAACGTCGCGACATCGCGGTTCACGGCGTACAGCTTCGCCAGCGCAGCCTGCGCCGCATCGAAATCGGCCATGTCGCCGCTAAAGCGAAACGATGCTTCGTCAGGCCATTTCGTATCCGTAACGACTGCCTGCGCCCGCGCCGTTCCGCCACCCACAGCCAGCCCCATCGCCCCGCCAACCGCCATCCCGCCGCTGCCCAGAAATGCCCGCCGCGTCACCATAGTCTGCCCTCACATCAACATGTAACAGCATATCATAACGAACGGGATCGGTCATCCCACTATGCGTCTATTCTGTACGGGTCGCTATACTGTTCATGGCCTCCGTCGGAGCGATCTTGACCGTCTCGAACCGCTCCTTGCGCCGAACGCCCGCCAACGTCGCGTCGGGCGACGGGACGGGGAGGGCAGCGACCGGTATGCGCTGGCGCATGCATTCGCTTTTCACCGCGCGGGGCGTCTGCTTGCAATTCCACAGGGCGCGTTGCAATCCGATGCCGGCATTGTGGATATAGCCAAAGCTCATCGTCTCGATCTGCGCGGCGCTGGGTGGCCAGCCGCTCGGCGTACTGCCTGCGCGCCAGCCCATGATGCGGCAGAGGGGTCGGCCCGCACATAATGTTTGCGCGATCGTCACCCAACTGTCGGCTGCAGTCCCTCGACCCAATTCGACGAGAAAGCTGACATCGCCCGGTTCGATGGCGATCAGCCGCGCACCGGCCACCGTCTTGCCGACCGACTTCGCGCCGATGGCCATTTTCGGCCGCGCTGCCAACTCTGCCGATGCAGCAACGGCGGTGGCAATCGCCGCCGACCGGGAAGGTTCGGCACTATCACTACCTTGATGCGCGGCGGACAACGGCCCGATCTTGGCAATCACAGGCTCGCCATTCTCGCTACTTTTGCGGAAAGCGGGTGGTGTCCCCCACCAACCGCGCCAGCGAAAAAACAGATGCGTGCCCACACCGGCAATCTTGTCCAGACTGCCACTCCAATAGGGTACGACCCAGTCGGTATGATAATGGGTGGCATAGCCGACCGCCCCAAATACCTTGCCGGCCAGCGCTGTCCGCGCAATCTCGCGCGCCCGTTGCCATGCTGTGGGGGATGGCGTTCGCGCCAGCGCGCCATCGCATGAAAAGGTGAACTGGCATCCGGTGCGCCGCTCCTGCCCTTGAAACACGACGCCGCACACGGTCTTGGGAAAGGCGGGATGGCGCACCCGGTTCAGCACGACTTGCGCGACGGCTTGCTCGCCCACCGCATCATCGCCCGCCTCATAGATTTGCGCCGCCGCAAGGCAATCGGTGGCACGGGCCAGATCCGTTTCCGAACCTGTGAAGACGAAAGGTCTTGCTGGAGGATTGGCCACTCGCGAGAAAGGAATCGCGCTATTTAACGCTCGCGCGCGATCACGCGGCAAGGCATAGATTGCCATCGGCTCGATCGGGGGCGGGCGCCGGACGTTCGGAACACCACCCGCCGCTGCTACGATCGCGCGAGGGCCGGTTGGGTGACCTCGCTCCCGCGACTCCCAGCTTGCGACAAGCGCAGGCACACCGGCAAACAGCAACAACCAGATGAGCCAGACGAACGGGCGTGGGGACATGGATTGGTTCACGTCTATCGACACTTATTCCGGCAGGAAATCGGGCACCGACAAATAGCGCTCGCCGGTATCATAATTGAAGCCCAGCACCCGGCTACCCGCGGGCAGGTCCGGCAATTTCTGCGCGATCGCCGCCAGCGTCGCCCCCGAAGAAATGCCGACCAGCATCCCTTCCTCCCGCGCCGCGCGCCGGGCATAATCCTTGGCATCCGCCGGATCGACCTGGATCACCCCGTCGAGCAACTGGGTATGGAGATTGGCCGGAATGAAGCCCGCACCAATGCCCTGGATCGGGTGCGGTCCCGGCTGGCCACCGCTGATGACATGGGATAAAGTCGGTTCGACCGCATAGATTTTGATGCTTGGCCAGACCGCCTTCAACACCTCGGCCACGCCCGTAATATGCCCGCCGGTGCCAACCCCGGTGATCAGCGCGTCGATCGGCGTCTCGGCGAAATCGGCCAATATCTCCTGCGCCGTGGTCCGGGCATGGACTGCGATATTGGCGGGGTTCTCGAACTGCTGCGGCATCCAGCTATTGGGCGTCTGCGCCACCAGCTCCAGCGCGCGCTCGATCGCGCCCTTCATCCCCTTTTCGCGCGGGGTCAGGTCGAAACTAGCGCCATAGGCCAGCATCAGCCGCCGCCGCTCGATCGACATGCTTTCGGGCATGACCAGCACCAGCTTATAGCCCTTCACCGCCGCGACCATGGCCAGGCCCACGCCGGTATTGCCCGACGTCGGCTCGATGATCGTGCCGCCCGGCTGCAATTCGCCCGACGCCTCGGCGGCTTCGATCATGGCAAGGGCAATGCGATCCTTGATCGATCCGCCTGGATTGGAGCGTTCCGACTTGATCCACACTTCGCTGCCTTCGGGCGCATCGCCAAACAGCCGCGCCATGCGGATATGCGGCGTGTGACCGATGGTTTCGAGTATCGAGGTGACTTTCATGGGGCCTTCTCCTGGCTATGGTCCGCCGCCCTTATGTCGGGTGGGTCGAAGGTGCGTGCAAGGCGCAATTCGGGAAAGAGCCGCGCCCAGAACAGGGTGATGACGATAGCACCAATGCCCCCGCCAATGACAGCGACAACCGGCCCGACCAGCGCGGCGAGAAAGCCGGATTCCGCTTCGCCCAGTTCGTTCGATGCCGATATGGTCAGCTGCGACAGGCTCGACACCCGGCCGCGCATCGCATCGGGGGTATGGAGCTGGACCAGCGACTGGCGCACGAACACCGACACCATGTCGGCCGCGCCCAGCACCACCAGCGCGCCAAGCCCGACCTCCATCGCAAAGCTGCGCGGCAGGAAGGCGGTGCAGCCAAAGACGATGGTGGCCAGGCCAAACACCATGACGGCCGCCAGCATCTTGAGGCCGACCTCGCGCTTCATCGGTCGGATCGAAAACCACAGCGCGACCAGCCCCGCGCCAATGCCGGGTGCAGCGGCTAGATGGCCCAGGCCCGTCGACCCGACCTGCAATATGTCGCGCGCATAGACCGGCAGCAGCGCGGTCGCACCTGCCAGCAGCACCGCGAACAGGTCCAGCGTGATCGTCGCCAGCACCAGGCGATTGGTCCGCACATAATGCAGCCCGTCGATCATCTGGCGAATGGGGTGGCGGGTCCGGTCGCGCGCTGGCTGCGGCACAGGGCCAATCAGCATCATCGCCCCGAACGCCACGGCATAGAGCAGGGCGGCCAGTGCATAAGCACCCCAGGGTGTCGCCGCATAGGCATAGCCGCCCAGCGCCGGTCCCACGATCGACCCGGCCTGCCACACCACCGCCGATATGGCGATGGCGTTGGGCAGCACGGCGGGCGGCACCAGATTGGGCGCGAGCGCGCCATAGGCCGGGCCATTGAACGCCCGCGCAATACCCACGACCACGGCAATGCCAAAGATCAGCGGCAGGCTGACCCAGTCCTCATAAGTGGCAAAGGCCAGCAACCCCGCCGCCAGCGTCAGCGCCGCCAGCGTCGTGCGCGAAATCATCCGCCGGTCATAATGGTCCGCAACCCAGCCGGTGACCGGCGTCAGAAAGAAGAGCGGCAGAAACTGCGCCAGCCCGATCAACCCCAATTGCGCTGCCGCGCCCGACGTGGTCATCGTCTCCCGCGCGATATTATAGGCCTGCCAGCCCAGCACGATCATCATGCCATATTGCGCCAACACCGCCGCACACCGCCCGACGAGATAAGCCCGGAAATAGGGAAAATGCAGCGGGTGCCGGGGCAGGGAAGGGGCGGTCATGGCCAGCGCCTTAGCCTCTGTCCTTGCGACCAGGCAACGATGGAGGCAAGCAAACGGCGCAACTTTTCTTGGCCACACCATGCCATGGCTTTGCCGCGTCTCTCCAATTACCGTTCGCCCTGAGCTTGTCGAAGGGCTGCACTTCTTGAGAAGAAGGACAGGGCTTCGACAGGCTCAGCCCGAACGGGGGCGGGGGTAAGCGTTTTGCAAACCTACCTTATTTGAAAAGCCCGCCCAATATCCCCCGCATCAGCTTGCCCGCAAACCCGCCGCCCGATGCCTTGCGTCGGCTCGATCCGAACACGGCCTTGCCCAGTTCATTCGCGACCTGCCGCCCGACGGAAGACGCTGCCGACCGGGCGGCGGATTGCACCGCCTTGTCGATGGCGGATGGCTTGGCCGCTTCGCGCGCCGCCGCCTCGCGCTGTTTCGCCTCGACCTTGGCCTGCGCGGCGGCGGCCTTGTCGGCCTCCGCCTGGGCCTTGCTGGCCAGCGCGGCGGCGGCCGCAGCCTCGCCCCGTGCCGCCAATATCTCTTCCGCCGATTCCCGATCGACAGCCGCGTCATATGTGCCGTCGCACGGCGAAATCGACTGGATGATCGCCCGCTCCTTCGCGCTTACCGGGCCAAGCCGCGACCGGGGCGGGGCGATCAGCGTGCGCTGGACGATGCCGGGCGACCCATCCTCCTGCAACAGCGACACCAGCGCCTCGCCGACCTTCAATTCGGTGATCGCGGTCTCCACATCCAGGTCGGGATTGATACGGAACGTCTCGGCCGCCGCGCGGATCGCGCGCTGGTCGCGCGGGGTGAAAGCCCGCAGCGCATGTTGCCCCCGGTTGCCCAACTGTCCCGCCACTTCCTCCGGTATGTCGATCGGGTTCTGGGTCACGAAATAGACCCCCACGCCCTTGGACCGGATCAGCCGCACCACTTGCTCGATCTTGTCGGTCAGCGCCTTGGGCGCATCATCGAACAGCAGATGCGCCTCGTCGAAGAAGAAGACCAGCACCGGCTTGTCCGGGTCGCCCACCTCCGACAACGTCTCGAACAGTTCGGACAACAGCCACAACAGAAAAGTCGCATAGAGTTTCGGGCTCTGCATCAGCCGGTCGGCGGCCAAAATGTTGATATAGCCGCGTCCCTGCTCATCCACCCGCAGCATGTCGTTGATGTCGAGCGCGGGCTCGCCAAAGAAATGGTCCCCGCCCTGGGCTTCAAGTTGTAGCAATTGCCGCTGGATCGCGCCGACGCTCGCCTTGGTCACATTGCCATAGCGCGCCGACAGCGTCCCGGCATTGTCCGCGCAATAGGCCAACATCGCCTGCAAATCGCCAAGGTCGAGCAGCAGCAAGCCTTCCTCGTCGGCATAGCGGAAGGCGATCGTCAGCACGCCTTCCTGCGTTTCATTGAGCCCCATCAACCGCGCCAGCAGCAGCGGCCCCATCTCGCTGACGGTGGTGCGAACGGGATGACCCTGTTCCCCATAGAGATCCCAGAAGATCGCCGGATTGTCGCTATAGCTATAGTCGGTCAGCCCGATCTCGGCCGCCCGCGCGACTAGCTTGTCGGCGTTTTTGAACGTCGGCGAACCCGCCATGACAATGCCCGACAGGTCGCCTTTCACATCGGACAGGAACACCGGGACGCCCAGCGCCGAAAAACTCTCGGCAATCCCCTGCAACGTCACCGTCTTGCCCGTGCCGGTCGCGCCCGCGATCAGCCCATGCCGGTTGGCGCGACGCAGGTTGAGCAACTGGCGCACGCCGCCATCCTTGTCCGGCGCGCCCAGCCCGATGAAAATGCCGTCGCTCATGTGCCCCCGCCCCCAAAAAAAACGTCACCCCCACAGGCGCGGGGGTGACGAAAATTAGGCAGAGTTTGGCAATTTCCGCAAGCGCGGAAGCGGCTTACTTGTCCCGCAGGCGCACCGGCAGGAAGATCGGCGGCTGACCACGACGCAGCACCTGCAGCAGGATCGCGTTGCGGTTCTGACCCGCCACGGCCTTCACCTGCGCATCCAGTTCCGCCTGGCTCGCCACCGGGCGATTATTGGCGGTGATGATCACATCGCCACGACGCAGACCCTTGGTGCCCGCATCGGTCGACGGATCGACGCCAGTGATGACGACGCCGCGCGTATCGGCGGCGATGCCCAGCTGGCGGATGATGCCCGGCGTCAAGGGAATGGCGGAGATGCCCAGCGACTGCTGTGCCGCCTGACCCGGATTTTGCTGCTGCTGGCTGAAATCCTCATCCTGCTGCGGCGCGAAGTTGGTCAGTTCGTCCTCGCTCGGACGCTCACCCACCACGGCATTGACCGTCTGACGCTGACCATTGCGGATCAGCACGATCGGCACGCGCGAGCCGATCGGTTGCGACGCGACGATGGAGGAGAGATTCTGTTCGGGGCTGACTTCCTGGCCCGCAACGCTGACGATCACATCGCCTGCCTTGATCCCGGCTTTCTCCGCACCCTTACCCGGCTCGACTCCCTGCACGAACTCGCCGCGATTCTTGGCAAGGCCCAGCGATTCGGCCAGATCTTCACCCAGCGGGCTGATCTGCACGCCCAGATAACCGCGACGCACGGTTTCGCCCTTGCGCAGCGTTTCCACGATCGGGGCGGCCTGTTCGGACGGGATAGCAAAGCCGATGCCGACATTGCCGCCTGACGGCGACAAAATCTGGCTGTTGATGCCGATCACATTGCCACGCATGTCGAACATCGGGCCACCGGAATTGCCCTGGTTGATCGATGCGTCGGTCTGGATGAACTTCTCGTACCCGCCGCCGGTGTTGCGATGGACGGCCGAAATGATGCCTGCGGTCACGGTGCCCGACAGGGCGAAGGGATTGCCGATCGCGACGACCCAATCGCCGACCCGCGCCTTGGTGCTGTCGCCGAATTTGACGAAGGGCAGGGGCTTGGGCGAATCGATCTTCAATACGGCCAGATCGGTCGCGGGATCACGACCCACCAGCTTGGCGGTATATTCCGTCTTGTTGGTCAGCGTGACGGTGATCGAGTCCACCGATGCGCCTTCGGCTCCCGCCGACACCACATGGTTATTGGTGACGATATAGCCGTCTGCCGAAATCAGGAAGCCTGACCCCAGCGACTGCGCCTGCCGCGTCTGCGGCTGGCCACCGCCCTGGCCGAACAACTGGCCAAAGGGCGTGCCCGCGAAGGGATTTTGCACCTGGACCCGCTGCTTGGTCGAAATATTGACCACGGCGGGCTGCAATTTCTCGACCATGTCAGCCAGGCTTGCCGGCGCACCCTGTGGCGCGGCAGCGGTCAGGCCTTCATTCTGTGCGGTCTGGGCGCCGACATTGGAACTGGTGGTAACGGCAATGGCGGTACCGCCCAGCAACAGGGCGCCGGTGATGGCATAAGCGTAACGCACTCGTGACGGTACTCTCATGAACTGCGAAGGAATTGGAAGGCGGGACTTTGACGAAGCCCTAAAATGCGCCGCCTTCCCTTAACCCTCATTGAATGACGCTGGTTCCGTAATGATCGGGCCAGGACCAGGGCGCGGCTCAACGCCGCCCCTGAAACTGCTGCAGGAACTCATTATTGGGCGAAAGGATGATGTTGGTCTCCCCCGCCCGGTCGGGCGAGAAGGTATAGCGATAACTCTGCATCGCCCGATAGAAATCATAAAATGCCGGGTCTTTGCCATAGCTCGCCGCATAGATGCGCGCGGCGTTGGCGTCGGCTTCGGCGCGGATGATCTGCGCCTGCTTCGCGCCCTGCGCCCGGATGGTCAGCGCTTCCTGCTCGCGCGCCGTCCGCATGCGGGTGAAGGCGCTGTCGAGCGGCGTACCATCGGGCAGGTCGGCGCGCTTGATCCGCACATCGACGATTTCCGCGCCATATTGGCGCGCGACCCGATCCAGGCCCGCCTCGATATTCTGCATCACCTGGCCCCGCTCCGGGCTGAGCAGCGCGGCGAAGGGCCGCTTGCCCAGTTCGTTGCGCAACGCCGAACCCAGGATCGGGCGCAGAGCCTCCGAGACGCGCTCTTCGCTACCGGCGGCGATATACATGCGCAGCGGATCGACGATGCGATAGCGCGCAAAGGCATCGACCTGCAAACGCAACTGGTCGGTGGACAGCACCTGCTGGCGCTCCATTTCGACCGACAGCACGCGCTTGTCGATCCACACCACCTGATCCACGAACGGCCAGCGCATGATGATGCCAGCGCCCGTATTGCCGAAGGTTTCATTCTGGCGATAGCGGTTGATGATCGCCTTGGGATCACCGAAGCGGACGATCACGCCCTGCTTGGTTTCCGGCACGATCGCGATGGTGCTGCCCAACAGAATGAGCAGCGCCAGGACGAACAGCGCGAGAGTTACGGGGTTGCGCAGAAATGCGGGCATCACTGACCCTCCGTGCTGGAGACGGCAGGCGCCGCAGGGGCTGCCTGCGCGGCACGCCGCTTGATTTCGGGCAGCGGCAGATAGGGGGTCACATTAGTCCCTTCGACGATGGTCTTGTCGACATTGGCCAACACGCCCTCCATCGTTTCATAATACATGCGGCGGCGGGTCACGTCCGGGGCCAGGCGATATTGTTCATACACCTTGTCGAAGGATGCGGCCTCGCCCTGCGCCTTGGCGGTCACCTGCTGGGCGGCCGCGCGCGCTTCATTGAGATAGGTCTGCGCCGTCTGCTGCGCGGCCGACACGGCCTTGAACGCATCATTGACCGCGGCTGGCGGATCGGCCTGCTTGATCGCAATACCCTGAATACGGATGCCGGAGCGATAGCCGTCCAATATCTCCTGCATCCGCTGCTCGACCTGCTGTTCGATCGCGGTCCGACCCGCGCCCAGCGCATCGTCCAGGCTGACGCTGGCCAGCACGGCGCGCATCGCGCTCTCGGCAACTTCGCGCACGGCGGCATCGGGGTTGGACAGTTGGAACAGGTAAAGTTCGGGATTGCGAATGTTCCAGCGCACCGAATAAGCAAGATCGATGATATTCTGGTCGCCGGTCAGCACCAGATTTTCATTCTCGGCCGTGGTCGATCCCACGTCGATCGTCCGGATTTCCTCGACATCGACGATCGTTACCGCCGCGAATGGGGCGGGGAGGGTCAGGCTGATACCGGGGGTCAAAGTGCGGCTGTAACTGCCAAGATAAGTGACGACGCCACGTTCCTGCGGGCCGACCCGGTGGAAACTGGTCAGCACCAGCCACAGGATGACGAGGATCGCGATCCCGATCGGCCATAGCGCCTTGCCATTGGGACGTTGGGGCAGGCCGCCAAAGCCGCCGCCATTGCCGCCACCCTGGCCGAAGCTGTCACGGCCCCGCCGCAACATTTCCTCGATCGCGGACGGACCTTTCTGCCCGACCGGCCGACCCGGTTGGGTCCAGGGATTGCGCGGGCCGCCATCGCCGCCCGCACCCTTTCCGCCCGAACCGTCATTACTCTCCGGCCCGTCGCTTTTGCCGCCCCAGGGGCCTTGCGCCATGCTCACGATGCCGGGCATCCACCCGAATAATCTTTTCATGTCCTCTTCTATAGGAAGGCTGGGCCGCGAAAAACAGTGCCCTTAGGAGCGATTATTTCCTACAGGGCCTCGTCATGACCGATATTGCCGATTTTACCGCCCGCCTGACCGCTCTGACCGATGGCCGCGCCAGCACGCCCCGCGTCAAGGACGGCATCATGACGATCGCCCTGGATGTGGGTGGCCTGACGCCCGACCGGCGCGACGGCCTTGTGGCCGCAATCCGCGAAGGCGGATTGACCGTACCGGGCGTCACCGATGTCCGCATCGCCCAGACGGCCGAACGCAAACCACTGCGGATCATCGCCGTGGCGTCGGGCAAGGGCGGCGTCGGCAAATCCACGCTATCCGCCAACCTCGCCGTCGCGCTGCATCGCCTCGGCCATCGGGTCGGGCTGGTCGATGCCGACATTTATGGCCCGTCGCAGGCGCGGCTGATGGGTAGCGAGGATCAGAAACCCCAGGCCCGCGACAAGAAGATGATCCCGGTCACCGGCACGCTCGGCATCCCGATGCTGTCGATGGCGCATCTGGTCGAACCCGGCAAGGCGCTGGCGTGGCGCGGGCCGATGGTCGGCAATGCCCTGTCGCAACTGATCGACGCCGATTGGGGCGAGACCGACTTGCTGGTGGTCGACATGCCGCCGGGCACCGGCGATATTCAATTGACGATGGTACAGAAGCATAAGCCAGTCGGCGCGGTGATCGTCTCGACGCCGCAGGATCTGGCGCTGATCGACGCGACCCGCGCGGTCAGCCTGTTCACCCAGGCGGGCGTGCCGATGATCGGCCTCGTTGAAAATATGGCGGGCTATGCCTGTCCGCATTGTGGTGAAATCTCTGATCCCTTCGGCACCGGCGGCGCGGAGACGGCGGCAGGCGACATGGGGATGCCCTTCCTTGGCCGCATTCCGCTCGCCATCGATATCCGCCGCCAGTCCGACGCGGGCGATCCGCCTGCAGCGGGCGAGGGCGTCCATGCCGACGCCTTCCGGGCCATCGCGCAGAAGGTGGCGGCGTGGCTCGATGGTGCGGTTTGACTGTCCTACAGCGGGGCGCCAGGCTATGATCGGACGTCCGCGCACCGTGACTTTGCGATAGGATCAGGGACGCGCAAGAATATGTCGAAATCGGCGGGAAATGTGCGAAGTTAAGCGATCCGTCTCCATCATCGGGAACGTCCCGGTCCTTGGCTCGTCCTAGCTGCATAAGGAGAATTTCCATGCCGCTGACCGCCCCGCAGGACATCGCAACCCTGCTCACCGACACCCGCACCATCGCGCTGGTCGGCATCTCCGATCGGCCGGAACGGGCCAGCTATCGCGTCATGGCCGTCCTTCAGGACCATGGCTATCGCGTCCTGCCGGTCAATCCACAGATTGCGGGCGAACATGTCCATGGCGAATTTGTCTGGGGCCGCCTGTCCGACATCGGCGAACCCATCGACATGGTGGATATTTTCCGGCGCAGCGAAGCCGCCGGAGAGGCAGTGGACGATGCCATTGCCGCTGGCGCCAAGGCGGTGTGGATGCAACTCGGCGTCATCGATGAAGCCGCCGCCGCCCGCGCCGAAGCGGCGGGCCTCAAGGTGGTGATGGACCGTTGCCCGGCAATCGAAATACCCCGTCTGGGCATCGCGCCGGTCAGCGCCGATTAACGCTTTCCACCCGGCCATCGCGCCCCTATCAGTCGGGCCATGGCTCGCCCCTCGCGCACAATATCTGACCGTAGCAAGGGCATCGACCGACGCACGCTGCTGGTCGGCGGCGGCGCGGCGGCCGGGTTGCTCATCGCCTGGGGCGTCTGGCCGCGCGAGTATCCGCCCAACCTCAATGCCGGTCCCGGCGAAACGATCGTCAACGCCTTCCTCAAGATCGACCGGTCGGGGCAGGTGATCGTCATCGTGCCGCAAACCGAAACGGGGCAGGGGGTGACGACGGTCCTGCCGCAGATATTGGCCGATGAACTGGGCGCAGACTGGCGCACGGTCGCGGTCCAAAGCGCGCCGATCAGCCCGCTCTACGCCAACACGCTGCTGGCCCGCGAATGGCTGGCGAGCGACTGGACGCGCTTGCTGGGCGATGCAGGCGACTGGGCGATCGGCCAATATGCGACGCGCAGCGGCCTGATGCTGACCGGCGGCGGCACATCCGTCCCGATGTTCCACGACGCCTATCGCGATGCCGGTGCGGCTGCGCGCATCCTGCTATGCAAGGCAGCGGCGGCGCGCTGGTCGGTGCCGTGGGAAAGCTGCGACATCATCGACGGGCTGGTCTCCGACGGTAGCGAACGACGGCTGAAGATCGGCGAACTGGTCGAGGAAGCGGCGCAGTTCGACCTCCCCACCATCCTGCCGCTGCGGCAGGGGCAGGACGGCCGTTTGTCGGGCCAGGATGTCCCCCGGCTCGATACCCCCTCGAAAATCGACGGCAGCCATAACTTCGCCGCCGACATCCGCCTCCCCGACATGGTCCATGCCTCGATCCGGCAAGGGCCGATCGGCGACGCCATCCTCGCCGGGCTGGACGAGCGATCGGCGAGCAACGTCACCGGTTTCCTCAAACTGGTCCGCACCGAACGCTGGGTCGCTGCGGTCGCGACCAATTGGTGGGCGGCGAACAAGGCGCTGGACCTTGCCGATCCGGTCTTCACCCTGCGCGGCAAGCCGGTGGATAGCGCGTCGATTGACGCGGCGCTGGAAGCGGCCTTTTCCGGCTCCGCGGGTCGTCGCCTCTATGCCCAGGGCGACCTGCTGCCAGTGTTCGAGGGCGCGACGATATTGGCCAGCGAATATCGGGTCGAAGCTGGGCTGCACCTCGCGCTCGAACCGCTCTGCGCCACGGCGCGGGTCGGGCGGGATAGCGCGGAAGTCTGGATGGCGACGCAGGCACCCGGATTGGCGCGTGCCGCCATTGCCGATGCGCTGGGCCTGTCCGAAACCGCCGTCACCCTTTATCCGCTGCATGCGGGCGGTTCCTTCGGGCGCAAGATGGACTGGGACGTCGGCGTGCAGGCCGCCTTGATCGCGCGCGACGTGGGCCGCCCGGTGCAACTGCTCTGGTCGCGGCTGGAGGATGTGGTGCAGGACCGGCCCAGCGCCCCGACGCAGGCACGCATGGCGGCGAAGATCGGGCGCAATGGCGCGATCGAGGGCTGGCTGGCCAAGGTTGCGGCCCCCTGCGCCATGACCCAGACCTGGGCACGCATATCCGACGGCGCGCTGCCCCATGCGGCAGCGGCGCAGGCGGCGGACAAGGCATCCAGGCTGGCCGTGGCGGGCATGGCACCACCCTATGCGGTTCCCAACTGGGCGGTGGATCATTATCCCGCCGATGTCGGCCTAGCGCTGGGTTTCACGCGGGGCAACGCGCATCTGCATGGCGCATTCTTCACCGAAAGTTTCGTCGATGAACTGGCGCATCTGGCGGGGATGGAAGCGATGTCCTTCCGTATCCAGATGCTGGGCGGCAATCCGCGTCTGGCCCATTGCCTGTCCACTGCGGCGGCGATGGGCGGCTGGCAGGGCGGCATAGCGGACAGCGGGCAGGGGCTTGCCGCGCACGCTATGCAAGGCGGCTATGCGGCGGTGATGGTCGAAGCATCGATGCGCGGCGACCGGCTGAGCGTCAGCCGCATGATCGCGGCGGTCGATGTCGGTGATCAGGTCCATCCCGACATTGCCCGGCAGCAGATCGAAGGCGGCCTGATCTACGGCCTCGCCTTCGCGATGGGCGCATCCGTGCCCTATGCACGCGGCCTGCCGACCCGCGCGATCCTGGGCCGCATGAATTTGCCACGCCTCGCCGACATCGGCGAAGTGACGGTCGAACTGATCCGCAGCACCGCGTCCCCGGTCGGCGTCAGTGACCTCGCTGCGCCGCTGGTTGCGCCCGCTATCGCCAATGCATTGTACACATGGACAGGTCAGCGTTTGCGCAACCTGCCGCTATTGGCCACGATATGACCCTGCCCCCCAACCATCCCGCCATTCCGACCCCCAAAGTCGGCGTCCTCCTCATCAACCTCGGCACGCCCGATGCGCCCGAGGCCGGATCGGTGCGGCGCTATCTTGGCGAATTCCTGTCCGACCGCCGCGTGGTCGAACTGCCGCCGATCCTGTGGCAGCCGATTTTGCGCGGCATCATCCTGACCACCCGGCCCAAGAAATCGGCCCATGCCTATCAACAGGTGTGGACCGACCAGGGATCGCCGCTCGCCTTCCATACCCGCGACACGGCACTGGCGCTTGCCGAAGCGATGGGGCCGGGCGTCACCGTCGATTGGGCCATGCGCTATGGCAATCCGTCGATCGCCTCGCGCCTGTCCGCAATGAAGAAGGCGGGTTGCGACCGCATCCTGCTCGCGCCGCTCTATCCGCAATATAGCGGCGCGACCACAGCGACGGCCAATGACGCAGCCTTCGCGGCGCTCAAGGCGATGCGCTGGCAGCCCGCCATCCGCACTCTGCCGCCCTATCATGATGACCCGGCCTATATCGCGGCGCTCAAGACCGCGATCGACACGCATGTCGCGACGCTCGATTTCGCACCGGACGCTATTCTCGCCAGCTTTCACGGTATGCCGGAGCGAACCCTGCATCTGGGGGATCCCTATCATTGCCAGTCGGTCAAGACCGTCCGCCTGCTGCGCGAAGCACTGACGCTGCCGGTCCATATGAGCTTCCAGTCGCGTTTTGGTCGGGCGAAATGGCTGGAGCCGGAAACCGAAGCAACCCTTGCCGGATTGGTGCGCGATGGTGTCCGTAATATTGCTGTCGTAACACCTGGATTTTCCGCCGACTGCCTTGAAACATTGGAAGAAATAGCGCTGCGGGCAAAAGAGGCCTTTTTGTCTGCTGGCGGCGAAAAATTTGCCTATTTACCCTGTCTAAATGCGTCGCCCGACGCTATCACTTTGTATCAGAGGCTGATCGGCCGAGAGCTTTCGGGCTGGATCGACCAGCCCGCTTAGGTAAGAAGAGGATGCGCATATGGCGAGAGTAGCGATCGTGACCGGCGGTACGCGGGGCATTGGCGAGGCGATCAGCCTGGCGTTGCGGGACATGGGCTATACCGTTGCGGCCAATTATGGCGGCAATGACGAAAAGGCGAAGGCCTTTACCGAACGCACCGGCATCGCTGCCTTCAAATGGGATGTGGGTGATCATCAGGCTTGCCTGGATGGCTGTGCTGCCGTTGCCGAACAGCTTGGGCCGGTCGACATCGTCGTCAATAATGCGGGCATCACCCGCGACGGCGTGCTGGCCAAGATGAGCTTCGACGACTGGAACGAAGTCATGCGCATTAATCTGGGCGGCTGCTTCAACATGGCCAAGGCGACCTTTGGTGGCATGCGCGAGCGCGGCTGGGGCCGGATCGTCAATATCGGGTCGATCAACGGGCAGGCAGGCCAATATGGCCAGGTCAACTATGCCGCCGCCAAGTCGGGCATCCACGGCTTCACCAAGGCGCTGGCGCAGGAAGGTGCCAAGGCGGGCGTCACCGTCAACGCCATCGCGCCGGGCTATATCGACACCGACATGGTTGCGGCCGTGCCCCCTGCCGTGCTGGAAAAGATCGTCGCCAAGATCCCGGTCGGCCGCCTGGGCCAGGCGAGCGAAATTGCGCGCGGCGTCGCCTTCCTGTGCAGCGAGGATGCGGGCTTCGTGACTGGCACGACATTGTCGCTCAACGGCGGGCAGCACATGTATTGATGGACCAGGGCGACCCTGTCGAAGGCCCGTATGGGCCGATGGGGTCGCCCTTTGCGCCTCCGGTCAAACGGAGCGTGACGATCGCCGGCCATCAGACCGCGATCAGTTTGGAGCCTGTTTTCTGGGACGCGCTGCGGCTTGCCGCCCAACGCGCCGATCTGCCCCTTAACGCCTTGATAGCCCAAATCGACGTGATGCGCATGGCTGCGACCACACCCCCCAATCTCGCCAGCGCCATTCGCTGCTGGCTTTTCGCGGGCGTTGACCGCCAAGATAATAATTAGTCGCAATAGCGTTGACTCTGCGAAGCGTTCGCAATAGTTGCTCCCCAAGCAATAAGGGGGATCAATATCCATGTCTAATACAGCATCTGCGCCGTCCTTTCTGGCGTTGTCCTGCGTAGGCGCGATTGCCTTCGCCACTACGGCGCACGCGCAGGATGGGGCCGCCGGTCAACGCTTGGGCGGCGTGACCGTCACCGATACGGCGATCGATGAGCCTGCAGTGAAGGTGGAAAAGGCGGAATCACCCAAATATGTGCGGTCGCTGCTCGACACGCCGCAGACCATCACCGTGATCGGCAACCAGACCATCCAGAAGCAGAATCTGCTGACGCTGCGCGACGTGCTGTCCACCATTCCGGGCATCACCTTCGGCGCGGGCGAAGGCGGCGGTGGCTATGGCGACAGCATCAACTTGCGCGGACAGAGTGCCAACACCGACATCAGCATCGACGGCGTGCGCGACAGCGCGCAATATAGCCGCACGGACCCGTTCAACATCGAACAGATCGAAGTCACCAACGGCGCCAACTCCGTATTCGGCGGGTCGGGTGCGATCGGCGGCAACATCAACATCGTCACGAAGCGGCCCAAGGGCTATGACGAGACGCTGGTGCAGGCGGGTATCGGCACGTCCGATTATTATCGTGCGACGATCGACAGCAATGTGCGCGTGTCGGACTTCGTCGCGGTGCGCCTCAACGCCATGTATCATGAAAATGACGTCGCGCGCCGCGATGTCGATCGGTACGAGCGCTGGGGTGTCGCCCCTTCGGTCAAGTTCGGCGTCGACGGCCCGACGTCGCTGACGCTGCTCTATACGCATCAGGAAGACGACAATACGCCGCTTTATGGCGTGCCCTATTACAAGAACGCGCTCTATGACGGTCCGCTGCCGGGCGTCCCCTATAGCGGTTATTATGGCTATAAGAATCTCGATCGCCAGGACCAGGTGATCGACCAGGCCACCGCCATCTTCGATCATCGCTTCAGTGACCTGCTGGCGGTGCGCAACCTGTCGCGCTGGCAGCGGGTTGAACAGAATCTGATCGTCAATCCGCCGCAGGGCACCTATTGCCTCGCCAATGGCCAGACGCCGACGGGCGTGGCCTGTGCCGCAGGGCAAGTCGCGGGCACCTATTATCCGAGCGGTCCACGCGGCGGGTTCCGCAACTCCGTCAACGACACGCTCTATAATCAACTCGACCTGAGCTTCACCATTCCGGGCGGTCACTCGCTGGTGCTGGGCACGTCGATGTTGCAGGAGGATTATGCGCTGGATAACGGCAACGTCCTGCGCAACGCAGGCGGAGCGACACCCAATCCGGTGCTTGATCCGATCAGCATCAGCAATCCCAATGCCGTCTATACCGGCCCAGTCAATGCGATCCGGTCGGGGCATCAGGACGGCGATCTGTTCAACGTCGCGGCTTATGCCTTCGGGGCGGTCAAGATCGTCGAGCAACTGGAGATTAATGGCGGCGTCCGCTGGGAACATAACCGCGCGCGCTTCCGGTCCGACACGATCGCCACCCCGGCGGCAGGCGGTGCTTATACCACGGGCGTATCGCAAAATGCGACCGATGACCTGTTCTCCTACCGCATCGGCCTGGTCTACAAGCCGGTGGAGAATGCCAGTCTGTATGTCGCTTATGGCAACAGCAAGAATCCGACGGCGACGACCGTCAGGTCGGGCTGTGGGCTGGCTACGGCCGCAAATTTGAACAATGACCCTTGCGAAGCGAAGCCGGAACAAGCCGTCAATTACGAGATCGGCGGCAAGATCGACCTGTTCGATGCCAAGTTGCAATTGACCGCGTCGCTGTTCCGCAACGAGCGCACCAATTATCGCGTGGCCAGCAACGATCCGCTGATCGGCACCCTGCCGGTCAATGACGGGCGCAACCGGGTGAATGGGGTAACGCTCGGCGCCACGGGCAACATCAGCGATGCCTGGACGATCTTTGCCAACTACACCTATCTGGATAGCAAGGTGATCCAGAGCATTTCCGATTATCGGATATCGCAGGGCGAAGTCGATACCCAGGCTGGCAATCCGATGACCAATAACCCCAAACATTCGGGCAGCCTGTTCACCACCTATACGCTGCCATTCGGCTTGGAGCTGGGTTATGGCCTGACCTATCAGGGCAGCTGGTATCTGAGCAACGTCACCGGCGCGCCGATGTACAAGACCGACGATTATCTGGTCCATCGGGCGATGCTCTCTTATCCCGTCACGGAGAAGCTGAGCGCCCAGCTCAACGTCCAGAATTTCACCAACGAAAAATATTATACCAGCGTCCGCAACAATGGCTGGGCCAACCCTGGCGAAGGGCGGTCGTGGGTGCTGACGCTGGGTTACAAGCTGTAAGCCCATCCCCATACCCCGGCACGTCCCGGCCGGGGCAGGGCGGGCAGCGATCACTCCAACCTCCTCGGTTCGCTGTCCGCCCGCCACTGCATCGCGCGAAGCCGCAATTGATTCGCATTAGGCTTTGCGGTATCGACACGCGAACCAAGGACGGGAAGGGAGGCGCTGTCATGTTGCATGCCGCAATTCGGCCGATCGACGACGATATCGTCATGCCTGACCCGCCGGGTACGTCGTGGGTTGCGGCCGTCGCGCCATCGACCGCCGCCGTCGCACCGGGTCGATATGGCGCGCGGTCGCGTCCGAATATCGTAGCCATCCTTGCCATTCTCTTTGTCCATATCCTGCTGATCGGCGTCTTGATCCAGATGCGCAGTCATGTGTTGCGGGCGCAGGAAGTGAAATTGACGGTGGTTAACCTCTCTCCGCCACCGCCGCCACCCGCTGCGGAATCGCCACCACCGCCACCTTCCGCGCCGCAAGTGGTCGCGCCGCCGCCGATCGTGCGGACTCCCGCGCCTGTGCCGACGGTTCAGACAACGCCCGAACCGGCACCGGTCTCGGTGGCCGCGCCCACCATGGCGGTGACGCCCGGCCCGGTCGCGCCGATCGCCGCGTCGCCCGCGCCGCCCAGCATCGTCCAGGGCGGCGACCTTGGGGCGCAAATGGTGGCGGGCAAACCACCGCGCTACCCGATCGAAAGCCGTCGCAAGCGGGAGCAGGGCACGGTGCTGCTGACGCTGACGCTGGGCCTGGATGGAGCGGTCGAGATGGTCGCCGTCAGCCAGAGCAGCGGTTTTGCCCGGCTCGATGCCGCCGCGCGGGATGCGGTGAAGGGCTGGCGCTGGAAACCGATGATCCGCGACGGGCAGCTGGTGCGGGTTCGCGGCGTCGTCGAAATCCCCTTCATCCTGCGGTCCGACGCCGCGTAACGGATTTTTCTCTCATGCTGATCGCCATTCCCGACCTGCTCGATGCGGCAGGCATTGCCGCCATCCGGGCGCTCATTGACCCGGCGGACTGGGTCGATGGCAATGTGACGTCGGGTCACCAATCGGCACTCGCCAAGTGCAACCTGCAATTGCCCGAAGACTCGCCCGCCGCGCAGCAGGCGGGGCAGGCCATCCTCGACGCGCTCGGCCGGTCGTCGCTGTTCATCGCCGCCGCTCTGCCGCTCAAGATTTTTCCGCCCTTGTTCAACAGCTATGCGGGCGGGCAGGCTTTTGGCGTGCATGTCGACAATGCGGTGCGGATTCAGGCGGGAACGGGCTTTCGCGTCCGATCCGACCTGTCGATGACCGTGTTTCTGGAAGCGCCCGACGCCTATGAAGGCGGCGAGTTGACGATCGAGACGCAGTTCGGGGTGCAGCAGGTGAAGCTGCCTGCGGGCCATGCGGTGCTCTATCCCTCCTCCTCGTTGCACCGCGTCGAGCCGGTGACGCAGGGGCGGCGGGTGGCGAGCTTCTTCTGGCTGCAATCGATGATCCGCGACGATGCGGCACGGCAGATGCTGTTCGACCTCGACCGCAGCGTGCAGGGCGTCGCCGCCGCGCTGGGCCAGGGCCATGACGAAGTGATCCGGCTGACGGGTGTCTATCACAATCTGCTGCGCCGCTGGGCCGACGCCTGAACCGCGTTTCGCGCGGGCAGGGCGCGCCAGGTGGATCACAGCGCGAAGTTCACACCGTCGTCGGGCCATTGCACAGCGATTTGCGCCAATCGTACCGCCGAAGTGCGCGGGACGTGTCGCCTGCATATCATCGACGCGACAGTGACGCGACACATATGCGTCATCTACGCGCCGGCGACGCGACGTGTCTGGGGGGCGGATAGGGGGAATGGAAAGGGCCGCGGGCGTCATCCACCAGGATAGACCAGAGAAAATCCTACATTGGAAGGGGGCGCGGGTTGGGCGGCCAGTGTGTCGGCGTCGCGACAAGCCGACCCTGGAAGCTTCCGCGAGATATTTGCCAAGCGCAGGTGGGTGATGAGGTGGCGTGTCCGTAGACGACCCATTTTTTGCCATTCGCAGTCGCAATCTGCCCATCCAGTTGCGGATGCTGCTAAACGATGTCTATGTTACTCTGATGGAAACCCGCGTCACTTTAAAAATCTGGTGGCAGCCCCTTCCTTTGTGGCTGAAATTGGTCACGATCTTTATTACCTATCCCGCTTGGTTCTTCGTGCTGTACTGCATTTTTTCAGGGCAGGCGAAAAGCATAGCCGCGATTGGCGCGTTCTGCGCTTTTGCGTTCTCCGCCCTTCTCCACATTATGTTCGATAGCCGTAATCGCCAGAGGGGCCGCCAAACTCATCGAGGATTTGAAATGATGGATGTTGGTGACTGACTGTTTCTACCCGCTAGGATTGCTAGTCTGCCAACGACCATTCTCGGACGGTCATATACGACAGTTCTGGTCCGAGAACCGGACATGCTTCATTGGCTCATACCAACTATTTCGCAGGCTGCCCCTCGAACAGTTCTTTGACAACCTCAACGCCAGCTTTTTGAAGGAGAGGCGCTGATTTCGATTTCATATCCGGGCCAACGCGCTCCGCAAAACGCCCAAAACTAGCTTTGTCATTCTCATTCATCGCAGCGCAGAGTGACATTAATTCCTCTTTGGTAAGCGTATCCGAATACGCTTGCGCCAAGTTGTCATCCCACTGACCACCATGACGATCCAGCGCGTGGTCCACTGCCGACGATAAACGTTTTTCAAATCCTGCGGGGTCTTTCTCCGCAACCATTTTGCCCGTCACCGTGGATTTCGCGACGTTTGTCAGCATGGCGCGAAATTGCTCACGACCATACAAAGCACTGGCAATCGCCCTTGGATCAGCAGACGAGCATTGTGGCAGCGATGGCGAGCAGCCGCCCAGCGCTACAGCCGTTACGAAGATAAAGACGAGCTTGTTCATGTAGCCGCACTATATCGTCAGAATTGCCAATGAATTAATCTGCAAAATGTCAGCTATGCCTCTTCATCCGTTTCAAGCCCGACACTCCGCTTACCAACCCTTTCCGTCATGCCGGGCTTGACCCGGCAGCCATTAGCTCAGGGGTGCGACGTCATTGACAGGGTGAGGCTCATGGACCCCGGATCAAGTCCGGGGTGACGGCGTTTGATGAGTGTCCGCAATTCACTCAACATCGCCAATCGCCCGCGACTACTCCTTGGCCACGAACGCGCTGTATCGGTCTCGCCAGGCGGCCACTTCTTCCTTCAAATGACCCGGCGCGGGCTCGCCGGACAGGACGAGGTTGGCGACATTATTGTCCGGGTGCATCAGCATCTTTCTGGACCCGTCGCTGAACCAGACGGGTATCAGTTGATCGCACAGGGCGTCGAGGATGGTGGCGGCCATGCCATTGGTGATTGCGTCACTACCCGGCTCCATGCGGACCAGGATCGAGACGCCTTCGAAGCAGTTGCGCGGTTCGCGGACGAAATCGAGCGACACCAGGATGCCGGATCGGTCCGGGCGCGCCGCTTCGGGGAGGGTGGCGACCCTGCGCCAGGCGCAAAACCAGGTTCGGCAGATGGGCGGGCGATCGGCGTGAATGCTGCACCCCTGCGCGCCGAGGTGGACGCAGGGGGTGCCGGCCGGCTTCTGGAAATCGGGCGTATCGACGGTGAGGATGGTGCAGCAGGCCGTGCAATCGCCGCAGGCGCGATCCGGCAGGACTGGCCCCAACAGGGTGGTTTCCAGATCGGTCTCTCTATGCATCCGCGCCGAGGTGCCTTGGCCCCGTCGGTAATGCAAGAGGGTTGCGGGTGGGGTGGCGCTTGGGACGGCGCGGCCCCCGCCCGTCACCCACCCACCATCAGTTCCTCATAACAGCCGCGCGCTTCGGTTGCGGGGCCGCGTCTGGTGGGGAGGTGGGTGATGCGGACGACGCGGACGGTGGTGCCGTGGGGGAAGGTGATGAGATCGTGGGCGCGCACGGGGGCGTGGGCGCGGTCGATACGGCGGCCGTTGAGGCGGATATGGCCGTCCTCCGCCAGTTTCTGGGCGCTCGACCGGCTGGAGCAGAGCCGGACGAACCAGAGATATTTGTCGATGCGCAGCGTCGGCGCATGGCCGGGGGCTGCGCCCGGATCAGCCATTGCGACCAAGCAGCTCGGCCAAGCCGGCAAAGGCGTTGTTGGCGGGCGCGGGGCTGCCGCCGGTCGGGTTTGGACGCGAGGGCGCGGTGGCACCGTCCTTGCCGCCGCGACGGCCTTGGGCGGGCTTGTCGCCGCGTGGCTTCTGCTCATTGTCTGGGCGGCCGGTGCGCGGTCGGGCGTTTTGGGCGCGTTCGGGACGGGGCTTTTGGCGGCCCTTGAACACCCAGTTGGCGGCGCTGACGGGGGGCGTTTCTGCTGGTTCCGCGCCCTCGACAGCTTCCTCGGCCGGAACCGGGGTGGGCGCTTCGACTGGACGGAAGCCGGCGGCGCGCATTAGTTGCAGGAAAGCGGGTTCGAGCAGGCCGAGCGAGACGATCTGCGGGCTGACCGCGGTGAAGGCTTCGCCCTTGGCGATCGCCTCATGCGCGGCGCGGGCCATGCGTTCGGCCATGTCGATGCGCAGCATCTGATCGCCAAAGCCGCGAAAGCCAGCGATTCGCGCGCCCATCTGCGCAAATTTGTCGCCCGTCGGCAGCAGGGTGAGGCCGGGCAGCGGCAAGGGCAGGCAGGGCTTGCCGATTCGCGCCGCCAGCAAGGCGGAGCGCCAGCGCGCCGCACCGGGCTTGAGCAGGCCGGGATGATAGATGTCGAGCACGCCGATATCGATGCCCGCGCGGCGCAGCAGGTGGCGCTGGTCCTTGTCGAGATGGCCGAGCGCGGCGTCGAGATCGATCCGCGCCATCACGCCGCCGCCATCGGCCAACTGCGCGAACACCGCGCGCACCACGGCGGGGACGGCCGGATCGGCGGCGCTTTCGGCCATTTTTACCAGCGGTAACAGATGCTTCTGCTTCTGCGCGTCGAGCCAGCTGGCCAGCCGCGTGGCGACCTGCTTCTGCAGATCGGGGGCCAGTTCGGGCAGGGCGCGGTCGAGCCGGATTTCGGGCGTCAGCAGGGTCGGCCCCGCCAGCAGGGTCGCGACCGTCGCCTGCCCCCAGGCGATGCCCGGCATCTGTCCCGCTTCGTCCAGCAGGGCAAAATCCGCATCCGCCGCCGCAACCAATTCATCTGCCTTCACACGCAATACCTTTCCAAGGCGCCTTTCCGCCGCCGCCAACAGCATCTTTCTGTCCTGATGCCGCGTAGCGGGATCGACCGAGAAACGAAATCCGTCAAGTCGCCCGATCGATTCTCCATCGACGCACACGCTGCCGTCCGGTTCGACGGTGACCGGCAGGGTGCTGGCATTTTGGCCGAGATCGCGCAACAGGATGGTGGTGCGCCGGTCCACGAAACGCTGCGTCAAGGCGGCGTGGAGCGCATCGGACAGCTTTTCCTCCAGCGCGCGGGTGCGTTCGGCCATTTCGGCGGGATCGGCGAGCCAGTCGGCGCGATGGGCGATATAGGACCAGGTGCGGGCGGCGGCGATCCGGCCGGCGAGCGTGTCGATATCGCCCTGCACCGAATCGAGCCGGGCGATCGCCTGCGCGAACCAGTCGCGGGGGATGTGGCCATTGCCTTCGGACAGGAAGCGCCAGATGCGCGCGACGGCGCGGCCATGATGGTCTGTGCCGAGTTTCTGGAAATCGGGCAGGCTGCACGCGGCCCAGAGCCGTTCGACCTGCCGCTGGCCGCGCGCGCGGTCGATGACGAGGGGATCGTCGGCCAGCCGCTTGAGGATGGACAGGTCGACGGCCTGCGGCGCGGCGCGCAGTTCGGGGCGGTCGGGCCGCTCCTCCAGATCGGCGATGAGATGGTCGAGCCGGTCGGTGCGTGGCGTGCCGTCGCGCCAGAAAAGATGGTCCACCGGCGGGAAGCGATGCGCCTCGATCGCGTCGATCTCTTCGGGGGTGAAGGCGGCGTCGCTGTCTTCGCCGCCCAGCGATCCGAAGGTGCCATCCTTATGATGCCGCCCGGCGCGCCCGGCGATCTGCGCCATTTCGCTGACGGTCAGGCGGCGGGTGCGGCGGCCGTCGAACTTGCGCAGCGAGGCGAAGGCGACATGGGCGACGTCGAGGTTCAGCCCCATGCCGATCGCGTCGGTGGCGACGAGATAATCGACCTCGCCATTGAGGAACATCTGTACCTGCGCATTGCGGGTGCGGGGGGAAAGCGCGCCCATCACCACGGCGGCACCGCCCCGGAACCGTCGCAGCATTTCGGCGACGGCATAGACTTCTTCGGCGGAGAAGGCGACGATGGCGGAGCGTTTGGGCAGGCGCGAGAGCTTCTTCGCGCCGGCATAGGAGAGGGTGGAGAAGCGCGGGCGGCCGATGATCTCGACATCCTTGACCAGCGCCTTGACAGTGCGGGCGATGCTGGCGGAACCCAGGATCATGGTTTCCTCGCGCCCGCGCGCGCGGAGCAGCCGGTCGGTGAAGATATGGCCGCGTTCGGGGTCCGCGCCCAGTTGCGCTTCGTCCAGCGCAACGAAGGCATAATCGCCGGTGATCGGCATGGATTCGGCGGTGCAGAGAAAATAGCGGGCGTGGGGCGGGACGATCTTTTCCTCGCCGGTGATCAGCGCGACCTGCGCCGGGCCTTTGATCGCGACCACCCGGTCATAGACTTCGCGGGCGAGCAGGCGGAGGGGGAAGCCCATCATGCCGCTGCTGTGCCCGCACATCCGCTCGACCGCGAGATGGGTCTTGCCGGTATTGGTTGGCCCCAGGACGGCGGTGACGGGCGATCGGGCAAAGGCAACCATGGTGGCCCTCTGTCGAGCATGGGGGCCGATGGAGCAAGGAGATTCGCGGGTTCCCTACCTTGGTGCATTCCTGTCGGGTCCGTGGCACGGGTCGTCGCAGGCGGGTGCGTCATTGGTGCGTCTTAAATTGACTTTAACCCTGCCGCTTCACAAGGGTCTGGCCCGACGCATGGCGCGGGGGCCGTTGCGTCGCCAAGCAATGCTATCATGCCCCTGGGGGTCGCGGTTTGTTTCAGGATAGCCAGTTCGGATCGCAGCAGGGCGGCGCCACCATGTCGCTATGGCTGGCCGATTCGTTGCGCCAGCCTGCGCCGGTGCCGCCGCGCGAATGGCGGATGCGGCTGCGCGAATGGGCGGACGAGGTGGAACTGGTTCCCGACCTTGCCCAGCGGATCGGTAGCCCGACCTGGTTCCGGGGCCTCGCTACCTGTTTCGGGCTGTGCGCGACGGCGCTGTATCTGTCGCCCGGTTTCAAGCCCATTCCGGGGCTGCCCGGCCGGACGATGGCCGAAGCGCAGTATGACGAAGTGCGTAGCCAGATGATCACGCCGCTGGCGCTGGGCGCGGACAGCGGACGGCGGATGGGCGCGACCGATGCGGTGCAGCCGCTGCGCCAGACGCCCGAACGGCCGCAGATCGAACTCAATGCCCAGGTCGGCAGCAGCGACACGCTGGCGCGTGCCTTGTCGCGGGCGGGGGTCAGCAGCGGCGATGTGGCGACGATCAATGCGCTGGTTGGCGCGGACATCAGCGACGGGGTGAAGCCGGGCACGCGGCTCGACATCATATTGGGCCGCCGCGCGAGCCGCGACCGGCCCCGGCCGCTTGATCGGCTGGCGTTCCGCGCGCGGCTCGACCTGGCGCTGGAATTGGAGCGGGCGGGCGGGGTGCTGTCGGTCAAGCGCATTCCCATTCGCGTCGATAATACGCCGCTGCGCATTCAGGGCGTGGTGGGCGACAGCATCTATCGCTCTGCCCGTGCCGCCGGTGCCCCGCCCAAGGCGGTGCAGGCTTTCCTGCGGGTGATTGCGGGGCAGGTCGATCTGGGCGGCATCGGTGCGGGGGACCGCTACGACATCGTGACCGAATATCGCCGCGCGGAGACGGGCGATATCGAGGTGGGCGAGCTGCTCTATGCCGGGTTGCAACGCGCGCGCGGCAAATCGGTCGACATGCTCAAATGGACCAGCAATGGCCGCACCGAATGGTTCGAGGCGTCGGGCGTTGGCGAGCGGCGCGGCGTGCTGTCGGCCCCGGTCGCCGGGCGCATGTCGTCCAGCTATGGCATGCGGCGGCACCCGATTTTGGGCTATAGCCGGATGCATGCGGGCATCGACTTCGCGGCGCGCTATGGCTCGCCCATCTATGCGGTGACCGATGGCGTGATCGCCTATGCCGGGCGGCATGGCGGGCATGGCAATTATGTGCGCATCCAGCATGGCGGCGGCATTGCGACGGGCTATGCGCATATGAGCCGCATCGCCGCCGCGCCGGGCCAGCGTGTGCGCAGAGGCCAAGTGATCGGCTATGTCGGCTCGACCGGCCTGTCGACCGGGCCGCATCTCCATTATGAACTCTATCGCGGTGGCGCGACGGTCAATCCGCTGTCGGTGAAGTTCACCACCACGGCGCAGCTGGCGGGCAATGATTTGCGGGCGTTCCGGGCGCAACTGGCGCGCTACAAGGGACTGCCTGTGGGCCAACGTCAGGCCTTTGCCGAGGGGCCATCCGCCGCGCCGGTCGCCAGCGGAAAATAAGCCGCTTCCCGCGCGGGTGTCGCTTGGGTAACGAGCGGGGATGATTGCTTCCGCTCCGGCTTCCGTCACCGCCATCCTGCTTGCGGGTGCGCGGCCCATTCCCGATCCGCTGGCGATTGCCGCAGGCGTGCCGGTCAAGCCGCTCGCGCCGGTCGCAGGCGAGCCGATGATCAACCGCCCGGCGCGCGCGCTGCTCGATCATCCCGCGATCGGGCAAGTGATCGTCCTGACGCAGCGGGCCGATGCCTTTGCCGCCGATCCGGCGACGGCGTGGCTGGGCACCCATCCGCGCGTGCGGTTCGAACGGGGCGGGGCGGGGATTGCTTCGTCGTTGCTGGCGTTGATGGAGGCGGGTGATCTGCCCTTTCCGCTGTTGCTGACCACGGCGGATCATGTGCTGCTCGATCGGGCGATGCTGGATCAGTTCATTGCCGAGGCGACGGGCGCGGATATTGCAGTCGCCATGGTTGAGCGGGCGACGCTGCTGGCGCGCTATCCGCAATCGCGGCGGACCTGGCTGAAGTTTCGCGACGGGGGTTGGTCGGGTGCCAATATCTTCTGGTTCGGCAGCGACAAGGCCCGGCCGGTGATCGCTTTGTGGCAGGAGGTGGAGCAGGACCGCAAGAAGGGCTGGAAAATCCTGTCTGCGTTCGGGCCGCTGGCGCTGATTGGCGCGCTGTTGCGGATTTCGACGTTGCGCGGCGGCATGGCGCGGGTGGGGCGGCGCTTTGGCCTGGTGGCGCGGCTGGTGGCGATGGCGCAGCCCGAAGCGTGCATCGATGCGGACAAGCAGGCGGATGTGGATCTGATCGAGGCGATATTGGCGGGGCGGTAGGGTTGGATTTGATCCGTTAGTTTGGAGCGTAGTCGAGAAACCGGCGCGAGGGGTTTCTCGACTGCGCTCGAAACGAACGGTGGTTGGGTGGCTTACTTGTCGGTCGCCACGGCCCGGCGACTGGCCCAGCCCATCATCGCGAAGCCTGCCAGCGCAGCGACGATATTGGCGACCGCTGCGCCGATCGTGCCATAGAGTGGCAGCCACGCGGCTTGCAGGCCGAGCAGCAGCAGGGTCGCGACGAAGGTGATGCGGAGCGACAGGCCCGCGCGATCGGTCGCCATCAGCAGCGGGCGGTAGCTGACCCCGATCAGTTCGATGCAGGCAGCGATGCCCAGCAGCAGCAGCAGCGGATAGGCGGGCAGGAAGTCCGGCCCGGCGATGAAGCCCAATAGCGGGCGACCGATGGTCGCGATCAGCGCGATGATGACCGCGCCTGCGATCAGCGCCAGCCGGTTGGTGCGGCGGAACAAGGCGCCGAGCGCGTCCTTGCCATGGCTGCTGCTGCGCGACAGTTCGACGAAGATGCTGCGTGACAGCAAGCTGCTGATCTTGGTCAGCGAATTGGCGAGCTGGTTGGCGAGGCGATAGAGGCCTGCGCCCACCGGGCCGACGAAGGCGCCGACGATCAGCACCGCGACCTGCTGGCCGATCGAGGAGAGGCTGGTCTGCAAATTGGTGGCGGTCAGAAAGCCGATGATGCCGGGATTTTCGCGGCGTGCATCGATCGCCCGTCCGGCGCGCCAATGGCCGATGCGGCCATGGCCGACGCGCAACGCCAGCCCCCAATAGCTGAGCGCGCAGAGCAGCTCGGCAAAGGCCCAGGCGATGAGGAAGCCGGTAATGTCGGGCATCCAGAGCAAAGCCGCCCCGGCGCCGATCATCCGCCCCACCGGAATCATGGTTTCAGCGAGCGCGGCGCTGTCGAACCGGTCGAACAGGCGCAGCAGGCCGGTCGGGCTGGAGCGGATGGTGATCATCATCACCATGCAGAAGAGCCAGACCTGCCAGGCCATATGCGGTCCGACTTCCAGCAGGTCAGCGAACAGGAGCAAGATGGCGGCGGCGATCAGCCCACCGGCGACCGCCGATGCCAGGTCGATGAGGATGCAGAAGCGCAGCACCCGGTTGAGCGCATCGCCATGGCCCGCGGTCAGATGCGGCTGGCCATAGCGGACGACGATCTGCCAGCTATCGAACGACACCAGCGTCTTGATGACCTGCGCGGCGCTCAGCACCAGGGCGAACCGGCCGAAATCGGCGACGCCGAGCGTCCGCGTGACGATGGCGAGATAGGCGATGCTGAGGATCGCGCCGACGCCCTTGCCGCCCAGCAGCCAGCCGGTATTGGCCAGGATGCGCGAAAAGCCGTCGCCTGCCTGCCCCGATCCGCGTTTGACCTTCACGTAAATCCCTGGCCTTTCACCCGGATGCCGGACATCCGGCGCGGGCCTATCTAGGGGGTCTCCCGCCGTCCTGCAAACCCCGCCTTTTTTTCGGCCAAATTGCGGTTTAAGGCCGCGCGCTATGACGATCAGCAAAGCCATCATCCTCTCCGCCGGGCAAGGCTCACGCCTGTTGCCGCTGACCCGCGACGTGCCCAAATGCATGATCGAATTTAACGGGCGCACCCTCATAAGCTGGCAGGTCGCCGCGCTGGTCGCCAATGGCGTGACCGACATCGTGGTGGTGACGGGTTTCCGCACCGAGCGGGTCGAGGATCATGCTTTGCAGCTCTATCGCGAGACGGGCGCGCGAATCCGTACGGTGTTTAATCCTTTCTTCCAGGTTGCCGATAATCTCGGCACCTGCTGGATCGTGCGGGAAGAGATGGACCGCGACTTCATCATCCTGAATGGCGATACCATCGTGTCGGATGAGATCGTCGCCAAGCTGATCGCCGGGGCGACCGATGCGATCACCGTGACCGTCGATGTGAAGCCCGATGGCGATTATGATGATGACGACATGAAGGTGAACCGCGACGAGAGCGGCCGCCTGCACCATATCGGCAAGCGCTTGCTGCCGCCCGACACCAATGCCGAATCGATCGGCATGTTGGCCTTTACCGGCGAAGGCCCGGCGATCTTCCGCAATCAGATCAACCAGATGATGCGGACGCCCGAAGGCGTGGAACGCTGGTATCTGCGCGCGATCGACATCATCGCGAAGGGCAACCGGGTGGGCACCGTGTCGATCGACGGGCTGCCGTGGCAGGAGGTCGATTTCCCGCAGGATGTGGAAGCGGCGGCGGCGCTGACGGCGCGGTGGGTCGATGAGGGGCGCTATCGGCGATAGGGGAGTGGGTGAACGTCGTGCTTTTCAGGCGGATTGCAGGACAGAGGCATTTTCTGTCTCGATAGGGTGACACCTCTGCATCTGATCATAAGCCATGATGAATCTGGATCGGTTATATAACATCCGTTCGTGCTGAGTAGAGACTGAGCTTGTCGAAGGCTCGTATCGAAGCATCATACGCAGCGCCTGATCCTTCGATACGCCATTTCGACTTCGCTCAATGGCTACTCAGGACGAACGGGTCTTATGATGCCATAGTTCAGCCCTGCTTCCGACCCTTGCAAGGGAAGTATGACATGAAAAAGGCCTCCGTTTTGCGGAGGCCTTTTTCATTTGCGCGAGGTGGCAGCGATCACATGTGGATCGGTTTGCCGGTCACCGCCATGGCGGCTTCCTTGATCGCTTCGCTGTGCGTGGGGTGGGCGTGGCAGGTGTAGGCGATGTCTTCGCTCGATGCGCCGAACTCCATCGCCTGCGCTGCCTGCGCGATCATCGTGCCGGCCGGCGTGGCGATGATCCAGACGCCCAGCACCTTGTCGGTTTCAGCGTCGGCGATGATCTTCACGAAGCCTTCGGGTTCGTGATTGGTCTTGGCGCGGCTGTTGGCCATCATCGGGAATTTGCCGACCTTGATCGCGCCCTTTTCCTTGGCGGCTTCTTCGGTCAAGCCGACGCCTGCGATTTCGGGCTTGGTATAGACGACCGAGGGGATCAGGTCGTGGTTCACGATGCCGGTCAGGCCCGCGATATTTTCCGCGACCGCAATGCCTTCATCTTCGGCCTTGTGCGCGAGCATCGGGCCGGGGATGACATCGCCAATCGCCCAGACGCCAGGCACCTTCGTGCCGAATTCATGATCGGTTTCGATCTGGCTGCGCGCGTTCAGTTCCAGGCCGATCTTGTCGAGGCCAAGGCCATTGGTGTTGGGACGACGGCCGATCGATACCAGCACGACATCGGCTTCGATCGTTTCAGCATCGCCGCCAGCGGCGGGTTCGACGGTCAGGGTCACGCCCTTGTCATGCGCCTTCGCGCCGGTGACCTTCGTGCCGAGCTTATAGTCGAAGCCCTGCTTCTTGAAGATCTTGTTGGCTTCCTTGCGGACTTCGCCGTCCATGCCGGGCAGGATCTGGTCGAGATATTCGACGACCGTGACCTTCGCGCCCAGGCGACGCCATACGCTGCCCATTTCCAGGCCGATCACACCGCCGCCGACGACCACCAGATGGCCAGGCACCTTGTCCAGCACCAGCGCGCCGGTCGAATCGACGATCTTGCCGCCGTCATTGTCGACTTCGACGCCGGGCAGCGGCGTGACCGACGAACCGGTGGCGATGACGATATTCTTCGCCGTTACCTTTTCGCCATTGATTTCAACGGTGTTGGCGCCGGTGAAGCTGGCCAGGCCCTTGAGCCAGGTGACCTTGTTCTTCTTGAACAGAAATTCGATGCCACCGGTCAGGCCCTTGACCGCATCGGCGCGCTGGCCCTGCATGGTCGTGAGGTCGAGCCTCATCTTGTCGATCTTGACGCCGAGCTTGGCGAGCGTGCCATTGGCCGCTTCGTCATAGAGTTCGGAGGCGTGCAGCATCGCCTTGGACGGGATGCAGCCGACATTGAGGCAGGTGCCGCCCAGCGTGTCGCGGCTTTCGGCGCAGGCGGTCTTGAGACCCAGCTGCGCGGCGCGGATCGCGGCGACATAACCGCCGGGGCCGGACCCGATTACCAGAACGTCGTAGTCGAAATCGGACATGTGTCACCTTCCTCTTAGTGCTCCTGCGCACGCAGGAGCCCAGGGCGTCGTCAGAAAAGCGTCTCGAACAAATCGCGCCATTGCGGATTTTCCCGTTCGATCAACTCCATCTTCCAGGCGCGTTTCCATCTTTTGATCTGCACTTCGCGAAGCCTCGCTTCCTGCAGATCGTCATAAGCAGCGAACCATACCAACATGGTGCAGCCATGCTGTTTCGTAAAGCCATCCACCAGCTTGTTGCGATGCTGATATGTCCTGCTGGCCAAGTCGCTCGTAACGCCCACATAGAGCGTTCCGTTGCGCCTGTTGGCCATCAGGTAGACATATCCGGCTTTCGTTGCACGTCTCCGCCCTGGGCTCCTGCTTTCGCAGGAGCACTGTTGGCTTAGTTTACAGGTCGATCAGCAGGCGGGTCGGGTCTTCGATCGCGTTCTTGACCGCGACGAGGAAGGTCACGGCTTCGCGACCGTCGACCATGCGATGATCGTAGCTGAGCGCCAGATACATCATCGGACGGATCACGATCTGACCGTCGCGAACGACCGGGCGGTCTTCGATCCGGTGCAGGCCCAGAACGCCCGACTGGGGCGGATTGATGATCGGGCTGGACAGCAGCGAGCCGAACACGCCGCCATTGGAGATGGTGAAGGTGCCGCCCTTCATATCTTCCATGGTCAGCTTGCCTTCCTTGGCCTTCTTGCCAAAGCCGCCGATGGTCTTTTCGATCTCGGCCACGCTGAGCGATTCCGCGTTGCGGATGACCGGAACGACGAGGCCGGTGGGGGCCGACACCGCGACCGAGATGTCGCAGAAATTATTGTAGACGATTTCGTCGCCTTCAATCTGCGCATTGACGCCCGGAATGTCGCGTAGCGCCATGCAGACCGCTTTCGTGAAGAAGCCCATGAAGCCCAGACGGACGCCATGCTTCTTTTCGAACAGGTCTTTATACTTCGCGCGCGCCTCGATGATGTTGGTCATGTCCACGTCATTATACGTGGTCAGCATCGCGGCGGTATTCTGCGCTTCCTTCAACCGCTTGGCGACGGTCTGGCGCAGGCGGGTCATCTTCACCCGTTCCTGCGCGCGGACGGGGCCAGCGGCAGGGGCGTCGGCGGCAGGGGCCGAAGCAGGCGCGGACGCGGCGGCCTTGGCCGTGCCAGCGGCGACGGCGGCGGTGACGTCGTCCTTGGTCAGGCGGCCGTCCTTGCCGGTGCCCTTGATCTTGGAGGGATCAAGGCCATGCTCCAGCACCAGGCGGCGGACGGCGGGGGAGAGCGTCAGATTGCCGCCTTCATCCTCGTCCGACGCGGCTGGCGCAGGGGCCGATGCGGCAGGCGCAGGCGCAGCGGCCTCCGCCTTGGCAGCGGGGGCGGGCGACGCAGCAGGAGCAGCAGCGGCGGCCGCGCCTTCGTTGACCATCGCCAGCAGCGCGCCGACATTCACGGTATCGCCTTCCTTGGCGATGATGTCGCCCAGCGTACCGGCGACGGGCGAGGGCACGTCGACCGCGACCTTGTCGGTTTCCAGGCTGACGATGGGTTCGTCGAGCGCGACGGCTTCACCGGGCTTTTTGAGCCACTGGCCCACGGTTGCTTCGGTAACGGATTCGCCCAGGGTAGGGACTTTGACTTCGGTAGCCATGAGCTTGTTCAGCCTTTCTTCTGGCGTCGGATTTCTTCACGGACGCTGTGACCCAGCGCATCGGCGACGAGGGCGCCCTGTTCGGCGACATGGCGTTTGGCGAGGCCCGTTGCGGGCGACGCCGATGCCTTGCGACCGGCATAGCGGGCGCGCATCGGCGACTTGCCGACGTCCGCCAGTGCTTCCTCGATATAGGGCTCCACATGGAACCACGCGCCATTATTGCGTGGCTCTTCCTGGCACCAGATCACTTCCTCCAGCTTGGGCATACGTTCCATGCGGATGGCGAGTGCTTCGGTGGGGAAGGGATAGAGTTGTTCGATACGGACGATCTGGGTGTTCTTGTCCCCGGCCGCATCGCGCGCTTCCATCAGGTCGTAGGCGACCTTGCCCGAACAGAGCACCAGCCGCTTCGTTTCCGCATCGGGTGCCGGATTCATGTCCGACAGGATGCGCATGAAGTGGGTGTCGCCCTGGAAATCCTCGGCCTTGCTCACCGCCAGCTTGTGCCGCAGCAGCGACTTGGGCGTCATGATGATCAATGGCTTGCGGAAGGGACGCAGCATCTGACGGCGCAGGACGTGGAAATAATTGGCCGGGGTCGTGATGTTGGCGACCTGGATATTCCCTTCGGCGCAGAGCTGAAGGAAGCGTTCCAGACGGGCCGAACTATGTTCGGGCCCTTGGCCTTCATAGCCGTGCGGCAACAGGCAGACGAGGCCGTTGGCGCGCAGCCACTTGCTTTCCGACGAGGCGATATACTGGTCGAAGATGATCTGCGCGCCGTTGGCGAAATCGCCGAACTGCGCTTCCCACAGGACCAGGCTCTTGGGGTCGGCCAGGGCGTAGCCATATTCGAAACCAAGCACGCCATATTCGGACAAGGGGCTATCCAGCACTTCGAACCGGCCATGACGGACGGTGGAGAGTGGGATGTATTTCTTTTCCGTATTCTGATCGACCCAGACCGAGTGACGCTGGCTGAACGTGCCGCGCCCTGAATCCTGGCCCGACAGGCGCACGCCATAGCCTTCCGACAGGAGCGAGCCGAAGGCGAGTGCCTCGCCGGTTGCCCAGTCGAAATTCGCGCCGGTCTTGAACATCTCCGCCTTCGCATCCAGCACGCGCTGGAGCGTCTTGTGGACGGCATGGCCTTCAGGAACGGTGGTCAGCGTCTTGCCCAGGCTTTCCATCAGCTTGGGCGCGATGGCGGACTCGACGCTGCGGCGTGTGGTTTCCGCGTCGGCGGGCTTGTGCAGGCCCGACCAGCGACCGGCGAACCAGTCGGCCTTGTTGGCCTTGTAGCTCTTCGACGCCTCGAACTCGTCTTCCAGATGGGTGACGAACTCGTTGGTCGCGCTGGCCACGAAATCGTCGCCGATCACGCCCTGTTCCTTGAGGCGCGTGGCATAGACGTCGCTGACCGGCGGATGCTGGCGGATCTTCGCGTACATCAGCGGCTGGGTGAACGAAGGCTCGTCGCCTTCATTATGGCCAAAGCGCCGATAGCACCACATGTCGATCACGATGTCGCGGTGGAAGGTCTGGCGATATTCGACCGCCAGTTTGCAGGCGAAGGTCACCGCTTCGGGGTCGTCGCCGTTGACGTGCAGGATCGGTGCCTGAACGCCCTTCGCCACGTCGGACGGGTAGGGCGAGCCGCGCGAGAATTGCGGGCTGGTGGTGAAGCCGACTTGGTTGTTGACAATGAAGTGGATGCAGCCGCCGGTATTGTAACCCGACACGCCGGAGAAGCCGAGGCATTCCCAGACGATGCCCTGACCCGCGAACGCCGCGTCGCCATGGATCAGCACCGGCAGAACCTGCTCATGCTTGTCCAGATCGTCGCGGAACGTCTGCTGCGCGCGGACCTTGCCCAAGACGACCGGATCGACGGTTTCGAGATGCGAGGGGTTGGGGACCAGCGACATATGGACCTTGATCCCGTCGAACTCGCGATCGGTCGAGGTGCCCAGATGATATTTCACGTCGCCCGAACCGCCGACATCTTCCGGATTGGCGGTGCCGCCGGAAAATTCGTGGAAGATGACGCGGAAGCCCTTGGCCATCACATTGGCAAGGACGTTGAGGCGGCCGCGATGGGCCATGCCATAGACGATTTCGCGCACGCCCGACTGACCGCCATATTTGATGACGGCTTCGAGCGCGGGGATCATGGATTCGCCACCGTCGAGGCCGAAGCGCTTGGTGCCGACATATTTGCGGCCCAGGAACTTCTCATATTGTTCGCCCTGGATGACCTTGGCCAGGATCGCCTTCTTGCCTTCCGGCGTGAAGATGATTTCCTTGTCCTTGCCTTCCATCCGGTCCTGCAGGAAGCGGCGCTCCTCCACATCGGCGATGTGCATATATTCGAGGCCGACATTGCCGCAATAATTGGCGCGCAGGATGGCGACGATCTCGCTGACGCTGGCAAATTGCAGGCCGAGCGTGCCGCCGAGATAGATTTTCTTGTTAAGGTCGGTCAGGCCGTGAAATTCCGGCGTCAGGTCGGCCGGCAGATCGCGATGGGTCAGGCCCAGCGGATCGAGATTGGCGGCCAAATGACCGCGCACGCGATAGGTGCGGATCAGCATCATCGCGCGGATGGAATCTTCGGCGGCCTGCGCTAGGTCCGCATCCGACACCGCCTTGCCCGCAGCTTTGGCAGCGGCCTTGACCGCGACCTGCATCTGCGTGGGGTCAAGCGCCCCGGTGAGGTCGTCAGTGTCCGACAACGGCCAATTCGGGCGTGCCCAGCTGGGGCCTTGCTCGATCTCGAAATCCTGGTTTTCGTAACCCATAATATCTTGTCCGATCCGTGCCGCGTGCAGTCGCGGTGCGGGAAGTGAGCGGCCAGGGTGCAGCCCGGCCGCCTCTATATATAGTCGCTTTTTAGCCGTTCAGCACTTCGAGCAGAGTCGTGCCGAGTTCCGACGGGCTGGCGGCGACCTTGATTCCGGCCGCTTCCATCGCCGCGATCTTGCTTTCCGCGTCGCCCTTGCCACCCGACACGATCGCGCCGGCATGGCCCATGCGACGGCCCGGAGGGGCAGTGCGGCCCGCGATGAAGCCGGCCATCGGCTTCTTGCGGCCACGCTTGGCCTCATCCATCAGGAACTGGGCAGCCTGTTCTTCCGCGTCGCCGCCGATTTCACCGATCATGATGATCGATTCGGTCGCGTCGTCGGCCAGGAACAGTTCCAGCACGTCGATGAAGTTGGTGCCGTTGACCGGATCGCCGCCGATGCCGACAGCCGTGGTCTGGCCCAGGCCCGCGTTCGAGGTCTGGAACACGGCTTCATAGGTCAGCGTGCCGGAGCGCGAGACGACGCCGACGCTGCCCTTCTTGAAGATGCTGCCGGGCATGATGCCGATCTTGCACTCGTCGGGGGTCAGGACGCCGGGGCAGTTGGGACCGATGAGGCGCGACTTGCTGCCCGATAGGGCGCGCTTGACGCGCACCATGTCGAGGACGGGAATGCCTTCGGTGATGCAGATGATCAGCGGGATTTCCGCGTCGATCGCTTCGAGGATCGAGTCGGCGGCAAATGGTGGCGGCACATAGACGACCGACGCATCAGCGCCGGTCTTGGTCTTGGCTTCCAGCACGGTGTCGAACATGGGCAGGCCGATATGGGTCTGGCCGCCTTTGCCCGGCGTGACGCCGGCCACCATCTGCGTGCCATAGGCCAGCGCCTGTTCGGTATGGAAAGTGCCGGTGGCACCGGTCATCCCTTGCGTGATGACCTTGGTATTCTTGTTGACGAGGATCGACATATGCTTTTCCGGTCCTTCTCGAGTTCCCCGGCGAAGGCCGGGGTCCAGTTCCTACATCAGCGCCAGGTAAAGGTCGTTCCACTGTGGATTGACCGCTTCGATTGCCCGAAGCTTCCAGACCCGGTGCCACTCTTTCATCTGCAATTCCCGACGCCTCGCTTCTTCAAGGTCATCAAAGGCCTGATACCAGACCAGGAATTTGCAATTGTACTTCTTGGTAAAACCGTCGATCAGCCCATTTCGATGCTGATAGACACGTTGCACCAGATTGCTGGTTACGCCGATATACAAGGTGCCATTTTGTTGGCTGGCCATAATATAGACGTAACCGGCTTTGTTCATTCGCCCGCTTTCTTTCCTGTTCCCCGGCGCAGGCCGGGGTCCAGTTTAGAGCGTGGAACTGGACCCCGGCCTTCGCCGGGGAACAGTTAGCAGTCAGGCCAGGCTGGGATCGATCGCCTTGCAGGCGTCCAGCAGTTCCTTGACTGCGTCGACCGACACCTGGAGGTTGCCCTTGGCTTCTTCGTTCAGGTCGATCTCGATGACCTGCTCGACGCCATCCTTGCCGATGATCACGGGCACGCCGACATAGAGATTGTCGACGCCATATTGGCCGGTCAGGTTGGCGGCGCAGGGCAGCAGGCGCTTCTTGTCGCCGAGATAGGCTTCAGCCATCGCGATCGCGCTGGTGGCAGGCGCGTAGAAGGCCGAGCCGGTCTTGAGCAGGCCGACGATTTCGCCGCCACCCGAACGGGTGCGTGCGACGATGGCGTCGATGCGCTCCTGGGTCGAGCGGCCCTGCTTGATGAGGTCGGGGACGGGGATGCCCGCGACGGTCGAATATTCGATGACCGGGACCATCGTGTCGCCATGACCACCCAGCACGAAGCTGGTGACGTCCTTGGCCGACACGCTGAATTCCTCGGCGAGGAAATGGTTGAAGCGCGAGCTGTCGAGGACGCCCGCCATGCCCACGACCTTGTTATGAGGCAGGCCGGAAAATTCGCGCAGCGCCCACACCATCGCGTCGAGCGGGTTGGTGATGCAGATGACGAAGGCGTCGGGTGCGTTGGCGGCGATGCCTTCGCCCACGGCCTTCATGACCTTGAGGTTGATGCCCAGCAGATCGTCGCGGCTCATGCCCGGCTTGCGGGCGACGCCAGCGGTGACGATGATGACGTCCGCGCCTGCAATGTCGGCATAATCGTTGGAGCCGGTGATCTTAGCGTCGAAGCCTTCGACCGCGGCGCACTGCGACAGGTCGAGCGCCTTGCCCTGGGGGATGCCTTCGACGACGTCGAACAGGACGATGTCGCCAAGGCCCTTCAGAGCGGCGAGATGCGCCAGCGTGCCACCAATATTGCCAGCGCCGATGAGCGCGATCTTCTTACGGGCCATATATCTGTCATCCTCCAAGTCTTGACTACTGGAATTGATGCCTCGCCTACGCCCTTCGAACGGGGGTTTCAACCTGTCAAAGGTGGGAAGTCCAATTTATCTTTGCAATTCATTCGCAGTTGCATTAAAGGCGATTCACACGCTGTCGCTCCCGGCTCCTACCCTGGCCGGCGAGCCTTCCCTGCAGCGCTACCCTGCCGGATGCCTTCCCGACGGAAGGCATCCGGTCTATTTTTCCCATGATTTCGACAAGAAGATTGCGCCGTGATGACGGCGCTGCGCGCTATAACGTGCTGTGCAACAGGCAGTTAGCGGTTGGTTCGTGGGGCAGGGGTGGCGCGTCGCTGATGGGGTGATACCCCTCCGTCAGGGCTTCGCCCTGCCACCGCCCGAGCCAGGGGAGGATGTTATTTGGGGCCGTGGCCGAGCGCGAGATAGTCGTCGGATTGCATTTCCATGAGGCGCGAGACGGTGCGTTCAAATTCGAATGCGCCATCGCCCTGTGGATAGAGTTGCGCCGGTTCCGCATCAGCCGAGGCCAGCAATTTGACCTTATATTCGTAGAGCGAGTCGATCAGCGTGACGAAGCGGGCGGCTTCGTTACGGTTTTCCGGGCCAAGCACCGGGATGCCAACGATGATGACGCTATGATATTTACGCGCGATCGCCAGATAGTCGGGCGCCCCCCGCGCTTCGGCACATAGGCGCTTGAACGAGAAGACGGCGACGCCCTTGAGGCTTTTGGGCACATGCAGCGTGCGGCCGCCTTGGACCGGGATATCTTCGGAGGGCACATGGGCGCGGTCGGACGGCGGATAGTCGGTCAGGCGGAAAAAGGCGGTGCTGAGCGCCGCCGTGGCGGCGTCGCCATTGGGGCAATGCCATAGCGTCGCATCACCCAGCCGGTCGCGGCGATAGTCGGTCGGGCCGTTCAATGTCTGCACATCGAGCCGATCCTTGATCAGGTCGATGAAGGGCAGGAACAACTGACGGTTGAGGCCGTCCTTGTAGAGATCGTCGGGCACGCGGTTCGACGTGGTGACGATCGTCACCCGCTTTTCGAGCAATCCCGTGAACAGGCGCGACATGATCGCGGCGTCGGCCATATTATTGACCACCATCTCGTCAAAGCATAGCAGCCGGGCATTTTCGGCCAGCGCCTCGACCACCGGGGGGATGGGGTCGCCGGTTTCGGACTTGCGTGCCTCGGCCAGGCGGGCGTGGACGTCGAGCATGAATTCGTGGAAATGGGCGCGGGCCTTGCGCGGGATTTTCACCGTGTCGAAGAACAGGTCCATCAACATGGATTTGCCGCGCCCGACGCCGCCCCACATATAGAGGCCGCGCGGCGGTTCGGGGGCCTTGCGCAGCAGCCGCCACAGGGTCGAGCCGCGTTCGGGCGCGGCTTCCAATTGCTGTTGCAGGGTGTCGAGCCGGACGGCAGCGGCGCGCTGATCGGGATCGGCGCGCAATTCTCCGGCAGCGATCAACGCTTCGTAGCGAGCAAGAACACCGGTCATTTGGCGGGCGGCGCCTTGCGGATGGTGGCGGTGGAGGCGGCGACGGGTTCGTCATCCTGCGTCATCAACATGCGCAGGAACAGCAGGCGGCCGGTTTCGCGCAGCAGGTCGACCTGCGCCAGCAGCCGCGGGCCGACGCGCCCGGCACCCAGATATTGCATCGACAGGTCGATGGTCCCGCCATGGATCTGATCTTTATGCCCCATCGCCCAGAGCGCGCCGAAATAGGCATGGTCGGCAAAGGCGGCGAGGAAGCCGCCATGGAGCGTGTCGAGCCGGTTGCGATGGCTGGAGCGGGTTTCCAGCGCGACCTCCGCCCGACCGGGCGAGAGTTCGCGCATATAGCCACGGCCGATCGCCTGCAAAAAAGTATCGGGGTGCGGGTCGGACCATGCGATCCAGCCCGCCCATTGCCCGTCCGTCAGTGGCTGACCCCCGGCGACACCATCACTGTTCAAGATCAAAGCTGCCGTTCGACCATCATCTTCTTGGTCTCGGCGATCGCCTTGGCCGGCGACAGACCCTTGGGGCAGACATTGGCGCAGTTCATGATGGTGTGGCAGCGATAGAGGCGGAAGGGATCTTCCAGCTCGTCAAGGCGGTCCCCGGTATATTCGTCGCGGCTGTCAGCCAGCCAGCGATAGGCCTGAAGCAGGATGGCCGGACCCAGGAACTTGTCGCTGTTCCACCAATAGGAGGGGCAGCTGGTCGAGCAGCAGGCGCACAGGATGCACTCATAAAGGCCGTCGAGCTTTTCGCGGTCGGCGGGCGACTGGAGCCGCTCCTTGCCCGATGGCGGGGGCGACACGGTCTTGAGCCAGGGCTGGATCGAGTTGTACTGCGCGTAGAAATGCGTGAAATCAGGCACCAGATCCTTGATCACGTCCATATGCGGCAGCGGCGTGATCTTCACGTCCTTGCCCGAACATTCGTCGATCGCGGTGGTGCAAGCGAGGCCGTTCTTGCCGTTCATGTTCATCGAACAGGAGCCGCAAATGCCTTCGCGGCAGGAGCGGCGGAAGGTCAGCGTGGTGTCATATTCATTCTTGATCTTGATCAGCGCGTCCAGAACCATCGGTCCGCACTGCTCGAGATCGACCTCGAACGTGTCGTAACGCGGGTTTTGCCCGGAGTCGGGATCATAGCGATAGACTTTGAAGCTGCGCACATTGGTTGCGCCTGCGGGGGCGGGGTGGGTCACACCCTTACCGCTGATCTTGCTGTTCTTGGGCAACGCAAATTCGGCCATCGCTCGTCGAGCCTCTTTCAGAGTGTCGTTCGGTTGTGGCCCGCATACCAAAATATGGGCAAAGGTCCAGCACCTACAAAAGGGAATGCGACGCGCGCCCTTGCAAAAGCCCCTCTATCGCCGCTAGGCCTCCAGCCCGTCTGGAGTGGCTTTCGCGCATGGACATCGCCTTTCTCGCCATTGCCGAAGCGCAGCAGCTGTATCATTGGCTGCCTGCCGCGCTCGAACTGGCGCGGCGTCCGGGGGTGCGGGTGCATGTGCTGTCGCCATCGGACGCGATACTGGATCTGGTGGCGGGATATGACAGCGACCGGCGGTTGCGGCCGGTACGGCTGCGGCGCTTTTCGGCCCAAGCCGACTCGCTGTTCCGCCAGCCCTCGCGGATACTCACCCTGATCGGCAATTACCGCACGATTGCGGCCTTTCCGCTGCTGGTGACGACCGAGATTTCCACCGCCTGGTTACGGCGGGTGCCGGGTTTTGCGTCCCGGTTGGTCCTGATCAAACATGGCGCGGGTGACCGGGAGGGGGGCTATAAGAAGCGCCATGCCGATTTCGACCTGACGCTGGTGGCGGGTGAGAAAGACCGTCGCCGGATGATCGAACGGGGGCTGTGCGCGGCGGATAAGGTCTTGGTCGGGGGCTATGCCAAGTTCGAGTTGAAGGCGGGGCGGCAGCGATTCTTCGCCGACGACAAGCCGGTGCTGCTCTATAATCCGCATTTCGACTCTGACCTGTCTTCCTGGGTGCGGCATGGCCCGGCGATGCTGGCGGCGCTGGAGTCGCTCAAGGGCTGGAATGTCATCATCGCGCCGCACACCAAGCTGGCGCAGGCGGTGGCGCCGATCGTCAGCGTCGCGCCGCATATCCGCGTCGACATGGGCAGCCGCCATGCGATCGACATGAGCTATACGATGAGCGCCGACGTCTATCTGGGCGATGTATCGAGCCAGGTGTATGAGTTTCTGATCCAGCCGCGGCCGTGCATCTTCCTCAATCTCGACCGGCGCGATGCCAGTGGTGAGGCCTTTGCGCATTGGCGGTTGGGGCAGGTGATCGAAACGCCGGAGGCGCTGGCCGATGCCCTGGCGCAGGCGCAGGGCTTGCAACCCGGCTTCGTTGCTGCGCAGGAGGCGGCGATGGAGCAATCCATCGACCTGTCGCCGATTCCCGCGTCGCGGCGGCAGGCCGACATCATAATGACCTTCGCGAAAGCGCCTGCATGACTGAGACGATGACCACTGCCCTTGGCCCCATTCGCATGCTGGGGCAGAATGCCACGCCGATCTGGGGCATGACCAATGCCGAACGGAACCGCCGGATGGCGGAAAGCGCGGCGAAGAATGGCAGCACGCTGGCACCAGAGCATGAACTGGTCTTCAACCTGACCTATGCGTTCGATCCGCTGTTGCTGCGGCTGGTGCTGGAGACGCCGGGGACGGTCTTTGCCTGGGGTGGCGTGCCGGTCGTGGGGCAGGTGCCGCAGGGACATGATCCGATGCAGGCGACGGTCGTTGACCTGTCGGACGGACGCAAACTCTATAACCGGCAGTTGCGCAAGCTGGAGCAGCCGATGGTGCGCGAACTGACCCCGGCGACCCGGCGCGCGATCGAGCGGCACAGCTATTTCGGCGCCTATAAGGGCGTGACGGACGTGCTGACCAAATATCTGTGGCCCGAACTGGCGCTGGTGCTGACGCGGATCGCGGCGCAGCTCAAGATGACGCCCAATATGGTGTCGGTGGTCGGGGTGACGCTGTGCCTGATCGCGACCTTCCTTTTTTCAGAAGGGATGTATTGGACCGGGTTCCTGTGCGGGTTCATCTTCATGGTGCTGGATACGGTGGACGGGAAGCTGGCGCGTTGCACCATCACCTCGTCCAAATGGGGCAATGTGATCGACCATGGCGTCGATCTGGTTCACCCACCCTTCTGGTGGTATTTTTGGGGAACGGGCCTAGCCGCCTGGGGCCTGTCGCTGACGGGACAGGCGTTCATCCTGGTGATGGCGGCGGTGGTCGTCGGCTATGTGCTGCAACGGCTGATCGAAGGGGCGTTCCTCAAGGATTTCAGCATGGATATCCATGTCTGGCGGCGGTTCGACAGCCAGTTCCGGCTGGTGACGGCGCGGCGCAACCCGAATATGGTGATCCTGTTCGTGGCGCTGCTGGTCGGGCGGCCCGATATCGGGCTGGTGGCGCTGGCCTGGTGGACGGTGATTTCGCTGATCGTGCATGCGGTGCGGCTGGCGCAGGCCTATGGCGTGAAGCGGTCGGGGCAGCCGATCGTCAGCTGGATGGATGAGGCAGCGGCATGAACGAGACGATACTGAAGTTCGGCTGGCCCGCCAGCCTGATCGCGGAGTTTGCGCATTGGGTGGTGCTGCTGCGCCCGGCGCAGCCGACGCTGGGGTCGCTGGTGCTGGCGGCCACGAGCGACGCGACCGCGTTCGGGGATTTGCCCGCCGAAGCCCATGCCGAACTCAAGATCGTGACCGGCGCGATCGAAGCGGCGTTGCGGGCGGCGGTGGGCTATCAGAAGATCAACTATCTGATGCTGATGATGGTCGACCCTTACGTCCATTTCCACGTCCTGCCACGCTATGAGGGCGAGCGCAGCGGCGGCGGGATGACGGTGCGCGATGCGGGTTGGCCGGGGCAGCCGGATTTGGGTGCGGCGGTCGCGTCCGATGCGGCGTTCCGCGATTGGGTTGCATCCTATTTCGCGGCTGCGCAGCCTTAAGGCCTTAGCCGCCGAAATCGGGTTTGCGTTTGGCGCGGAAGGCGGACACCCCTTCGGCGAAATCGGGCAGGGTGAAGGCGTCGCGGAACAGCGCCAGCGTGCCTTCGTCATCATCGGCCTGGCCATCGAGGATGCAGCGGATGATCGCCTTGGAGGATCGCACGCTATGCTGGGCATTGGCGGCGATGGTGCGGGCAAGGGCGTCCGCTTCCGCCAGCGGATCGGCGGCGATCTGGTCTATGAGGCCGATGGCGAGCGCGGTATCGGCATCGTGCAGCGCACCGGTGAAGAGGATGCGCTTGGCGCGGGCCGGACCGACAAGATCGACCAGCAATTTGGTGTCGAACAGCGAATAGACGATGCCGAGCTTGGCCGGCGTGATGCCCAGCCGCGCGGTGGGTGCGGCAATGCGCAGGTCGCAGGCAATGGCGAGGCCGCAGCCGCCGCCGACGCAATCGCCGTCGATCGCGGCGATCACCGGCTTGTCGGCATGGGCGAGCGCATATTGGGTTGTCCGGATCGCTGTCTGGTTCGCGACGCGCCAGTCGGGATCGCCGGAGCAAGTCGCAAATTCATCGATATCCGCCCCGGCGCAGAACAGGCCGGGCGTCGCGGAGGCGAGGATCAGCACGCGGATGGCATCGTCGGCCATGGCGTCATTAACGAGGGTGGGCAGACTTTCCCACATTGCCTGCGTCATGGCGTTGCGCCGCTCCGGGCGGTCGATCAGCAGCCGGGCGACCGGGCCGTTGCGCTCCAGCCGCAGGGTCATTGCGGCCAGCCTTGCAGCAGGGGCAGCAATTCATCGAAATGGTGGATGATGGCGTCGGCCTGCAACTCTTCGACCGGGCCGTCGAGGAAGCCGAAGCTGACCGCGACGCTGGCGACACCCGCATTGCCCGCGCCGGCTATGTCGTTGATCGTGTCGCCGATGAAGATGGTACGGCCGCCGCCTGCCCGCTCGATCATGGCGTGGATCGGCGCGGGATCGGGCTTGCCGACGCCGACCGTATCGCCGCCGATGATGCTGGCGAAGCGGTGCGACAGGCCAAGCTGATGCATCAGCGGCAGCGCGAAACGCTCCGCCTTGTTGGTGCAGATGGCGAGCGTAACGCCCGCTGCGGCCAGCGCATCCATCGCGTCGAGCAGGCCGGGATAGGGGACGGAACGGGCGCTGAGGTTCGCCTGATAATAGTCGAGCAGCACCGGAAGCAGTTGCGCCAGCAAGGCATCGTCCTGCGCGTCCGACGCCGCCAGCGCGCGGTCGAGCATGACCCTGGCACCCTGGCCGACGAAGGGGCGAATGTCCGGGACGGGGAAGGGGGCGAGGCCGACCGTTCCGATGGCGTGATTGACCGCCGCGGCGAGATCGCCGCTGGTGTCGATCAAGGTGCCGTCGAGGTCGAAGCCGACGATATCGAAAGGAATATGGGCCATGACCGCGCCATGCCGCGTGGGCGGTGGCAAAGGCAAGCCAAACATGGCAGAGCCGCATGATCCAACGCACTTATCAGGGACAAAGCCATCGTGACTGCCGCCCGCCCTCTCGCCGTCATCATCCTTGCCGCAGGCCAAGGTACGCGCATGAAATCCGCGCTGCACAAGGTTTTGCACCCGGTCGCCGGGCGGCCGATGCTGCTGCACCTGCTGGCCAGCGTTGCCGCGCTGGAGCCGGAGCGGCAGGGGGTGGTGGTCGGCGCAGGCCGGGAGCAGGTCGAGGCGGCGGTGGCGGGCACTGGCGCGGTGATCGCGGTGCAGGACAAGCAGTTGGGCACTGGTCATGCGGTCGCCCAGGCGCATGAGGCGCTGGCCGGATTCGCGGGCGATGTGCTGATCCTGTATGGCGATGTCCCGCTGGTGAGCGCGGCGACGATGCGGGCGATGCTCGACCGGCTGAACCGAGGCGACGATCCGCGCGCGGTGGTGCTGGGCTTCCGCCCCGACAATGCCGCCGCCTATGGCCGGATCATCGCCGACGGGCAGGGCATGATCGGCAAGATGGTCGAATATAAGGATGCGAGCGAGGCCGAGCGCGCGGTGACCTTGTGCAATAGCGGGCTGATGGCGGTGCGATCGACCGACCTGTTCGTGCTGCTCGACCAGATCGGCAATGATAATGTAGCTGGCGAATATTATCTGCCCGATATCATCATGCTGCCGGGCGCACAGAGCGCCGTTATCGAGACGGAAGCCTGGGAAGTGGCGGGGGTCAACAGCCGGGTCGAGCTGGCGGGCGTGGAAGCGATGTGGCAGGCGCGCCGCCGGATCGAGGCGATGCGCGAGGGCGTGACGCTGGTAGCGCCTGAAACGGTGTTCTTTGCGCATGATACGGTGCTGGGCCGCGACGTGGTGGTGGAGCCGAACGTCGTGTTCGGACCAGGCGTGACGGTGGCTGACGAGGTCGTCATCCACGCCTTTTCTCACGTGGAGGGTGCGCGCATTGAGCGCGGCGCTGCGATCGGTCCCTATGCGCGGCTGCGGCCCGGCGCGGAGATCGGGGTCAAGGCCAAGGTCGGCAATTTCGTCGAGATCAAGAAGGCACGGCTGGGCGAGGGGGCGAAGGTCAATCACCTGTCCTATATCGGCGATGCGGGCGTGGGCGCGGGGGCCAATATCGGCGCGGGGACGATCACCTGCAACTATGATGGCTTCTTCAAATATCGCACGGAAATTGGTGCGGGGGCGTTCATCGGATCGAACAGCGCGCTGGTCGCACCGGTCAGGATCGGCGACGGCGCGATCGTGGCGGCGGGCAGCGTGGTGACGCAGCCGGTGGGCGATGATGCGCTGTGCTTGGTGCGGCCCGCGCAGGTGAGCAAGCCGGGTTGGGCAGCGGCTTTTCGTGAGCGGATGGTGGCGAAGAAGGCGGCGAAGTGAGCAGCAGGACGCTATCTGCGTCATCTGCGTCGTGAGGCTTGTTGGCCCGTTTTAGGAAAGTGGAGAATTGCTCAGCGGATGATGATCTCGCTTTGATAATTTCCGCCACGTGTATCACGGCTGCGCGAGATATTGGTGGCTTGGCGCGATTGATACCAGAAGACAGAAAGGATCTGAAAATAGCGATCGCGTCTGCCGTTCATGAAATTCATGCCAGCATTATTGATCCATTATTCAATGAAAATCCGGCGCTGAAGGACGGTATGGCGAGAAGATTGTCGCAATATGATCGCTGTATATGATGGTAGCCGTGAGGTGAGGAAGGATTTGGTGCTCCTGCGAAAGCAGGAGCCTAGTGTGCAGGGCAGGTCTTTCGGCCCTGGGCTCCTGCTTGCGCAGGAGCACGTCGCTCTTTGAGCATGCGCCGTAAAATTCTTTGGACGCTGCTGGCGCTGGTTCTGCTTGCGGGTGGGCTTGCTCTCTGGCTGATCCTCAATGCGCGCGCCATGCCGGTCGTGCGGCGTGCGGAGGTGGTGTTGCCCTTTCCCGCCGATGCGCCGCGTGCCCCCGTCACGGTCGCCCTGCTGACCGACACGCATTTGTCGGGGCCGGACAATAGCCCGGCGCGGATGGCGCGGATCGTGGCGCAGATCAATGCGCTCAAGCCTGACCTCATCCTGCTGGGCGGCGATTATATCGGCGATGCCAAGGGCGGCGCGACCTATGATGCGCGGGCGAGCATCGCGTCCTTTGCGGGACTGCGCGCACCTCTGGGTGTCGTCGCGGTGCTGGGCAATCATGACAGCCGCAGCCAGAAGAACCGGCGCGCTTTGCGTGGCGCGGACTGGCAGGCGGCCTTTGCGCGCATGGGCATCACCTTGTTGCAGGATGGCGCGGTGCGGCGCGGACCGCTGGCGATCGGCGGGTTGCAGGATGTCTATACGCGCAGGATCGACTTGCCCGCGACGCTGGCGGCGATGGCGCGGGTGGGCGGTGCGCCGCTGATCCTGTCGCACGGGCCGGATGTGTTTCCGACTTTGCCCGATGCGCCGTCGCTGACGTTGGTGGGGCATACCCATTGCGGACAGGTGGCGCTGCCCTTTGCGGGCATCGTCTATGTGCCGTCGAAATATGGCACGCGCTATGCCTGCGGCCTGTATCGCGATGGGGCGAGAACGATGATCGTGGCGGGCGGGGTCGGCACCAGCGGATTGCCGATTCGGATGCTGGCACCGCCGGACATCTGGCTGATCACTGTCCGGCCGCAGTGAGACGCCTGTTGACATGATATCATGATATGATATCAATCTATCATCATGCGTTTCCTGGCCGATATTCCCGACGAAGACGTCAAATGGCTTGACCAACTGGCCCGCGAGCAGGGCAAGTCGCGCGCGGCCGTGTTGCGGGAGGCGGTCCGGGATTACCGCGTGGAAGCGGAATCCGTGACCAGCAAGAAATGGCTCGATATCGGCTTTGGCGCGTGGAAAGATAGCGTCGATATAGGCGATGCGGTCGCGTGGCAGCGGCGGGAGCGTGCCTCGTCGACCCGGCCGTGGGACGATGATTATGAAGACACCAAGGCCGAGTTCCCCGACCTGTTCGACGCGGAGGATGATCGCCAGCGTCAGATTTATCTCGATATGGTGGCGGGCAACTATCCCGGCTCTCAAAAGCCGACGTCGCGGTGAGCGGATTTAGTTTCGATACCAACATCATCATCGATGCGCTGGCGGGTTTTCCACCGGCACGCGCGGAGATCGATCGTGCGACCGATTTTGGCGCGCGGGCGTGGATCAGCCGGGCGGTCTGGATCGAAGTGATGTCGAAGGGCGTCGGCGACGGGCTGTGGCGGGCTGAAACTTTGTTGTCCGGGTTCGGGATTGACGAGATCGACGCGGAAGTCGGCCGACGCGCTGCGGCCTTGCGCCGTGAACGCGGTCGGCTCAAAGCGATGGACGCCATCATCCTGGCCACGGCCCAGTTGCGCGGCCGCGTGTTGGTGACCCGCAATATTAAGGATTTTCCGGCAGAGATGCCGGGCATTCGCGTTCCCTATATCCTCTGAAAGGCTCTCCGGCACATGTGCGGCATTATCGGTATCATCGGCAGGGACGACGTGGCGGAGCGGCTGGTCGATGGATTGAAGCGACTGGAATATCGCGGCTATGACAGCGCGGGTGTCGCTACCGTCCATGACGGCGCGATCGAGCGGCGGCGGGCGGAAGGCAAGCTCGCCAATCTGGTGACCGAATTGCGCGACGAACCGCTGCCCGGCACCACGGGCATCGCTCATACCCGCTGGGCAACGCACGGTGCGCCGACGACCAGCAACGCGCATCCCCATGCGACGCGCGAAGTCGCGCTGGTCCACAATGGCATTATCGAGAATTTCAAGCCGCTGCGGGCCGAACTCATGGCGCGCGGGCGCATCTTTGACAGCCAGACCGATACCGAGGTGGTCGCGCATCTGGTGAGCGAACTGGTGGAGCAGGGCGTGTCGCCGCGCGATGCCGTCGCGCAGGTTTTGCCGCGCCTACACGGGGCCTTTGCGCTGGCTATATTGTTCCGCAGCCATCCCGACATGCTGATCGGCGCGCGACTGGGGTCGCCCCTGGTCGTGGGCTATGGCGATGGCGAGACCTATTTGGGGTCGGACGCGCTCGCACTGGCCCCGTTGACGCAGCGGATCGCCTATCTGGAAGAGGGCGACTGGGTCGTCATCACTAGGCAAGGCGCGGAGATTTTCGACAAGGATAATCAGCCGGTCGAACGACCAGTGACGTTGTCCGGCGTGTCGGGGGCGATGATCGACAAGGGCAATCATCGCCACTTCATGCAGAAGGAGATTTTCGAACAACCAGTGGTCGTCGCCCAGACGTTGCGCGCTTATCTCCGCCGGATGGAGAATGAGGTCGCCATGCCCGACATGGATTTCGACCTGGGTCAGGTGAAGCGCATCACCATCGTCGCCTGCGGCACAAGCTATTATGCCGGGCTGGTCGCCAAATATTGGTTCGAGAAATTCGCCCGCGTCGCCGTCGATATCGATGTGGCGAGCGAGTTCCGTTATCGCGACCCGGTGCTGGAGCCGGGCGGGCTGGCGCTGTTCATCAGCCAGTCGGGCGAGACGGCGGACACGCTGGCGGCGCTGCGCCATGCGAGGGCAGAGGGGCAGATCATCGCGGTCGTGGTCAATGTCCCCACCAGTTCGATGGCGCGCGAGGCCGACCTGTTGCTGCCCACCCATGCCGGGCCGGAGATCGGCGTTGCTTCGACCAAGGCATTTACCTGCCAGTTGGCGGTGCTGGCGGCGCTGGCAGCCAATCTGGCGCGGGCCAAGGGCAAGTTCAGCCCTGAGGAGGAGGCCGAGATCGTCTGGCACCTGTCCGAAGCACCCGCTGCGCTGAACGAGGCGCTGAGCCGCGACGGGCAGATCGAGGCGATGGCGCACCTGATCGCGCCGGCGCGCGACGTGCTGTATCTGGGCCGTGGGCCGGATTATCCGATGGCGCTGGAAGGGGCGCTCAAGCTTAAGGAAATCAGCTATATCCATGCCGAAGGCTATGCCGCTGGCGAGATGAAACATGGGCCGATCGCGCTGATCGACGAACTGGTGCCGGTGATCGTCATCGCGCCGAGTGGGCCTTTGTTCGAAAAGACCGTGAGCAATATGCAGGAAGTGCAGGCGCGCGGCGGCAAGGTGGTGCTGATTTCGGACGCGGAAGGCATTGCGCTGGCCGGTGAAGGCTGCATGGCGACGATCGAGATGCCCAAGGTGCATCCGTTGATCGCGCCGCTCGTCTATGCGGTGCCGGTGCAGTTGCTGGCCTATCATGTCGCGGTCGCCAAGGGCACGGATGTCGATCAGCCGCGCAACCTCGCCAAGTCGGTGACGGTGGAGTGAGCGAGGATATGTTCGCGTCGCCGGTCATCCCCGGCCCGGACATATTGACCGTCAGCTTCGACCATTGGGAGGGGCCGCTCGACCTGTTGCTGACGCTGGCGCGCGGGCAGAAGGTCGATTTGCGCGAGATTTCGATCCTGGAACTGACCGAACAATATCTCGCCTTCATCGACGGCGCGCGGCAGTTGAAGCTGGAACTGGCGGCCGATTATCTGGTGATGGCGGCGTGGCTCGCCTATCTGAAATCGTCGCTGCTGCTGCCCCGGCAGGAACAGCCCGATCCCAGTCCCGAAGAAATGGCGCTGCGCCTGCAATTGCGGTTGCAGCGCCTGAACGCGATGCGCGATGCCGCCGCGCGGCTGATGGCGCGGGACCGGATCGGGCGCGACGTGTTCGTGCGGCGCAAGCCCGAAGGGCTGCGGCTGGTGCGCAAGACGCAGTGGCGCGCCAGCCTCTATGACCTCATTCAGACCTATGGCCAGATTCGTGCGCGCACGCGGCCGGTCGTTCACACCATCGCGCGGCGACCCGTGATGACGCTGGACGAAGCGATCCAGCGCGTCGGCGCGCTGGTCGGCACGGCGATCGACTGGACGCGGCTGGAGTCGTTCCTGCCCGAAGATCTGGACGGTCCCAAGGCGAAGTCCGCGCTGGCGAGCAGTTTCGTCGCGGCGTTGGAGCTGGCGCGGCAGGGGCGGGTGGAATTGCAGCAGGACGGGATTTTCCAGCCGCTCTATCTGCGCGCGGCGACACCGGGGGCAGGCGCATGAACGAAGAACCCGACGATTTCCGACGTGCGGTGGAAGCGGCTTTGTTCGTGGCGGAAGCGCCGATGACGCCTGCGGAGCTTAAGCTGCATGTCGGCGAGGGCGACCTGGCCGCGGCACTGGCGCGGTTGGCGGAGGATTATGCCGGGCGCGGCGTCAATCTGGTCGAGCGCGGTGGGCGCTGGCATTTCCAGACCGCGCCGGACCTGGCGCATATCCTGCGCCGCGAAAAGGATGAGCCGCGCAAATTGTCGCGTGCGGCGATGGAGACGCTGGCGATCATCGCTTACCATGAGCCGGTCAGCCGCGCCGAGATCGAGGCGATCCGGGGCGTACAGGTGGCCAAGGGGACGCTCGACGTGCTAATGGAAGCGGGCTGGGTGCGGCCCGCCGGGCGGCGCGAAGTGCCGGGCCGTCCGCTCATCTATGCGACGACCGTAGACTTCCTGTCACATTTCGGGCTTAGCAGCCGCCGTGACCTGCCGGGCGTGGACGATCTGCGCGCGGCCGGGCTGCTCGATCCGGTGGATTTGGCGCTGGAGGGTCTGGGCGGCCAATCCGTTCTGGAAACTGATGACGATGTGGCCTAGATAGGTCTGCTTGCTGGAGTATTGAAAATGGGTTCCTTTTCGCTGATGCACTGGGTCATTGTACTCCTGGTCGTCATGCTGCTGTTCGGTGGCGGTCGGATTTCCGGCCTGATGGGTGACGTCGCCAAGGGTATCAAGAGCTTCAAGAAGGGCATGGCCGACGATGATGACGCCACGCCGACCAAGCCTGCCAGCCGTATCGAGGGGCAGCGCGTGTCCGAACAGGATGCGAGCGTGACCACGGAAGACAAGACCAAGGTCTGATTCGCACAATCTGGTAGACCAGTCCCATGTTCGGCATCGATTCCACCGAGTTTCTGGTGATCGTGATCATTGCGGTGATCGTGATCGGGCCAAAGGACTTGCCACGCGCGCTCTACAAGGTGGGGCAGTTGATCGGCAAGGCGCAGGGCATGGCCCGCCATTTCCGCACTGGGCTCGACGCGATGGTGCGCGAAGTCGAACTGGAAGAACTGGAAAAGAAATGGGCCGACCAGAATAAGCGGATCATGGCCGAGCATCCGCCTGAGACCGCAGCGCCCGCGATGGAAGCGCTGGACGCGCTCGTGGCCGCTGACGAGCATCCACCCTATGTCGCGGAGTCGGCCGTGCCTGCGCCCGTGGAAGTGCCGCCGTTTGTAGCAGAGTCCGCGCCTGTGGCCGCCGCACCGGTCGCGGCATCGGATGGTCCGCCCTATGTCGCCGACGCGTCCGCGACCCCCAAGGGAGATGCGGCGGCATGATCGGCGATATTGACGAGAGCAAGGCGCCCTTGCTCGACCATCTGATCGAGCTGCGCGGTCGGCTGCTCAAATGCGTTTATGCGCTGGCCCTGACCGGGGCGCTATGCTTCTATTTTTCCGAACAGCTCTTCGCGATCCTGGTGCATCCGCTCAAGGAAGCTTTTGGCGATGGTGGCGGCAAGCTCGTTTATACCAAGCTCTACGAAGCCTTTTTCGTGCAGGTGAAGATCGCCTTTTTCGGGGCCTTCTGCCTGTCCTTCCCGATCATCGCCAACCAGCTTTGGGCGTTCGTGGCGCCGGGGCTTTATGCCAAGGAAAAGAAGGCGCTGTTGCCCTTCATCCTGGCCACGCCCTTCCTGTTCGGGATGGGCGCGAGCCTTGCCTATTTCGTGGTGATGCCGACGGCGTTCCACTTTTTTCTGGAGTTTCAGGGCAATAGCAGCGGCTTGCAGGTCGAAGCGCTGCCCAGCGCGGACGCCTATCTGGGGCTGGTGATGCAGTTCATCCTGGCGTTCGGAATCAGCTTCTTGATGCCGGTGCTGCTGATGCTGCTGAACCGTGCGGGCTTTGTCAGCCGGGCGCAGTTGATCGGTCTGCGCCGCTATATGATCGTGGCGGCCTTCATCGTCGCGGCCGTTTTGACGCCGCCCGATGTCGTGTCGCAGCTCATGCTCGCGATCCCGCTTCTGCTGCTGTACGAAATTACCATCATGGCGATCTGGTTCACCGACCGGCGCAAGGCCAAGGGCGAAGAGGCGGAAGAGGCGGCGGCCTGAACCCGCAAAAAAAGAGGCCTGCCCCTTGGGGGCAGACCTCATTGATGCCTGGGAGGCAAATCAGAAAATCGTGCAGGTCAGTTGGCCGTACGTTCGACCGCTTCGCCTGCGCTCTGTACGTCGCGGCCGGCGCCTTCGACGGTGTTGCAGGCGGCGACCATCAGCGAACCGGTGAGCAGCAGGGCTGCGAAAATCTTCTTCGTCATAGACCGTCTCCTTGAGAAACTTCGCGACCGGTTGGTTTGCGCCATGCCGGTGACGCAGATCAGAACCCGCCGCCCGACAAAGCGTTCCGGCGGTGAAAAATATAATGATTTCAAATATTATCTTGCCCGGAAAAAGGTTGAGCCCGGAACGCGTCGGGGGGGGGAAGCATTCCGGGCTCATAATATTGGACAGCAAGAGCGGGGGGCAAAAGATTTGCTGTCCTGAATATAGAACCCACAAGGCCGAAATCTGGTTCCAAACCGGCGTCAAAAATTTGCACTTTTTATCGCGCGTCTTTTCAATGACTTTGATGGTCAATCGGCCGTTAAGATTAAAAAAGCGCGCCAGCCGTCAAGAAAGTCAGATCAGCGGGCGGCCGCTATTGCGATATTCCGGGCGGATCGTCGATTCCGGCAGGCTGTCATCGACCTGGGGCGCAGGCGGCGTCCAGCCGACTGCAGGTGCCGCTTTTGCTGGCGCTGGGGCGCTATAGGCGGGGGCAAGCAGTTCGACGGGGGCCACTGGGCGGGTAGGCCAGACGCGGCGCGCCGGGCCGGACTGGGCTTCCCGGCCCAGATAGACCGCGCGGAAGGCGGCAGGCGTGCCGTTGAAGCCGGGATTGCGATAGAAGATATGCGCGCCGATGACCGCCACGGCATGCAGGCGGGACGACCAGTCTGGGCGGACGGCGAGCGTGTGATAATGGGTGGCGAGGCCGACCGGCGCATAGACGGTGCCGCTCAGCGCCTCCTGCGCGACGCGGCGGGCGCGGTTCCACGAAGCGGCCGCAGGCAGCCGCGCCATCGCGCCGTCGCAGCTGAAGGTGAATTGGCAGCGATAGTCGGTGCGTTCGGACCCTTCATAGACGACGCCGCACACCGTATCGGGCCAGAGCTGGCTGCGCACCCGGTTGAGTACGACTTGCGCGACGGCGCGCTGGCCGTCTTCCGGTTCGTTTCCGGCTTCATAATAGATGGCCGAGGCCAGGCAATTGACCGCGCGATAGCTGTCGAGCGGGGTGAGGCCGCGAAAGATGGTGGCGGGGGCGGCCTTGACCGCATCGAGGCCCAGCACATGCTGGCTCTGTACGGTTTCGACGCCCGGCACGGGATCGAACGCGCCTTGTGCGAAGAAAAAGGCGGAGCCGGGGAAATTCGCTGCCGATTCTTCGGCAGGATCGGCCGATGCGCGGCCCTGGTCGCCATCGAGCATGTCGAGCGGTGCGGCGGTGATGAAGCGCGGCGCGGCCAGCGCCAACAGCGCAAGTCCTAAGACCGCGCTGCGTCCCTTCCATCCGCTGAACCGTTCGAGCCGCTGCATTTCAAGACCTTATAGCCGCAGCCACGGGCTGCCTGCGCTGCCCCATAAGCCAAAAAGCTAAAAATTGCCTGCCGGATTTTGCGCTGTGCCGTGATGGGACGTTAACCAGCGATCAGGTTAACAATCCGCCCTTTCACCCGGCCATCATTCCCTTGCTTGGCAAAGGTGCGTGGCGTCCGCTATGCGTCATGCCATGCTGCTCCAGAACAATAGTCTCGCGCTGATTGGCAACACGCCGATGGTGCGCCTCACCGGCCCTTCCCAGGAAACGGGCTGCGACATCTTCGCCAAGTGCGAATTCGCCAACCCCGGCGCGTCGGTCAAGGACCGCGCCGCGCTGTTCATCGTCAATGATGCCGAGGAACGCGGGCTGTTGAAGCCGGGCGGCACGATCGTCGAGGGGACGGCGGGCAATACCGGCATCGGCCTGGCGCTGGTCGCCAATGCCAAGGGCTATAAGTCGATCATCGTCATGCCCGAAACCCAGAGTCGCGAGAAGATGGATACGCTGCGTGCGCTGGGTGCCGAATTGGTCACGGTGCCGGCCGCGCCTTATTCCAACCCCGGCCATTTCGTCCACACCTCGCGCCGCATGGCGGAAGAGACGGAAGGCGCGATCTGGGCCAACCAGTTCGACAATATCGCCAATCGCAAAGCGCATATCGTCGGCACGGCCGAAGAGATCTGGACCCAGATGGAGGGGCGGATCGACGGCTTCACCTGTGCGGCGGGGACCGGCGGGACGATTGCGGGCGTTGGCCTCGGCCTCAAGGCCAAGGATGAGGGCATCACCATCGCGCTCAGCGATCCGCACGGTGCGGCGCTGTTCAACTATTATGCCCATGGCGAACTGAAGGCCGAAGGATCTTCGGTCGCCGAAGGGATCGGGCAGGGGCGGATCACCGCCAATCTGGAAGGCGCGCCGATCGACACCCAGTTCCGCATCTCGGATGAGGAAGGGCTGGAATGGGTCCGCCGCTTGCTGAGCGAAGAGGGGCTGTGCCTCGGCCTCTCGTCGGGCATCAATGTCGCGGGCGCGGTGGCGCTGGCGCGGCAATTGGGGCCGGGCAAGCGGATCGTCACCATATTGTGCGACACTGGCTTCCGTTACCTCTCGACGCTCTATAATCGCCAGTGGCTCGAAGCGAAGGGGTTGACGGTCTTCCCCTGGCTCGCGCACAATGGTTGATGCGCCGACACGGGTCGCGGCGACAAACAGATGAGCAAGCCCATGGCTGAGACACCCCGCCGCGTGGAAGGGTTGCAGCGCGTCCAGATCGGCCTGACCGGACTGGCGGGCGTCGTGCTGCTGGTGGGCCTTGCCAATATCGTGATCGAAAAGGCGCGGGTGGACGATGCGGCGCTGCCGCCGCCAGCGGTGCCGACGATGGCCAGCAATGCGGCCGTGTCGCCCAGAGACCCGCTTGCGGAGCTGGGGGTACAGCCCGCGCCGGAGCAGGCGCCTTTGGTCCCCGACCTTGAGCCGGACCCCAATTTGCGTAATCCCATGGATCGCGACCCCGCGCAGCCGTCGCGCTGACGCCGATGAACAGGATCAGGGGAAGCCGCCCATGATGGCGGCGCTGAAGCGAGTCCTGATCCTGTGGCTGCCGGGACTAGCGATTTTGCTCGCCGGACTGCAGCGCGCCTTTGTGACTGGTCAGGCCGACCCGTGGGATTGGGCCTGGCCCGCGCTCGCGGTGATGGCGGCGATGGGGCTGCTGCTGGCAAGGCAAGGATGGCCGTTGCTGGCCTGGACCATGGGCGGCGTCGTGTCCGCGCTGCTCTTTTGCGGGGTCGCGGCGGGGCGGTGGCCTGACCCTGTAGCGGCGATCGGGTTGATCCTGGTTGCATCATCAGCGGCGTTTGGTGGTGCGTTGATCCGGCAGGGTGCGCCATTGCGCGCAAAACGCGTGGCCGGTGGCATTGCCTTGCTCGCCTTGGCGGCCTTATTGGCATGGCGCGGCCCGGCGCAACCGACCCAACCCGTCACCGATCGCCCGGCCCTCGCGGTCATCACCGCCCTGCCTTTGTTCTGGGATGCGCAGGGACGGGCCGACGCGCCGATCGTCACCGTGCTGCGCACCCGTTTCACCGTCCAGCCGATCGACGATGCGATGCAATTGGACCGGTCGCCTGCGCGGCTGCTGCTGCTCGCCCAGCCGCGCGCGATGACGCCCCAAGCCTTGGTGGCGGTCGATCGCTGGATGCGGGGCGGGGGCAGGGCGGTAGTGCTGGCCGATCCGCTGCTGCGCTGGCCGTCCGACCTGCCCATGGGCGACCGTCGTCGTGCGCCCGCCACCAGCCTGCTGGAGCCGTTGCTGGACCATTGGGGCTTTGCGTTCGATCGCATCGAAGAGGACGAACGGCGCTGGTTCCTGCCGGACGGCGCCCTTCTCACCCTGTCGGGCGCGCAGATGGCGGGGGGCGGGGACATGGTGCAGCGCAAGCGGATCGGCCGGGGTGAGGTCGTGCTGCTGGGCGATGCGGACCTGATCGATGATCGGCTGTGGCTCGCCGATCCCGCCCGTCCGCTCGATCCTCGCGTCTGGAGCGCCGACACGCCCGCGCGCGTCGTTCAATGGCTGGGCGCAGCGATTCCCGACGACCGGCGCTGGATGCGCGAAGGGGCGGATGTGGTCGCGGCGCTGCGCTGGGCGATTCTGGCTGGGCTGGGCTGGGCCGTGATGGGTGCGGGGCTGTTGCGCAGGGTCAGGCCGGGCAGCGGCACGAGAACAAAGAAGGTATATCCCGAAGGAGAAGCGCCAGAAAGCGGTTGATCCCATTTTTGACCGGGTTTTCCCGGTAAATCCCGAAAATTCCCTTTGCAGCCCAGCCCATGCTTGATAGGTAATCTCGCATTGGGGTTCATCAGGCGTTGATCAGTCCTGTGCATCGGGATTCGCGATCGCGGTTCCGTGGGCAGGAAATCTGTGCCCCATGGAAAAGGGGCCGCTAGTCGCCGTGTCGGACGCAATTCTCTATTCAGGCAACGCAATCAGCGTCGCGGACGGCAAAGGCCGGTTCGTGCTGCCTTTGGAGATGCGCAAGCAGGTCAAGCAGGCCAGCGGCGGCGAGAACCGGCTGTGCCTGTCGATCCACATGGCCAATGGCTGCGCCACTGGTTTTGGCCTGTCGCATAAGCAGTTCCTGTTCGATGAGGTCGCCGAACTGGAACGGCTGGCGCGTGAGGCGAACCGCCCCTTCAACGGCGATCTGGAGCGTGAAAACCGCCTGAGCATGATCGAAGACGTGAATTTCGACGATGGCGGCCGCTTCTTCCTGCACCCCGATATCAAGGAAGAAGTGGGCATCACCGACGCGGTCGTATTTCTGGGCGTAGGCCTTTATTTCCAGCTCTGGAATCCCAAGGCGCTGGTCGCCAGCCCCGATCGTCCGGCAGTCATCCGCAACAAGGCAAAGCGCTGGCTCGATGCGCGCGCGGCAGAGGGCGGCAAGTGACCGAGACCGTTCCGCATATCCCCGTACTGCTGGATGAAGTGCTGGAAGCCCTGGCCATTGCGCCGGGCGAAATCCATGTCGATGGCACCTTCGGCGCGGGCGGCTATTCGCGCGCCATGGCGGGCAAGGGCGCGCGTGTCATTGCCTTCGATCGCGACCCCGATGCGATCCGCGAAGGCCAGGCCGTCGCCGCGGCGAACGACATATTGCTGATCGCGGGCGAGTTTTCGCGGATGCGCGAATTGCTGGCCGAACAGGGCATCGAGTCGGTGTCGGGCCTGACGCTCGATATCGGCGTATCCTCGATGCAGCTCGACCGGGCCGATCGCGGCTTTTCCTTTCAGGCTGACGGTCCGCTCGACATGACGATGAGCCAGGCGGGGATGAACGCTGCCGATTTCCTGAACGAAGCGGCCGAAGAAGAGATTGCCGACGTCATCTATCGCTATGGCGACGAACCCCGGTCGCGCCGGGTCGCGCGCGCGATCGTGATGGCGCGCCCGCTGGAGCGCACGGCGCAGCTTGCCAGCGTCGTGCGCCGTGCGCTGGGCCACAAGCCGCATGACAAGAAAGACCCCGCCACCCGCACCTTCCAGGCGATCCGCATTCATGTGAATCGCGAATTGGAGGAGCTGGAGCGTGGGCTGGAAGCGGCCGAAGCGCTGCTGGAGGAAGGCGGTCGCCTGGCGATCGTCACCTTCCACAGCCTGGAGGACCGCATCGTCAAACAATTCCTGCGCAATCGCAGCGGGGGCGAGGGGGGCGGATCGCGCCATATGCCCGAAAAGCAGGCGAGCGCTGCGCCGACCTTCGCCAAGCCGGCCAAGGCGGTGCGGGCCGGTGAAGCGGAACTGGCGCGCAACCCCCGCGCCCGATCCGCCACATTGCGCAGCGCCGTCCGCACCGCTGCCCCCGTTGCCCAATCCCCTGTTGTCCCGTCCGCCCGGAGTGCCCGTCCATGATCGCCGTCAAGAGGTTGCAGAGCCTGATCTGGGTGATCCTGGTCGCGCTGGGCGCGCTGGGGGCCTATATGGTGTCGCTCAAGGTCGCGACCGAGCGCAACGAACTGATGCGAGTGCGTGCGCAGATTGCGCGGACGCAGGGTGAGATCCGTTATCTGGAAACGGAATTCAGCGCGCGCGCCTCGATGCGGCAGCTGGAAAGCTGGAACCAGCATGATTTCATGTATGGCACGCCGACCGCCGGACAATATCTGGCGGGTGAGCGCGCACTGGCGCAACTGGACGGGGTGCAGCCCAATGGCCCCGACTATGTCGCGCCGCCCGTGATGGTGGCGATGGTCGAAACCCCCGCCGACCTGCCGTCCGCGCCGCAGGCCGCGCCCGCCAGTCCCGCCGCGACCCAGATTCGCAGCGACATCGCCGTCATTCGCGAAGCCCATGCTGCCGACAATGTCGAGAAGCTGGCCAAGGCCACGCCGCCGCGCACGCCCGCAGTACAGGCCAAGGTCGATGCCGATGTGTCGAAGCCCAATCCGGTCGCGCGCAAGGCCGAGCGGATGGCGATGCTCGATGCCAAGCTGCTGGATGACAGCACGCTGGGCGACTTGAGCGCCAAGGCAGCGCGCGAACGCAAGAAAGGGGCGCGCTGATGGCCACGATCATCGTTCAGCCCGGCCATGCCCGTGTCGGGCGGCAGCGCGTCAGCCTGACCGCCGTCGCGCATAACCGGCTGATGCTGTTGCTGATCCTGTTCATGCTCATCACGTTGATCGTGATCGGGCGGCTATTCTGGGTCGGTATCTTCACGCAGAGCGGGCAGGGCGATGATGCGCTGTCGGCCTTTTTGCCCGCGCGCGCCGATATTGTCGATCGTAACGGGGTGCCGCTGGCGCGGACGATGGATGCCTATTCAGTGGCGGTGCGCCCGTCCAAGCTGATCGGCGAACCGGCTGAACTGGCGCGCAAGCTGCACGAAATCTTCCCCGACGAAGCCGAGGCAGTCTTCTACAAGAAGCTGACCGGCAAGGGTTGGGCCTATCTGCGCCGCCGCGCGCTGCCCGAACAGGTGGCGGCAGTGAATGCGCTGGGCGAAATCGGCATCGAATTTCCGCGCGAAAAGGAACGGCTCTATCCGCAGCGGACGTTGGCGGCGCATGTTCTGGGCTTTGCGCCCAACGCCAACGGCGTCGGCGGGATGGGCGTCGAGTCAGCCTTCAACGATCGGCTGACCGACGCGACGCTGCGCGGCCAGCCCTTCGCCATTTCGATCGACAGCCGGGTGCAGGGCGCGCTGGAAAGCGAGCTATATGCGCAGATGGTGTCGCAGCGCGCCCGTGGTGCGGGCGGGATCATATTGGACGTCAACACCGGCGAAGTGATCGCCATGGCATCCATCCCGGTGTTCGATCCCAACAAGCTGCAAAATTATGCGGGCAAGAGCTGCAGCCAGTCGCCGCTCTGCAACCAGATCGTGCAGGCCCGCTACGAACTGGGATCAACCTTCAAGCCGCTGTCGATCGCCGCCGCCATGGACAAGGGCGTCGTGACGTCGATGAGCAAGCGCTACGACGCGACCGCGCCGATCGCCATCGCCGGGTTCCGCATCAAGGACGACCACGCCATGGGGCGGTGGATCAACGTGCCGGAAACATTGGTCCATAGTTCCAACATCGCGACCGCGCGCATCGCCGACGAACTGGGCGCGGCCCCGTTGCAGGACTTGTTCCGCGCCCTGCATTTCGACCAGCGCGCGCCGATCGAACTGAAGGAGCGCGCCGGGACGCTGTGGCCCGCCAATTGGGGACGGATCACGACGATGACCGTGTCCTATGGCCATGGCATCGCGGTGACGCCGCTGCATCTGGCCAGCGCCTATGCCGCGCTCGTCAATGGCGGGATGTGGCGGCCCGCGACGTTGCGCAAGCTGGATGCGGACGATGTGCCGCAGGGTCGCCGCGTTTTCACCGCCGCAACGAGCGCGCGGATGCGCCAGCTGTTGCGGATGATCGTGTCGGAGGGTACAGGACGCAGCGCCGACGCCAAGGGTTTCCGGGTGGGTGGCAAGACGGGCTCCGCCGAGAAGCCCGAAGAAGGTCGCTATAACAAGAGTTCGCTGGTGACGACGTTCGCCTCTGCCTTTCCGATGGATAATCCCCGCTATGTCGTTCTGGCGATGATGGACGAGCCCAAGGGCAATGCGGAGACGTTCGGGCTGCGCACCGCCGCCTGGACCGCATCGCCCGTGGTCAAGCGCGTGGTAGAACGGGTCGGGCCGATGCTGGGCGTGATGCCCGACGAGCGCCGCGACGTGGATATTTCGGACCTGATGCCGCTGCTGTGGAAGGCCAAGGGAGAGAGCGAATGACACGGCTGGGTTCCCTGATCGACGGTCTGGACGCCCATGTCGGGGCGGACGCCGACCTTGACCGCAATGTCACGGGTTTCGCGATCGACAATCGCAAGGTCGCGCCGGGCACGATCTTTGGGGCGTTTCAGGGGCTGCGCGTCAATGGCGAGGATTATATTGCCGATGCGGTGAAGGCGGGCGCGATCGCCGTGGTCGCCCGGCCGGAAGCGGTGGTGGAGGGCGCGATCCATATTGCGCACGCCAATCCCCGTCGCCTGTTTGCGCAACTGGCCGCCCGCTATTTCGCGCCTTTTCCCGATGTAACCGTGGCCGTGACCGGCACAAACGGCAAGACGTCGACGGTGGAACTGGCGCGGCAATTGTGGCGGATGATGGGGCATCATGCCGCCTCCATCGGCACGCTGGGCGTCACCACATCAGTCGATCAGGTTTCCACGGGTCTCACGACGCCGGACATCGTCACCTTCCTCGCCAACATGTCGGGCCTGCGCCGTGAGGGCGTCAGCCATGCCGCGTTCGAGGCGTCGAGCCATGGGCTGGACCAATATCGGACCGAAGGATTGCCGGTCGTCGCGGGGGCGTTCACCAATCTGTCGCGCGACCATCTCGACTATCATGGCGACATGGACCGCTATTTCGACGCCAAGATGCGGCTGTTCGATGAAGTGGTCGCAGCCGATGGCGCGGCGGTGGTGTGGGCTGATGATGCCTGGTCGGACAAGGTGATTGCGCGGGTCGCAGCGCGAGAGTTGAAGCTGCTGTCGGTCGGCGAGAAGGGGGAGGCGCTGCGCCTCGTCTCGCGCACGCCGACGCAATTGGGGCAATTGCTGGAGATCGAGGTCAACGGGCAGCGCTATAAGGTTAACCTGCCACTGATCGGCGCCTATCAAGCCGCCAATGCTTTGACAGCGGCGGGACTGGTCATCGCGACCGGCGGGGACGTGGCCAAAGTGCTGGAATTGCTGGGCCGGGTGCAACCCGTGCGCGGGCGTCTGGAACGCGCCGTCATCAGCAAGACGGGCGCACCGGTCTATGTCGATTATGCCCATACGCCCGATGGCCTGAAAGCCGCGATCGAGGCGCTGCGCCCGCATACCAAGGGGCGGCTGATCGCGCTGTTCGGCGCGGGCGGGGATCGCGATGCGGGCAAGCGGCCATTGATGGGGCAGGTTGCGGCGGAATTGGCCGATCATGTGATCGTGACGGATGATAATCCGCGTTCCGAAGAGCCTTCCGCGATCCGTGCCGCCGTGATGGCGGGCGCGCGAGGAGCCGAGGAAATTGGTGGGCGACGTGCCGCCATTGCCGCCGCGATCGCGCTGGCGGGCAAGGACGACATCGTGCTGCTGGCGGGCAAGGGGCATGAGCAGGGCCAGATCATCGGCGACCGGGTGCTGCCCTTTGACGATGTGACCGTGGCGCGGGAGTGCGCGGAGTGAGCCTGCCATCCGTCCTCCGTTCGGTTCGAGCTTGTCGAGAACTATGCGCTGCCTTCTCGACGGACGCTTCTCGACTTCGCTCGAAGCTGCTTGAAGCGAACGGGGAGGACGGCGCGTGACTGGGCCATTGTGGACCTCCGCAGACATCGCTCAGGCAACGGGCGGCGCCGCGTCGGCGCCGTTTGCCGTTTCGGGCGTGGCGTTCGATAGCCGCGAAGTGACGGATGGCGACCTGTTCGTCGCGATGAAGGGCGAAGCGACCGACGGGCATAAGTTCCTCGACAAGGCCTTTGCCCAGGGCGCGGCCGGGGCGATCGTCAGCGAGCCGGTGGACCATCCCCATATATTGGTGCCCGACAGCGCCGCCGCACTCGAAGCGCTGGGCCGCGCATCGCGCAAGCGCATGAGTGGCAAGGTGATCGGCGTCACTGGGTCGGTCGGCAAGACCGGGACCAAGGAGGCGCTGTTCCAGGCGCTGGATCGCGCGCATCCAGGGCAAGTCCACCGCTCGGTCAAAAGCTACAACAACCATGTCGGCGTACCGCTCAGCCTGTCGCGCATGCCGAGCGGGGCGGCGTTCGGCGTGTTCGAAATGGGCATGAACCATGCGGGCGAACTGGCCGCGCTGACTCGGCAGGTGCGGCCCCATGTCGCGATCGTCACCGCAATCGCGCCCGCCCATATCGAATTTTTCGGCACCGAAGCGGCGATCGCCGAGGCCAAGGCGGAGATTTTCGAGGGGCTGGAGCCGGGCGGCACCGCGATCATTCCCTATGACAGCCCGCATGTGGCGTTGCTCTATAACAAGGCGGAGCGCCATGCCGCGCGCATCCTGACCTTCGGCACCAGTCCGCAGGCCGATGTCCATGCGCGCGAAACGGTGCCCGCACCGGGCGGCGGCACGCTGGTCACGGCGAAGCTGCCCGATGCCGAACTCTGCTTCACTGTCGCCGCGCCGGGCGATCATTGGGTGTCCAATGCGCTGGCGGTGCTGGCGGCGGTCGATGCGGTCGGCGGCGATCTGGCCGCGGCGGGTCTGGCGCTGGCGGAGATGCCGGGCCTGCCGGGCCGGGGCGAGCGGCGGACCGTCTCGGTTGGCGGCGGCACGGCGTTGCTGATCGACGAAAGCTATAATGCCAATCCGCTGTCGATGGCGGCGACGTTGCGGCAACTCGGCCGGGAGACAGCCGACCGTCGCCTGGCGGTGCTGGGCGGGATGCGGGAACTGGGCAGTCGCAGCGCGGAACTCCACGCCGACATCGCGCCCGTGTTGCGCGACAATGGGATCGACTACGTCATCCTGGTCGGCACGGAAATGCAGCCGCTTGCCGATACGCTGGACGGCGTGCTGCCCTTCGCGCATGTCGCCGATACGGCGAGCGCCATCCCTATCATCCAAACTGAACTGCGCGCGGGCGACGCGCTGCTGGTTAAGGGATCGAACGGTATCGGCCTGTCCCGGCTGGTCGCGGCCCTTGCCGACGGAGAACAAGACTGATGCTGTACTGGCTTGCCCAGACGATGGATTTCGAGGGTATTTTCAACCTCATCCGCTATTTGTCCTTTCGCGCGGGCGCGGCGATCTTCACCGCGCTCATCATCGGTCTGGTGATCGGCCCCAAATTCATTGGCTGGCTGCGCGTCCGCCAGGGCAAGGGGCAACCCATTCGCGATGATGGCCCGCAGACGCATCTGGCCAAGCGGGGCACGCCGACTATGGGCGGGCTGATGATCCTGACCTCCATGATCATATCCGTGCTGCTGTGGATGGACCTGTCCTCCACCTATGTTTGGGCCTGCCTGTTCGTGACGCTGGGCTTTGGTGCGATCGGTTTCCTCGACGATTATGACAAGGTGACCAAGGCCAGCCACAAGGGGCTGTCGGGCAAGATGCGGCTGGCGTTCGAATTCCTGATCGCGGGCGTCGCGGCGTGGATGATCGTCAACAGCCATGGCAATACCGCGCTTTACGTGCCCTTCTATAATGGTCCGGCGATCGAGCTTGGGCCATTTTACTTCTGCTTTGCTGCCTTCGTCATCGTGGCGTTCGGCAATGCGGTGAACCTGACCGACGGCCTCGATGGCCTCGCCACCATGCCGGTCATCATCGCCTGCTTGGCCTTCATGCTGATCGTCTATCTGGTCGGGCGCGCCGACTTTGCCGAATATCTGGGCATTCCGCATGTGCCGGGCGCGGGCAACCTGACGATTTTGTGCGGTGCGATCATCGGCGCGGGGCTGGCATTCCTGTGGTTCAACGCGCCGCCCGCTGCCGTGTTCATGGGCGATACGGGCAGCCTGGCGCTGGGCGGGACGATCGGCGTGATTGCGGTGACGGCGCATCATGAGATCGTGCTGGGCATCATCGGCGGCCTGTTCGTGGTCGAAGCGATGAGCGTCATCATCCAGGTCTTCTTCTACAAACGCACCGGCAAGCGCGTGTTCAAGATGGCGCCGATCCATCATCATTTCGAGCAACTGGGCTGGGCCGAGCCGACCGTGGTGATCCGCTTCTGGATCATCGCCTTCGTGCTGGCGCTTGCCGGTCTTGCGACGTTGAAGCTGCGATGATCGTTTCGGAGGTCTTTGCGGGCAAGACCTATGCGGTGCTGGGGCTGGCGCGGTCCGGGCTTGCCACGGTCGAAACGCTGCTGGCCAGTGGCGCGCGGGTTGTGGCGTGGGACAGTCAGGAAACGGCGCGCGAGGCTGCTATAGCCCTTGGCCGTTCGTCTCGAGCGAAGTCGAGAGACGATCGCGCGGAGCAGGGTTTCTCGACTTCATCCCAACGGGATGAAGTTTATCCTGAGCGCCTGCCTTGGCAGGCAGTCGAAGGGCTCGAAACGAACGGAATTTTGGAAATCGGCGATCCGATGGAGATCGACCTGACCGGTTTCGACGGCATCGTCGTGTCGCCGGGCGTGCCGCTCAATCGGCATCCCATCACGATGCGCGCCAAGATTGCGGGCGTGCCGATCATCGGCGACATCGAACTGTTCGCGCTGGCCCGCCCGACCCTGCCACCGCACAAGGTTGTCGGCATCACCGGCACCAATGGCAAGTCGACCACGACCGCGCTGATCCATCATATCATCGAGCAGGCGGGTTATCCGACGACCATGGGCGGCAATATCGGCCTGCCCGTGCTGGGCCAGCCGCCGCTGGAGCCGAACCTGCAAGGGGTGGGCGTCTATGTGCTGGAACTGTCGAGCTATCAGATCGACTTGACCTATAGTCTGGACTGCGATGTCGCGGTGCTGCTCAACATCACGCCGGATCATCTCGACCGCTATAATGGGTTTGAGGGTTATGTGGCGTCCAAGGCGCGGCTGTTCGCGATGCAGACGGCGGGGCATGTCGCGGTGATCGCGACCGAAGATGAGTCGAGCAGAGTGATTGCCGAGAAATTGTGCTCCTGCGAAAGCAGGAGCCTAGAGCGTAACGAGGTGCCATCCGACCCTGGGCTCCTGCTTTCGCAGGAGCACGGCGTTGTGACGGTCGCATCGTCCACCATCGATCCCGATACCCAATTGGGCTGGCCCGCTTTGCAAGGGCCGCACAACGCGCAGAATGCTGCTGTGGCGATCGCCGTTGCCAAGGCGCTCGACATTGACGACGCGACGCTGGCCAACGCCCTCGTCAGCTACGCTTCACTCCCCCACCGGATGCAGGCGGTAGCGACCCGTAACGGCGTTCTTTACGTCAACGACAGCAAGGCGACCAATGCCGCCTCTACCGCGCCGGCGCTCGCCGCCTGGCCCGCAAAGGACGGCAAGCCCCGTATCCACTGGATATTGGGCGGGGTCGCCAAGTCCGACAATCTGGACGAATGCGTCCCCCATTTCGCCAATGTCGCCCATGCCTATACGATCGGCGAAGCGGGGCATATGTTCGCTGACCTGCTGCGCCCCTCTATGGCGGTGGACGATAGCGAGATGCTAAGCGCCGCCGTCCGCCGCGCCGCGCGCATCGCGCAGCCCGGCGACGTGATATTGCTCTCGCCCGCCTGTGCCAGTTTCGACCAGTTTCGCGATTTCGAGGCGCGCGGCGATGCGTTCGTCGCCGCCGTCGCGGCGCTCGACTAGACGGCATCGGGGGGCAGGGCATGAACAGGGAAGGGACGACGCGCATGTCTAGAGCTGGCGACCTGGTGAAAGGGTTTCGCACCCGCACCGTGCCGCGCGAACGTACCGCGCTCGCCATCTGGTTCTGGGAGATCGACCGCGTCCTCCTGTCGCTGATCGTTGCGCTGATGGCGATCGGGCTGGTGGCGGTGGCCGCTGCCTCGCCCGTCGCCGCGATCGATCGATCGACCGCGCAGATCGCGGTCAATCCGCTGATCTATTTCTATCGCCAGCTCTTCTTTGTGCTGCTTGGCCTGCCGATCATGCTGGTCATCTCCATGCTGCCCCGGCCGCAGGCGCGGCGGCTGGCGACCTTCATGGCGGTCTTCTTCTTCGTGATGCTGCTGGTGGTGCCGCTGCTGGGCAGTACGGTGAACGGGGCGAAGCGGTGGATCGACTTGCCGGGCTTCCGTTTCCAGCCGTCGGAGTTTCTCAAGCCCGCTTATGTCGTGACGCTGGCCTGGCTGTTGTCGCTGCGCGGCAAGGACCAGACTTTGCCCGTCATTCCGCTGACCGGCGTGACCACGGCGCTGATCGCGCTCGTCCTGATGCGCCAGCCCGATTTCGGCCAGACGGTGATCTTCTGCGCCTGCTGGGGCGTGTTGCTGCTGTTGTCGGGCGTGTCGATGCGGGCGATCGGCGCGCTGATCGGCGCAGGCCTCGCGGGGTTGGTCGCGGTCTATATGTTCTATGAAAATGGCCGTCAGCGTTTCAACGACTTCCTGGGCATCGGCGTGGACGAGAGTGCGGGGCCGGACCAGACCGACCTTGCCTTCCGCACCATCACCCATGGCGGCTTTACCGGCGTCGGGCCTGGCGGGGGGCAGCATAAGTTTCGCCTGCCCGAAGCGCATACCGATTATATCTTTTCGGTGATCGGCGAGGAGTTCGGGCTGCTCGCCTGTATCGCCATCGCCTGCGTCTATCTCGCCATCATCGTGCGGGTGCTGCTGCGCCTGCTGGACGAGGAGGATGTGTTTACTATTTTGGCCGCCGCAGGCCTCACCACCCAGTTCGGATTGCAGGCAATCATCAATATGGGCGTCAATGCGCAGATATTTCCGTCCAAGGGGATGACGCTGCCCTTTATCAGCTATGGCGGCTCCTCTATGCTTGCTCTTTGCATCGGCGTCGGCCTGTTGCTCGCCTTCACGCGACGCAACCCCTTCATGGGTCGGCATACGGTCGTCAAATGGAGTGGTCGATGAGCATTTCCCGTCACTTCGTCCTGGCCGCTGGCGGGACGGGGGGTCATATGATTCCCGCCCATGCGGTAGCCGAAGAGCTGATGGCGCGTGGCCATCATGTCGCTTTGGTCACCGATGAGCGCGGCGCGAAGATCCCCGGCATCTTCGACCGGGCGCAAGTGCATATCATGCCAGCGGGGCGCATGACGAAGAACCCGGCAAGTTGGCCCGGCGCGTTGAAGGCGATCCTCGCCGGGCGCGCCATGTCGCGTCGGCTGAACGAGACGTTTCGGCCCACCGCGGTCGTCGGCTTCGGCGGCTATCCCGCCATGCCAGCCTTGCTGGGTGCCCTGGCCGATGGCATCCCGACCGCGATCCATGAACAAAATGCCGTGCTGGGCCGGGTCAACCGCCTGCTCGCCGGGCGGGTCGATGCGATCGCGACGGCCTATCCGGGGGTCGAGCGGCTCAAGCCCAGATATGATGCGAAGGTCCATCTGATCGGCAATCCGGTGCGCGAGGAGGTGAAAGCCCTGCGCGACGAGGATCTCCCGGCGCTGACCGAGGAAAGCGTGTTCCGGGTGCTGGTGATCGGCGGCAGCCAGGGGGCGTCCATCCTGTCGAGCGTCGTGCCCGAAGGCCTGTCGATGCTGCCGGTCGCGCTGCGCCGCCGGTTGCAGGTGACGCAGCAATGCCGCGCCGAGGATATTGAGCGGGTGCGCAAGACCTATGCGGAGATGGAAATCCCCGCCGACCTCGCCACCTATTTCAATGATGTGCCCGAAAAACTGGGCTGGGCGCATCTGGTGATCGCGCGGGCGGGGGCTTCGACGCTGGCGGAATTGACATGCGCCGGGCGGCCCGCGATCCTGATCCCCTTGCCGAGTGCCATGGACGATCACCAGACCGCCAATGCGCGCGAGATGACCGAGGCGGGTGGCGCGCGCACGATCACCCAGGCACGCTTTACCGCCGTCGAACTGGCCAAGCAGATGCAGAAGATGGCGATGGAGCCGGGCGCGCTGCAGAACGCTGCCAAGCGCGCATGGGGCTGCGGCCGTCCCAATGCGGCGCGCGACATGGCGGACCTGCTGGAAAGCATCGGCCATGCGCCGATCGTCAATGATCCGGTGCGGGTCGGGCCGATGCCGACGACGCTCAATCTGGCGGGGGTTCCGGCGTGATGGCTTCCCTCTTCCGTCATGCCAGCGAACGCTGGCATCCCACTTCTTCTTTCTCCGTCGCTCTTGAAGAAAAGAGAGATCCCAGCCTTCGCTGGGATGACGGTATTGTTTCGGAGATTATCGCATGAAGGGTGTCGGCACGGACATCGGCACGATCCATTTCATCGGCATTGGCGGCATCGGCATGTCGGGCATTGCCGAGGTGATGCACAATCTGGGCTATGATGTGCAGGGCAGCGACGTCGCCGAAGGCTATGTGGTCGAAGGACTGCGCGCCAAGGGCATCCGCGTGATGATCGGCCATAAGGCGGAAAATCTGGGCGACGCCGCCGTGGTGGTGACGTCCACCGCGATCAAGCGCGGCAACCCGGAGGTCGAGCTGGCGCTGGAAACGCGCGTGCCGGTCATCCGGCGGGCGGAAATGCTGGCCGAGCTGATGCGGCTCAAATCCACCGTTGCCGTCGCGGGCACGCATGGCAAGACCACGACGACGTCGATGGTTGCCGCCTTGCTCGACGCGGGCGGGGTGGACCCGACGGTCATCAATGGCGGCATCATCAACAGCTATGGCTCCAACGCGCGGCTGGGCAACAGCGACTGGATGGTGGTGGAGGCCGACGAGAGCGATGGCAGCTTCCTGCGGCTGGACGGCACGATCGCGGTCGTTACCAATATCGACCCCGAACATCTCGACCATTATGGCAGCTTCGACCGGGTGAAGGACGCTTTTGTCGAGTTTGTCGGTAACGTGCCTTTCTATGGCGCGGCTCTGCTGTGCCTCGATCATCCCGAAGTGCAGGCGATCTTGCCGCGGGTGCAGGACCGGCGGATCGTCACCTATGGTTTTTCGGCGCAGGCCGATATTCGCGGCGACAATGTGGTCAGCTTCCCCGGCGGCAACCGCTTCGACATCCAGGTGCGCGAGCGCGATGGATCGACGCGGAAGATCGAAGGCATCGAAATGCCGATGCCGGGTCGGCATAACGTGCTGAACGCCATGGCGGCGATCGGCGTGGCGCTGCACATGGGCATCGACGATGCGACGATCCAGACGGGCTTCGCCAAGTTCGGCGGGGTCAAGCGGCGCTTCACCAAGGTCGGCGAGATTGCGGTCGGGGGCGGCAGCGCCATCGTGATCGACGATTATGGCCATCATCCGGTCGAGATCAAGGCCGTACTGGCGGCAGCGCGCGAAGGCGCACAGGGGCGCGTCATCGCCGTAGTGCAGCCGCATCGCTTCACGCGGTTGCGCGGTTTGATGGATGATTTCCAGCAAGCGTTCAACGATGCGGACATGGTTTACGCAACGCCCGTCTATACCGCTGGCGAACAGCCGATCGAGGGTGTGGACAGCGCGGCGCTGGTCGCGGGGTTGAAGCGCCGGGGGCATCGCCATGCCTCGACCGTGGCGGATATGGACGAACTGGTCGATGCGATCGCCGCCGATATCCAGCCGGACGACATGATCGTCTGCCTGGGCGCAGGCGACATCACCAAATGGGCGGCAGGCCTTGCGGCGGCGGTGTCCGCCAAGGTCAAGGAAGCGGTCTGATGTTCGAACTGTTCGCCGTTGGCCTGGAAATGCAGAAGCGGATGATCGACGTGCAGATGCAGGGCGTCGAAGCCGCGCGCGACATGATCGATGCCGCACAGCAAAACGTACAGGCCGGCATGGCCGCGACGCAGGTGCAAGAGGCTGGCATTAAGTCCATGAAAAAATGGATGAATATGTGGGGGCTGCGCGGTTGAGCCTGACCCTTCCTGCTGTCCGTGGCACGATCAAGCCCGATGCGCCGCTGGCTCCCCTCGTCTGGTTCAAGGCGGGCGGCGCGGCGCAATGGCTGTTCGAGCCGAAGGATGCGCAGGACTTGTCCGATTTGCTGTCCGCGCTCGATCCAGCGGTGCCGGTGATGGCGATCGGCCTTGGCTCCAACCTGATCATACGCGATGGCGGGGTGCCGGGCGTGGTCGTGCGGCTGGGCAAGCCATTCGCGACCGTCGAGGCGCTGGATGCCACCACCCTGGTCTGCGGCGGCGGTACGTCGGGCATTCTCGTGTCCTCGACGGCGCGGGACAAGGGCATAGCGGGGCTGGAATTTCTGCGCTCCATCCCCGGCACGGTCGGCGGGTTCGTGCGAATGAACGGCGGCGCATATGGGCGCGAGACATGCGACATTTTGGTGTCGTGCGACGTGGTGCTGCGGTCGGGCGAGCGGGTGACGCTTTCCAGGGATGAGCTGGGCTATAGCTATCGCCATTCGACGCTGCCGGAAGGGGCCGTCGTGGTCAGCGCGACCTTTCGCGGTGAACCGGGCGAACCGGCCGCGATCCAGGCGGAGATGGACCGGATCGCTGCCGCGCGCGAAGCCAGCCAGCCGTTGCGCAGCAAGACCGGCGGATCGACCTTCAAGAACCCGGACGGGCACAAGGCCTGGGCGCTGGTGGATGAGGCGGGCTGTCGCGGGCTGCAACTGGGCGGCGCACAGGTGAGCGAGAAGCACACCAATTTTCTGCTCAACCTTGGCGACGCCACCAGCGCGGACATTGAAGCGCTGGGCGAAGAAGTGCGGCGGCGGGTGAAGGACAAGAGCGGCGTGGAACTGGAATGGGAAATTCAGCGGGTGGGGGTGAGCAAATGAAAGGCTCTCTCAATCCGTTCGCCCTGAGCCTGTCGAAGGGTTCTGCTGAGCGCAGCGAAGCACTTCGCTGCGCTCAGTGGAAGGCTTCGACTTCGCTCAGCCCGAACGGTATCTTTATGGAGTTTTGTTGATGACCCGTGGTCCGTGGCATGTCGCCGTCCTGATGGGTGGCTGGTCGGCGGAGCGGCCTGTTTCCCTCATGAGCGGGGAGGGCGTTGCCAAGGCGCTGGAATCGCGCGGGCATCGGGTCACGCGGATCGACATGGATCGTGATGTCGCGGCGCGTCTCGCCGAGGCCAAGGCCGATGTGGTATTCAACGCGCTGCACGGCGTTCCGGGCGAGGATGGCACGGTGCAGGGGATGATGGACCTGATGGGCCTGACCTACACCCATTCGGGGCTGGCGACGTCGGTCATCGCGATCGACAAGCAACTGACCAAGCAGGCGCTGGTGCCGCATGGCATCCCCATGCCCGGCGGCAAGATCGTGGCGAGCGAGAGCCTGTTTGCGGGCGATCCGTTGCCGCGTCCCTATGTGTTGAAGCCGGTCAATGAAGGCAGTTCGGTCGGCGTGGCGATCATCACGGCGGAGGGCAATTATGGCGATCCCATCGGTCGCGACAGTGTCGGTCCATGGCAGGATTTCCCCGAATTGCTGGCCGAACCCTATATTCGCGGGCGCGAATTGACGACCGCCGTGCTGGGCAATGAAGCGCTGCTGGTCACGGAATTGCGCCCCAAGAGCGGCTTTTACGATTTCGATGCCAAATATACCGATGGTATGACCGAGCATATCTGCCCGGCGGATATTCCGCCCGACATCACTGAAGCCTGTAAGGCGATCGCGCTGCGCGCGCATCAATTGCTGGGCTGCCAGGGGGCGTCGCGCGCCGATTTTCGCTGGGACGACGAACAGGGGATCGAGGGGCTTTATCTGCTGGAGGTCAATACCCAGCCGGGCATGACGCCCTTGAGCCTCGTGCCTGAACAGGCGGCGAAGCTGGGCATTGACTATGCCACGTTGGTAGAGACTATTGTCGAGCAAGCGCTGTCGCGCGCCGGGGGGACGGAACATGGCTGAGACACGCATCCGACGGGGCGGCTCCACGCGATTGAGCAGCGCGCGCGATACCGCGGCCAAGGGTCGGCGCGGCCGCACGCTCAAGCGGCAATCGACGCTGGACCGGGTGATCGAGGCGCTGCCGGTCAGCGAAGCGACGCTGCAACGCATGGCAAGCTGGGCGATCGTCGGCATTTTCGGCGCGGGCGTGGTCGGCGTCGCAATGTTCTTCGGCGTGCCCGCCATGGCGCACAAGCAGGCGGCGCTGCTGGCCGCGCGCGCCGGGTTCGAGGTCGACAAGGTCGAGGTGCGCGGCGTCGAGCGGATGGACGAGCTGCCGGTCTATAATATCGCGCTGGGCCAGGTGGATCGGTCGATGTTGTCGCTCGACCTGCCCAAGGTGCGCAGTGAGATGCTGAAACTCGGCTGGATCAAGGATGCGCGCATTTCCCGCCGCCTGCCCGATACGCTGGTGGTGGACATCGTCGAGCGCGATCCGGTCGCGGTGTGGCAGCATGGCGGGCGGCTGCACCTGATCGACGTGACGGGCGTGGTGTTGCAGCCTGTGTCGGCCAATGCGATGCCCGACCTGCCGCTGGTGGTGGGGCCGGACGCCAATCGGCAGACGGCGGGGCTGAATGCGCTGATGGACAATGCGCCGGCGTTGAAGCCGATGCTGGCAGGCGCAACCTGGGTCGGCAATCGCCGCTGGGATCTACGCTTTCAGTCGGGCGAAACCCTGTCGCTGCCCGAAGGCGACAAGGGGAGCGCGGCGGCTTTGGTGAATTTCGCGCGCATGGATGGCGTCAACCGCCTGCTGGGGCGCGGGATCGTCAAGTTCGACATGCGTGACCCCGATCGTTTCGTCCTGCGCCTGCCCCAAGGCAAGGTCGAGGACAAGCCGATGGCCACCGACGGCAAGACCGCGAGCGCTGCGCCCGCGGAGGAAGAGGGCTAAACCGCATGGCGCAGCCCAAGGTCGAAAAGCTGATCACCGCGATCGATATCGGGTCGTGGAAGGTCTCCGCCTTGATCGCGGGGCGGACCGACACGGGCGAGCTGGCGATATTGGGCACCGGCCAGCGCGAAAGCCGGGGCGTGCGGCGCGGCTTCATCGCCGATATGGAGCGCACCGAGCTCGCCGTGCGCGAAACGATCGAGCAGGCCGAGCGGGTTGCGGGCACCAATATCGAAGATGTCTGGGTCAGTTTTTCGGGCGGTAGCCTGGTCAGCGATGTCGTCACGGTCGAGCGCGACATGGCGGGCTATCGCATCGAGCAGGCGGATATCGACGATCTGCTGACCACGGGGCAGCAGGGCATCGACCCCGATGGCCGGGTGGTGCTGCATGCGCAGCCGACTTGCTTCACCATCAATGGCCGGGTGCCGGTGAAGAAGCCCTTGGGCATGCATGCGGACCTGCTGGGCGTCGACATCCATGTCGTGCTGGCCGATGGCGCGCCGCTTGCCAATCTCGACCTGTGCGTGCGGGGCGCCTATCTGAACGTCAATTCGATCGTTGCCGCTCCGATCGCCACTGGCCTCGCCTGCCTGTCCGAAGAAGAGCGCGACCTGGGCGTGGCGCTGGTGGAGATTGGGGCGGGGGTGACCAATGTCTCGCTTTATGCAGGCGGCATGTTGGTCGGGCTGCATAGCATCCCGATCGGCGCGGCGGACATTACCGACGATATCGCGTCGGCTTTTGGCATTCGGCGCAGCCAGGCGGAGCGGATCAAATGCTTCTATGGTTCGGCGATGCAGAATCCGCGCGATTTCCGCGAGATGATCGAGATTGCCGCGCCCCATGGCGAAAGTGCGGCGGCGGGGCAGGCGGCCGGGCCGAATGCGGAAGGCGGCAAGATCACCCGCGCGGCGCTGGTCGGCGTCATTTGCGAGCGGTTGAACCAGATCATGGCCGAAGTGAATACGGCGCTGGCGGGCATGGGGTTCAACACACCGACCGGGCGGCAGGTCGTGCTGACCGGTGGCGGCGCGGAAATGAAGGGCATTGCCGATTATGCGCAGGGCGCGCTGGGCCGCGCCGTGCGGATCGGGCGGCCACGGGGCTTGTCCGCCATGCCCGAAGCGCATAGTGGCCCCGCCTTTGCAACTTTGGCGGGTCTGGCGCTTTACGGTGCTTCCAACCCGGTTGATCTCCGAACGATGGCGCCGTCGCCGCAGACGGTGCATCGTCTGGGGACTCCGCTCTGGTGGCAGCGGATGATGCGCGCGATGAAGACAAACTATTGACCGAATTTACAATGAAACGAAAATAGCTGGTGAAATCCCCTATTTTCTGGTGTTAACAATTAATGACGGTTTCGCTTCCTGACGAGGAAGCTGAGGGAGCAGAATATATGAGCATTGAGATCAGCCCACCGCATGTGGACGAACTGAAGCCGCGGATCGCGGTGATCGGCGTCGGCGGCGCGGGCGGCAATGCCATCGCGAACATGATCGCCGCCAATGTCGAGGGGGTCGATTTCATCGTCGCCAATACCGACGCGCAGGCATTGAACAGCTCGCCGGCCGAACGGCGTATCCAGCTTGGCCCGCAGATCACCGAGGGTCTGGGCGCCGGATCGCGCCCCGAAATCGGCAAGGCGGCGGCGGAAGAAACCATCGCCATGGTCGAAGCGGCGCTGGAAGGCGCGCATATGTGCTTCATCACGGCAGGCATGGGCGGCGGCACCGGCACCGGCGCGGCCCCGGTCATTGCCAAGGCGGCGCGCGAGCGCGGCATCCTGACCGTTGGCGTCGTGACCAAGCCCTTCACCTTCGAGGGCAACCGCCGCATGAAGTCGGCGGAAAGCGGCATTGACGAGCTGCAGAAGCATGTCGACACGCTGATCGTCATCCCGAACCAGAATCTGTTCCTGATCGCCAACCCGAACACGACCTTCAAGGAAGCGTTCCAGATGGCGGACGAAGTGTTGCAGCAGGGCGTGCGCAGCATCACCGACCTGATGATCATGCCTGGCCTCATCAACCTCGACTTTGCCGACGTGCGGTCGGTGATGGGCGAAATGGGCAAGGCGATGATGGGCACCGGCGAAGCGGAAGGCGACGGCCGCGCTTTGCAGGCCGCCGAAAAGGCGATCGCCAACCCGCTGCTCGACGGCGTGTCGATGCGCGGCGCGAAGGGCGTGATCGTCTCCATCGTCGGCGGCGAAGATATGCGCCTGATGGAAGTGGACGAAGCCGCCAACCATATCCGCGAACTGGTGGACCCGGACGCGAACATCATCTGGGGCAGTGCGTTCAACGACAATCTCAATGGCAAGATCCGCGTGTCGGTGGTCGCCACCGGCATCGACAATGAGATCGGCAACCATGCCGCGCCGTTGACGCAGCCGTTCAGCTTCGCCAGCCGTCCCGCCGTGTCGGTGCCGCAGCAGGGTGGTGCGCCCAAGGCTGCGACGCCCGCGCCGCAGGCTGCGCCAGCCGCAGCCCCCGCGCCGGAACCCGAAACGCTGGAACTGGACGTGCCCGCGCCGCCCGCGCCTGCGCCCGTCGAAGCGGCCCCCGCGCCCTTTGCTGCGCCCAAGCCTGCGGCGGTGTTTTCCGACGAAGGGCCGGATCAGGACGAACTGGTGCTCGGTGCGGACAATGCTGCACCCGCCGCAGCCCCTGCCGCACCGCGCGTTGCGAGTGGCGGCACGTTGTTCGAGCGGATGGCGGGTTTGACCCGTGGCGCGGACAAGGTGCCGGGTGGCGATGACGCCGCCGGTGTCGACATTCCCCGCTTCCTGAACCGCCAGAACAACCAGTAAGATCATCGCGCGCGGCCCGTGCCGCGCCGGCTCTGCAGCGCGCCGTCTGTCCTATGGGGCAGCACGGCGCGCTTTTTTGTTTGGGCGATTTCCTATTCGCGCCTTGATCCGCTAGAGCCCGGATGTGACACAATATCTTTCATGGATTCTTGGCGGCCTGCTGATGGCTGGAACCGCCCAGGCGCAAACCGACCAGGCCCAACTGGTCCGTCCCCTTGGCGCCGCCGACCTCAACAGCAATCTGGCGCGCCTGTCGGCCAATCCGCGCGACGTGGATGCGTTGATCGGGGCGGGGGAGGCAGCGCTGGCGCTGGACGATCCGCGCGCGGCGGCGGGTTTCTTTGCGCGTGCCGATACGATCACCAGCGGCAATGGCCGGATCAAGGTGGGGTTGGCGCGGGTCAATCTGAAGCTGCAAAATCCGGCGGAAGCGGTGCGGCTGTTCGATCAGGCGGGGCGGTTGGGCTTTGCCGACGCGACGATTTTGGCGGATCGCGGGCTGGCGCGGGACATGACCGGCGATCAGGCCGGGGCGCAGCGCGACTATCAGGCCGCGTTGCAGCGGACGCCCAATGACGCCGAACTGATCCGCCGCTATGCCGCATCGCTGGGCATATCGGGGCAGGTAGCGGCGGCGGAGCGGGCGCTGGAGCCGTTGCTCTACAAGAGTGATCGGGCGGCATGGCGCTATCGCGCGTTCATCCTGGCGATGAACAACCAGCAGGCCGAAGCGCGCAAGGTCGCCGACCAGACGATGCCCGCGCAACTCGCGGCGGCGATCGTCCCCTATATGCAGAAAATGCCTTATCTGACCGCGCCGCAAAAGGCGGCGGCGGTGCATTTCGGGCAGTTCCCGGCGCAGACCGGCACGCGCATCGCGGCGATCACGCCGACCCCGCCAGCGCCCGGCACGCCGCAGGTCGTGGTGCCAGCGGCACCGGTGGCGGTCGCCGCCGCGCCGACCAGTCGACCGCAAAGCGCGCGGGAGCGTCGGGCCGAACAGCAACGCCAGCGGCGCGAGGCTGCGCGCTTGGCCCGTTCTGAAACACCCGCCCGCGTGGCGATGGCACGGGCGCAGACGCAACGTCAGGCGATGCCGACGGTTCAGCCCACGCCCACGCCCACGCCCACGCCCACGCCCACGCCCACGCCGATGGTGCAACCTACGCCCGCGCCGCCCCCGACGCCGATGGTGCAGCCGACCCCAAGCCCTGCGCCAGCGCAGACGGCACCGGCGGCGGTTGCGCCATCCGTCCAGGCAAGCGCGCCGACCCCGGATCAAACGCCGCCGCCGGTGCGGCAGGCGAGTGCGCCCGCTGCAGCGGTGCAGGGGCCGCCCGCACCCGGCTTCGAATCGGTAGCCACCGTTGCGCCGTCGCCCGCGCCGCAGACCCCGCCCCAGCCGGCCATGGTCCAATCCGTGCCTGCCGCGCCGCCACAGCCTGACCCGGAGGCGACGCGGACGCTGGCCGATATCATCCGCGCGATCGACGTGCCCGAAGCTGAGCGACAGGCGCGCGTCGCTGCCGTCGATCTGGAGGAGATCGCCGCGCTGCAGGCGGCGCGCCGCGCCGAGCGGCAGGCGGCTGCCGACAAGGTGAAGAAGGCGGCGCTGACCAAGGCCAAGGCGGAAGCCGACGCCAAGGCGAAGAAGGAAGCCGAAGAAAAGAAGAAACTGGCCGACAATCCGTCACGCAACTGGCTGCAGATCGGCATCGGCGCGAGCAAATCCGGCCTGGCCTTCACGCTCAATGCGCTGCGCAAGAAATATGACAGCCTGTCCGCGCAGGATGGCTGGAGCGCGAGCTGGGGCCAGACCAATCGCCTGTTAGTCGGGCCTTTCCCCAACTTCGCGCGCGCCAAGGCATTGGAGGACAAGATCAAGGCTGCCGGTGGCGATGCCTTTGCGTGGAAAAGCACGGCGGGAGAGGTGGTCGAAAGGGTCGGCGGCCAGTAAGAGGACGTCCCATGACGATCCTTGCTTCCTATGCCTGCCATCCCACCGCGAGCCGGGGTCGGCTCCATCCCGAGCCGGGCGGGGAGGTGCGCGGGCCGCGTGACATGTTCCAGCGCGACCGCGACCGCATAATCCATTCGATCGCCTTTCGCCGGTTGCGCCACAAGACGCAGGTGTTCGTGTCGCCCGATGGCGACCATTTCCGTGTCCGCCTGACCCACAGTCTGGAGGTCGCGCAGATTGGCCGCACCACCGCGCGGACGCTGGGGCTGAACGAGGATCTGACCGAGGCGCTGTGCCTGGCGCATGATATCGGCCATCCGCCCTTCGGCCATGCGGGCGAGGATGCGCTGGAAGTGGCGATGGAGGATCATGGCGGGTTCGACCATAATGCCCATACGCTGCGCACGCTGATGCTGCTGGAAAGCCCCTATCCGCGCTTCAAGGGGCTGAACCTGAGTTGGGAAATGCTGGAGGGGCTGGCCAAGCATAATGGGCCGATCCAGCATCCCGGCTGGGCGATGCGCGAACTGGATGCGCTGTTTCCGCTCGACCTGACGAGCCATGCCTCGCTGGAGGCACAACTGGCGGCGATTTCGGACGATATTGCCTATGACAATCACGACATTGATGATGGATTGCGCGCCGGGCTGCTGACGCTGGAGCAATTGCTGGAAGTGCCATTTGTCGCGACCTGCTGGGACCGGGTGCGGACTCGCTATCCCGACGTGCCGCAGGATGGTTTGCTGCGCGAATTGGTGCGCGAGCAGATCGGCGTGATGGCCAATGACCTGCTGGCGGCGACGCGGGCGAATATCGCGGAATCGCGGGTCGAAACGGTCGAGGATGTGCGGGCGCTGGGCCGCACGCTGGTCGGCTTTTCGCCGGAGCTGGCGGCGCAGGAGCGCGACCTCAAGCGCTTCATGTATGCCACCCTCTATCATCATCCAGAGCAAATGGCGGCGGCGGACCGGGCGCGGGTGGTCGTGACCGACCTGTTCCGCGCCTATCAGGAGCAGCCCGGCCTGATGCCGCCTGAATGGCGCGACGAATGCGTGTTGGCCGAACCGGCGCGTAGCCGCCACATCACCGACTTCATCGCCGGGATGACGGACCGTTATGCCGAGAAGCGCCACGCGGAGATTTTCGGGTAGGTTAGGGCGAAGGCTCATCCTTCTTCCGTTCGCCCTGAGCTTGTCGAAGGGCATTTCTTGAAGAAAGGAAGGGGGCTTCGACAGGCTCAGCCCGAACGGGGTGGGGTTGGGGAGATAGGCTTAGCTTCCGACATGTTGCCCGCCGCAGCCATCCCGCCCCCAGGGGAGGATTATAGGCGATTGACGTGCCCTGTCCTTTGTCGCAATGCCTTGGATGTCTCCGGTGTCGAGGATTCGGCGCTGGGCATGATGCGGGAGAGCATGGGTGGCCTTTGAGGTCGTCCCCGTCGCCGAAGGAGCAACCGCCCCGGAATCTCTCAGGCCAATGGACCGCATCGCGCGCAAGGCACTCTGGAAAGCGGACGAGTTATCTCGTCCCACCGAAGGGGTAAGCCATGTGGCCGCAAGGCTGCTGGTCAAAGCTCTCAGGTTCCCGTGACAGAGGGGGTGACGAACAGAAGCGGTCCGGTGCGGGCCGGGCTGAACGTCGCTGCAACCCTCTCACGGAAAGGCCGTCCGATGACCGCCACCTATGACTCAAATGACGATGTAGCTACGCTCGAAGAGGCCTTGCCGCTCGAAGCGCTGCCGCTCGACGCCTGGCACCGTGCGCAGGGCGCGCGCATGGTCGGCTTTGCGGGCTATCATATGCCGATCCATTATGATGGCATCATGGCCGAACATAGCTGGACCCGCGAACATGCCGGGCTGTTCGATGTCAGCCATATGGGGCAGATCGGCTTTTCGGGTGAGGGCGTGGACGAAGCGCTGGAAGCGCTGTTGCCGAGCGACATCAAGGGGTTGAAGCCCGGTCGCCAGCGTTATTCGATGCTGCTGGACCAGGATGGCGGCATTCTCGACGACCTGATGGTCGCGCGCCCGGCCGATGGGGCATTCGATGGCGCGGCGATCTATATGGTCGTCAATGGCGCGACCAAATATGACGACATGGCCTGGATGATCGAGCATCTGCCCGACGAGGTCGTCATGAACCATATGGACGAGCAGGCGCTGCTGGCGTTGCAGGGACCGGAGGCGGGCGAGGCGATGGCCGCGCTGGTGCCGGGGACGGCGGACCTGACCTTCATGCAGTGCGGCGCGTTTGACTGGAACGGCGTGACGCTGTGGATCAGCCGGTCGGGCTACACCGGCGAGGATGGGTTTGAGATCAGCCTGCCTGCGGACGCCGCCGAGGGTTTGGCCGATGCGTTGTGTGCGCTTCGCCAAGTCAAGCCGATCGGCCTTGGCGCGCGCGATTCGCTACGGCTGGAGGCGGGCTTGCCGCTTTATGGGCACGACCTGACGCCCGCCGTCAGCACGATCGGCGCGGATCTGGGTTTTGCGATCGGCAAGCGTCGGCGCGCGGAGGGCGGCTTTATCGGCCATGGTCGGGTGATGAAGGAACTGGCCGATGGCCCCGGCACGAAGCGCGTCGGCCTGAAAATCCAGGGGCGTCTGCCCGCGCGGGAGGGCGCGCAAATCTTTGTCGGCGACAATCTGGTCGGGGAAGTGACGTCGGGCGGCTTTGCGCCGAGCCTTGGTACGCCGATCGCCATGGGCTGGGTCAGCCTGCCGCATAGCGCGCTCGACACCGCGCTGGAGATAGATGTGCGTGGCAAGCGCATTGCCGCGACCGTCACGCCCATGCCGTTCGTGCCGCATCGCTATCGCCGTGCGGCCGCTTAATTTTTGTTCCGACTTTTTGTGATCATGATTTTCAAGCAAATCATTCCGGGAGTATCATCATGAGCCGTTATTTTACCGAAGAACATGAGTGGATCGACGTCGAGGGTGAGATCGCCACGGTCGGCATCACCGACTTTGCCCAGGAGCAATTGGGCGACATCGTGTTCGTCGAACTGCCGGTCGAAGGCGCGACCTTCGACAAGGGCGATGATGCTGCGGTCGTGGAATCGGTCAAGGCCGCGTCCGACGTCTATGCGCCGATTTCGGGCGAAGTGGTCGAAGCCAATGGCGCGCTGGAAGACGAGCCTGCGCTGGTGAACAGCGATGCCGAAGAGGATGGTTGGTTCTTCAAGCTGCGCATCACCGACATGAGCGAGCTGGAAGGGCTGATGACCGAAGCGGCGTATAAGACGTTCGTCGCTGCGCTTTAACGCACGAGAATAAGCCCCTCCCTTTCAAGGGAGGGGGAAGGGGTGGGTCGCGACCGCAGGGCGCGTCCGCCCTTTCGCCACGGAGCAGCGCTCGCTCCGCTCGCGACCCACCCCTGGCCCCTCCCTTGAAAGGGAGGGGGGAGTTTTGCAAATGCGCTACCTACCCCTTACCGACACTGACCGGCAGGCGATGCTTGCCACGATCGGCGTGGCGTCGATCGATGATCTGTTTGTCGATGTGCCTGCCGAGGCCCGGCTTTCGGGCCAGATCGAAGGCCTGCCTGATCATGCCAGCGAATTGGCGGTCGAGCGGCATATGAGCAAGCTAGCGCGGCAGAATTTGTCGGCGGGGGAAGCGCCCTTCTTCCTGGGCGCGGGCGCGTACAAGCATCATGTGCCTGCCAGCGTCGATCATCTGATCCAGCGCGGCGAGTTCCTGACCGCCTATACCCCTTATCAGCCGGAAATCGCGCAGGGGACGTTGCAGGTCTTGTTCGAATTCCAGACGCAGGTCGCGCGCCTGCTCGGCTGCGACGTCGCCAATGCGTCCATGTATGATGGCTCGACCGCCTGCTGGGAAGCGATCGGCATGGCGCGGCGCATCACCAAGCGGGGCAAGGCGATCCTGTCGTCGGGCCTGCACCCCCATTATGTGTCGGTCGCGCGGACGATGGCGAAGTTCACCGGCGACGTGCTGGCGCATGAAGCACCCACGCTGACGGCGCAGACGGACATTGACGCGCTGATCGCGGCGATCGACAAGGACACGAGCTGCGTCGTGGTGCAATATCCCGACATTTTGGGGCGGATCGCCGACCTGACTCCGCTGGCCGATGCGGCGCATGCGGCGGGTGCCTTGCTGGTGGCGGTGGTGACGGAGCCGGTGGCGCTCGGCGCACTGGTGCCGCCGGGCGAGATGGGCGCGGACATCGTCGTGGGCGAGGGCCAGTCGATCGGCGTCGGCCTGCAATTTGGCGGGCCGTATCTCGGCCTGTTCGCATGCAAGCAGAAATATGTGCGGCAGATGCCGGGGCGCCTGTGCGGCGAGACGGTGGATGCGGCGGGCAAGCGCGGCTTCGTGCTGACGCTGTCGACCCGCGAGCAGCATATCCGCCGCGAGAAGGCGACGTCGAACATCTGCACCAATTCAGGGCTCTGCGCGCTGGCGTTCAGCATCCACATGACATTGCTGGGCGAACGCGGCTTGCGAGATATGGCGAGCCTTAATCACGGGCTGGCCGTGCAGGCCGCCGAACGGCTGGCGCAGGTGCCGGGCGTGACCTTGCTCAACGACAGCTTTTTCAATGAGTTCACCCTGGTTCTGACCAGGGACGCGCGCGATGTCGTGCGCAGTCTGGCCGACAAGGGCGTGCTGGGGGGCGTGTCGCTGGGGCGGCTGTTCCCCAATGCGCCTGCGATCGGCAAGGGGCTGGTCGTCGCAGTGACCGAAACGGTGACGGCAGGGGATATTGAGGCGCTGGCCACGGCGCTTGAGGAGGAACTGGCATGACCATGCTCAAGGAAGGCCGTCCCACCACGCCCGTCGCGGTTGCGGACGCGCATATGGCTCCGGCGACGGTGACGGGTAATCGCGCGCTGATGCTGGAAGAGGCGTTGATCTTCGAAATCGGATCGACCGAGACGACGGGCGTCGATTTTGCGCCCGCGCCCAAGGTTACGAGCCGTCTTGGCGGGCTGGAGCGCAAGGCGATCGGCCTGCCGGGCCTGTCGGAACAGGAAACGGTGCGTCATTATACGCGGCTGTCGCGGCAGAATTATGCGATCGACCTCGGCCTGTTTCCGCTCGGTTCCTGCACGATGAAGCATAATCCGCGTTTGAATGAAAAGGTCGCGCGGATGCCCGGTTTTGCGGACCTGCATCCGCTGGCCCCGCAATCGACCGTGCAGGGCGCGTTGGCGGTGATCCATGAACTTGCCGCATGGCTGGTGACGCTGACGGGGATGCATAGCGTCGCGATGAGCCCCAAGGCGGGCGCGCATGGCGAATTGTGCGGCCTGTTGGCGATCCGTGCGGCATTGGAAGCGCGGGGCGATGCCCGCTCGGTCGTGCTGGTGCCTGAAAGCGCGCATGGCACCAATCCGGCCACGGCGGCCTTCTGCGGCTATCAGGTCGAGGATATTCCCGCGACGCCCGAAGGCCGCGTCGATCTGGCGGCGCTGACGGCAAGGCTTGGCCCCGATGTGGCGGCGGTGATGATAACCAACCCCAATACATGCGGCCTGTTCGAGCGCGACCTTAAGACGATTTCCGATGCCGTCCATGCGGTGGGGGCGTTCGTCTATTGCGATGGCGCCAACTTCAACGCCATCGTCGGGCGGGTGCGGCCGGGCGATCTGGGCGTCGATGCGATGCATATCAACCTGCACAAGACTTTCTCGACGCCCCATGGTGGCGGTGGTCCCGGCTCCGGCCCGGTCGTCTTGTCGGAAGCGTTGGCCCCCTATGCGCCGCTGCCGTTCGTCGAAAAGCAGGGCGACCAGTTCGTCCTGATCGAGGAGGAATCCGCGCAGGACCATCATGGCGGCACCTTTGGCCGGATGGTCGCCTTCCACGGGCAGATGGGCATGTTCACCCGCGCGCTCGCCTATATCATGAGCCATGGCGCGGACGGGTTGCGGCAGGTGGCGGAGGATGCGGTCCTCAACGCCAATTATATCCTGCGCAGCCTGGACGATGTGCTGGACGCGCCGTTCGGCACCAGCGGGCCGTGCATGCATGAGGCGCTGTTCAGCGATAAGGGGCTGGCCGAGGGCTTCACCACGCTCGATATCGCCAAGGGGCTGATCGACGAGGGCTTCCACCCGATGACCATGTATTTCCCGCTGGTCGTCCATGGCGCGATGCTGATCGAGCCGACCGAGACCGAGAGCAAGGCGGCGCTCGACCAGTTCATCATGGCGCTGCGGTCGTTGGCGGAACGGGCCAAGGCCGGAGACGAGGCGTTGAAGGGCGCGCCCTATCATGCGCCACGTCGTCGCCTGGACGAGACGCTGGCGGCGCGCAAGCCGGTGCTGACTTGGGAAGCGCCGGTGATGGCGCAGGCGGCGGAATGACGGTCTGGATTCCGGGCGAAGCGGACGGCGAAGCGTACAAACGTTACGCCCCCGCGACGCTGCGGAACCGGGACGCGATATTGGCGGTGCTGCGGGAGGCATTGCCATCGTCTGGGCTGGTGCTGGAAGTGGCGAGCGGCAGCGGCGAACATGCGGTGCATTTCGCCACTGCGCTGCCCGCGCTCGACTGGCAGCCGAGCGATCCTGATCTCGTAGCGCTGGCGTCGATCGAGGCGTGGCGCGGGGAGGCGGGCCTGCCCAATCTGCGTGTGCCGATGCTGCTGGATGCGGCGGCGGACTGGCCGATCGACCGGGCAGACGCGATCTTGTGCATCAATATGGTGCATATCAGCCCATGGGCGGCGACGGTGGGGTTGTTCACGCATGGCGCTAGGCTGCTTCAGACGGGCGCGCCGCTGATCCTCTACGGTCCCTATTTTCAGGCCGATGTCGCGCCAGCGGCCAGCAATGTGGAGTTCGATGCCAGCTTGCGGGCTCGCGATCCGCGATGGGGGATAAGGGCGTTGGAGGATGTCGGGGCGCTGGCGACGGCGCAGGGTTTCGCGCTCGATCGCGTTCAAGCGATGCCCGCGAACAATCTGACGCTGATCTTCCGCCGCATCTGACCTGCCGCTAGTCACAGCTTGTCAGCGCGTTGCCCTGCGATAGCTTCTCGCCCGATAATGAGGGCAGGGGGAGGCACGGATAATGCAGAGCATGATGGCGCGGCCAGCCCATGTTCCGGCGGATCGGATCGTTGATTTCGACATTTTCGCGCCGCCCGGTGTCGAACAGGATTATTTCGCGGCGTGGCAATTGCTGGTGCGGGAGGATGGTCCCGGTGTCGTATGGACCAGCGCCAATGGCGGCCACTGGATCGCGACGCGCGGCGAGATCGTCCGGGCGCTGTGGGCGGACAATGTCCGGCTGTCGAGCGAAGTGCTGGCGGTGACGCCGGGGCTTGGTGAGGTGATGCGTTTCATTCCACTGCAACAAGATCCGCCGGAGCATCAGCCTTTTCGCATGGCGGTGATGAAGGGCTTTGCGTCGCGCTTCGTCGTCGCGATGGAGCCGCAGGTGACGCAGGTCGCGCGCGAATTGATCGACGGACTGATCGACCGGGGGTCGTGCGATTTCGTGGCGGATTTCGCCGAGATATTGCCGCTGCACATCTTCCTGACGCTGATCGATGTGCCCTTGTCCGACCGGCCGCGATTGCGGGCGCTGGGGTCGCAACTGACGCGGCCGGATGGGTCGATGAACGTCGAGCAATTGCGCGATGCGGCCGACGACTATCTGGCCCCCTATATCGCCGCGCGCATGGCCAATCCGGGCACCGACTTGTTCAGCCGCATCCTGTCCGAACCGGTCGAGGGCCGGGCATGGAGCGAGGATGAGGCGCGGCGCATGTGCCGCAACCTGCTGTTTGGTGGGCTGGATACGGTGGTGGCGATGGTCGGCATGGTTGCGCTGCATCTGGCACGGCATCCGCAGGACCAGGCCTTGCTGCGCGATCGGCCGGACCTGATCCCCGATGCCGCCGACGAACTGATGCGCCGCTATCCCACCGTTTCGGTCAGCCGCAACCTTGTCACCGATGTCGAGGTGGATGGCGTGACGCTGAAGGCGGGGGATATCATCTATCTGCCGAGCGTCCTCCACAATCTGGACCCGGCGAGTTTCGACGCGCCCGAAACGGTACGGTTCGACCGCAAGCTCAATGCGACGCGGCATACGACGATGGGCGTGGGCGCGCATCGCTGCGTGGGGGCGGGGCTGGCGCGGATGGAGGTGATCGTGTTTCTGCGCGAATGGCTGGGCCGGATGCCGACCGTTCGGCTCGATCCTGATCGCCCGGTGACGATGAAGGGCGGCAATGTCGGTGCCTGCACCGCGCTGCCCTTGCGCTGGGACTGATTGCCCCTCTTCATTTCGCGCGCGATCCGCTCTAAGGGCGGGCCGATGCCCAGTTCTCTTGTCGATCTTGTCCGCGCCGAATTGCTCCAGCCTGCCGATCCGCGCGCGGCCGCGATGGCGGGCGCGATCGCTGCGCGTTATCCGCAGGCGTCGCGGGCGGTGCTGTTCTATGGCTCCTGCCTGCGCGAAGCCAATCTCGACGGGCTGATGCTCGATTTCTACCTGATCGTGTCGGACTATCCGGCGGCCTATGGCAAAAGCTGGCTCGCGCGCGCCAATGCGCTGATCCCGCCCAATGTCTTTCCGTTCGAGCATCAGGGATTGATCGCCAAATATGCCGTCCTGTCGGAAGCGGACTTTGCGCGGTTGAACAGCGTGGCGGCGGACAATGTCTCGGTCTGGGCGCGCTTTGCCCAGCCTGCGCGGCTGTTGTGGGCGGCCGACGATCTGGCGCGGCAGCGGGCGATCGTCGCGGTGGCGCAGGCCGCGCCGACCCTGTTGTCGCTGGCTCGGCCGATGGCCGATGGGAACGACGACGTGCTAGACTTGTGGCGCTGCGGCTTCACCCTGACCTATGGGGCCGAATTGCGCGCGGAGCGGAAGGGGCGATCGCTTTCGATCGTCGATGCCGATCCCGATCGTTACCGGCGGCTGGGCGAGGCGGCGCTGGCGCAGGGCTTGCCGCCGTCGCCCGCCGATGCGCCGGGGCGCTGGCGCGCGTTGCAGCAGCGCGGCAAATGGTTGTCGGTGGTGCGCCTGGCCAAGGCGAGCTTCACCTATGCGGGCGGGATCGATTATCTCGCCTGGAAGATCAATCGCCATGCCGGGACGGCGATCACCATCAAGCCGTGGCAGCGACGTTTTCCGCTGCTGGGCGCGGTCACTCTGCTGCCTGCGCTGTTCCGTTCCGGGGCGATCCGCTGAGCGCTTGGCCCAGCGCCTGGCCCAGCGCCATCAGCGTATAGGGTTTGCGCAGCACGGCATGGCCCGCGAAATCGGCGCTTTCGGTCATGTCGCCGGCATAGCCGGTCACGAACAGCACGGGGATATGGGCATAGACGGCGGGCAGCGCCTTGACCATTTCCGGCCCGGTGAGGTCGGGCATCAGCACGTCGCTGATGATGAGGCCGATGTCGCTATTATGGGATAGCAGCCGGGCAGCCTTCGACGGATGATCGCAGGCGATCGGCAGATGGCCAAGTTCGCCGAGCGCCGCCATCGTCTGGTTGAGGACGCGCGGGTCGTCCTCCACCACCAAGATGCGGGTCGGCGGATGTTCGACGGCGCTTTGGGCGGCCTGCGCCTGCTGGCCGAGCGTATCGGCGGCGTCGCCGGTGCGGCGGGGCATGTAGAGATGGACGCTGGTGCCTTCGCCCGGTTGCGACTCGATGCGGATTTCGCCCTCGCACTGGCGCACGAAACCGAAAATCTGGCTGAGGCCAAGGCCGGTGCCCTTGCCCACCGGCTTGGTGGTGAAGAAGGGTTCGAACACGCGCGTCAGCACGTCAGCGCTCATGCCGCAGCCATCGTCCGTGACGGTCAGCGTGACATAATCGCCCGCCTGGCACTCGCCGATCTCGTCCGCCGCCAGCGTCGCGCGGCCGGTGGACAAGGTCAGCTGGCCGCGCCCGTCCATAGCGTCGCGGGCATTGACGCACAGGTTGAGGATCGCATTTTCCATCTGATGCTGATCGACGAAGATGCGCCACCCTTGCGCATTTTGCGTGAAGCTGACGCGGATCTGATCGCCGATGGTGCGGTCGATGAGGTCGGCCATCCCCGATAGCAACGCATCGGGATCGACGGCGCTGGGCAGCAGCGGTTCGGCGCGAGCGAAGGCGAGCAGGCGACGGGTGAGCGCGGAGGCGCGGCTCGCGCCCTCCATCGCATTGTCGAGATGGCGACCGGCTTCCTCCGGCTGTACCCGCATCTTGCGCTTGGCGAGTTCCAGCCCGCCGACGACGACCGCCAGCATATTGTTGAAGTCATGGGCGATGCCGCCGGTCAGTTGGCCCACCGCATCCATTTTCTGCATTTGCCGCAGATGCTCTTCGGCCGCCTCGCGCTCGGTCGATTCCTGCTTCAACCGCTCATAGGCTTCGGTCAGTTCGGCGGTACGCGCGCGGACGGCGGTGTCGAGCCGGTCGGCGCGCTCGCTTTCCGCTTCGGCGAGCCGCCGCGCATTGCGCCGGTCGGTCAGCGCACTGTTGGCGAACCAGGCGGCGAAGAGGACGCAGACGAGCAGGGCAAGTCCAAGCAGGCCGGACGTGCGACCCATCGTCTGGGTGCGGTCGCCCGCCAGCGTCACCGCCAGGCTGCGTTCGCGCAGGCGGGCATTTTCGGCCTTGATGACGATGTCGAGCAGGGCGGTGATGCGCTTCAAGTCGCGCGAACTGCCGGCCTGATGAAAGCGGCCGAGCGCGCCGATCTTCTGCCCATAGGTCGTGCGCAGGGCGATTTCGTTCAGCGTCTTGGTGCGGTCGTCAAAGGCCCGTTGCAGCGCCTGCACATTGCCGCGCTGCCAGCCGCTATGGCGCGTGGCATAGTTCAGCGCCTTGAGCTGGCTGGCCGCACCGCGCCACTGGTCCTGAAACAGGCGGCCGGTGTCGGTGTCGAGGCTGATGACATAGCGGGCCAGCGTCACTTCGGCGCGGGCGGTGCGCGCTTCGAATGCGCGGGCGAGGGCGATGATGTCGAAGCTGCGCCGCTGCTCCACCAACGCTTGCTGATGATCGCGGGTGGCGTTGCTGGCGCTGTAGATGAGCGCGCCGAGCGAACCGATCAGCAGCAGGACGAGCAGCAGCGGCAGGGCGCGGCGGGCCATGCCGCGCGCGCCGCTACGCTCTGTATCGGTGAAGTCGCCCTGTGCCATAGATTTTCACACTAGCCCAACCGCTCCGCCAGCGAAACAACCTAGCGCAATGGTCAGGCGATGGCCCCCGTCGCCTTGCCGGCGACTTCGAACATTGTGATGATCTGTTCGACCTGTTCGTCGCTATGCTCGGCGCAGAGCGAACAGCGCAGCAGGAAGGTGCCGGTCGGGGTCGCCGGAGGGCGCGCCATATTGACGTAGAGGCCGAGTTCCAGCAGCGATTGCCAGATGGCCACGGCCTGTGCCTGATCGGTCAGGATGACCGCGATGATCGCCGATTGCGGGGTCTTGGTGCCCAGCGTGAAGCCGAGATCGGTCAAGCCCTGGTGCAGCCGCTTGCTGTTCTTCCACAGATGCGCGCGCTTGTCGCTCGCATGCATCAGCTTGCGGATGCTGGTCGCGGCGGTGGCGACGACGCTGGGTGGCAGCGAGGCGGTGAAGACATAGGGGCGGCAGACGAGGCGCATGATCTCGAACTTGGGATGGTTGGAGACGCAGAAGCCGCCGACCGTGCCGACCGATTTGGAGAAGGTGCCGACGACGAAATCGATATCGTCCTCGACGCCCTGTTCTTCATAGACGCCCCGGCCATTGGGACCGAAGAAACCCATGCCATGGGCTTCATCGACCAGGATCATGCAATTGGGATGCTGGCGGATCGCGGCGACCATCTCTGGCAGCGGGGCGATGTCGCCCAGCATCGAATAGACGCCCTCCAGCACGACGAGCTTGAGCGCATCGGCGGGCAGGCGGGCGAGGCGCTTGGCCAGATCTTCGACACTGTTGTGGCGGAAGCGGACGATTTCGGCATCGCCCAGGAAGCAGCCGTCATAGATGGAGGCATGGCTGTCGGCGTCGAGGATGATATAGTCGCCCTTGCCCGCCAGCGTCGAAATGATGCCGAGATTGGCTTGATAGCCGGTCGAAAACACCATCGCCGACGAGGTGCCGTAAAATTCCTTGAGCGCATCCTCGACTTCGCGATGACCCTGATAGGTGCCGTTGAGGACGCGGCTGCCGGTCGTGCCCGCGCCAAATTCGTCGAGCGCCTTCTTGCCGGCGGCGACCACATCGGGATCGAACGTCATGCCCATATAATTATAGGTGCCGAGCAGGATGGTTTCCTTACCCTTGATGATCGCGCGGGTGGGCGAGAGCACCTGGTCCATCACGATCGAGAAGGGATCGCGCACGCCGGTCGCGAGCAGCGCTTCGCGCTCCGCGATCAGGGGGTCGAATTTGGAAAACAGGTCGCGCGTGGGGGTGAGCGTTGCGGCGTCGGTCATGATATGGTCCTCAATCCGTTCGTGCTGAGTAGGGACTGAGCGAAGTCGAAGGCCCGTATCGAAGCATCTGTGCTCCGGCCGGTCCTTCGATACGCCATTTCGACTGCGCTCAATGGCTACTCAGGACGAACGGTATAAAATTAGTCAGGCGGACTTTAGCTTCGCTACCGCGTCCACCAGCTGGCCGACCGTTTCGATCTCCGCCTGCATGTTCATGGTGATGAGGATGTCGAATTCATCCTCGATGGCGGCGACGAAATCCATCACGGTCAGGCTGTCCCATTCCAGGTCGCCTGCAAAGCTGGTGGTTTCGGAGAGGTCCACGCCCTTTTTGTTGAAGGGAGCGATCTGCGCCGCGACGCTGTCGAAAATTTCGGTGCGATCCGTCATTCTGGTCATTCTTTCCGTGAAAGCACGGCTTTTGCCGCCCGTGACCGCTCTTTGGCAAGGGAATAAGGCGGCAATCGGGCAGCATCGCGCCCGGAAATTGCGCGAGGGGCGCGGCGCTTAGCGGAAATTGTCGGCGTAGGCCTGCAATTTCAGTGTCTTGGGCGGGGTGGGGATGACGGTGTAGGCGATCCCCTGCTTTTGGGCATAAGCAATGGCCGCTTCCTGCGACGGGAAGCTGAGCTTCAATTGCTGCTGCGTGTCGCCTGATCCTGCCCATCCGGTCAGGGGGTCAGGCGTCTTGGCTTGCGCGGGCGCATAGTCCAGCACCCATTTATGGGTCAGCGCCTTGCCCGACTGCATGGCATTTTTCTGGATCTGATAGATGCGCGCGTTCATCGCGAAGGACTCCGGTAAATCGTCCTGCTGCGTTGCACCACGGAGCGCGCGCAAGTCAAGACTTGCGGCGGGCATCTGCATTTTTGGTGCGCAATGTGGCGCTTGCGGCGGTGGGATCGTCGGGCCAGGGGTGACGCGGGTAGCGGCCGCGCATTTCCTTGGCAACATCGCGCCAGTTGCCCGCCCAGAAGCCCGGCAGGTCGCGGGTGGTCTGGATCGGGCGGCCCGCGGGCGAGGTGAGCGAGAGGACAAGCGGGATGCGCTGATTGCCGACGGTCGGATGATCGGCGAGGCCATAGAGCGCCTGCACCCGCAATTCGACGCGCGGGCCGCCTTCGGCCGCATAGTCGATCGCATGGGTGCTGCCTGCGGGTGAGCGGAAATCGGGTGGGGCGAGGCGGTCGAGCTGTTGCTTGCCGTCCCAGCCGATCAGGCCTTCCAACACGGCGGACAGATGCGCGCGGTCGATGTCGGACAGGCGGCGCTTGCCCGCCAGGAGCGAGGGGAGCCAGTCGTCCAGCGCGGCGAGCAGCGCTTCGTCGGATAGTTCTGCGATCCCGGCGAAACCGGCGCGCATCCGCAGCGACCGGGCGGCCTCCGACCAGGGGAGGAGGGTTAGGCCGCCCTGCCGCACGCCATCGATCAGCGCGGCGACGACGGCGTCGGGATCGGGGCTGTCGTCGGAACCGGAGGAGAGGCGCACCGCGCCCAGGCGGCGTTCGCGCAACGCTTCGATCCCGCCATTGGCGGCGCGAAAGCGGACGGTGCGGGTCGTCGCGATCCGGTCTGGGAAGAGGGCCAGCACAGATTCTTCGCTGATCGGCGCGGCGGACAGGATGCGCGCGCCCGCCGCGCTGCCCTGCACTTCGCCGACGGCCAGCCATGGTTCGCGGGCGAGGGGCGAGAGCGGGTCGAGCCGGAAGCCGCGCCCGCCGACGCTGGTCAAGTCCGCGCCATCGGCGGAGCGGCGTTTGGATACGCGATCGGGGAAGGCGAGG
>MIAK01000071.1:0-43924 GCA_001829085.1 Sphingomonadales bacterium RIFCSPLOWO2_12_FULL_63_15 | reverse complement strand
GGGGGGGGGGGGGGGGGGGGGGGGGCCCCAGCACGACCGTTGCGCAGTTGCCCACCCCCTAGCCCCCTCCCGCTTGCGGGAGGGGGAACGACAAGGTTCGCCCATCTCTTTGCCAAGGCGCGTCCGGCGTCGGCGCGTTTGCCGGTTTCGCGGCGCCAGCGTTGGAGACGTTGCGTCAAGTCGGTGTCCTGGCCGCCGATGCCGCGTTCGCCGAGCAGCACGGCGATTTCAGCGGCGGTCTGGGCGAGGCCCATTTCTCCAGCGCGCACCAGCATATGCGCGATGCGCGGGCTGAGCGGCAGTTTCGCCAGCGCCTTGCCATGGGGGGTGATGCGGCCATCGGTATCGAGCGCTTCGAGGGCGGTCAGGCGGGTGCGCGCTTCGGACAGGGCGGCGGGCGGCGGCGGATCGAGCCAGCGTAGCGTCGCGGGATCGCTCACGCCCCAGAGCGCGCAGTCGAGCAATAGGCTGGAAAGGTCGCTTTCCAATATTTCGGGCGGATCGAAGGGGGGCATACCCGCGCTCGCAGCGGCTTCCCACAGGCGATAGGCGACGCCGGGCCGCTGGCGCGCGGCGCGACCGGCGCGCTGGGTGGCCGACGCTTGGCTGGCGCGTTCGGTGACGAGGCGGGTGACGCCTGCCGCCCGATCATAGCGGGGGCGACGGGCGAGGCCGCTATCGACCACGATCCGCACGCCGTCGATGGTCAGGCTGGTTTCGGCGATGGACGTGGCGAGAATGACCTTGCGCGTGCCGGAGCGGGAGGGGCGGATCGCGGCGCGCTGGGCGGCCGGATCGAGCGAGCCGTGCAGCAGATGGACGTCGAACGGGCCGCCCTCAATCCGCTCCGCCGTCCGTTCGATCTCGCGCACGCCAGGCAGAAAGGCGAGCAGGTCGCCGTCGCCTTCCTCGCTGATCGCGCGGCGGATGGCGGCGGCCATTTCATCCTCGATCCGCTTTTCGGCGTTGCGGCCAATATGGCGCAGATCCAGCGGCTGGATGCGGCCCTCGCTCTCGATCACTGGCGCGTCGCCCAGCAGGGCGGCGAAGCGCGCGCCGTCGAGCGTGGCGGACATGGGCACGATGCGCAGGTCGGGGCGCAAGGCTTCCTGCGCGTCGAGCGCGAGGGCGAGGCCGAAGTCGCTGTCGAGGCTGCGTTCATGGACTTCGTCGAACAGGACTGCCGATATGCCGGTCAGTTCGGGGTCGTCCTGGATACGGCGGACAAAGATGCCTTCGGTCAGCACCAGCAGGCGGGTGCGGGCCGACTGTTTGCTGTCCATCCGCGTCGCATAGCCGACCGTGCCGCCGGGCTGCTCGCCCAGTATTTCGGCGATCCGCTCGGCCGCGGCGCGGGCGGCGAGGCGGCGGGGGGAGAGCAAGAGTATCTGTCCGCTGCACCAGGGCTGGTCGAGCAGGGCTGGGGCCACCGCCGTCGTCTTGCCCGCGCCGGGCGGGGCGACCAGCACGGCGTTGCTGCCGGTGCGTAAGGCAGCCAGCAAGTCGGGCAGAACGTCATGGATCGGCAGGGCGGTCATGGCCGTTTCATCGGGCCATTTGGCGTCGTGGGCAAGATCACCCGAAGAGATAGATGTGGATCGGGTTTTTGGGATCGATCAGCATCTTGGTGGTCAGCGCCAGCGACATAATGATCAGCAACGGCTTGATGAGCGTGGAGCCGAAGCGCATCGCGAGGTGCGAGCCGATCTGGCCGCCGATGATGCTGCCGATCGCCATGGTGAGGCCCGCGATCCACAGCACATGGCCGCCCGCGACCATGGTGAGCAGCCCTGCGACATTGCTGGCGAAGTTGGCGGCTTTCGTCTGGGCGGTGGCGCGCAGGATGGAGAGGCCGCCCAGCGCCAAGAAGATGGTGGTGTAGAAAGCGCCCGCACCCGGCCCGAAGAAACCGTCATAAAAGCCGATGACGCCGACAAGGCCGCTGAGCGCCCAGATGCCGACGCGGGCGTGGCGGTCTGCGTCGCCGAGCTTGGGCGAGAAGGTGAAATAGGCGGCGATGATGATCAGCAGCGCGGGCATCAGGCCCGCCAATATCGAGGGATCGACTCGTTGCAACAGCCATGCGCCGCCGACCGAGCCGATGAAGGCGGCGATCACCGGGCCTTTATAGGTTTTGAGGTCCATATGGCCGCGCCGGGCATAGGCAAGGCATGCGCCGAAGGTGCCGAAACAGCTTTGCAGCTTGTTGGTCGCGACCGCCTGCACCGGGGGGATACCCGCGGCCATGAGCGCGGGCAGGGTGATGAGGCCGCCGCCCCCCGCCATCGCGTCGATACAGCCCGCCATCAGCGCGGCGGCCATGAGGAAGGCGATGGTTTCGGGGGTCAGGATCATGAATAACTATCCGTTCGGGCTGAGCGAAGTCGAAGCCCTTTGCCGAACGAAGTGAGGTGCCTCGCTCCGCTCGGCGTGGCCCTTCGACTTCGCTCAGGGCGAACGGAATTAGAAACGAACAACCATAGGCTTGCCCTCAATAGGCGCGCAAGGTCGCGAACTCCACCGCTTCGGTCAACGCGGCCTTGGCCTTGCCATTGTCGAACATGCCGAGCGCGTCGATCGCGCGCTGGCCATAATGGCGCGCGCGGGCGAGGGTGTCGGCGATCGCGCCGGTGCGGCGGAGCAGGCCGGTGGCGTGGGCGAGGTCATCGTCGCTGATCTTGTGGCCCGCAATCGCGGCCTTCCAGAAGGCGCGATCCTCGTCGCCGCCGCGCGCATAAGCGAGGATTACGGGGAGCGTCACCTTGCCATCGCGGAAGTCGTCGCCTGCATCCTTGCCCATGGTCGCGCCATCCGACTCATAGTCGATCGCGTCGTCGATCAGCTGGAAGGCTATCCCTAAGTTGCGGCCATAGACGTCGAGCGCATGCTCCTCTTTGTCATCGCGGTCGGCGACCACGGCGGATATGCGGCAGGCGGCAGCGAAGAGCGCGGCGGTCTTGGCGCCGATAATGTCGAGATAATGATCTTCGCTGGTGTCGATATTGCGCTGGGCGGTCAGTTGGTTGACTTCGCCTTCAGCGATCACCGCAGAGGCGTTGGCCAGGATCTTCAACACCTTGAGCGATTCCGCCTCGACCATCAATTCGAAGGAGCGGGAGAAGAGGAAGTCGCCGACCAGCACGCTGGCGCTGTTGCCCCAGATGATGTTGGCGGTCTTGCGGCCCCGGCGCAGGCCAGAGCCATCGACGACATCATCATGCAGCAAGGTGGCGGTGTGGATGAATTCGACGGCGGCGGCGAGCTTGTAATGGCGGCTGCCCGCATAGCCGACCAGGTCGGCGCAAGCGAGCGTCAGCATCGGGCGCAGCCTTTTGCCGCCGCCAGCGATCAGATGCCCTGCCAGTTCCGGGATCAGCGGAATGCGCGATTGCATCCGGTCCAGAATCACGGCGTTGACCTGGTTCATGCCGTCGGCAACCAGATTCATGATGGGGGCCAGCGATGGCGCGCTCTTGGCGCGGCCGATCGGGTGGACGTTACCGGGGGCGGGTGCTGTCATGACAAGCGCCATGTGGCGGTGCAAAAAGCTAAAGGCAAGCGGGAATAGCTTGCCTGTAGGGCCATATGGCGCAAAAAGCCTGCGAGTGGAACCAAAGGAGCATCCCGTGACCGACATGCTGCAACGCTATCGCGAAAGCATCGACAATATCGACGCGGCGCTGGTGTTCATGCTGGCCGAACGGTTCAAGGTGACCCAGGCGGTGGGCGAATATAAGGCGACCCATGCGCTGCCCCCCGCCGATCCGGGGCGGGAGGAGCGGCAGGTTGCCCGGCTGCGGCAACTGGCGCTCGATGCGAAGCTGGACCCGGATTTCACCGAGAAATTCCTGCGCTTCATCATCGACGAAGTGATCCGCCATCATGAGCAGTTGCGGGACGGCTGATCCCCTGTGCGGCGGTCAATCCGCCGGGTAGCTTTCGTGCCCGGCATTGGGCCAGAGGAAATTGGTGTAGGTCAGCATGGTGCAGAAACTCTCCGACCGGACCTGATGCCACCAGCCGATGGGAATGAAGAGCAGGTCACCGGGCGTCAGCAGCAGATCATAGCGTAATATGTCGCGCGCCGCCGGATGGGCGGCCAGTCGCGCGGGGTCGGTCACGTCATGCACGTCGCTGAACACATGGCGGCGATGGGCAAGGTGCCTGGTCTGCGATGGCGGGATCAGGACGATGCGCTTGGTGCCGGTCAGTTGCGCCAGCAGATTGTTGGTGAGGTCGAAATGGAGCGGGGTGAAGGCGCCTTCGCCGCCGATCCACAACATGCCGGGTGCTGGGGTCAGATAAGCGTCGATCGTGCCGAGATCGGATTGCAGCGGGGCAAGCGCAGGGCCGTTCGCCGCGCTATTATAGGCGGTGAGATAGGCGTCGTTGCCGCCATCGCGCACCAGGTCGATGAAGGCGCGGAACGGGCCGCGCTGGCGGTGGCGGTCCTTCATCAGTTCATAGTCGCCAGCGGCGGTGCGGCCGCCCTGATATTCCACGGTCGCGTCGCCCACCGCGTCGGCCAGATAATCGGGTGTCCAGCGGGTGAGCGCAGGCCAGTCTGCCAGCGCACCCTTGATCAGCACCGGGCGTCCGGTCGCGTAGAAGCTGTGCAGGAAATCCTCGCCCGACAGATTTTCCGCGGTCAGCAGGCCGGACGCGTAGGGAGACAGGGCGCGTTGCCGCTCCATCACGTCGAGCAGCCATTCGCGGCGGCGCAGCGCGCGGGTGAGGTCGGGCGCGGGTGGCGCAGGCTTGGGCGGATCCTTGATCGCGTCGAAGCCGGTCTGTCGCAAGGCCATCTGCATCCGCATGTCGACCGGCGGGAAGGGGCGGGAGGGGGGAGGTTTGGCCATATTGTCCCTTATCGCCCGATCATGACGGGCCTGTTGCAGAGGATGACAATCAGGTGACGGTTTCGGCGGGGTCGGCGACGGGCGGCCGCTTGCCGCGCGAACGGCCAAGCAGCACGCCGCCTAGCGCCAGGGCAAAGCCGATCAGCTGGATCGGGCCGAGCCGTTCGTTGAACAGCAGCCAGGCTTCGATCGCGGCGAGCGGGGGCACGAGCAGCAGCAGCATCGACATGGCGGTCGGTCCCTGATGGCGGACCAGCCAGACGAGCAGGCTGAGGCCAGCAGCAGACAGGCCGAAGATCGACCAGCCAAGGCCGAGCCACAGGACCGGGTCATTGTCCCAACGCCATTCGCCCACGATCAGCGTCGCGGCGATGGCGACCAGCGCGCCGCCCGCATTCTGGACTGTGCCCGAAATCAGGATCGGATCGCCCGCGATCGCGCCGCGCTGAATGAGCGTGCCGCCGGTCATGCCGATGACGGCGACGATACCCGCGACCGCCGGGATCAGGCTGATTGACCCCGCGCCGCTGCGCAGGATGATGGGCAGGAGGACGCAGGCGACGCCTGCGATGGCGATGGCGAGGCCGGTCCAAGTGCGGGCTGGCAACCGATCGCCCAGCAGTGCGACGCTGGCGACCGCGACCATCAGCGGCTGGAGCGAACCGAGCAGCGACATGACGCCTGCGGGCATGCCATAGCTGACCGCCCACCAACTGACCGTCAGATAAACGCCATGCAACATCGCGCCCGCGCCGAGATGCAGGGCGAGCCGCCGCCCGCGCGGCAACGCCTGCCGAGCGTAGAGGGCCGCGCCGCCGAGCAGCAGTGTCGTGAGGGTGAGGCGGATCGCCAGCACCAGTTCGGGCGCACCATGGGGCACGACGGCACGCGCGACGATGAAGCCGGTGGACCAGATGAGGACGAACAGGATCGAGGCGGCGAGCGCGAACATCACGCGCCTTTGGCGCAACGGCAGGATAATGTCGAGTTGGTGGTTACTCCCGTCCCGCGCGGATCGCTGCGCCCCCGGCGAAGGGAGTTAGGGCTACCAGCAGGAGCGAGGCGGCGGCGAGGAACTTGAGGGCTGCGCCGCTGCCGTCGCCGAGCGTGCCTGCGCCGAAGATCAGCAGCGGCACGGCGAGCGGTAGGGCGAGCAGACCGGCCAGCGCGCCGCTCGATCGGAGACCAGCGGTCAGTGTGGCGACCAGCAGACCGAGCGCGGCGAGCGCGGGCGTGCCGACCAGCAAGCCGAGTTCCAGCATCCAGATGGTGCCGCCGTCGAGCTTCAGCAGCGCGGCGGCGGGCAGGGTCGCGATCAGCAGCGGCGGGCCGAAGCCCAGCCAGTGGGCGATCAGCCGGGCGAGGACGACCATCTCCTCGCCGATGCCGCGCAGCGCGATCTGGTCCAATATCCCGGCGTCCCGGTCGGGCGCGATCAGGCGATCGACCGGCAACAGGCTGGCGAGCAGCGCGGCGATCCACAACATGCCGCCGCCCGTCCGCGCCAGCAGCGCGGCGTCCGGGCCGACCGCGAAGGGGTAGAGGCTGGCGACGAGCAGGAGGAAGGCGACGGGGAGCCAGAGGCCGCCCGATGCCCAAGCTTGCGCCAGATCGCGCCGCGCGAGGAGCCAGAGCAGCCTCATGGGCTATCTTCCATGGCGTCGGGCAGATAGTCGGCCAGCGCCAAAGTGAGGGGCGTGGTCATCGGCAGCGGCTGGTGCGAGGCGGCGACGACGATGCCGCCGGTCGCCAGATGCGTGGCCACCGCTGCGCCGAGCAGGTCGGTCGAGGCGCTGTCCAGCCCGTTGCCCGGCTCGTCGAGCAGCCAGATGGGAGTATTGCTGGCGATCACTCGCGCCAGCATCGCGCGCTTGCGCTGCCCGGTGGACAGCATACGGACGGGCACATCGGCGAGGCGGGGCAGTGCAAGCGCGTCAAGTGCGGCCGACACCGCCTCCGGCCCGGCCCGGTCAAGTTGTGCCCAGAAGGCGAGCGCCGTGGCGAGCGGCAGGTCCATGTCCAGCGCGAGCCGTTCGTCGGTGAGCGCGATGCCACCGCGCCGATCGACCGTGCCGGCAAAGGCGGGGAGCAGCCCGGCGCACAAGCGCAGCAGGCTGGATTTGCCGACGCCATTGGGGCCGGTCAGCAGCGCACTTTCGCCCGGTCCCAGCGTCAGGCTGACGCCGCGAAACAGCATCCGTCCGCCGCGCAGGCAGGCGACATCGGTCAGCCGCAAGGCCGCGTCACTCATGACCCGACCATATCCTCCAGCACATGCATGTCGAGGTCCGACAAGCCGAAATGATGACCGATTTCATGCACCACGACATGGGTGATGAGGGCATCGAGCGGGACGCCGGTTTCGACCCATTCGTCGAGCAGCGGGCGGCGATAGAGATGGACGGTCGGCGGGGTGTCGCCCGTCTGCGGCTCATGCCCCACGGGGCGGCCGGTATAGAGGCCGGTCAGGCCATAGGGATCGCCGATCTCCATCTCTTTGAGGATCGCCGGATCGGCAAATTCCTCGACGAACAGCACGACGTCGGACAAATGATCGCGGAAGGTTTCAGGCAGGCGCGCCAGCGCGCCAAGCGCCAGCGTCTCGATCTCCTGGATCGTGGGGGCAAAGCGGGGCGGTTGACCATGATGCGACATGGCTGCCACATAAGCCAAAGCATATTAAGAGGATAGGGACATGATTGCCACATTGACGCAAGAACAGCGCGCCGCAGCCCTCGCCGAACTGCCGGAGTGGACGGTGGTGGCTGAGCCCGACGGCATCAGCCGCCGCTTCGTCTTCCGCGATTTCGTCGCGGCGTTCGGCTTCATGACGCGGGTAGCGATACTGGCAGAGAAGGCGGATCACCATCCCGAATGGTCGAACGTCTATAACCGGGTGGACATTGTTCTGACCACGCATGACGCGGGTGGACTGTCGCAGCGCGACATCGACCTGGCGCGGGCGATCGACGGGTTGTTAGTATAGCCCAGCCTGTTTCGGCATGCGCTTTTCGATCTGATCCTCATAGCTGCGCAGGGCAGCGGTGACGGACGGATCGGCGGCGTAGCGCTGGCGCAGTAGCGCCAGTTTGGTATCGGTGCCGCGACACAAAGCGGCGATATTTTCGGCGATATAGGCGCGGCGTTCGGCGTCATAGGGCTCTTCGCCCCGGAAATGGTCGCAACTGTCGCGCGACACCATGAACTCGGTGACTTCGCGCGGGAAGGGCGCGGCGCTGGCGGCGACGTCCGAAGGGGGCAGGTCGAGCGGGAAATAGGGCGCGGGCTGGGCGCGGACCGTGACGGTCGGGGAAACCCGCGCGGGTACGGCGGGCGGCGGCGTCGGCGCGGCTACGGGTTCGGGTGGCGGCGGGGTCGCGTTGTCGGCGATTTGCGCCACGGCGGTCGGGACAACGCCATTGTCCGCCTGCGCCGTATCATCCGACGCGCGGCAGCCAGCGACCAGCGCCAGCAACATGATAATCGGCACCAGCACAACAGGCCTGCTCACCCGATTTCCTCCCGCAAGCTGGCGATCAATTCCGCGACATGCGGCAAGCGCGATTCTTCCTCGTCCAGGATCGCCAGAAACGCAGATCGCCTATAGGCGTGGACCCTGTCGGGCGAAAGGCGGCTTGCGGTGGGTATGGCCGAATTCACGATGTCCAGCAGCCGCTCGACCCCGTGGAGACGACCCCAGAGATAGTCATTCTCCCGATAGGCGCGGCTGAAAAAAGCGCCGAAATTGTTGAATTCTATGCCTTTCAGCGTCGCCTGCGCGCCGCCTGCGCGGATGGCGGAACAGTCTTCGGGCGAAATCCGGTCGACCTTGACCGGATCATATTCGTCCAGAGTGTCACCCTGGAGCAACGGTAACGTAGCGATATCGGTGAAGGGGAAGCCGAGATAGGCGAGCAACATGGTGCGCCGTGCTGCCTTGGGGAGCGCGGCGAAGGCTTCGGCGAGCAGTGCGTCGGCCGAATCATCGCGGGCCTGAAGGTTGCGGGCCTGCGCTACGGCCTCCAGCGCAGCGGCGGCGTCGGTCGGCACCTGGCGCGCGGCGGCGATGACGGCGGGGCCGTGGAAATCGGCGTCCTCGCATTCGGCATAGAGGGCGAGGGCGGCGTAGATGGCGTCGTGCATGGCCTGCACCTCGACCGCTTCCGCCGCGCTCTCGCGCTCCAGCGTTTCGGCGAGACGCCGCGCCAGGAAACGCAGGCGGCGGATGCGGAAGGCGAGGTCGTGGGTGCGGAAGAAGGTGACCGGGGCGGAAGCGGAACCGCCATGGTCGGCCAGTTGGTCCGCGCCGCTCGCGCGCACCTGCGCCCAGATCGCCCGGCGATAGGTTTCGCGCATCATTGCGCTGTCCTCCCCCGACAGGCGGAACAACAGGGTCGAAAGCGCCTCGACGATGCCCGATAATTTGAGATGACCATAAGCGGGAAAGGCGAAGCCCGCCGATCCGGCGGCGCGCTGCTGTGCCTTGGCGCGCCAGGCGGAGAGGCGCGCGGGCGTTGGCCGATCGAGAAAGAGCATGCGCCCGATCGCGCTTTCGACCTCCGCCTCCATGCCGGGACGCAGAGTGTCGAGAATGCGGCGCATACGGCGGATATGCGCCGAATGGCGGTCGATCACCTCCAGATTGTCGCGGATCGGCTGTTCGCGCGGAATGTCGGACAGCGCGCCGAAGATGGTGCGGAAAAAGCCGGGCAGCGGGGCGTCCGCGCCGGTCGGCGCATCTTCCGCGTCGCCATGGCGATTGAGCCGGATCGAGCGGTGGCCGGGCTTGGGATCGATATAGACGAAGCGGCGATCGACTTCCCGGCGGGAGGGGCGGTTGCGCAGCGCGCCGATCGCCTGGGCGAAGGGGGCGTTGGCCAGCACCGATCCGTCGATCAGCACGGCGTCCTCCGCCGTCCCGCGCGCTGCATGGCGGGGCAAGGCGCGGTGGAGGAAGGCGTCGCGCGTCGGCCAGGCGCGATGGCGGCGTTTGAGGACGCGGTCGAGTTCGCGCACGGTGAAGGGCGGGAAGGCACCGGGAAAGCTGGCGGTCGCGCGGGCGGCGAAGACCAGTTCGGCGGCATCGGCGAAGGCCCGCGGTTCGCCATTGGGTGCCCGGCCGCGCGCGCGAAAGCCGATCGACAGGCGATGTTCAGTCTCGATCACCTGGGGCGGGCTGTTGAGGTTGAGGCTTTGCGGATGGCCCTCGAAATCGGTGACTGTGACGAACAGGTCGAGCGGATGCCCGGCCGGGAGCAAAGGCGGACCACGCTCCGCCGCTGCCATCGCATCGAAGGCGTCCATGAGCATGGCGGAGAAAATCTCCCCGCCAAAGGGCGGCTCGAACCAGCGCGAGCGGATGAAGCGGGAGAGTTTGTGCCGCACCTCCTCGCGCGTGTCGGGGGCGACGGTGCGTTCGATCGCGTCGCCGGGGCGGCGCGCGGCCATCCAGACAAGCGGAGTCGCCCAGAATTTGGTGAGCGCGCGGGCGGGGCGGGCGTCGGGGTCGAGCAACCGATCGACATCGGCATTGTCGAGCCACATGTCGGTCAGCGGATCGAGCGACTGGCCGGTCTCGATCGCTTGCGCCAGGAAAATGCCGTTGATGCCGCCTGCGCTGGCGCCCGCGATGATGTCGGGCATGACGCGCAGGCGGATGCCGGCCTTGGCCTCGATCTCCTGCAATATATCTCGATACACCGCTTCGCTGCCGGTGGAGGCCGGCGCGCCGTCGTGAAAGGCGCGGCTGGCGCGGGCGAGCCGCCACACTTCCTTGGTGATGCCATGCATGTAGATCGCCAGGCTGATGCCGCCATAGCAGACCAGCGCTAGCCTGAGTTCCCGCTCCTTCATGGTGCATGGATCGCAGAGGGAGAGGATATTGTCGAGGGGCCGATCAAAGGCGGAATTCGGCCCAGATCGGCAGATGGTCCGACGCCTTGCGCGCCGCCGCGCTCATATGGACGCCGCATTCGACCAGGGTCAGGCGATCGCAATGCATGATCCGGTCGAGCTGGGCCACCGGACGGCGAGCATGGAAGCTGCGGCCACAGGGGGCGAAGCTGTAATGGCGGGCAAAGTCGGCGAGGCAGCCGCGACCTGCGCTCCATTCGTTGAGGTCGCCCATCAAGATGGTGGGCATGGCCTCGCCCTGGGCCGCGGCGTTGATGACGGCGGCCGCCTGCCGCCTGCGCCACAGGCCCGACAGGTCGAGATGCATGCCGAACACGCGGACAGTGGTGCTGCCGATGGTCACTTGCGCCATGGTCGCGCCGCGCGGCTCCAGATAGGGGATATGCAACACGTCATGCGCGCTGATCTCGGCATCCTTGCGCACCAGGATGGCATTGCCGTGCCAGCCCATCGAATCGGCCTGAACATCGAGCGGAACCGCCTTATAACCACTATGGCTTTCGAGCATCCGGGGAGGGATGGCGGCGGAGCGGATGCCGAAGCGCATGTCGGCTTCCTGCAAGGCGACGATGTCGGCGTCGATCTCGCCCAGCACCTCCAGCACCCGTTCCGGCATACGACGGCGGTCGGTGCCGACGGCCTTGTGGATATTATAGCTGGCAACGCGCAATGTCTTCATGGGGCACCAATGCCCAAGGCGCAGGCATGTTTCCAGTGGCGAACGGATGTTCTTGCAATGTTCGCGTCTCAACGGCATATCCGGGCGATGGCCAAGACAAAGCGCAAATTCGTCTGTCAGCAATGCGGCACCGTCGCGGCCCGGTGGCAGGGGCAGTGCGAGGATTGCGGCGAATGGAACAGCATCGTCGAAGAAGCGCCACAGACCGCCTTTTCCGCGCGGCATGACCTGCATACGGGCGGGCGGGCGATCACGCTCGTCGGGCTGGATACGCAGGTCGAATTGCCGCCGCGCACCAGCACCGGCATTGCCGAGTTCGACCGGGCGCTGGGCGGGGGCATCGTCGCGGGATCGGCGACGCTGATCGGTGGCGATCCGGGCATCGGCAAGTCGACCTTATTGTTGCAGGCGGCGGCGCGGGTCGCGGCGCGCGGACTGTCGATGGCCTATATCAGTGGCGAGGAAGCGGCCGACCAGGTGCGGTTGCGCGCGCAACGGCTGGGGCTGGGCAATGCGCCGGTCATGCTGGCGAGCGCGACGTCGGTGCGCGACATTTTGACGACGTTGAGCCAGGGCGAGCCGCCGGCCTTGCTGGTGATCGATTCGATCCAGACGATGCACAGCGACCTGATCGAAGGCGCGCCGGGGACGGTGAGCCAAGTGCGCGCCTCGTCACAGGAATTGATCAAATTCGCCAAGCAGCGCGGCACCGCCCTGATCCTGGTCGGCCATGTGACCAAGGATGGCAGCATCGCCGGGCCGCGCGTGCTCGAGCATATGGTCGATACCGTGCTGGCGTTCGAAGGGGAGCGCAGCCATCAATATCGCATCCTGCGCGCGATCAAGAACCGCTTTGGCGGCACCGACGAGATTGGCGTATTCGCGATGGTGTCCGAAGGGCTGGAGGAGGTTGCCAACCCGTCCGCCCTGTTCCTGACGCATCGCGACGAGACGGTGACGGGCGCGACGGTGTTTCCCGCGCTGGAAGGGACGCGGCCGGTTCTGGTGGAGATCCAGGCGCTGGTGGTGCGGCTGTCGAGCGGCGCGACGCCGCGCCGCGCGGTGGTCGGATGGGATAATGGACGGCTGGCGATGGTGCTGGCGGTGCTGGAGGCGCGCTGTGGCCTCAGCTTCTCGACCTGCGAAGTCTATCTGAACGTCGCGGGCGGATATCGGCTGTCGGACCCGGCGGCGGACCTGGCGGTGGCAGCGGCCCTGGTGTCGGCGCTGTCGGAAAAGCCCTTGCCCTCCGACGTCGTGCTGTTCGGCGAGATCGCGTTGTCGGGCGAGATCCGCCCGGTGGCGCATGCGCCGCTGCGGCTGCGCGAGGCGGCGAAGCTGGGGTTCAACCGCGCTTTCGTCCCGGCGTCGGCGACCGACGGGGTGAAGGGGATAGCGGTCAGCGGCTTTCGCACGCTTGCGCAACTGGTTGACCAGATGCTGGGCAGGGGATAGCCACGCGGGCGATGAACGCCGTCGATATCATCGTCCTGCTCGCCATTGGCGGCAGCGCCATATTGGGCCTGCTCCGCGGGTTCGTGCTGGAAACCCTGTCGCTGATGGCGTGGGTGCTGGCGATCTTCTGCATCCGGCTCTTTCATGCCTCGGTGGCCGATCTGCTGACGCCCTTCGTTGGCACGGCGAGCGGCGCAGCGATCCTGGCGCTGGTGCTGGTGTTCGGTGTTACCTTCGGCGTCGGCAAGATGGTCGCCCATGCGATCGGCCGGCGGACCCGGCAATCCGTGCTGGGGCCGGTCGATCGAGTGCTGGGCGGTGGCTTCGGCGCGGTCAAGGGGTTGATCGGCGCGACGCTGGCCTTCCTGGCGTTCAGCCTGGTCTATGACACTATGTATGGCAGCGGCGCGCGGCGTCCCGACTGGCTGTCGGACGCGCGGACCTTCCCGCTGCTCAATGCCAGCGGGCAGGCGGTCAGCGAATTTCTGGCGGAACAGCGGGCGAAGAAGCCGGTCGAGGCCGACTAGCCTCCGTTCGGTTCGAGCTTGTCGAGAACGACCTTGTTCTCGACACGCTCGAACCGAACTGAACTGGGCGATGGGTGCCGCCTAAATCCAGCCTTTGGTGCGATAGGCCTGCGCTGTCGCCTTCAATCCCTCTTCGGTCGGGATTTGCGGCATCCATAGCTGCTTGGGAACATGCGCGTCAGCTGCGGCGACCCAGTCGGGGTGGCAGAAATAATCGACGCGATCGGGGGTCAGCTTGGCGCCATTGCCGCGAAACAGGCGATCCGTGCGCGCAGCGACGCCGAGCAGCCAGGCCGGAGTCGCCAAGATCCGCACCGACCGGCCCACCGCGCGACCGATGGCGGCACCGAAATCCTTATGGTCCCAGCCCGTGGGCGTGCCGTCATCGGGGTCGTAGGTCTGGGCAAGGCTGAGGTCGCGATCGTCGGCCAGCGCCAGCAGCAACTGGGCGAGGTCGGCAACATGGATCACTGACAGCCGTCCGCCCGGTGGCAGCAGCATGATGCCGCGCTTGGCCATGCGGAAAAGTTCGAGCATTTCGCGATCATTGGGGCCGTAGATGGCGGGCGGACGGACGATGGTCCAGTCGAGGCCGCTGGCCCTCACATGGCGTTCGGCCAAGTCCTTCGACCAGCCATAGTCGGACAGACCCGGCTCGCGCGCGGCGAGCGAGGAAATGTGGATCAGCCGCCGTACCCCGCGTTTGCGCATGGCGTCCACCACCGCCATCGTGCCGCGCGCATTGCCCATTTCAAAGCCGTCGCGATCGGGCGCGTTCACCACGCCCGCGATATGGATCACGACATCGGCGTCGCGCACTAGCGTGTCGAGGCCTGCCGCCTGATCGAGCGAGCCCGGCACCCATTTGAGGCGCGCGCGCGGCGGCTGCGCCCGGCGGGTCAGCGCGGTAACATGGTGCCCGACGCTCAGCGCCTGATCCAAGGTTTCAGCGCCGACGAAACCCGTCGCGCCGGTAATGGCAATGCGGAGGGACATGCGTGTCAGACCATCGCCATATGGTCGCGATGGACCAGCACTGATCGCGGCATTTCGCCCAGCAGCGCGGCAATATCCTCGCTGCGGCGGCCCGCAATCTTCGCGGCGGCATCGCTATCATATTCGATCAGGCCACGGGCGATCACCCGGCCGTCCTGCGCCACGATATCGATCACATCGCCGCGCGCGAACATGCCTTCGACAGCGGCGACACCGGCGGGGAGCAGGCTGTTGCCCTTCGACAGCGCGGTTTCCGCGCCCGCGTCCACGATGATGCGGCCGCGCACGGTGAGGCGGCCCGCTAGCCAGCCCTTGCGCGCGCCTTTGCCTTGCGCGGCCAGGAAGATCGAGCCTTTGCCGCCTTGGGTCCAGTGCGACAGCGGCGCATCGACCTTGCCGGAGATGATGGCGAGATGCGCGCCCGCGCCGGTGGCGATGCGGGCGGCCTCGATCTTGGAGGTCATGCCGCCCGATCCCATGCCGGAGGCGGAGCCACCATCGGCCATGGCCGCGATTCGCGCGTCGATGCGGTCTATGGTTTCGATCAGCATGGCGTTCGCATCGACGTGCGGGTTGGCGGTGTAAAGCCCATCGACATCGGAAAGCAGCACAACCGCGTCAGCCCGTGCCGCCTGTCCGATACGCGCCGCCAACCGGTCATTATCACCAAAGCGGATTTCGGCGGTGGCGACGCTGTCATTCTCATTGACCACCGGCACGACATGCAAGGCCATCAGCCGTTCGAGCGTTGCCGAGGCGTTCAAATAGCGGCGGCGATTTTCAAGGTCATCGAGTGTCACCAGCATTTGCGCGGCCGTAATGCCGCGCTCGTCGAGCAGGCTGGCCCAGCATTGCGACAGGGCGATCTGTCCCGTGGCGGCAGCGGCCTGCGCATCCTCCAGGCTGCCGCGCCCGCCCTTCGGCAATTTGAGGCGGCGCGCACCGAGCGCGATCGCGCCGGACGAGACGATGATGATCTGCTGCCCCGCCTGCGTCCGCGCCGCGACATCGGCGACCAAGGTGCGCAACCAGTCGATCCGCACATTGCCCGCCGGATCGACGAGCAGGGCCGAGCCGATCTTGATGACCAGGCGGCGGATCAGGGCGGGGGGGAAGCCGGAGAGGGAGGGAGTCACAGGCAAATGGTCCGTTCGGTTCGAGCGAAGTCGAGAACCGCCATGCACCCGCTTCTCGACTTCGCTCGAAGCGAACGGGTGTCATGCAGGTCGCTTATAGCGGCGACCATGTCCCGTCTTCGTCGTCCTGTGCCTCCTGCCGCGCGGCGGCGCGGGCTTCGCCCAGGATCGGCAGGATGGCGTCGAGCAATTTGCCCACGCCATCGCCGGTCGCGCCGGAGATGATGAACACATCCTCCACGCCGACCTGATCGCGCAGTTGCTCGGCAATGTCCTCCATCAGTTCCGGCCCCAACAGGTCACCCTTGTTGAGCGCTACGATCTGCGGCTTTTCGTCCAGCCCCTCGCCATAGGCGGCGAGTTCGTCGCTTACGATCTGGAACGCTTCGACCGGATCATCGACCGTGGCGTCGATCAGGTGGAGCAATACGCGGCAGCGTTCGATATGGCCCAGGAACCGGTCGCCAATGCCGACGCCTTCGGCCGCACCCGCGATCAGGCCGGGAATGTCGGCCAGCACGAATTCGCGATCCTTGTGCAGCACCACGCCCAATTGCGGCTTGGTGGTGGTGAAGGCATAGGCGCCGACCTTCGCCTTGGTATTGGTCACCTGGTTGATCAGGGTCGATTTGCCCGCATTGGGCATGCCCACCAGGCCGACATCGGCCAGCAGCTTCAGCCGCAGCCACACCCACATTTCCTGGCCTGGCCAGCCCGTACCATGCTGACGCGGGGCGCGGTTGGTGCTGGTCTTGTATGACATGTTGCCGCGGCCGCCATCGCCGCCGCGCAGGAAGGTGACGCGCTGCCCGACTTCGGTGAAATCGGCGAGGATATCCTGATCCTCATAATCGGGGATGCCGTCTTCGTCCTCGCTGCCTTCGATCGGTTTGGGATCGGACAGGATCTGGGTGCCGACGGGCACCTGGATGATCAGATCCTTGCCGCCCGCGCCATAGCGATTCTTGCCCATGCCGGGCGTGCCGCGCTGTGCCTTGAAATGCTGGGTGTAGCGAAAGTCGATCAGGGTGTTGAGGCCCTGTACCGCTTCGAAAATAATGTCGCCACCCTTGCCGCCGTTGCCGCCGTCGGGGCCGCCATATTCCTCATATTTTTCGCGTCGGAAACTGACCGCGCCGGGGCCGCCCCAGCCGGATTTGATGAAGATTTTGGCTTGATCGAGAAAATGCATGGGCGGCCCATAGCGCCATCGCGCGAAAAGTTAAACCTCGGCCTGCGCGGCAAGCGTCGCGGCCTCCTGCATCAGGGCAAAGGTGAGGCTGCGCGTGGCCATTTCGCGGGCCTTTTCACGGGGAAGCCCCAGCGCACCCGCCATCGGCCCGCCCATTTGCGAATCACCCAGCGCCAGCAGGACGAGCATCAGCGTATTGTCGCGGATGAGGTCGGCGAGATGCGGGGTCAGCGCGGTGGCGGTCAGCTTGTCGACCAGCCGGTGGATCGCCTCCACCACCGGATCGAGTGCGTCTTCATTGCCGAGCGCCAGCATCCAGCTGGCCAGCGCGCCTGCGCCTTCGCGGTCAAAGGCGTCGAAGGTCATGTCGACGATGGTGCGCGGGCTGACCTTGCCGCGCCGCGCGGCATCGACCGCCTCGCCAATGGTGGCGGTGATGGTGTCGCCAAGATAAGCGGCGAGCGCTTTGTGCAACCCCGCCGCTGATCCGAAATGGTGGAGCAGATTGGCGTGGGTGCGGCCGATCTGTGCGGCAACGGCTTTCAGGGTCACGGCCTGCGGGCCAGCTTCGATCAACAGGATGCGCGCGGCCTCCAGCGCGGCGAGACGGCTTTCATCCGGGCTGAGGCGGACACGTTTTATTGACATAGGTGTCAGTAACTCTTATTTACATCAATGTAAGTAAGGAGTGCGAGATGACCCCGACCGACCTCACTATCACGCCGCGCGACCGCCGTTTCGGGCGGGACCGCGCTGCGGCCCGACATTGGCTGAATGGCGATCCGATCGCCACGGCTTTCTTCAACGCCCTGTCCGTGACGTTTCCGCGTGGCGAAGCCTATTTCATCGAGAGTGTCCGCGCCTTTCGCGACGGCGCGCCGGACCGGCTGGCGGGCGAGATTGCCGCTTTCATCAAGCAGGAGGTGGTGCATAGCCGCGAGCATCTGGCCTTCAACCGGCAGGTGGCCGACCATGGCTATGAGCTGTCGCGGCTCGACGCCGATGTGGTGCGGGTGCTGGACCTGGCGAAGCGGCGTCCGCCAATCGTCAGCCTGGCCGCGACCATGGCACTGGAACATTTCACCGCGATCCTGGCGCATGAATTGTTGCGCGACCCGCGTTTGCTCGACGGCGCGGACCCGGAGATTGCGGCGCTGTGGCGCTGGCATGCGGTCGAAGAGATCGAGCATAAGGGCGTGGCGCATGACACATGGGTCCATGCGACGCGCGACTGGAGCGCCTTTGCCAGCTGGCGGCTGCGGTCGTTGATGATGTTGATCGCCACCAAACATTTCCTGCATCATCGCGCGCGCGGGATGATGGACCTGTTGCGGCAGGATGGTGTGACGGGCGTGCGCGCCTGGGGCGGGTTGCTCCGCTATGCGCTGGTGCGGCCGGGCATCTTGCGCCGGGTGGCGGGGCCGTGGCTCAGCTATTTCAAGCCGGGCTTTCATCCCTGGTCGGTCGATGACCGGGCGCTGATCGCGCTGGTGGACAGCGACTATGCCGATGCGCGGATGACCGGGCCGCTGCCGTCGGCGGCTTGACGGGCGGGGTGGGGCGCGATCTTATCGAGCCATGACCGATGCGCCCACGCTCCACACCGACCGCCTGATCCTGCGCCCGCACGACGTTGCCGATTATCCGGCGTGCCGCGCCTTGTGGGCGAACACGCAGGTGGTGCGCCATGTCGGCGGGGTGCCGCTGGACGCGCAGGCGGTGTGGTTTCGCCTGTTGCGCTATGCCGGCATGTGGTCGCTGCTGGGCTATGGCATGTGGGTGATCGAGGATCGGACGACCGGCGCGTTTCTGGGCGAGGGCGGCCTGCTGAGCGCCGCGCGCGGCCTGCCCGAACTGGAAGGCGTGCCGGAGGCGGGCTGGGTGCTGGGGCCGCAGGCGTGGGGCAGGGGCGTGGCCAGCGAAGCGATGAGTGCGGTCGTGCGCTGGGCCGACGCCCATCTCGATGCGCCATCCCTACGCTGCATCATCGCGCCGGACCATGGCGCGTCGATCCGGGTCGCCGAGAAACTGGGTTTCGTCGCGCTGGCCGATAGGATGCTGGGTGACACGCCGACGCGGGTGTTTGACCGGCCCCGGCGGTTGCACACGGTATGACGGGCGGGGAAACCTCCCCCGCCTGCATTATCAAGCCGCCATCGCCTGCGTGGCGTCGCGATACAGGTCCATGGCCGGGTCCGGGTGCATGCCGTGGGTTTCGCCTTCTTCGAACAGCAGCGAATCGACCATCGTCTCGCGGGCGAGGCTGTAGCGTTGCTCGACCCGGCCGGTGAAGCGGAAGCCGATCTTGCGCAGGACATTGCCCGACGCGGGATTGTCGAGGAAATGCGCCGCGCGAACGCCCTGGACACCATGGGCGCGCGCCATGCTGAGGACCGCGCGCGCGGCTTCGGTCGCAAAGCCCAGACCCCAATAGGGTCGCGCGATCCAATAGCCCAGTTCCGGCGTGCCATGCGCGTCCAGATGAATATCGCACCCGCCGACCAGGCGCGGTGCGCCGCGCGTGCGGGTGAAGGCGAGCAGGCGCGGCAGGCGCGAATCATGGGGCAGCGACAGGAAGGCCTGCGCATCGTCCAGAGCATAGGGAGCAGGCGCGTGGGTCAGGTTGCGCAGGATGGCAGGATCACTGATCGCATGAGCCAGCGCGGGTGCGTCTTCCATCCAGCCTGGACGCAGCAGCAGGCGGGGGGTGCGGGCGAACATTCTTCTCTCTCCTCTTGGGCTTGCCCATAGCCGCCAATGATGACGGCTTGACGACGGTCGATGTCTGGCATGTTCCCCGCCTGCATGACGCGTGAGAAGGCGTGGAGTTCCAGTGGGTTGAGGGAATTTAAGAGGATGTTTCGCCCAACGGAAAAAGGGCGCCCCTCTGATGGAAGGAGCGCCCTTTTATCCCTCGAACATCGTCACTTGAACCTAAAGGTTCGCGTAACGAAAGGATCGCCCCTCAAAAGGACGACCCGTCATTCGTCGTCCGTTATTCTGCCGCTTCGGCCATCGCGTCGACCGACACATATTTGCGGCCGAGCTTGCCAGCGTGGAATACCACGCGGCCTTCACCCAGCGCGAACAGCGTGTGGTCCTTGCCCATGCCGACATTGCGGCCGGGATAGACGCGCGTGCCGCGCTGACGGATAATGATGTTGCCGCCGATCACTTCCTGACCGCCGAACTTCTTGACGCCAAGGCGCTTCGATTCCGAATCACGACCGTTGCGCGACGAACCGCCAGCTTTCTTATGTGCCATTGTCTAAACTCCTAGAATATCAGGCGCGAAGCGATCAGGCTTCGGCAGCAGCCGGGGCTGCGTCTTGGGTCTTGGCCTCGGCCTTGGCGGCCTTCTTGTCTTCGGCACCGATTGCGACGATGCGCAGGATCGTGTGGCGCTGACGATGGCCGTTCTTGCGGCGATAATTGTGGCGGCGACGCTTCTTGAAGACGATGACCTTTTCGCCCTTCGCCTGCGCGATGATCTCGGCTGCGACGGTCAGACCGGCCACATCCTTCAGATCGCCGCCTTCACCGGCCAGCAGGACGTCGTCCAGCGTAATCTTGTCACCGGCTTCACCGGCCATCTTTTCGACGACGATCTTGTCTCCGGCGGCGACGCGATACTGCTTGCCGCCTGTGCGCACGATAGCGAACATGGCTTGTCTCTTCTCGTTCAAATCTGCTTTACGCAAATCACCAAAGACATGACGCCTTGCCGACCCGCGCGGGAATGTGGCCCGTTAGTGGAATGACTCGCGGGTGTCAACCGATGGCGGCGCGGAACCGGGGTGGTTTTCGGTTCGCACAGGCCCTATCTTGCCCGCGAAAGGACAGAAGCGAGCGATGCGGCATATAACAGGCGAGACAGGAAAGGGTGATCGGCAGCTTGGCCGCTATAGCCTATCCGTCGCCTTGTGGATGCTGATCGTGGTGACGCTCCTCTCTGCGCTGGCCCCCATCGGCCCGCCGCTCAGTCGCCCGACCGGCTCCGCCTTCAATCCTGCAACGAGCGATGTGGTGATCAAGGCGCGCGCACCGACGCCGCCGCAGGTCGCGCAGGCCGCGCGCGTGGATGGCGATGACACGCCGCCTATCCTTCTTTTCTGCATCATCGCGACGTTGGCGCTCGTCGCCTCCGTAGGCCGCTTGCGAATTTTCTTTTCGCCGCCGCAGATTGGGGCGGCACCTCTGCTATTGTCCAGCGCCCACCGGGCGCGCGCCCCACCCGCCGCCTTCTGACGATCTGAATAGCCCGTTTCGACGGGCATCATCGAAAGGAGGACCATGAAGATGTCCGATAAGCCTGAGCCCGGCGGCAAGCGTCGCCGTCCGCCCTGGTGGTTCATGCCCGCTATCATGACAGGTCTGGCTGCGGCCGCCCTGCTGCTGGCGGTCCTGCTCCATCCTTTGACTTTCTGATATAGAATGATTCGCATCGAAAGGCTTGCATGCCCCATCACACGCCCCTGATCGGCACCATCGTTGCCGGCCTCGTCGTCGCCTTCATCATGGGCGCGATCGCCCACAGGCTCCGCATGTCGCCCCTGGTGGGCTATCTCGTCGCCGGGATCATGGTTGGTCCCTTCACGCCTGGTTTCGTCGCGGATAGCGGACTGGCCAATGAACTCGCCGAAATCGGCGTCATCCTGCTGATGTTCGGCGTCGGGCTGCATTTCTCGTTCAAGGATCTGATGTCGGTCAAACATATCGCCGTTCCGGGTGCTTTGGTGCAGATTGCGGTGGCGACCGGCCTTGGCATGGGGCTGTCCACCCTCATGGGATGGCCTCTGATGGGCGGCATCGTCTTTGGCCTAGCCCTGTCGGTCGCTAGTACGGTGGTGTTGCTGCGAGCCTTGCAAGGGGCCGATCTGGTCGAAACGCGGCGGGGGCGGATCGCGGTCGGCTGGCTGATCGTCGAAGATCTGGTGATGGTGCTGGCGCTCGTCCTGCTGCCGGCGCTTGCCGCCGTCATAAGCGACGCGGACTCTGGGGCCGGGGCGGGCGCGCTGATCGCGCCGCTGGTCGGCACGCTGCTCAAGGTGGCGGGCTTCGTCGCGCTGATGATGATCGTGGGGCGGCGGGTCATTCCCTGGACGCTGCATTGGGTCGTGCATACAGGATCGCGAGAGCTGTTCCGCCTCGCGGTCCTGGCGATCGCGTTGGGGGTTGCGTTCGGCGCGGCCTATGCGTTCGACGTCTCCTTCGCGCTGGGTGCCTTCTTTGCGGGCATGATACTGGGCGAAACGCCGCTCAGCAGGCGGGCGACCGAAGAGACGCTGCCGCTGCGCGATGCCTTTGCTGTGCTGTTCTTCGTGTCGGTCGGCATGTTGTTCAATCCGGCGGTGCTGTGGGAACAGCCTTTGCCATTGCTGGCGACCGTCGCGATCATCATCGTCGGCAAATCGATCGCCGCCTATGCCATCGTCCGCCTGTTCGGCAAGCCGGGCGACACGGCGATGACCATCGCGGTCAGCCTGGCGCAGATCGGCGAATTTTCCTTCATCCTTGCGACGCTGGGCACGGGACTTGGCGTGCTCCCCGCTGATGCGCGCGACCTGATCCTCGCAGGCGCGATCGTGTCGATCTTCCTCAATCCCATCCTCTTCTCGCTGGCCGTGCGCGGCCGCAAGCAGGAGGAAGTCGTGGCGGAGGCCGCGCGCGTCGCGGCGGCGCGGCCCGCGATCGGACATATCATCCTGGTCGGCTATGGCCGGGTCGGCAAGCTGATCGCCGACCGGCTGACCGAGCGGCAGATGCCCTTCACGGTCATTGAGGATGATGCCGAGAAAGTGGAGGAAGCGCAGGAGGCCGGGCTATCCGTCGTGCGCGGCAATGCGTTGGAAGACAAGGCGCTGCGCAGCGCCGGGATCGCCGAAGCCCATCACCTGCTGATCGCGGTGCCCGAAGGGTTTGAAGGGGGCGCGATCCACGAACATGCTCGCCACCTCAACCCCAAGCTGGAAGTGATCGCCCGCGCCCATTCGGATGCGGAGGTCGCGCATCTCGAAACGCTGGGCGTGCGGCATATCGTGATGGGCGAGCGGGAACTGGCCGGGCGGATGCTGACGCTGTGTGGTGCGACCTAATCCATTGAGTCGAGGAACCGTGCCGCCTGTTCCCGAATAGCGGTACGGTCCTCGTCGGGCATCCTGTCCCAATTGCGATAGGGCAGGGCCATGCGGGGATTGGACGCCAGCTTGCGCTGGTTGCGGGCTAGAAAGTCCCAATAGAGCGCATTGAAGGGGCAGGCGTCCTTGCCGACACGCTGCTTCACATCATAGCGGCATGACCCGCAATAGTTGGACATGCGGTTGATATAGGCGCCGCTCGACGCATAGGGTTTGGAACCGAGCAGGCCACCATCGGCAAACTGGCTCATGCCCAGCGTATTGGGCAGTTCGACCCACTCATAGGCGTCGGCATAGACTTCCAGATACCAGATATGCACTTGATGCGGATCGACACCGGCGAGCAGGGCGAAATTGCCAGTGATCATAAGCCGCTGGATATGATGGGCATAGGCATGGTCGATCGTCTGGCCGATCGCCTGGGACAGGCAATGCATGTCGGTCTGCCCGGTCCAGTAGAAACCGGGCAGGGCGCGGGTCGCCCCCAGCGCATTGCGCTGCGCATAGTCCGGCCCTTCATGCCAATAGATGCCACGCACATATTCGCGCCAGCCGATGATCTGGCGGATGAAGCCTTCAGCGGCGTTGAGCGGCACCTTGCCCGCCCGATAGCGTTCCTCGACGGCGCGGCACAGCGCCAGCGGATCGAGCAGCCCGGCGTTGATATAGGGCGAGAGGATCGAGTGCCACAGGAAGGGTTCGCCGGTCAGCATCGCATCCTGATAATCGCCGAAGCGGGGCAGCGCTTCGTCGAGGAAATGGCGCTGCTGGCGCAGGGCGTCGTCATGCGTCACCGCGAACTGGAAATGGTCGAGGCTGCCGATATGGTCGGCAAAGCGCGTGGCGACCATGGCCAGCACATCCTGCGTGATCGCATCGGGCTGGAAGCGGATAGGGCGGGGCATCAGCAGGTCGCGCGCGGGTGGCGGCTTGCGATTGTCCGCATCATAATTCCACTGGCCACCCTCCGGCTGGCCATCCTCGGTCAGCAGCAGGCCGGTCTTGCGCCGCATGTCGCGGTAGAAAAATTCCATCCGCAACTGCTTGCGCGCGGCGGCCCAGCTATCGAATTCGGCATGGGTACAGAGGAAGCGATCATCCTCATGGATGGTGACGGGCAGCCCGAACCGCAATTCCCAGCTGTCGAGCATCGCCCGGACGCGCCATTCGCCGGCCTCGGTCACATGGATGGCGGCGGGCTTGTGCCGGTCGATGGCACGGGCGACTTCGCCGGTGAAGCTGCCGCTATTGGCCGGGTCGTCCAGCGACACATAATCGACCGTCCAGCCCAGCCCGCGCAGCCGATTGGCATGATGGCGCATGGCGGACAGGATGAAGGCGATCTTTGCCTTATGATGGCGGACATAGGTGGTTTCGTCGGCCACCTCCATCATCAGCACGACGCTGCGCGCTTTATCAGCGTGGCGCAGCGCGGCGATGTCGGGGTCGAGCTGGTCGCCCAGCACGGGAATAAGCAAAGGGCCGTCGGTCATGCGAGCTGCAATGACCGACGGCCCCGATGGCTCCCACCTGTCCTAAAGGGCGTTAGCCCCAGCTACGCGGCGGACCCTTGCGCGGGCCACCGGCGCCTGCGCCCTTGAAGGGGCGTGGGCTGTGCGGCGACGCACCGCCGCGCGACCCGGCACCGGGGCCACCACGGGGCGGGCCGCTGCGGTTGGGACGATCGCCATTGGCGGGGCGCAACTGCTTGCGGTTGCCACGGGCTTCCTCGCGCGGTGCGCCGTCGATCGGATCGAACATCACATCCGCGCCCTCGTCACCCGCTTCGCCCGTGCGGCGGACAGCGGCCAGGAATTTGGCCGAGATCGCCTTGGGAATTTCGAACATCGTGTCGGTGGCGGTGATGCGGATCGCGCCGATGTCGCCACGCGACACATGGCCACGACGGCAGATCAGCGGCAAGATCCAGCGCGGATCGGCATTTTGCGTGCGGCCGATATTCATGCGGAACCACTGGATATCCTCGAAACCGGGGCGTGGTCCTTCACGGCGGGCCGGGGCATCGCTGCCGTCGAGCAGTTCTTCGGGCGCAGGCAGCGCGGCGCGGGCGGAGCGCACCAGCATGGCTGCGATTTCCTTGGCGCTCTTGGCTTCGAGCAGTTCGCCACCCAGCGCCCAATCGGACTCTTCCAGTTCCATGGGTTCGAGCAGGCGGGTGCGCAGCCGTTCGGCGTCCTGCGCCGCAATGGATTCCTTGCTGGGCGCGGACGTCCATTCGACGGGGATCTTGGCGCCCTTGAGCATCCCTTCCACCCGGCGACGGCGCGGATAGGGGACGATCAGGACGGCGGTGCCCTTCTTGCCAGCGCGGCCGGTACGACCCGACCGATGCTGCATGGTTTCGGCATCGCGGGGAATTTCCACATGGACGACGAGCGTCAGCGTGGGCAGATCGATACCGCGCGCGGCGACGTCGGTGGCGACGCAGACGCGGGCGCGACGGTCGCGCAGGGCTTGCAACGCATGGTTGCGTTCATTCTGGCTATGCTCGCCCGAGAGCGCGACGGCGGCAAAGCCCCGCTCGGTCAGGCTGGCGTGCAGGTGGCGGACATTGTCGCGGGTGGCGCAGAACAGCATCGCCGTTTCCGCCTCATGGAAGCGCAGCAGGTTGACCACGGCATTTTCAATGTCGGACGGGGCGACGGTCATCGCCTGATAGCTGATGTCGCCATGGCCACGCTCGGTCGAGGTGGTCGCGATCTGCAGCGCGTCCTTCTGGTAGCGGCGGGCCAGCGCCACGATGGGCTTGGGCATCGTCGCCGAGAACAGCAGGGTGCGGCGGCCATCGGGGGTGGCGTCGAGAATGCCCTCCAGATCTTCGCGGAAGCCCATGTCGAGCATTTCGTCGGCTTCATCCAACACCGCAGTCTTGAGCGCCGAGAGGTCGAGCGCGCCGCGCTCGAGATGGTCGCGCAGACGGCCCGGCGTACCAACGACGATGTGCGCGCCCTGCGCCAGCGCCTTGCGCTCGCGGGCGGCATCCATGCCACCGACGCAGGTGGCGATTCGCGCACGCGCACCAGCATAGAGCCATTCGAGTTCGCGGCTGACCTGCAGCGCCAATTCGCGCGTCGGCGCGATCACCAGCGCCAGCGGCCAGGCCGGTGGGGGCAAGCGGCCTTCTTCGTTCAGCAACTCGCCCGCCATGGCGAGGCCGAAGGCGACGGTCTTGCCCGATCCGGTCTTGGCCGACACGATCATGTCGCGGCCAATCGCTTCGGGTTCGATCACGGATGCCTGCACTTCGGTCAGGGTTTCATAACCCTTGGTCGTCAGCGCCTGGGCGAGGATGGGCGGGAGGGTATCAAATGCCATGTCTAGTTTTTCTCGTCGGTTAAGCGACCCGCCTCTTCCGACGGATACTCGTAAGACCTGTGCCTTACGCCTGCCAAAGCAGACGTTCAGAGTGATAGGCCACACACCCTGATTTTCACATTCCCACCCGGCAAGGGCAGGAGCCGCCAGCATGGCTGGTGGCGAAGGGGTTTGCCCCTTTCGTTCGCGTTGCATCTCTCCGTCCGGCTTTCCGCCAGCTGCCTCCCGGTCAGGGGAGGATCATTTGAAAACAGGAAAGCCTCCTTCCCCATTTCGAGGAAAGAGGCTTGTCCTTAGTCTATAGCATGAAAATCAGACGGCGGCGACTTCTGCCACGTCGACCTTCACGCCCGGACCCATCGAAGACGACAGGGCGATCTTGCGGACATATTTGCCCTTCGAACCGGTCGGCTTTGCCTTGACGATTGCATCGACGAAGGCGTCGAAATTCTTGCGCAGGTCTTCGGCGGTGAAGCTCGACTTGCCCAGGCCCGCATGGATGATGCCGGCCTTTTCGACGCGGAATTCGATCTGGCCACCCTTGGCGGCCTTCACGGCTTCTGCGACGTTCGGGGTCACGGTGCCGAGCTTGGGGTTCGGCATCAGGCCCTTGGGACCGAGGATCTTGCCCAGACGACCAACCAGACCCATCATGTCCGGCGTCGCGATGACGCGCTGGAAATCGATGTTGCCAGCCTGGATCGATTCCAGCAGGTCTTCGGCACCCACGATGTCGGCACCGGCGTCGAGCGCGGCTTGTGCCTTTTCGTTGCGGGCGAACACGGCGACGCGAACGTCCTTGCCGGTACCTGCGGGCAGGGTGACGACGCCACGGACCATCTGGTCCGCATGACGGGGGTCAACGCCCAGGTTGATCGCGATTTCGACGCTTTCGTCGAACTTGGCGGTCGCATGGGTCTTGATCAGGCCCAGTGCCTCGTCAACGCCGTGCAGCTTTTCGCGGTCAACCGCGGTGGCCAGGGCCTTCGCCTTCTTGGTCAGCTTTGCCATGATAATCAGCCCTCCACCACGTCGAGGCCCATCGCGCGAGCGGAGCCTTCGATGATCTTCGTTGCAGCGTCGATGTTGTTCGCGTTCAGGTCAACCATCTTGGCCTGGGCGATTTCCGCCAACTGCGCACGGGTGATCTTGCCAGCGACGATCTTGCCGGGTTCCTTCGAACCCGACTTGAGGTTCATCGCCTTCTTGATGAGGAAGGTGGCAGGCGGCTGCTTCATCGTGAAGGTGAAGCTGCGATCGGCATAGACGGTGATGATCGTCGGCAGGGGGGTGCCCTTTTCGACGCCAGCGGTCTGGGCGTTGAACGCCTTGCAGAATTCCATGATGTTCACGCCGCGCTGACCCAGTGCTGGGCCGATCGGCGGTGCAGGTTTGGCGTCTCCAGCGGGCACCTGGAGCTTGATGTAGCCCGTAATCTTCTTGGCCATTGTCACTCACTCTGTTGCTGGGCGTACCCAAAGGCGCGCCCGGTTCAAGTTTAGCGGTCCAAACGAAGGCCAGGCCTTCTCCCGCATCTATTCCCGGTTGCCCGGAAATCTCTTTGATCGTCGTGCCAGCAAAAGCTGACGAAACGAAAAATCTTCTTGTCCGTCATCCTGACGAAAGTCAGGATCCATTTGCTCTACGCTGGCTTGTTTCTGCCGCGCTGAGGCGCATGGACCCCGGATCAAGTCCGGGGTGACGGAAACATCCTTACTTCGACAGTTCGACCTGCTCGAAATCCAGTTCCACGGGCGTTGCGCGACCGAAGATCGATACCGACACCTTGACCCGGTTCTTTTCGAAATCCAGTTCCTCGACCACGCCGTTGAAGCTGGCGAAGGGACCGTCGAGCACCTTGACGCTGTCGCCGATTTCGTAATCGACGCTGACCTTGTGCTTGGGTGCGGCTTCGGCTTCCTTGCGGGCGCCGAAATAGCGCGCAGCCTCGGTCTCGCTGATCGCCTGCGGCTTGCCCATCGACCCCAGGAAACCGGTGACCTTGGGCGTGTTCTTGACCAGGTGATAAATGTCGTCGTTCATCGCCAGCTTGGCGAGGACATAGCCCGGCATGAACTTGCGTTCGACCTGGACCTTCTTGCCGCGCTTGACTTCGGTGACGGTTTCAACGGGCACTTCGACCTGTTCGACCAATTGGGTGAGGCCCATGCGCTCGGCTTCGGACAGGATCGATTCCTTGACCTTGTTCTCGAAGCCCGAATAGGCGTGGATGATGTACCAGCGCGCCATGTTACCGTGTCAAACTCCCAAAAACCAAGGCTGTCATGCTCAAGCCTGACCCGCCGCAAGGCCCAGCAGCCACTGGACGATCGCGCCGAAGAAGGTGTCGATGCCAAAGAAGAACAGGCCGAGCAGCGTCGTCATGATGACGACCATCACGCCGGTCATCATCGTTTCGCGGCCGGTGGGCCACACGATCTTCGACGCTTCGGTCTTCACCTGATTGACGAATTCGCCGGGGGATACCTTCGCCATCGCCTGCCTCTATCTTCAAAACCAACGCCAATTCGCGAAGCAACAGTCCGCCCTCCCGTTCCCGTCCTATGGGACGTCCGGGGGAAGCGGCCGCATGCTTCGCGACACATGTTCGCCTGCGCACCTAGTCGCGAAACCCTGATACTACAAGGTTTAGCAAACTTGACGCTTGGCAGGAGTGGAGGGACTCGAACCCACGGCATTCGGTTTTGGAGACCGACGCTCTACCAACTGAGCTACACTCCTGTGCCGGCGAAGGAGGGCGCTTTAGCGTGGCATGGGTGGTAGGGCAAGCAGGATTATGCAGCATCCGTTACGGGCGCGGCAACGCTGGTATCGACGCTGGTCTGCCGCTCCGCTTCGGCATTGATCTGCGCGCCGAGCAATACGACGTAAGCGGAAACGAACAGCCATAGTTGCAGCACGACGACCGCGCCGAGCGATCCATAGGTCTCGTTATAATTGCCGAAGGTCGAGACGTAGAAGGACACGCCCAGCGTCACGAGCAGCCAGAACAGCGTCGCCGTGACCGACCCGACCGTCAGCCATTGCCATTGCGCCTGCTGCCGATTGGGACCGAAGCGGTAGATGAGGCCGAAGATGACGCTGGCGAGCAGTCCCGCGCAAATCCAGGTCGCTGCCTTGATCGCGAACAGCACGCCCGGTCCCCAGTCGGTCAGGAATTTCTGGATGAGGCCGATCACCGTCGCGGTGAACACCCCCGCCACCACCACCAGCACGGCGGAGCAGGTGATGCCGAGCGACACGCGGTAAAAGGCAAAGATATTGCGCCGCTCAAGCTGACCATAGACGATGTTGAGCGACTGCATCACCGCCGACGCCGCGCGCGTCGCGCCATAGACGGCGATGGCGAGCGCGGTCAGCAGGCCGAAGCCGATCGCGGGCTTGGCGGTGCTGACGACACCCAGCAACTGGTCGTTGATGAGCTTGGCCGCGTCGGCGGGGACGACGGCGATGATCGCCTGCATATGCCGCCCGACCATCGCCGGATCGCCGAACAGGCCATAGGTCAGCACGACAGCGGCAAAGAGCGGGGCGATCGAAAGAAAGGCATAATAGGCAACGCCAGCGGCCAGCAGGCCGACATTATTGGATCCGAGCGACGCATAGACGCGCTTCAATATTTCCCACCAGGCCCGTGGCGGAATTTTCCACGGCGCATCGACATGCACCTGCTGCGCGATTTTCTCGGTCATTGACGTCCCCTACTGCTCCAAAGGGCAAGCGCATGAAGGGGGAGGGGGTTCCGCCGCAGCATGGGGCGTTTCGAGCGAAGCCGGGAAAGGGGTTGGAAGCGGACAGTCTGCTTTCCGAACAACGGCGCGTGATAGCTGACGTTTTGTGCGCCAAGATGTGGCAGTGTTCGTGCAGTATCACGCCTTCTTGGTCAGATAAAACGTCCAGCAAATGATTGCAATTGCGAGCCAAATCATTGCGCCGTAGAACAGTGCGGTGATGGCTTCAATGGGATGCCAAGATACCATTATATGTTCGCCCACGGCAATTCTGAAAGTTAGCCAAGCAAAGCTACGGCCAATTGCAAAGGCGATGCACAGGGGCATGATCCATCCCACTGAACCGAATATCACCAACGTTCGCAGCCAAACTTTCATGCGCTCATGATATCCCAAATCAGTCTGTCCGAAAGTTGCGATCATAAATCAGCGGCTGAATGGCAACAAATGTCTGTAAAGGGCCTCCCTTGAATCCCATCCCTACAGAAACACGCCGCCCTTCATGATGCGGCGCGCGCGGCCCTGTACGGGCATGCGGTCGAACGGGGTGTTGCCCGCCGCCGCCGCCATCCTGGCCGAATCCACGATCCAGGGCGCATCGGGATCGATGAAAATGAGGTCGGCGGCGCTGCCTGGCGCGAAGTGCCCTGCATCGACGCCCAATATCCGCGCCGGATTGGCGCAGAGCAGGGTCATGAGCCGGTTGATGCTCACATGCCCCTCGCGCACCAAGTTGAGCGAAAGCGCCAGTAGCGTCTCGGCCCCGGCCATGCCGGGCGCGGCGTCGGCGAAGGGCAGGCGCTTGTCCTCCGCCCCGCGCGGATCGTGGCTGGAGGTGATGACGTCCACCGTGCCGTCGGCCACCGCCGCGATCGACGCCTTGCGGTCATCCTCCGAACGGAGCGGGGGGGAGAGGCGGGCGAAGGTGCGGAAATCGGTGACGGCATTGTCGGCGAGGAAGAGATAGGCGGGGCTGATGCCGCAGGTGACGCGCAGCCCTTCCGCCTTGGCCGCGCGGATGAGGTCGAAGCCCGCCTTGGTCGTGACCAGCCGGAAATGGATGGCTGCGCCCGTGTGGCGCGCGAGCAGCAAATCCCGCCCGATCGCCATTGCTTCGGCACAAGCAGGCGCATGGGGCAGGCCAAGGCGCGTGGCGGTTTCACCGCTGGTCGCGACAGCGCGCGCCGTAAGCCCGCTATCTTCGGCATGGGATATGACGGTGAGGCCGAGGCCCGACGCATAGGACAGGACGCGCAGCATCACGCCCGAATCGGCGATCCACTGGCGACCTGTGCCGACCGCCTTGGCACCCGCCGCCTGCATCATGCCGATTTCGGCCAGTTCGGTGCCTTTGAGGCCGCGCGTGGCGGCGGCGATGGGGTGGACCCAGAAATCGGGCTTGCCCGCACGCGTCGCCTGCCGGATCAGCGCGGCATCATCGAGCAGCGAGGATTGGTCGGGCATCAGCGCCGCGCGGGTGATACCGCCGAAATGGAACGCGGGCTTGTCGGTGGCGAACACGCCCAGATCGACGAGGCCCGGCGCGACGACCAGCCCCGCCGCGTCGACCCGTTGCGCGTCGTCGGGCAGGGGGACATCGCCGGACGCGACGATGCGGTCGCCCTCGATCAGGACCGTGCCGGGGACGAGCGCATCCCCCGCCGGATCGGCGAGGCGGCCGTTGATGATGGCGATCTTGGTCATGCCCATCCCTCCACGCCGCGCGCCCGGCGCGTCAGCACGTCCAGGCAAGCCATGCGGATGGCGACGCCCATCTCGACCTGTTCGGTGATGGCCGACCGATCGGGATCGTCGGCAACGCTGCTGGTAATTTCCACGCCCCGGTTCATCGGCCCCGGATGCATGACGATCGCGTCGGGCTTGGCGATCGCCAGCCGTTCGGGTGTCAGCCCATAGAGCATATGATATTCGCGCGCAGAGGGAATGAAGGCGCCGTCCATCCGCTCATTCTGGAGCCGCAGCATCATCACCACGTCCGCGCCCTCCAGCCCTTCGTCCAGCCGGGTGTAGGGGGTCGCCCCCAGCATCTCGACTTCCGGTGGCATCAGCGTGGGTGGCGCGACCGCGCGCACCTGCGCGCCGAGTGCGGCGAGACAGAGCATGTTCGATCGCGCGACGCGGCTGTGCAGCACATCGCCGCAAATGGCGACGATCAGCCCCTCGAACCCGCCCTTGCGCCGCCGGATGGTGAGCGCGTCGAGCAGCGCTTGCGTGGGATGTTGATGCCAGCCATCGCCAGCGTTCAGCACCGCGCAGTCCACCTTGTCCGCGATCAGCGCGACCGCACCCGAACTGGCGTGCCGGATCACCAGCACATCAGCGGCCATGGCGTTGAGCGTCATCGCCGTGTCGATCAGGGTTTCGCCCTTCTTCACGCTCGACTGGCCCGCATGCATGTTGACGACATCCGCCCCCAGCCGCTTGCCCGCAATCTCGAACGACAAAAGGGTGCGGGTGCTGTTCTCGAAGAAAGCGTTGATCTGGGTCATGCCCGCCAGCCTATCGTCATGCTTGCGCGCCTTGCCGCGATTGGCCGCCGCCCATTGCTCCGCTTCGTCCAGCAGGAAGCGGATTTCCCAGGGCTTCAAGTCAGCGATCGACAGCAAATGCCGATGCGGAAACAGCGCCCGACCGGTGAGGTCAGACGAAAGCGGCGCGGCGGTGATGTCGGGCATGGCCGCGCTTTAGGACAGCAGGACGCGAAGGGCAAGCTGGCGCGCGGCGGGAGAAGAAGGATTGGCTGGGGCGGCAGGAGCCGCAACCGAGTTTTCTATCCCCAGCAAAACTGCGAAATCGGGGCAATCAATCAGTGCCAACAAGGCAAGCTTTGTAGCAGACGATTGGGCCACCTCGTCAACCGTTAAGACTCTCCATGCCAGCAAATGTGATATTGCTCAGACAGGCCGGACATTGTCCACAACTGCTACTTTCCTGCCGTTCACGCGGACTCTGGCAAATGGCCGCTGTCGTCAGAGGCATAGGTGAAGACGTAGGTTGCTCGGACAGCTGACGCCTCACCTCGCACCTTACCTTGACCGTTTTATAACGTCGCTCATTTGCTCGCCTGGGTGTGCATACATTAGGTGAACCGTACCGATCGCTACGCTTCATAGCGGACATATCAACGGCTGTGTTGAGGACGCTGCTCAAGAAATTAGACCACGTTCCTGCTATCATAGTCTCCATATGTCGTGGCCATATAGCACCTCCTGCCGGATGCGCGGTCCCTTGATCAGACCCGACATCATCGGCAATGCTGTGGGCGATGATACCTCCGATAACCTCGACGCTGATCGCAAACGCCGTCCAGACCAAGAATATGGTCACGGCGGGCTATGCCTACTGGCAGCAAGGCCGGGTGAGCGACCTTGCGATTGACACGGACATGGCGCTGATCATCGCCGCCGTCAAAGGCAGTGCCAGACACCCGTATGAGGTTACGATTGCCTTCACTGATCTGGATGGCGAAGACGAAGAACCCTTGATCGAATGCACCTGCCCGGTCGGCTTCGATTGCAAGCATGGTGCCGCCGTGCTGTTTGCCGCACAAGCACGCGCTGCGTCAGACGCTGACGGACCATCGGGTGCGGTGCAGCCTCGGATAGTGCCGAACGCGGCTTCAAAGCCGCTTCCACTGCCCGCGCCCTTGCAGCAATGGTTGAGCGAAATCCAGGCCGAAGCAACCGTGCGCGCACGCGGCACTGTGGATCTGGCCTACGTCTTTTCGCCACGCGCCCTGCACGACGGCAAAAGCCGCAAGGGCAAGGCTTTGCCAATATCGGGACAGATTCTACCGCAGCGTCTGGCTATTGCGGCCTCGATAATGAGGCAGAGCGGCAGCGGCCAGACCGGATGGCAGCAACCCAATGCCTATCAGTTGCGCAGCGGACAGATGCCACTGGATCCGGTCGATGAATGGTTGGTGCGCCGGATGGATCCTTATACCGGCGACCTCGACACGCACACCTCGCCCAAAGGGCTTGCGGGAAGCGATTGGGTCGAAAAGGCGATCGCGACCGGCCGGGCACGCTGGCGAAAGGCCGATGGGCCTACCTTGCATTGGGGCGAAGACCAGACGGTGAGATGGTGCTGGACGAGCCTTACAAACGGCGAACAACGCCCATCACTGGAGGGCTTGACCGAAGGGCAACTGCTTTTCGCAACGGCACCACCCGTCATTATCGACGACGCCACCGGAACTATGCACCGCGTGACCGGCATCACCGATCCTGCGCTGGCCCAGCGCGTGTTGCTGATCCCCCCGGTGCCGCCCGATGCCGTAGCGCAATTAGCAATCCATTGGGAAAACATCGCTGGCGCTGACGTACCCGCACCAACGCTCACGGGCCTCAAGGACTTGGGCGCTATACACCCGGTCCCGGTGCTGACCTTCGTTCAAGACAAGGTCGATGCCATCATGCCGAGTCGGCGCGGCTATCAGGCATCGCCCACTTACAAGGCTGATATGGCCTGCGTGCGGATCAGCTTTGATTATGCGGGATACCGCGTGACGCCGAACGCAAATGCAGCAGAGATCATAACTAACAGCGATGCGGGCTTTATCCGTTTCAGACGCGACCTTGCGGCAGAAACCCGGGCGCTCGACCAGATGTTTGCGCATGGCCTCATTCCGTTGGATGACTTTCCAGAGCTGAAGACCAAACCGGCGCTGCAATGGGATTTAGCCCCGGTCGCGTTGGCAAAAGCCACCGATTTCGCGCTGTTCATGCACACCGCGCTGCCAACGTTGCGTACCGACGGTTGGCGCATCGAATATGGCCCCAGATGGCAGCTCACCATCACAGAGGTCGGCGGTGAGGATGTGCAGTTCGATGTCACGACATCGGGCATGGATTGGTTCGATATCAGCCTTGGTGCCCGGATTGATGGGCAAGTCGTCGATATCCTGCCCATATTGCGACAGCTACTGGCGCACTTCGGCCCGCAATTGCTGGACCAGGCTGGGGACAGTATCACCATCGCGATTCGCCCGGGCAAGCTGGCGCAATTGCCTATCGAACAGATCAGGCCGGTGCTGGCGATGCTGCTCGAGCTGGCCCTCCACGATCGTGAGGCATCAGGAAAATTGCGCCTGCCGCGTAGCGATATCGCCGTGCTGGCCGATCTCGAAGCGGCAAGCGCAGGCCGCATTGGCTGGCGCGGCAGTGATGACTTGCGCAAACTTGCCCGCGCCCTCGCCCGCATCGATCTGCAGCCGACCGTAACGCCGACGAGCTTCAAAGCAGAGCTCCGCCCCTATCAGCAGCACGGTCTGGACTGGCTGCAAGTGCTCCACAGCGCTGGATTTGGCGGCGTGCTGGCGGACGACATGGGGCTTGGCAAGACTGTCCAGGCCCTGGCGCACATCGCTACGCTGAAAGCTGCGGGAAAGCTGGAGGACCCCGCGCTGATCATCTGCCCGACCTCGGTGCTGCCCAACTGGCAGGCAGAAATTGCCCGCTTTGTTCCCGAACTGCGCAGCGTTCTCTGGCACGGCAATGACCGGCACAACCTGCATGACCAGTTCGGTGACGCCGACATCATCGTTTCGAGTTACCCCCTGTTGGTGCGCGACACCGCGCAGTTTGCCGCCCAAACGTTGTCACTCATCCTGTTTGATGAAGCCCAGACGCTCAAGAACCCCAAAACAGCTGGCTTCAAGGCGGCAAAGGCGCTGAAAGCAGGACAGATTATCGCCTTGTCGGGCACGCCGGTAGAAAACCAGCTGACCGACCTGTGGAGCTTGACCGACCTGGTCACGCCTGGCTTGCTCGGTTCACTTGACCAGTTCAAACGCGTGCTCGACCGTCCGATCTCCCGAGATGATAATCCTGCCGCCAAAGCAATGCTCCGACGCCGCCTCCGGCCCTTCATGCTGCGCCGGACCAAAGATGAAGTTGCTGGCGACCTGCCCGACAAGACGGAAATTCAAGAGTGGGTCGACCTCGAAAAGAACCAGCTGGCCGCTTACGAAAGTTTGCGCCTGCTTATGCACAAGCGGGTGCGCGACGAGATTGCCCGCGTCGGTCTGTTGCGCTCGCAGATCGTCTTCCTCGATGCCTTGCTCAAGCTGCGGCAACTGTGCTGCGATCCGCGCCTTCTACCGCAAACGAACGGCAACGGCATGGAGAAGGCCGTCGGCTCGGCAAAGCTCGCCAGGCTGATGGAGATGCTGCCGGAACTGCTGCGCGAAGGGCGACGGATCATCCTGTTCAGCCAGTTCACGTCCATGCTCGACCTGATCAAGCCCGAACTCGACGCGCTGGCCATCACTTATGTTGAAATCCGCGGTGCGACGCAGGATCGCAACACCCCTGTGCGCAAATTTCAGGCTGGCGAAGCTCACGTCATCCTCATAAGCCTCAAGGCTGGGGGAACCGGTCTGAACCTTACCGCTGCTGACACAGTGATCTTGTACGATCCCTGGTGGAATCCAGCGGTCGAAGCGCAGGCCATCGACCGTGCGCACCGGATTGGCCAAACTAGGCCCGTCTTTGTCCACCGCCTCATCGCCAAAGGCACGATCGAGGAGAAGATACTCGGCCTTCAGGACAAAAAACGAGCGCTTGCCGCTATGCTCTGGGAGGGTGACAGTGCAATCCGGGCCAAGCTGACCGAGGCCGACATCGCATACCTACTTGGGTAACGCGTGACTCGCCACTATCGAACAACGAGGTGGCGTTGCAGGCAAGGTGGGCGATGGCGCGTGATATTGCCCGTTAAGCGATCACTAAACATCTGCGGATGGCGCGCCCGTTTGCAGGATTTTAGGTATTTGCCTGTTAATCTAAATATTCTCGAAGAAACTAAGTGATTGGGAAGCGGTTGGAACACTGGTCGCCGAATGACGCCTCGGCAGCCGCCGCGCTTGCTCCGATAGCGGAATATACAAGTCACGTTATCGCTCGGATCCTTGCTTCCGAGTATGTCTGTCCGATTCGATCCTATCCGCAGACGACCTGCGGATCGGATTCAGGCCGACCATCGCGCTTCTCCTCGCCAAGACCTTACTCATTAACCTCTGGTACCAAGGCATTCCGGAGCAAGTCCTCCACAAGGAAACGGAGCGGCGGAGGCGGAAGCTACGGCGGATCATCCGGCTGTCTCTCCAGCAGTGGAACCGTCTGCATAGGTCGCACGGCGACCGGAACTGCAGCACCGGCGGTGGAAACAAGCGGCATAAAGTGTAGGCAGATGGGCGATAGCTGCGGTGGAGACCGATCTTTGGGCAAGCCATCGAAGCTGATCGTCCAGCAAGTCTGATCGATCAGGATGTTTAGCCGCTCTCAGACATATCGCCCGAGCCTCTGGGCTCGCCTGCTTCTGGGCAGGAACTGGAAGCTGGTGCTCGATCGTTCGCGTCGCGACCGGCTACGGCTCGGCGACGATGACATCTCCTGCATGGACCTCACCGCCGTTTCGGTCAGCAAGGCCCTGCTCTGGCATTCCGTCGAGATACGGATGAGAAACCGCCTCGAGACCCTTACAGGCCTGACCGGCGAATCCGCACGCGGCCTCCATGAAGATCTGCGCGTCTTCGTAAATCACCATCTTTCAGACCTGATCGGCAAAGACCGGGAGAAACTGAAGGTCGTCGATGACGCCATTACCGGCATCGTCAGGGCGAGACGGCAATATCTGGCGCAGTCCGACATCAGCCGGGCGATCGCATCGGTCCCAGGGGACGCCTCGGCGGCTTTGACCCATCCGCTTTTCAGCTATGGCCACATGCCCACTGAAATGCGGTCCAGCCTGCCAGCCTCGTTCAGCATCCTGACCGACGCCAGCCAGCGTCAGCGCTATAACGACGATTTCGTTGAGTATGAGATGCAGGCCTTCGAGGGCTTCTTCAATGATCTGGGCGGCTTCCCGCTGTCCGAGGAACAGCGGGAAGCCTGCATCCGGCTCGAGGACAGCAACCTGCTCGTCGCATCGGCGGGCTCAGGAAAGTCGGCGACCATGGTCGGCAAGGTGGCCTATGTCCTTGAAAAGGGGCTGCACGAGCCGGAAGAAATTCTCGTGCTCGCCTTCGGCAAGCATGCTGCGGGCGAATTGAAGGAGCGCATCGCCCGCCAGCTTGGCATCCCCGCCGGAGACCTGAAATGCCGTGTGACGACCTTCCACGCGCTTGGCCTCGGCATCATCAAGGAAGTTGAGGGACGACCTCCGCAGATGGTGAACTGGGTGGAGAGCGCAACAGGCGAAGCGCGCTTCCTGAACGGCATCATCGAAAAGCTGGTCGAAACAGACGAGGAGTTTCGCCGGCTATGGGTGGAAATCCTCATTCTCTACCCAAAGGCGCACATTCCGCCGGCCGAGTTCAAGGATCAGGCATCCTATCGCGCCTATATGGCCGACAATAAGGGCAGAAGGCCAACGGAGATAGGCACCTATTCTGGCGAATACGTCAAGTCACTGGAGGAGCAGACCATTGCCAACTGGCTTTGGCTGAACACTGTCGATTTCACATACGAGCGCCGGACCAAGACCCAGGACGAGGACGGAAGCGACAGATGGATCGATCCGGACTTCTACTACCCGGCCACCGATACAATCCACGAACACTTCGCCATTAATGCCGATGGAACCTCACCCTTTCCTGACTATGTGAAGCATGCCGGGCTGAAGCGCGCCGCCTATGCGCGACTGGGTGCGGACCTGTTCGAGACGACCTCGGCACAGGCGAGCGATGGGTCGCTGCTCGTCCGATTGAAGGGCGAACTCGAAAGTCGCGGAATGCCGCTCGTGGAACGACCGCTGGAGGAGGTGATTAAGGCTGTCGAACCCGTTGTTCTGAATCACTATCGCAAAATCATCGCCGTCTGCATCAAGCATATCCGCGCGAGCAACCTGACCCTCGACATTCTGCTCAAAAAGGCGAAGTCCCTTCACCATCCACAGCGCGCCGAGCGATTCGCGAGGGTAGTGTTGGCCATAACGGATGCATATACCCGAAAGCTTGAGGAGCAGCGCCGCATCGACTTCGACTCGATGATCGGGGACGCCGTCAGACTGGTTGAGACCGGCCAATATCAGTCCCCCTATTCGCTGATCCTCGTAGACGAGTTCCAGGACATATCTGATCCGCGGGCTAGGCTGATCAAGGCACTCAAGCATCAGCGCGCCTTCACCAAGCTCTTCGCGGTCGGAGACGACTGGCAGTCCATCTATCGCTTCACCGGATCCGACATCACCTTGTTTACTGACTTCGAGACGCACTTCGGGGCATCGTGGGAAGGCCGCCTGCAACGCACATACCGCTGCAACCAGTTACTCGCCGACACCGCCGCCGCCTTCATTCAGAAAAATCCGGCGCAGATGACCAAGACGGTGAAATCGTCGCGTCCGGCGATTCCGCGCTCGATCCGGGCGATCCCGGTGAAGGTGGAAAAGACCAAGTTGAAGTTCGCGGACCCCTGCCATAGGTTGCTTGACCGTCTGGACACCTTCCTTGAGGGAATAACGGAGCAGTGGCGTAAGCACGAGGGCGATCGGCTGAAGGTTCTGGTGCTGTGGCGCTACAACCTACTGGATCCGTTCGACGGAGAACCGCCCTCATACCGAAATATCGAAGTGTCAGGCCTGTCGTTCCACCGCTCGAAGGGCCTCGAGGCGGACTACACGATCCTTCTCGATGTCAGTGAGGGCGACTATGGTGTCCCTAGCCGGATCGAGGACGACGAACTTCTCAATCTCGTCATTCCAAGGCCCGAGACATTCGAGTATGCTGAGGAGCGCCGCCTCTTCTACGTCGCCCTGACGCGTGCGAGCCGTGGCGCATTCCTGCTCTACAATGACAGGCAACCCTCCCGCTACATAGCCGAACTGTGCGGTATTGCGGGCGACGACCTCCGCTTCGAGACGGTCGATGGTGCCAGGCTGCAGCAATGCCCGAAGTGCATTACGGGAGGCTTGGTGGAGCATACCGCGGAGGATGGTGCAGTGACGATCCGCTGTAGACGCCACCCCCAATGCGGCCACGTCCGGCCGGTCGCGCCTGGCTCTTCAAAGCAAACACAACCCAATCAGATGGAGCGAAAAGCATGAAGGCCATCCTCGGCATCGCCTTGTCCCTATGCGCCTTTTCATCAGTGCATGCTCAGGCTCCCGACGAGCCCATTGTCATAAATGGCACCTGTGATCCAAAGTCCGGTGTCACGATCGATAATGGCGAACCTAGTCAGTTCGCTTGCGACAGTGCGGTCATCGCTCGCACGGAGCGCGGAACCGTGCTTATCCAATTCACAGACAAGAGCGGCGACGATGGCAGGATTCTCGGGTTCGCGGGAACCATCGAGGGGAAGCAGGGCTTCGGTGCCGACCTTACGCAGATGTTGGCCGTCGAGCGGATCTACTTGGCAAGCGGCGACAATCCAATCCTCGCCAGCGCCGGGACCTGCATCATGAACTGGACCGGGCTCCAGCGCACGGGTGGCCGCCTTACCAGCATCCTATGTGGTGGGCGCGGGCAGGTGGAAAGCTCGGACATAAGGGCGATGGCGGTGCTGCAGGCGCAATGATTCGATTCAGCGGGCGATCAGGTTCGCCATAGCAACTATCCGGGAGTCAGGAGTCCCCGCTAAGCCATAAGCATGCCTTGAACACAGCAAACATTCCGATTGCCATCCGTGACTACGACAAGATCTGTCGTGTCACGATCCCATCTTGATACTTGCGACAAACATGAGTCGCTAACGCGATGGAGAATATTATGGCGAAACGATACGTCCGAGCTACGGGCAAAAATTCACAGGGTGACATCACAAAGCTCTGCAACGCTGGAGAAATCTGGTCCCCACGGGCCAAGGCGGACGCGATCAGCGATATCGAATCCGGCACCCACGAATATTGGGTGAATTGGACGCATTATCCGGAAACCAAAATCCGAGTGGTGAACGGAACAACCGGAAAATATTTGCGTACCGATCGCGACACGACGTCGAAAAATAATCTCGACGACCTTCCGGACTGCTGATGCCGGGATAAGGGGTCTGGAGGGGCATCTCTCCGGCCCCACATCGTCATGGCATCGATGCAAAGTCTGATCGGCGATATGCGTTCACCATCGACATAAGCTCCGGTGGAGATATCACCTCAACCGCGTCTCCCCACATGTATAGGTGCCAGCACATTTCGAGTAGGCCGGACGCGCGAAATCTAACAAGCAGTGATCCGCCGGGCTCATGCTCAACGATCTGGGATGGATGAAACAGAAAGCCTTCCGCACGCGAGGCGGCGTTAGCTGCAAAGCGCCACGCCACGTCGTGTATGCCATCTTCTTGTTGGTAGGAACCGAAGCATCGCTCCGCATGTGTGTCGAGGTCGAAGCCTGACTTGCGAACAAACGATTCCGGCAGCACTACAGCCTCTTCAATGGCATCGACGCGAAAATGTTGGATCCCGCCGCCGACCTTTTCGAGATCGACAGCCACCAAATACCGGCGTGCGCCCAACAGCAAGCCGTGTGGCGCAACGATTCGCTCGCGGGAGATGGCATCCTTCCAGCCGCGATAGCGTATGCGCAGCCGCGATGTGCCTTTGAGTGCGGTTGAAATAGCTAGGTCGATCGTTTCGCGGCCAACGGGCCTTGGCCCTGGGCGCGTAGCATGGCCGAGAGCAACCAAAAGGGCTTCTTCGTCAGCTTCGATCTTGCGGCTACGTTCACTTGGGATCAACGCTAGAATCTTGGCATGCAACGAGCGCAATGCTTGCACCTGATCGGCACCAGCGCCGTTTGTAAGCATTTCCTCTGCTAGAGTCAGTGCCGCGAGTTCTTCGGCTGTCGGCACGAGCAATGGTGCGATGGCCTTGTTAGGAAGTCGCCAGCGCGTCTTTCCCGATTCCTCATCGCGGAAATGATCCAACTCAGGGAAGCGTTCTCGGAGTGCCGCAATGACGCGTTGCGATGTCCGATAGTCTCGCTCCAAAATTTCGGATATCTCGTCTAGGCTGATACCACGCGCACTTGCTGCATGAGCAGCGATAGTCAGAAGATCGATCGCATTGCGATAGGACATCCTCAACCTTTCCCATGCGACAGGATCTGTCGTGTGACTCCATCATGCTAGACATGAATGATGCAGTCCAGCGGACATCAGTCCGCGATAGGGGGATAAATGCGGAACTACGGCGGCAATACCATCTTCTCAGCAAGCGACCTCGTGAACTTCATGGGCTGCGCGCATGCTACGGTGTTGGACACGACTAATTTGGTCACGCCCATGGTTGCCGCGTCAGACGACGAATACGCTGCCCTTCTACAGCAAAAGGGCATCGAGCATGAGCGCGCCTACCTTCGACGCTTACAGGAGGAAGGTCGTTCTGTAGTTGAGATTGCGTCGACCGGCCCGCTTGAGGAGCGTGCTGATGCCACGCGACGGGCCATGCAGGAGGGGCATGATGTCATCTACCAAGGCGCTTTTCTAGTTGGCCGCTGGCATGGCTATTCTGACTTCCTGATCAGACGGAACGATGCGACATCGTCGTTGGGTTCATACGCATACGACGTTGCCGACACCAAGCTTGCTCGATCGGCGAAAGCGAAACACGTACTCCAGCTGTGTGTGTATGCAGACATGCTCACCGATGTGCAGGGCGTCGCGCCGCCTGCGATGCATGTGGTGTTAGGATCGGGCGAAATTACCTCTCTTCGCACATCTTCGGTACTCCATTACTTCACTGTTGCACGCCGACGCTTCGAAGCATTTGTCAATTTACCGCCTACCACGTCGGCAGGCGACCCCTGTGGCCACTGCACATTTTGCCGCTGGACCGAGAAGTGCGGGGCGGAGTGGGATGCGGCAGACCATCTCTCGATCATTGCAGGTATGGGACGCGGCCAGATCAGCGCCCTGCGTGCAGAGGGTATTGATGAGATCGGACAGCTTGCAGCCACCCCCATCGAGACCCGCGTCCCTGGAATGCAGCCAGCCACTTTGACAAGGCTTGTTAATCAGGCCCGCCTTCAAGGGCATCAACGTCAGACGGGCGACCGCTTGGTCGAGCTTCTCCCGCCATCGTCGGGTCGGGGCTTCGAAAGGCTACCTCTGCCAGATCATGGTGACATATTCTTCGACATGGAAGGCGACCCCCTCTTCGATGGCGGTCTGGAGTATCTTTTCGGCATCGTAGCCTTCAACGATGCAAGCGAAGATTGCTTCCACGAGTTTTGGGCGCATGACCGCGCGAGCGAAAAGATTGCGTTCGAGCAAACCATTGATTTCATGATCGATCGGCTCGCGCGTCATCCAAATGCGCATATCTACCATTATGCGGCCTATGAGCAGACTGCGCTCAAAAAATTGGCGATGTATCACGGCACGCGGGAAACCCAAGTGGACGATCTGCTGCGTTGTGACCGGATGGTAGATCTTTACCGGGTGGTGGTTGAATCCATCCGAACGTCTGAGCCGCGCTACTCGATCAAGAACATGGAGGCGTTCTACCTTCCTGGTGGACGTCAGGGCGAGGTAAAGAATGGTGGCGACAGCATCATTATCTACGAACGGTGGCGGCAGATCGGTGGCGAACAACTTCTGCGCGAGATAGCCGAATATAACGAGATTGATTGCCGCTCGACGCGTCTGTGTCGCGATTGGCTGCTATCCCTGCGGCCTCCTGAAACGCTATGGTTTGAGGGGCGGCAGATCGCTCCTGCAGATCCGGTCAAGACGGCGGCGCGCGAAGATGCTGACGAACGCACCCGCAGGCTTGCCGAAGCGCTGACGGATCGTAGGGATGAACCATGGCGACAGCTCCTTGCAAATCTGCTGGAGTTCCATCGGCGCGAGGCGAAGCCGTCCTGGTGGGCTATGTTCGCTCGCCAAGACATGGACTATAGCGCGACGATCTGGGTGAGAGGTCAGCGACTATCAGGATGAGAACAGATTGTCGCGGCGGGTTCATGGTGCCGGGTTAGATT
>MIAK01000070.1:30912-44107 GCA_001829085.1 Sphingomonadales bacterium RIFCSPLOWO2_12_FULL_63_15 | reverse complement strand
CCGATATGTCCATGACCTTCTCCTTCCTCAAACGAACCGATGTCACAGGATAACAACGGTTCGGATAAGGGGCGAGCCATCCATAAAGGGGGGCGAAACCATCATGGTTTCGCCCCCCTTTTTGTGTCTGCTGGCCACCCCGATCAGGGTAGCAGGATCGTCGCGCCGGTCGTCTGCCGTGCCTCCAGTGCCCGGTGCGCCTCTGCTGCATCGGCGAGCGCGAAGCGCTGACCGATCACCGCGCGCACCACGCCGCGCTGCATCCGGTCGAACAGCCGGTCGGCCGTATGCGCCAGCGCCTCCGCCGTTGCGACATAGTCGAACAGCGTCGGGCGCGTGACATAGAGCGACCCGCCCTTGCTCAAGTCCAGCAGGCTGATCGGCGGCACCGCACCCGATGCATTGCCATAGCTCACCATCAACCCACGGCGCTTAAGGCTGGCCAGCGAAGCCGCCCAACTATCCTTGCCGACACCGTCATAGACGACATCGACGCCCTGGCCGCCGGTCAGGTCGCGAACGGCCGCGGCCAGATCGGCGAACGGACCATGGAGGCTATGGTCGGCATCGACCAGCGCGGCCTTCTCCGCCGACCCGCAATGGGCGATGACCACGACGCCCTTGTCCCGCAGCCACGGCACCAGGACTGACCCGACGCCACCCGCCGCCGCATGGACCAGCACGACCTGCCCGGCCGCCAGATCGACCGTGTCTTCGGCGAGGTAACAGGCGGTCATGCCCTTGAGCATCATCGCGGCGGCATCCTCGCTCGACACGGCATCGGGAATCTTCACCGCGCGCTCGGCCGCGACGATGCGATGGCTGGCATAGGCGCCCAGCCCATGCGCGCAGCCAACCTTGTCGCCGACGGCAAAGCCCGACACCCCAGGCCCGACCGCGACCACATGCCCTGCCCCCTCCGACCCCAAGGGGGTGGGGAGGGGGGCAGGGTAGAGGCCGGTGCGATAATAGGTGTCGATGAAGTTCAGCCCGATCGCCTCCTGCGCGATCAGCAATTCGCCGTCACCCGGCACGCCCGGATCAAAATCCTCGCGCGCGATGACCTCCGGCCCGCCATGGCTGCGGGCCACCATCTGCCAGGCATCGACCATCAGGCGAGATGCTCGGCGAAGAAATCAGCGGTGCGCTGGTCGGCCAGCTCAGCTGCTTCCTCATCGCGTCGGCTGCCCATCTCGGCGGCAAACCCATGGTCCAGCCCGTCATAGTCATGTAGGACAATATGGCGGTTCGACTCCAGCCCGTCATGCATCGCCTTCTGCGCATCCGGCAGGACGAAATGATCGGCGGTCGGAATGTGGAGCATGACGGGCTTTCCGATCGCCTTCGCTTCGCCCAGCAAGCCATCGATTCCGACGCCATAATAGGACACGAACGCATCGCCATCGGTGCGGCACGCCGCCATGAACGCCAGCCGCCCGCCCAGGCAATAGCCGACGAGCCCGACCTTGCCGCCATCCACGGCCGCACGCGCAGCCTTGATCGTCGCTTCGATATCACGGATCGCCTGATCCTGATTGAGCTTCTGCATATGGCCGAGCGCGGCCTGAAATTCCTCAGGCACATCGGCATCCAGTTCGACATGCGGCGTCTCGCGCCAGAACAGATCGGGGGAATAAGCGACATAGCCTGCCTTGGCCCAATTATCGCATTTTCGGCGGATGCCTTCGTTCACGCCGAAGATTTCCTGGATGACGATGACCGCCGCCTTGACTTCGCCGCCTTCTGGTCGTGCCACATAAGCGTCGAACCGGGCATCGCCCTCCAGCGTCTCGATCGGGGTAAAGCCTGTCATGTCGCATTCCTCTTCGCGGTTGGGCCATAGGGGCTGGCCCGCATATTGGCGCATCGGGGTAGGCGTGCAACCATGGACCCACGCAAAAAATTTGCCACCATGTGCCTGTTTGCGGCATGACAGGGAACGGACGATAGAAGAACCAGAAGGGCCAGGATTATGAAGGTAACGGTCGATGTGGATTGCAGCCCAGCCGAGGCGCGCGCCTTTCTCGGCCTGCCCGACGTGACGCCCATCCATGACAAATATATCCGCACCGTCCTCGACAGTTTCGAAGGGGTCGGCAACGTCGAACAGATGGAAACTTTGTTCAAGAGCTTCTCGCCCATGGGCGACGCGGGCGTACGCCTGTTCCAGCAGATGGTGAATATCGGCCTGTCCGGCATGGGCGGGACCGGCGACAAGAAATAGGGCCGTCGCCACGCTGATGACCGACACGATTTTCGCCCTGTCCAGCGGCGCGCCGCCTGCAGGGATTGCAGTGGTACGGGTCAGCGGGCCACAGGCCCGCGCGGCGCTGGAAGGTCTTGCCCAGCGCGTCCCGCCGCCACGACAGGCGAGCCTCGCCTTGCTCACTGATCCGCAGGATGGCGCGCCCCTGGACCGCGCACTCATCCTGTGGCTGCCCGGCCCCAGCACGGTGACCGGCGAGGATCTGGTCGAACTCCATTGCCATGGCGGCCGCGCTGTCGTTGCGGCGGTGGAGGCGGTGCTGGCCGCGATGCCGGGCCTTCGTCGAGCCGAAGCGGGGGAATTCACCCGCCGTGCCTTTCTCAATGGCCGGATGGATCTCAATGCGGTCGAAGGCCTGTCTGACCTGCTTGCCGCCGAAACCCAGCAGCAACGTCGCGCTGCATTAATGATGGCGGATGGGCATTTTTCGCGTCGGGTCGACGGCTGGCGGGGCGACTTGCTCGACCTGTCGGCCATGGCCGAAGCAGCGCTCGATTTTTCCGACGAGGATGATGTACCGGACGCTGCGATCGAGCAGCGGATCGGTACGGGCATCGCGGCACTTGCGGAAGAGATCGGCACCGCCCTTGCCGCGCCCTCGGCCGAGCGGTTGCGCGACGGCATCCGCGTCGTGCTGGCCGGGCCACCCAATGCGGGCAAGTCGACCCTTCTCAATGCACTGGTCGGGCGCGACGCGGCAATCGTTTCCGGCATCGCCGGAACGACGCGCGACCGCATCGAAGTGCCGGCCGCTATCGGCGGAACGGCCTTCCTCTTCACCGACACTGCCGGGCTGCACGAAGGGACCGGCGACGCGATCGAGGCGATCGGCATGGACCGCGCGCGCGCGGCGCTCGACGCGGCGGACCTCATCCTGTGGCTGGGCGACGCGGCCGACCTGCCACGCGCTGATGCTCTGGTGATCGCCGCCCAATGCGATCGCGACCCGACCCGGCCAGGCCTGCAATTGTCCGCGCGAACGGGGGAGGGGATGGACGTCCTCGTCACCACCCTGCTCGATCGCGCCGCGCAACTCTTGCCGGGCGAGGGCGACTATGCCCTCCACGCCCGCCAGCGTGCGCAGGTCGGTGAATTGCTCGCCCATGTCGAAGCCGCACGGCACAGCGATGACTTGCTCGTCATCGCCGAAGAGTTGCGCCAAGCCCGCCGCGCGATCGATGCGCTCACCGGGCAGGCGGGGACCGAAGACATGCTCGACCGTCTCTTTTCGGGCTTCTGCATCGGTAAATAGCACAATGTTCCACGTGGAACGCTTTTGACCGCGATGGCCTGCATCTGCTACAGGCCACCCATGCAAACTCGCTATGATGTGATTGTGGTCGGCGGCGGCCATGCCGGGTGCGAAGCGGCGGCGGCCGCTGCGCGCAAAGGCGCGCGCGTCGCGCTGCTGACGTTCGACCGTGCCACCGTTGGTGCCATGTCCTGCAACCCGGCGATCGGCGGGTTGGGCAAGGGCCATCTCGTGCGCGAAGTCGATGCGCTGGACGGCCTGATCGGCCGCGCCGCAGACCAGGCCGCGATCCACTATCGGATGCTCAACAGCAGCAAGGGCGCAGCGGTCCAGGGGCCGCGCATCCAGGCCGACCGCAAACGCTATCGCGCCGCCATCCATCAGATGCTCGATGCGCAGGATGGGCTATCGATCGTCGAAGGCGAGGCGGCTGCGCTGCTTCTGCAGGACGGATCGATCACCGGCCTGTTCCTCGCCGATGGGCGCGTGCTAGAAGCTACGTCGGTCGTACTAGCGACCGGCACCTTTCTGGGCGGCAAGCTGTTCCGGGGCGACGAACGCGAAACCGGCGGTCGCGTCGGCGAGCGCGCCGCGACCAGTCTGGGCGTCCAGTTGCGCGATCTCGCTCTCCCTATCGGTCGGCTCAAGACCGGTACGCCACCCCGCATCGACGGCCGCACCATCGATTGGGCGCAGTTGGAAGCACAGCCATCGGCCAGTGACGGCTGGACCATGTCGCCTTTGTCCAACGGTCGCCCGCTGCCCCAACTCGCCTGCGCCATTACCCGCACCAATGCGCGCACCCATCAGATCATCCGCGATGGCCTCGGCCGATCGCCCTTGTTCAGCGGCGCGATCGAAGGGCGCGGGCCGCGCTACTGCCCCTCGATCGAAGATAAGATTCAGCGCTTCGGAGACCGCGACGGGCATCAGATTTTTCTGGAACCTGAAGGGCTGGACGATCCGCTCGTCTATCCCAATGGCATCAGCACCTCGCTGCCCACCGATGTTCAGGTCGCTATGATCCGGTCAATGGCCGGCCTGGAGCAGGCCGACATCGTCGTGCCCGGCTACGCCGTCGAATATGACCATATCGATCCTCGCGCGCTCGACGCCACATTGGAAGTCCGCGCCATCCCCGGCCTGTTCTGCGCCGGACAGATAAACGGCACCACTGGCTATGAGGAGGCGGCCGCCCAAGGGCTGATCGCGGGCGTCAACGCCGCCGCCCGCGCACGCGGCGAAGCGGCCATGATCCTCGACCGCGCCAGCAGCTATATCGGCGTGATGATCGATGACCTCACCTTGCAGGGTGTGACTGAGCCCTATCGTATGTTGACCGCGCGCGCCGAATATCGCCTGCGCCTGCGCGCCGACAATGCGGAAACGCGGCTTGGCGCGATTGGCATCACGCACGGCATCATCGGTCCCGTCCGCCGTGCGCGTTTGGCCGAACGCGATACCCTGCGCGCCGAGATAGAGGCCGAACTCGCACAGCCCATCGGTGCCACCACCATGGCTCGCGTGGGCGCGTCGGTGCGGCAGGATGGCATACGTCGCAGCCTGTTCGAATGGGCGCGCTTCCCCGAAGTCGATCGAGCCTTGATCCTGTCGCTCGCCCCCCGCCTCGCCGCGGCACCCGCCGACCTGCGCGCGGAGATATTGGAGGATGCCCATTACGCCCCCTATCTCCACCGCCAGGATGCGGAGATCGCCGACCTGCGCCGCAACGAGCGTGTCTTCATCCCCGCCGATTTCGACTTCGCCAGCATCGGCGGCCTGTCCACCGAGATGATCGAACGGCTCGATGCGGCGCGCCCCGATACGCTGGCCGCAGCAGGCCGCATCCGCGGCGTAACCCCTGCGGCCCTCGCCGCCATCCTGGTCCATGTCCGCAAGGTCGCCGCATGACCGAGGATGAAGCCCGCGCCTGGCTGACCACCCAATTCGATGTTTCACGTGAAACAATGGCGCGTCTGGAACGCTTCGTTGCCATCCTGTTGGAAGCGATGGGCGAACAGAATCTCATCGCCGAATCGACCCGCCCCCATGTCTGGGCACGGCATATCGTTGATTCCGCCCAACTTCTCACCCACGCCCAAATGGCGGGGGAGGGTGCATGGATCGACCTCGGATCGGGTGCCGGCTTGCCGGGTATTGTCGTCGCCTGCCTGTCCGACCGACCCATGTTGATGGTCGAATCCCGGCGCAAGCGCATCGATTTTCTGAACGAGGCCATCGCCACATTGGACCTGCCCAACGCCACGGTGTTCGGCGGCCGGGTCGAGATGGTGCCGCCTTGCGCCGCCGCCGTCATCAGCGCGCGCGCTTATGCACCACTCCCGCGCCTGCTCGAATCGGCCGCGCATCTTTCCGACAAAAATACGCTATGGGTGCTGCCTAAGGGACGAAATGCGCAGAATGAACTGGAGGCGACGCGCCCATCATGGCAGGGTGTGTTTCACGTGGAACCGAGCGTGACGGACGCCGAGAGCGCCATCATCGTCGCGCACGCCGTCAAACCCGTCGCCAGAAGGAAAGGTCGCGCATGATCTGTATCGCTATCGCCAATCAGAAGGGCGGCGTGGGTAAGACCACGACGGCGATCAACCTCGCCACCGGTCTCGCCGCCACCGGCCTGCGCGTGCTGCTGCTTGATCTCGATCCGCAGGGCAATGCCTCCACCGGCTTGGGCGTCGGCCAGTCCGAACGGGTGCGGTCAAGCTATGACCTGCTCGTCGGCAATTGCGCGCTGGAGGATACGATCGTCACGACGCGCGTGCCCAAGCTCGACCTCGTCCCCGCGACGCAGGATCTGTCGGGCTGCGAGATCGAACTGATCGAATATGAGCAGCGCACGCACCGGCTCGAACGGGTACTGGCCGAAGCGCCTCCGGGGCGCTGGGACATTTGCCTGATCGATTGCCCGCCCTCGCTGGGCCTGCTTACGATCAATGCGATGGTCGCCGCACAATCCTTGCTTGTCCCGCTGCAATGCGAATTTTTCGCGCTCGAAGGGCTGTCGCAACTGCTCCAGACGGTCGAGCGTATCCGCGGCCGCTTCAATCCCGGCCTGTCGATCATGGGCGTCGCGCTCACCATGTATGACCGGCGCAACCGGCTGACCGATCAGGTCGCCGATGATGTCCGCGCCTGCCTTGGTGATCTGGTGTTCACCACCGTCATCCCGCGCAATGTGCGCCTGTCCGAAGCGCCCAGCCATGGCGTCCCGGCCTTGATTTACGACTTCCGCTGTTCAGGATCGGAAGCCTATATGCGGCTCGCGCGCGAATTGATCGCGCGCCTGCCCCGACAGGAGGTTGCCGCTTGAGCGACGAAACGACCGACAAGCCCAAAGTTGTGAAGCGGCCGCACGGCCTGGGGCGCGGCCTGTCCGCGCTGCTCGGCGACGTTGCGCGCGAAGAGCCGGTTGCGCCCGCCGCTTCGCCGTCCAGCAAGGCGGTGCAGAACATCGAAGTGTCGCTCATTCAGCCGCATCCTGAACAGCCGCGTCGCCATTTCGACGAAGGCGCGTTGCAGGAGCTGGCCGACAGCATCGCCAAGCGCGGCGTGATCCAGCCGATCATCGTCCGCCCGCATGGTGGCGGCTTTCAGATCGTCGCGGGCGAACGTCGCTGGCGCGCGGCGCAGAGGGCGCAGCTCCACCGCATCCCCGCCATCGTCCGCGATTTTGACGAGCAGGAAACGCTCGAAATCGCGCTGATCGAAAATATCCAGCGCGAGGATCTCAACCCGATCGAAGAGGCTGAAGCCTATCGCAAACTGATCGGCGACTTCCAGCACACGCAGGACGCCCTAGGTCGCATCGTCGGCAAATCGCGCAGCCACATCGCCAACCTCATGCGCCTGCTCGACCTGCCCGCTTCGGTGCAGCAGCAGGTGATGGAGCAGAAGATCAGCATGGGCCATGCCCGCGCGCTGATCGGCGTGTCTGATTGCGAGACACTGGCGCGGCAGGTCGAAGACAAGGGCTTGTCGGTCCGCGATACCGAACAATTGGTCCGCCGCATGAAGACCGGCGACCACACGCCCGCCGCCCGTCGCACCGGTGCCGCCGCCGAACCGGACGCGGACATCGCCTCGCTCGAACAGCATCTGGCGGACATATTGGGGCTGAAGGTCGACATCCGCCACGAAGGCAATGGCGGCGGCACGCTCACCCTGCGCTATTCGACCCTCGATCAGTTGGACATGCTCTGCCAACGCTTGTCGGGCGAACGGATTTAAGCGGGCTGGACGCGAAAAACCGGGTCACGCCGCTGGCCTTTTCCCGGCCGTCTCCCTAGCTTGGGGGGATGGCCGACATGCACGCTTCCCCCGCTTCTCCTTCCGTCATTCGTCGCGCGGATTATCGCCCGCCAGACTGGCTGGTGACTGATATCGCGCTGGATTTCGAGCTAGATCCCGCATGCACCCGCGTCCGCGCGACGCTCATGGTCACGCGCAACGGCGGTCATGATCGGCCCCTGCGGCTCGACGGCGATGGCTTGATCCCGCTGGAGGTCCGCATCGATGGCGAAATCGCCATGCCCGACCAATGGCATATGGAAGCTGGCTTCTTGTCCGTGTCGCTGTCCGGTTCGGCGCACAGTGTCGAAACGCTGGTCGAACTGGCACCGGAAGCCAACAGCAAATTAATGGGCCTCTATGCCAGCGGCGGGCTGCTTTGCACCCAATGCGAGGCGGAGGGGTTTCGCCGCATCACCTTCTTCCCCGATCGCCCCGACATCCTGTCGCGCTATGATGTGACGCTGCGCGCCGACAAGGCGCGCTTCCCCATATTGCTCTCCAACGGCGATCCGGTGGAGCAGGGGGAGGGTGACGCCGGACAACATTGGGCACGATGGGTCGATCCCTTCCCCAAGCCCTGTTACCTGTTCGCGCTGGTCGCCGCCGACCTGGCCTGCAACGCCGACAGCTTCGTGACGATCAGCGGCCGCAAAGTGCAATTGGGCATCTGGGTGCGCGAGGCGGACCTGCCACGCACTGGCCACGCCATGCAGGCACTCAAAAATTCCATGGCCTGGGACGAGCGCGTCTATGGCCGCGAATATGATCTCGACGTGTTCAACATCGTTGCGGTGGCTGACTTCAACTTCGGCGCCATGGAGAATAAGGGCCTCAACATCTTCAATTCGCGCTATATTTTGGCGGACCCGGAAACCGCGACCGACATCGACTATAATGGCGTGGAAGGCGTGGTGGCGCATGAATATTTCCACAATTGGTCGGGCAATCGCGTCACCTGCCGCGACTGGTTCCAACTGAGCCTCAAGGAAGGCTTCACCGTCTTTCGCGACCAGAATTTCTCGGCTGATATGGGCAGCCATGCGGTCAAGCGGATCGAAGATGTGCGCATCCTGCGCGCTGCCCAGTTTCAGGAGGATTCAGGCCCGCTCGCTCATCCGGTAAGGCCTGAATCCTATATGGAAATCAGTAACTTCTACACCGCGACTATCTATAATAAGGGCGCGGAACTGATCCGCATGATCGCGCTGATGTTGGGGCCGGAACGCTTCCGCGCGGGCACCGATCTCTATTTCGAACGGCATGACGGCCAAGCCGCCACCTGCGAGGATTTCGTCCTGGCGATGGAGGAGGGCGGCGAGATCGACCTCAGCCAATTCCGTCGTTGGTATGAACAGGCCGGAACCCCGCACGTCCGCGCCACGCTCGATCATGATCCAGTGACCCAGGTGGTCAACTTGCATTTGCACCAGTCGCTGGCCCCCACGCCTGGCCAGCCAGACAAGTCCCCGATGGCGATCCCGCTGCGCGTCGCCCTGTTCGATCCTGCCACCGGCACCCATCATGGCGATGAACTGTTGATGCTCACCGAGCCGCAGCAAAGCTTCACCTTCCCCGACTTCACGACCGCGCCGATCCTGTCGATCAATCGCGGCTTCTCCGCCCCCGTGATCGTCGATACCAACCGCAGCCAGGACGACCTCGCCTTCCTGTCCGCCCATGATGATGATCCTTTTGCCCGTTATGAGGCGATGCAGCAGTTGATGGTCAACATATTAGTCGGCCGCATCGCTGGTCAGACGATGGATGACGGCCCTGTGATCGCCGCGATCCGTCAGGTCATCACCGACCCCTTGCTCGATCCCGCCTTCGTCGCCGAAGCCATCCGCCTGCCCAGCGAAGCCTATCTCGGCGATCAGATGGCACAGGTCGATCCCGACGCGATCCACGCCGCGCGCGAAGCCTTGCAACAGCGCATCGGCGCGGAACTGGAGGCGGACTGGCGCGCAATTCACGCCCGTACCAAAGCGGCCGAATTTTCCATCTCCGCCACCGCTAAGGGCGCGCGCAAGCTACGCAACAGCGCGCTTGGCTATCTGGTCGCTTCAGGCGCGGTGGACGGCCCCGCAACCGCCTTCATACAATTTGACCACGCCCATAATATGACCGAGCGGCAAGCAGCCGTGGCGATCCTAGCCAATGGCGACAGCGCCGAGCGAGTCGCGGCGCTCGACATCTTCTACGACCGCTATGGGGCCGACGCGCTGACGCTCGACAAATGGTTCCAGACCCAGGCCTTCGCCGTCCATCCCGACACAGTCGATCTGGTCGAGGAACTGGGGCGACACAAGGACTTCACGCTCACCAATCCCAACCGCGTCCGCGCGCTCTATGGTGCGTTCACGGGCAATCAGTGGGCGTTCCACCACAAATCCGGCAAGGGCTACAGATTGGTGGCCGACTGCATCATTGCGCTGGACCGATTGAATCCGCAAACGGCCGCCCGCCTCGTGCCCCCGCTTGGCCGCTGGAAGCGCTTTGATTCAGCTCGCGGCGCACTGATGCGGGGCGAACTCGAACGCATATTGGCGCAGCCCGGCCTGTCCAAGGACGTGACCGAGCAGGCCGGGAAAAGTCTGGAATAGAGGAGAATGCCCCCGTTCGCGCGACGCGAACGGGGCGGCCATCAGTCCTTCATCGCCGCGACCCAGGCGGCGACGTCGCCAGCCACTTTGTTCGCTGCCAGGTTGAGCGGCGTTCCGACCGTCATCGACGTAATCTTCGCGCCCACCGGCTGGCTGGCGGTAAAGCGTTGCCGGGCCAAGGCGACCCCATTGGGCGTGGTCAGCACGGCGTCATAGGTCACCACCGCATTATTCCCCGGCGCATCAAGCCCAAAGGCAATCAACTCGCCCGACAGCCGCTGCCCGCCATCACCCGAAAACTGCCCCGAATCGAGCACCACGCGATCCGTGGTCGCCGAAATCGTCTCGGCCAATAAGCGCCGGAACAGATGACGCGGCGTGTCGGCCCATTGCACATCGGTCACATAGGCGACCGACGTCGGACTGGTCTGCACCGGGATACGTATCGTATCCAGCATCTTGGGCGCATCAGGGTCGGACACGATCAATGTGCGCCCAGCGCCCGCGCGCTGCACCGTACCAGCCGGCACCTTCTGCACCGCGTCCAGCGTCAACAGCCGTTCCGGCACCTTGCCGCCGATCGAGACGCAGCCCGAAAGCAGGACGGAGGCGGTCAGCGCCGCAAGGGCACCCTTGGGTTTGGCATGGAACATGGTCCGCATCTCTCTCATCATGGCTTATAGTCCGGCAGCTTGGGCGATCCGACCAGCGAACCCGCACCCTGCTGGTCCAGTTTCTCGGCAACGCCGCGGAAGGCGCGCGACATTTCGCGCAGGTCGCGCACCAGCTGGTTCACTTCCGGCATGGTCTGGGTGCTGAACGCCTCCACGCCCGGCCGCGCCGCGCCGATGGTCTTGTCCAGCGTGTCGATGCTCCGCGTCGCCGACTGCACGCTCTTGCGCAGGTCGGCCATCAGTGGCTTGCCTTCTTCGTTCAGCATCGCGTCGGTGGTCGCGGCCAGCTTGCCGATCTGCTCGACGGCAACGCCGGTGCGCTGCACTGCGATACGCGCTTCGGCCAGGGTCGCGGCGATTTCAGGGCTACGGTCGGCCAAAGCGCCCGACACCCGCTCGACATTGGCCAATATGCCCGCGATCGACTGCTGATTCTTGTCGCTCAACACTTCGGTCAGCCGCTCGGTCAGCGTCGACAAGCGCTCCAGCAATTGCGGCGCGCTGTTGAGCAATTCGCCCAACGCCCCCGGCTTGGTCGGGATCACGGGCACGCCATCGGGGCATACCGCCTGGGGATTTTCCGCCGGACAAATGATCGGCGGCGCGCCCTTGACCGCACCGTCCAGCACCACTTCGCTGACGCCAGTAAAACCGACGCCCGCAATGCTCGCGGTCGTGCCTTGCAGCACGGGTGTCCCATCCTTCACCGTGATGCGCACCCGCACGAAGCTTGGATCGCGCTTCCACAGGTCGATCGATTCCACCTGACCGGAGGGGACGCCCGCATAGTTGACGCTCGAACCCTTGGCCAAGCCGCTGACCGACTGTTTGAAGAAAATATCATATTGCTTGTTCTGCCCGTCGGAAATGCGGGAGAACCAGAAGGCCGCGATGATGATCGCCGCCAGCAGCAGCAGCGTGACCGTGCCCACCAGCACATGGTTGGAGCGGGTTTCCATATCCTATTGCCTTCCGTCCGGCGGACTCTGTGCCGCCTTGTTCTTTTCCCGCGATACTGCCGCCGTCGCCGCACGGCCACGCGGCCCATTGAAATATTCCTGGATCCACGGATGGTCGAGCGCCAGCAGTTCATCGATCGTGCCGACCGCGATCACCTTCTTATCCGCCAGCACCGCCACCCGATCACAGATCGAATAGAGCGTATCGAGATCATGGGTGATGAGGAAGACGGTAAGACCCAAAGTCTCCTGCAATTTGCGCGTCTGCTCATCGAACGCCGCCGCGCCGATCGGATCAAGGCCCGCGGTCGGTTCATCGAGGAACAGCAAATCCGGGTCGAGCGCCAACGCACGGGCCAGGCCTGCGCGCTTCTTCATGCCGCCCGACAATTCCGACGGATATTTCGGCCCCGCCTCGGCGGGCAGGCCGGTCATGCGGATCTTGTAGGCAGCAATCTCGTCCCGCAATTGCGCCCCGATATTGGGATAATATTCGCGGATCGGCACTTCGATATTCTCAGCGACCGTCAGCGTGGAAAACAGTGCGCCGCCCTGGAACAACACGCCCCATCGCTTGCGGATCGCCAGCGCATCATCGTCCAGCCGCCCGACCATCGATTCGCCGAAGACATGGATTTCGCCCTCGTTCGGCGTCTGAAGCCCGATGATCGCGCGCATCAGCACCGACTTGCCCGTGCCCGACCCGCCGACCACGCCCAATATCTCGCCCTTGCGCACGTCGAGGTCGAGGCCGTCGTGAATGACCTGGTCGCCAAAGGCATTGCGGATACCGCGCACCGAAATGGCGATGTCGGACTCTTCGACCGCTTGGGCGAGCCGCTGCTCTTCGGCCTGGCGCTGTTCGTCTTCGGTCATCAGTTCCACCCTACCCAGGTGAAGAACACCGCGAAGAAAGCATCGATGACTATGACGAGGAAGATCGCCTGCACGACGGCGGCGGTGGTGCGCAGCCCCACTTCCTCCGCATTGCCCTTGACTTGCATGCCTTGAAAACAGCCGGAAATGGCGATGATCAGGCCAAACACAGGGGCCTTGATCAGGCCGACCCACAGGTCGGTGATCGGCACGACTTCGCGCAACCGCTGGAAAAAGGTGATGGGCGGAATGTC
>MIAK01000070.1:0-30895 GCA_001829085.1 Sphingomonadales bacterium RIFCSPLOWO2_12_FULL_63_15 | reverse complement strand
GGAAAGCGCCGCCCAGCACTGACAGGATCGACGCATAAAAGCCGAGCAGCGGCATCATGATGATGACGGCCAGCGTGCGGGGCAAGACCAATGCTTCCATCGGCGATACGCCGATGGTCCGCATCGCGTCGATTTCCTCGGTCAGCTTCATCGTGCCCAATTGCGCGGCAAAGGCCGAGCCGGAGCGGCCCGCGACCATGATCGCGGTCATCAGCACGCCCAGTTCCCGGAAGGTCAGGCGACCGACCAGGTTGATGGTCAGCATCTCCATGCCGAACTGGCGCAACTGTACCGATCCCTGCTGGGCGATGACGATGCCGATCAAGAAACTCATCAGGCCGATGATGCCCAGCGCGGACACGCCCACCACCTCGAAACGCTGCACCACTGCATTGACGCGGAAGCGGCTGGGATGGCGGATCAGGCTCCAGGCAGCGACCAGTGTCGCGCCGAAAAAGCCCAGCAGTCCCAACATGGTCGACCCGGCGGTGCTGACCGCCTCGCCGATCTGGCCGACGACGCGGCGCAGGGCCGGAACGCTGTCTGGGTGGATCGACACCGGATCGTCGAGCGCGCCGACCGTATCGATCAGCCGCTGCGCATCCGGGTGCGCGCCGCTGATCTGACTGCCCAGCCGCTTGGCGGTGCGATGCACCGTCCACGCGCCGATCGTGTCCATATGATCGACGTCGGACAGGTCGATCGTCCCGACCGGACCCTGTACGGCATCCAGCCGGTCGGGCAGGTCATGCAGCGATGCGATCGCCAGCGAACCGGACAGCCGCAGCACGCTGCCGCCGTCGCTTTGTTCTTCGGCCAGTGAAGCGGCTTTATTCATGCGATGGGATTAGTGGTCCAATATCGGTTGCACGGCAAGCCGAAACGGCCCATCCGCAAGTCCGAACGAAGGGCAGCGGCAAAAGTTTCGGATACGGCATGACGCATCGGTTGGCGATTTACGACATGGACCGCACGGTGACGTTCAGCGGCACCTATACCGGCTTCCTCATCCATGTGGCGCGGGCGATGGCCCCGTGGCGGCTGATCCTGCTGCCCTGCGTCGTGCTGCTGATGCTGGCCTATGTCCTCAAGCTGCTGTCGCGCCAGCGGCTCAAGGAACTTAATCAAGCGCTGATGATCGGGTTCCATGTGGAACGCGCCCGGTTGATGCCGCATGTCGAAAGCTATGCCGACAAGGTGCTGGCGACCAACCTGCGCGCCGGTGCCGTTGCACAGATCGCGCGCGACCGCGCCGATGGCTATCGCCTCGTTCTCGCCACCGCCTCCTACCGTCTTTATGTCGAGCCGATCGCCCGGCGGCTGGGTTTCGATGCAGTGATCGCGACCGACCATCTCTCGCAGGATCTGTGCTATGTCCGCGCCAAGATCGCGGGCGAAAATTGCTACGACACCGGCAAACTGCGGATGATCAAGGCGTGGATGGCGGCGCAGGCGATCGACCGGACCCAGACCCATATCCGCGCCTATTCCGACCATGTGTCGGACGCGCCGATGCTGGAATTTGCCGATGTCCCCATCGCCTCCAACCCCCACAAGCCGCTCGCCAAACTGGCAGCGGTGCGCGGCTGGACGCGGGTCGACTGGAATTAGAGATAGACATATGTTCGTTTCGAGCGAAGTCGAGAAACGCGCGAACCGAACCGATATGTCGGTCTAACGCATCGCCGACCGCGCCAGCGCGTCGCAGTCCGCATCGCTGGCACGCGGCACCTTGTCGCCGCCGATCGCATCGCCGATCATCTTGATGATGCCCTTGGCCGATCGCGCTTCCTTGGGCACCTGAATATCGGGCGCCTTGATCGTGCCGCGGATCGGCACCGTGCCTTTCAGCCGCAACAGGCTCCCCTGCTTGGGCTGCCCGCTCAGCGTTAGCATCAGCGTCTCGTCCGATAGGCGGATCGTGCCGGTGGCGCGCGTCTGTGCGCGGGATGTGTCGATCAGCACCGGGTTGGTCCGCGCGACCCCGCCCTTGACGTCGAACCGCGCGACCATGCAGCGCAGCACCGCCATCTTGTCCTTGTCGAGCGTCAACCCCTTGCCGACATCCTGCCCCATCAACGCCGCCGTGCGCGCCGGGATCGATCCGTCGCGTGCGACCAGCGCGATTGTGCCCGATGATTGCCCGACCGCCTGGCGGATGGTGCGCCCCGGTCCGTTCAGCGCGATGCGCCCGACCAGCCCGCCGTCGATCCGCGTTTCGGGAAAGAAGTCGAGCAGCCGCGCCGATCGCAGATCAAGCGCCAGATCGAGTCGCGGTCCGCCGTCACGCTGATCCACCGTCAACCGCCCGCCCAGCACGCCGCGCGTCAGGTCCATCCGCAACGGCTCGACCACCAGCCGACTGCGCTCCAGCGTCAACACGCCCTTGAGCGAACGGAACGGGCTGGACCCCGGCCATAACAGCCGGTCGGCCTGTATCTCCAACCGCCCATCGGTGCGCGCCATCTTGCGCAGGTAGATGGCGGTGTCGGGGATCAGCCGGTCGCCCAGCCGCACGCGCTTGGCCAATGCCTTGCGCCGGCCTTCGTCCGACGACAGGTCGTTGAAATCCAGTTGCGCCGCGCGGATCGCACCGTCGATCCGGGTACGGCCTTCGCGCTTGCGCACGGTGGCATGGCCCGCAATCTCGGACCGCCCGATCGTACCTTTGAGCGATTCGATGATCCAGTCCGGCCGCTCCCGCACAACCTGCGCCGTCAGTCGCACCGGCTGGGTGCCGGGCAACCCCGCTTCGATGATCGCGTCCAATACCCGCAGGTCGATCGCATGGCCCGTCACCTTGCCGCGCAAATGGCCGATGTCGAGCGGGCCATCCATGGTGCCATCGAACGTCATGCCCACGGCATCGCCTGCAATTTCTGCGCGAAATGGCCAGCGAGTCCCCGCCTTATGCCCCAATATCGGCGCGCCGCTGGCGGTGACCGTCACGGGATAGCCGCGCACATCGCCCTTGCCCGACAGGCGCAGCCCCTTGCCATCGACGGCCAGCGCCGCGTCGAGCGACCGGCCGCGCTTGTCGTCGCGATAGGCGATGCGGCTGTCGCTGACGGTCAGGCTGCGCAGCGCGGGACGTCTGCCCTTGCGATCATCGCCACCGCCACGCTCGCCGCTCCAGCTTTCACGTCCATCGACCGCGCGATAGAAGTTCAGGTGCGCGCGGCGCAGGTCCAGCGTCTCGACCACCGGCCCGCCGGTCAGCAGCGCCAACGCCGAAAAGCCGACCCGCGCCTCGCCGATCCGGGCCAGATCGCCATCGCCCTTGGCCCAAGCAGGCTGGGGTACGCGCATATCGGTCAGGCGGACGACGGGATGGAAGGACAGGCTATCCTCGCGCGTCATCGTGCCGATCGTGACCGGCTTGCCGATCCGCGCCGACAGCCGCGCCTCGATCCGGTCCTTGAACATCCCCCAGGGGAAGGCCGCCAGCAGCAGTGTCGCAACGACCAGCAATGCCAGCAGCCCGGCGCCAATACCTATGGCCCATCGCGCTCCCCGCTTTGCGTTCACCGACACCACCCAAGTCCCCCATCATTGTGTCGCGCTCAACGCACGACTCGTCTTAGGGTTCAGCCGCGCACCGGCGAGATCAGCGGCTTGTCTGCGAAATGCGCCGTCAGATTGGCGAGCAGCATCTGCGCCATATGCGCTACCGCCTCATGCGTGGCCCCGCCGGTATGCGGGGTCAGCACGACATTGGGCACATCGGCCCAGCGCTTGGGATCGGTCGGTTCGGGATCATAAACATCGATCGCCGCGCCCCCTAATCGCCCGGATATGAGCGCCGCGATCAGCGCCGCCTCATCCACCAACTGCCCCCGCGCGACATTGACCAGCAACCCCTCCGGCCCCAGCGCATCCATGATATCGGCCGAAATCATGCCGCGATTGCTCTCATCCGCCCGCGCCGCGACCAGCAATATGTCGCTCTCGCGCGCCAGCGCGTCCAGGCTGACGGTGCGTGGCCAGGGGAGGGCAGGCTTCTCGCGCGGTCCCCACCAACGGACTTGCATCCGCATCGCCTGCGTCCGTTCCGCCACCGCAACGCCGATCGAGCCCATGCCTATGATACCGAGCTTCGCCCCGCCCATCGACCGGGTCCGCGTCTTGGCCGCCATCGTCCATTGGCCGCTCCGCACATGCCGGTCGCCGCCTACGATCCAGCGTCGATGCGCGATCATCAGGCCGATCGCATGGTCGGCCACATCCTGCGCATTGGCGTCACCGGCATGAGTCACTGCAATGCCGCGCTCCCGCGCCAGCGCCAGGTCCACCCCGTCATAGCCGACAGTGAAGCAGGCGATCAGCGACAGGCGCGGCATTGCCTCGACCAGCGCCCGCTCCAGCACGAACTCGCCTGCCCAAATCACCGCGTCCACCCGCGCCAGCGCGGCCGCGTCGGGTTCTTCCCACAGCGCCATGACGTCATAATCCTGCGCCAGCAGCGGCACGACCGGGGCCAGCAAAGCCTGACCCACCAAAAGAATAGGTCGTGTCATCGCCTCACCCGATCGCCCGCAGCGCTTGCGCAAAGTCCGCGATCAGGTCGTCGGCATCCTCGCAGCCGATCGAGATACGCACCATATTATCGCCAATCCCCAACGCCGCCTTGCGTGCGGCCGGCACCGACAAATGCGTCATCGCGGCGGGATGGCTCGCCAGCGTCTCGGTCCCGCCCAGGCTGACCGCCAGCTTGGCGATCTTGAGCGCATCGAGAAAGGCAAACGCCTCCGCCTCGCCACCCTTCAGATAGAGCGAGAAGGTCGATCCTGCCCCGGTGCAATGCCGCGCGTAAATGTCGCGCTGCCGCTCGGTTTCGGGAAAGCCCAGATAGACGATCTTCTCCACCTGCGGCTGGTCGCGCAGCCAGGCGCACACCTTCGCCGCATTCTCGCCCGCCCGGCTCATCCGCAATTCCAGCGTCTCCAGACTGCGCATCAGCATCCACGCCGAATGCGGGTCTAAAATCGTACCGATCGTATTGCGCATCAACCGGATGGTGGTGATCAGCGCGCTGGACCCCAGCACCCCGCCCGCGACCAGGTCGCTATGCCCGCCAGCATATTTGGTCAGGCTATAGATCACCAGATCCGCGCCATGGGCCAACGGCTTCAACCATAACGGCCCCAAAAATGTATTGTCGATTGCGATCGGCGGCACATGGTCTTCGCCTTCGAACAGGGAGTTGCGCCGCGCAACCACCGCTTCGATGTCGACCAGCACATTGGTCGGATTGGCCGGGCTCTCCAGATAGATCATCGCCACCCGGCCCAGCCCCTTGGCCTTCTCGATCACCGCGCCAATCTCGTCGGCGCTCGCGCCAGCCGGGAAATCGAGCCACTGCACGCCGAACTTGCCCAATATCCGCCCGATCAACGATTCGGTCGCGGCATAGAGCGGCGCGCTATGGACGATCACGTCGCCCGGCTGCACCATCGCCAGCAAAGTGGTGGCGATCGCCGACATGCCGCTGGAAAAGAGCAACGCATCCTCGGCTTCTTCCCACACCGACAACCGATCCTCGGCAATTTCCTGATTGGGACCATTGAAGCGCGAATAAACGAGCCCTTCGGACCCGCCCGGACGGATGCCCGTCACCCCCTCGAAATGCCGCTTGCCCGCTGCCGCGCTTTCGAACGCGAAGGTGGAGGTCAGGAAGATCGGCGGCTTCAACGACCCTTCGGACAGGGTCGGGTCATAGCCATGCCCCATCATCAGCGTCGCGGGCTTCAGCTTGCGCCCGTCAATTTCCATGATCGGCGGCTTGGGACGGCGGCGGTTGGACTCGACACCCGTCAGATCGGCTTCGGTTTCGCCAGACATATCGTTGATCTCCTGCATGATGCGGCATCTGCTGCGCCGCTCTTGGTGGCGGGATGGTAACGCAGGGACAGGTCGGACGGCCAGAGGGGAGAGACATAAAATTTTACCGACGTGGACTTAAATTACGCGGCCGCGCCGTGCAGATCATCGGCGAATATCCATGCGGGGAGCCGCGGAGCGCGCGCACGGTCGGCTATGCCCTCCGCGTCTCTGCGTCTCCGCGCGAACCCTTCTTCCCGCCCATGTCGTGACAGGCTGGGGCCGACTCCCTACATCCACCCCATGGATGCCCTCCCCCCCGTGCTGGAAGACTGGTTCGCCGCCCGCAGCTGGGCGCCACGTTCGCACCAGCGCGCCATGCTCGCCGCCGCGCGCCGGGGCGATCATGCGCTGCTCGTCGCCCCGACCGGGGCGGGCAAGACGCTGGCGGGTTTCCTGCCGACCCTGGCCGACCTGATCGACCACCCGACCGACCGGCTCCACACCCTCTATGTCTCGCCGCTCAAAGCGCTGGCGGTAGACGTCCGCCGCAATCTGCTGACCCCGATTGAGGAGATGGCGCTCCCCATCCGCGTCGAAACCCGCACCGGCGACACGCCCTCGGACCGCAAGGCGCGCCAGCGCGTCAAGCCGCCCCACATCCTCCTCACGACCCCCGAATCGCTCTCGCTGCTGCTCAGCTATCCCGACGCGGCGCTGATGTTCGCCGACCTGCAAACCGTCATCGTCGATGAAGTCCACGCCTTCGCCACGCAGAAACGCGGTGATCTGCTCAGCCTGTCGATGGCGAGGCTGCAGACGATCAACCCCGCCCTGCGCCGCGTCGCTTTGTCCGCCACCGTGGCGGACGTCGACGCCTATCGCGCCTGGCTCGCGCCCGATGGCGATATCGACACGGTCGCCGCCGTGTTGGGGGAGGCGGGCGCGGAGCCGAACGTCACCATCCTCATCCCCGAAGGCCGCGTCCCCTGGTCGGGCCATTCGGGCAAATATGCCGCGCATCAGGTCATGGCCGAAATCGCCGCGCATCAAACCACGCTCGTCTTTTGCAACACGCGCGGCCTTGCCGAACTCATCTTTCAGGAGCTTTGGTCGGCGAACGACGCCAACCTGCCGATCGCCATCCACCATGGTAGCTTGTCCATCGAAGCCCGGCGCAAGGTCGAAAGCGCGATGGCCGATGGCAAACTCCGCGCGTTGGTCGCCACCGCCTCGCTCGACCTTGGCGTCGATTGGGGCAATGTCGATTGCGTCATCCAGATGGGCGCACCCAAAGGCTCGTCGCGCCTGCTCCAGCGCATCGGCCGCGCCAACCATCGGCTCGATCAGGCCAGCGAGGCGATCCTCATCCCCGGCAACCGCTTCGAATATCTCGAAGCCCGCGCCGCGCTGGATGCCGTCGAGGCAGGCGAGCGCGACGCCGATGATTTCCGCGTCGGCAGCCTCGATGTGCTGGCCCAACATATCATGGGCCTCGCCTGCGCCGGCCCCTTCCACGAAGCCGCGATGCTCGCCGAAATCCAGTCGGCCACCCCCTATAGCGCGCTGACGCCCGACGCTTTCGCCTCCGTCCTCCATTTCATCGAAGGCGGCGGTTACGCCCTGCGTGCCTATGACCGGTTCAAGCGGCTGGCCCAGTATGGGGACGGCATATGGCGCGTCGCCCATCCCCGCTTCATTCAGCAACATCGCCTCAACGCCGGGATCATCGTCGATCAACCCGCGCTTGCTGTTCGCTTCGCCAATGGTCGCAAACTCGGCACGGTGGAGGAGGGCTTTGCCGCCCAGCTTACGGCCGGCGACAGTTTCTTTTTCTCCGGCATGGCGCTCGAAGTGGTGAAGATGGACACGACCGACTTGGTCGTCCGCGCCACCTCCAAACAGGCGCGCATCCCCAGTTGGGGCGGCAGCCGCATGGCCATGTCCACGCGCCTCGCCGACCGGGTCCGCGCTTTCCTCGCCAGTCCCGATCAATGGCATCGCTTCCCGTCCGACGTGCGCGAATGGCTGGACATGCAGAAACTCCGCTCGGTCCTGCCGCAACCGGGCCAGCTGTTGATCGAGACCTTCCCGCATGAAGGCCGCCACTATCTTATCTGCTACAGTTTCGAAGGCTGGAACGCGCACCAGTCGCTCGGCATGTTGCTCACCCGCCGGATGGAGAGCCAGGGCCTCATGCCCTTGGGCTTCGTTGCCAACGACTATGCGCTGGCCGTCTATGGCCTCAAGCCCGTCACCGACCCGCACAGCCTCTTCTCTGCCGACATACTCGACCATGAATTTGTCGATTGGGTCGAACAGTCCAGCCTGCTCAAACGCGCCTTTCGCGACGTCGCGGTCATCTCCGGCCTGATCGAGCGTCAGCATCCCGGCAAGCGCAAGACCGGGCGGCAGGTCACTTTCTCCACCGACCTCATCTACGACGTGCTGCGCAAATATCAGCCCGACCATCTGCTTATCAAGGCAGCCTGGGCCGACGCCCGCGCGCGGATGACCGATGTCGGGCGGCTGGGCGACCTGATCGACCGGGCGGCGACCACGATGCTGCATGTCACGCTCGACCGGGTCAGCCCGCTCGCTGTGCCGGTCCTCATCCTCATCGGCCGCGAGCAGGTCGCGCAAAGCGCTGCCGAGGATGCGTTGCTGATCGAAGCCGAAGCACTGGTGACGTTGGCGATGCGCGCCGATTGAGCATTGCTGCGGCAATGATCGAAAATCCCACTATCTGAAAGCTAGATAAGCCGTTTCTCTTGCGGACCTTACGGGTCCATCCATCGTTTCCCAGTCCGAGGGGTGTCGATCGTCACGATCGACAAAACAACAGAGGAACCTGATCATGTCGAATTCACCGATTTCGGCCGCGCCCTTGCGCGGCCTGACCCTGGCTGCCGTCAGCCTGTCCGCGCTTGTCGGCGCACAGGCCCTGGCCCAGACCAGCACGCAGGTCGCTCCGCGCATGGCAACCGTCACCTTGCCCGCCGATGCCGGGCAGACCATGACCGTCCCGGCCGAAGCCGCGCCCGCGACCGTCCCCAACCTGACGCGCGACAATGGCGCGCCGATCGGTGCCAACCGCAACAGCAAGACCGCAGGCGACCTTGGCCCGGTGCTGCTCGAAGACACCACGCTGATTGAAAAGCTCGCCCGCTTCGACCGCGAACGCATCCCTGAGCGCGTCGTCCACGCGCGCGGCACCGGCGCGCATGGCGTCTTCCGCGCCACCGCCGACATGAGCGACCTGACTCGCGCCTCGCTCTTCACGGCGAGCAAGGAAACCCCGGTCTTCGTGCGCTTCTCCAGCGTCATCCACCCATCGGGCAGCCCCGAAGGCCTGCGCGATCCGCGGGGCTTTGCCACCAAATTCTACACCGATCAGGGCAATTGGGATTTGGTTGGCAACAACCTGCCGGTCTTCTTCATCCGCGACGCCATGCAATTCCCGGACATGGTGCATAGCCTCAAGCCCTCGCCGGTGACGAACAAGCAAGACCCCAACCGCTATTTCGACTTCTTCTCGAATACGCCCGAATCCACCAACATGTTGACCCAGCTTTATTCGAACCTGGGCACGCCATCCTCCTACCGCACCATGGACGGCAATGGCGTCCACGCCTTCAAGCTGGTGAATGCGCAGGGCAAGGTCACCTTCGCCAAGTTCCGCTGGATCAGCCGCCAGGGCGTCAAGAATCTGACCGGGAAGGATGCGGGCGCGGCCCAGTTCAACTTCCTGACTGACGATCTCTATCGTGAAGTGGGCAAGGGCAATTTCCCGACCTGGGATCTGATGGTGCAGACCATGACCCCCGAACAATTTGCAGGCCTCGACTATAATCCGTTCGACGATACCAAGGAATGGCTCGACGTGCCCTTCCGCAAGATCGGCGAGATGACGCTCAACAAGATGCCGGCCAATTATTTCGAATTCACCGAACAGTCGGCCTTTGCGCCGTCCAACATGGTGCCCGGTATCGAAGCCTCGCCCGACCGTATGCTCCAGGGCCGCCTGTTCAGCTATGCCGACACGCAGCGCTATCGCGTCGGCGCGAACGTCCTGCAACTGCCGGTCAACAAGCCGCTGGCGCCGGTGGTCAATAATTCGCAGGACGGCGTGATGGACGCGACCGGCTCGACCTCGAACGTCAATTATTTCCCGGCGATGGTGCAGAAGCAGGCAGCGGCCGAATTTGGCCAGTCGACCTACGAAATCAACGCGACGGTCGATACCAAGCCGATCGAAAAGACCAATAATTTCGCGCAGGCTGGCATTTTCTATCGCGCACTGTCGGCCAAGGACAAGGCCGACCTGATCGCCAACCTCGCGGGCGATTTGGGCCAGGTCACCTCCGACCGCACTCGCACGATGATGGTCAGCTATTTCTACCAGGCCGACAAGGATTACGGCACCCGCATCGCCAAGGCGGTCAACGTGCCCATGGCGGAAGTGACCAAGGCGGTCTCCGAATATGAAGCCGCCTACCCGCAACAACGCCTGACCGTGCGTTAAGGCGCAACAAGAACACCGTTTGCCCTGAGCCTGTCGAAGGGCCTTTCCTTCCTTTCTTATGCGAAGAAGGGAGGGGCTTCGACAGGCTCAGCCCGAACGGATCATTTACACAATAAGGCTGACTAGCGATGCTCTCCCTCCTCCTGGCCACAGCGCTGGCCGCCGCAACCCCCGCGCCCGACGCACTCCCCCCCCCCGAACGCCGCCAGCAACTCTTGTTCGACGCCGCCCGACTCGGCCGCACCGACATGATCGAACCCCTCGTCAAGGCAGGCGTCGACCTCAACGCCCCGGACGCCCGCGGCTTCACCCCGCTGATCCTCGCGGCCTATAATGGTCAGGCGGAAACGCTCGACGCGCTGATTGCCGCCGGTGCCGACGCCTGCAAGCCCGACCAATCGCAGGGTAACACCGCGCAAATGGGGGTCGCCTTCAAGGGCAATGACGTGATCGCCGCGCGGCTGCTGACCGCAGGCTGCGACGTCAACGCCCGCAATAAGGCGGGGCAAACCGCGCTGATGATGGCGGCGCTCTTTGGCCGCAGCGCCCAGGTCGCCATGCTGGTGAAAGCCGGTGCCGACCCAGCGCTGGCCGATGCCTCCGGCCGCACCGCCAAAGCGGTCGCCCAAGGCCAGGGCAATGACGCGATGGTCAGACAGCTCGAAGCCAGGCCATAACCGCTCCGGAGCGGACATAGCGTACAAAGCCTGTTCCACGTGAAACAGAAGATGGCGCTATTTCAGCATCTTCCGACCAACCAAAGCAGACATGGGCCGGCACCGGACGGGGAGGCGAACCACCCCCGTCCAATGTCATTTTCGCAAACCAATGTCCGCTTCGCTGTCCGCTTTAGACGTCCAGATTGGCGACGTTCAGCGCATTATCCTGAATGAACTCGCGCCGCGGCTCGACGACTTCGCCCATCAGGCGGCTGAAAATCTCGTCGGCAATATCCGCCTGCTCGACCTCGACCCGCAGCATCGACCGGTTGTCGGGGTCCAGCGTGGTTTCCCACAGCTGCTCGGCATTCATCTCGCCCAGCCCCTTATAGCGCTGGATCGCCAGCCCCTTGCGCCCGGCCGCCAAAATCGCCTCCAGCAATTCGCTTGGCCGCGTCACCAGCGTCATGCCCTTGGCAGGCGCGGCGGGCAGGTCATCGTCGCCGGCTTCCTCTGCCGCCATCGCCGCTTTGGCCGTCACCAGCCGGGCAGGGGTCAGATAGCTTTGCGATTCTTCGCTCGCCAATGTGTGCAACTTGCGCGCCTCGGCCGACCCGACGAAACCATGTTCGATGACATGATGATCGGTCACGCCGCGCCACAGCCGTTCGAAATGGAAACCGCCTTCTTCGGCGATTCGGCCGGTCCATTTACCCTCGGCATCCTGCGCGCCCATCCAGGCGACCGCAGCGGCCAGGCGGGTTGCCTGCTCGTCCTGCGACAATTCGGGGTCGAGCGCCCCGGTCAGGCTCAGCGCTTCGATGATCGCCGGGTCATAACGGCGGGGGACGTAACGCATCACCGCGCGCATCCGCCGGGCATGATCGACCAGGCTCTTGAGGTCATTGCCGGTCCGCGTGCCGGCCGGTCCCTCCAGCACCATCGATTCGACACCATTATCGACCAGATATTGCTCCAGCGCTGTGTCGTTCTTCAGATAGAGTTCGCTGCGGCCGCGCGTCGCCTTATAGAGCGGCGGCTGGGCGATATAGAGATGCCCGCCTTCGATGATCTGCGGCATCTGGCGATAGAAGAAGGTCAAAAGCAGCGTGCGGATATGCGCGCCATCGACGTCCGCGTCGGTCATGATGACGATCTTGTGGTAGCGGAGCTTTTCCAGGTTGAAATCGTCGCGAATGCCCGTGCCCATCGCCTGGATGAGCGTGCCGACCTCCTTGGATGACAGCATCTTGTCGAACCGCGCGCGCTCGACGTTCAGGATCTTGCCCTTCAGCGGCAGGATCGCCTGATTATGCCGGTTGCGGCCTTGCTTTGCCGAACCGCCAGCCGAATCACCCTCGACCAGGAACAGTTCAGACTTGGCCGGATCGCGTTCCTGGCAGTCGGCCAGCTTGCCGGGCAGGCTGGCGATATCCAGCACACCCTTGCGCCGCGTCAGCTCGCGCGCCTTCTTGGCGGCCTCGCGTGCGGCGGCGGCGTCGATCACCTTCTGGATGATCATCTTGCCATGCGCCGGATTTTCTTCCAGCCACTCGGCCATCTTGTCGGCCATCAGGCTTTCGAGCGGCTGGCGCACTTCGGAAGAGACCAGCTTGTCCTTGGTCTGCGACGAGAATTTGGGATCGGGCAATTTGACCGAGACGATCGCGGTCAGCCCTTCGCGCATATCCTCACCAGTCAGGCTCACCTTCTCCTTCTTCAACATGCCCGACTTTTCGGCATAATTGTTGAGGGTGCGGGTCAGCGCAGCGCGGAACGCCGCCAAATGGGTGCCGCCGTCGCGCTGCGGGATATTATTGGTGAAGCACAGCACATTTTCATAATAGCTGTCGTTCCATTCCAGCGCGACTTCGATGGTCACATTGTCGCGCGTGCCCGAAATGGCGATCGGCTCCGGCATCATCGCCGATTTGTTGCGATCGAGATAGCTGACGAAGGCCGCGATGCCGCCTTCATAATAAAGTTCGACCGTCTTGCTTTCCTCATGCCGCGCATCCGTCAGGAACAGGCGCACGCCGCTGTTGAGGAACGCCAGCTCGCGATAGCGATGCTCCAGCTTGTCGAAGTCATAGTCGGTGACATTCTTGAACGTGTCGGTTGAGAACATGAAGGTGACCTTCGTGCCCTTCTGCCCCGGCGCGGCCGGACCCAGCACCTTGAGCGGCGCTTCGGCATCGCCATGGCGGAACCGCATCCAATGTTCCTGGCCGTCGCGCCAGATGTTCAGCTCCAGCCAGTCGGACAGCGCGTTCACCACGGACACGCCCACGCCATGCAGGCCGCCCGATACCTTATAAGCATTGTCGTCCGACGTATTTTCAAACTTACCCCCGGCGTGCAGCTGGGTCATGATGACCTCGGCCGCCGACACGCCTTCTTCGGTATGGATGCCGGTCGGGATGCCACGACCATTGTCCATCACGCTGACGGAGCCATCGGGGTTCAGCGTGATGTCGATCCGGTCGCAATGCCCGGCCAGCGCTTCGTCGATCGCATTGTCGCTGACCTCGAACACCATATGGTGCAGGCCGCTGCCATCATCGGTATCGCCGATATACATGCCCGGCCGCTTGCGGACTGCGTCCAGACCTTTCAGCACCTTGATGCTGTCGGCGCCATATTCGTTGCTGTTCGGGGAGTTTACGGGTTCTTCGCTCATAGCCCAGCCTATAGGGAAAGGCGGGCTGAAACTAAAGCGAAACATGGCCCCTTCCCCCCACCAGCCTGCCGGTCTATCCCGTCTCCATGGTCCGAACCCTTGCCCTCCTCCTGACGCTCGCCGCTTGCTCCGACAGCCGCGAGGTGCTGGACGAATTGCCCAACAGCTCACTCGCCGATGCGCCGCGCTCGGCGGTCTCCGAAACCCGCATGGATACGCCATCCGCCCGGCCCGTGACGATCGGCGAAGACGGACCTCGGCTTGATGCCTGCGGTGGTCTTGGCCAGGTGAGCCGCAGCGGGGCAGGGGGGCTGCCGCTGCTCGCCGCGCCGTTTGCCGATGCCAAGGTGATCGCGCAACTGCCCGAAGGCCAGCGCGCCTATATCTGCACCCGCAGCCTCGACCAGAAATGGCTGGGCGTCGTCGTCCAGCCCGCACCCGCGCAAGAGGGCGAACCGGCAGGCGATTGCGGCGTGTCGTCACCCGTGGACCGCAAACAACCCTATGACGGCCCCTGCGTCAGCGGCTGGCTCGCCAGCCCCTATATGCGGCTGATCGGCGGATAAAAGGCCGGAGCTGCACCAACCTCCGTTCGCTTCGAGCGAAGTCGAGAAGCACTACGCACCGCCTTCTATCTCACTCACTCGACGCCGGTAAACACCAGCTTCTGCACCCGCCGCCCGGTATTCACCTCGGTCGTATAGATATTGCCTTCGCTATCGGTATCGATGCTGTGCAGCCAGGTGAACTGTCCCGCCTGCCGCCCGATCCGCCCGACCGCCCCCAGCACTTCATGCGTCTTGCGCAGCAAAATCCACACCCGCCCGTTCATCATGTCGGCGACATAGAGATAGGTCTGCTCCGGGTCGGGCGAAAAGGCGATGTCGGTCACCGTATGCGTGCCCCCGGTTTCCGGGGCGATGGCGAGATCGCGGACGAAAGTCAGCGCCCCGTCCTTGCCGCGCTTGAACAATTGCGCCCGGTTGTTGTTGCGGTCGCACACATAGACATGCCCATCCTTCGTCGGCACCACGCAATGCACGATGTCGCCAAAGATATCGGCTTTGGAATTGGCCACCTTGCTGGGATCGACCGCATGGCTCTGGTCGAACGTCCCTTGGCGGGTCGGCGCGATCGGCGGCTTACCATAGGCGCCCCAGCGCCCCTTATAGCCATTGGTCTTCGCGTCGAAGCCGATCACCCGGCGGTTCACATAGCCGTCCGACACCAGCACCATGCCATCGACCTGATGCACGTCGGATGGATTGCCCAGCCGGTCGGTCGAATCATTGCCCTTGGTCTCGCCCCGCTTGCCAAAGGCGCGCAGGAAATTGCCGTCCGCGCTGTAGTTCAGCACGACATGATCGTCCTTGCCATTGCCGCCGAACCAGACCGTATTGGCCTGATCGACGAATATGCCATGCAGGCTGGCGGGCCACTGGCTGACCCCATCGACCGTGGGCGCGCTCGCCGCACCACCCCAGCCGCCCATATAAGCGCCATTCTTGGCGAACCGCACGACCGGCGGCGCAGGCTTGCAGCAGACCGCGATCGGCGGCGTTTGCGCCAATCCCGTGTCCGTGCCGGTCAGCGAATGGGGCCGATGCACGACCCAGACCATATCGTCCGGCCCCACCGCCACGCCGCTTACCTGCCCCAGCAACAGGTCGTCCGGCATCGTCGGCCAGGCGGCATCCACCTTGAAACGCGGCATTTTGGTTCCAGCCGGTGCAATCTGCTCGAACGCCAGCGGCGACAGCGCGGGCGGCGAGGGCGCGGCGGCACCCAGCATCAAAAGAAGGGCGCAGGCAAGGACGGGGCGCATGGGGTCAGGCTCCTGGGATCAACGGGTTGGCGGGATCATGCCCATCTGATCCGACAGGTCAACGGCGCAGGCAGGTTCGCAGCAACTGGCCTTTCCCATCAGGGCCATTGCGCGGTAAATGGCATGGCATTGCTCCCCAAATGGAACGCTAGGCCATGTCCACTTCGCATCTTCGCCCGCCCTCGCTGTTGCGCCTGCTCGGTGCCTGGCGCGCGCTCGATAGCGCCCAGCCCGCCTATCGCCAGCTTGCGCAGGCCTTGCGGATGCTGGTGCTGGACGGCCGGATCGGCCTCAACGTCCGTTTGCCGGGCGAGCGGGAATTGGCCGCCGCGCTCGGCCTCAGCCGCACCACCATCGCCGCCGCCTTCGACCGGCTGCGCGACGAAGGCTATCTCGAAAGCCGCCAGGGGTCAGGCAGCGTCACCCGCCTCCCGCCCGGCGACGCGCCCGCACCGTCCGTGGACGACGATGGCACCACGGGCGGCAACCTCCTGAACTGGACCCATGCCGCGCTCCCCGCCGCGCCCGGCGTCGCGCGCGCCTATGCCGCCGCGCTCGACGCGCTGCCCGCGCATCTGGGCGACCTTGGCTATGATCCGCTCGGCCTTCCCCTGCTGCGCCGGGCGATCGCCGCTGATTATGAACGGCGCGGTTGCCCGACCAGCCCGGACCAGATCATCGTCACCAACGGCGCGCAGCAGGGTTTTTCGCTGCTGCTCCACTGGCTCGCTGGGCCGGGCGATCGCGTCGTCATCGATCATCCGACCTATCATAATGCAATCCAGGCGTTGCAGCGCGCCCATGTCGTGCCGGTCCCCGTGGGCCTCCCCACCCAGGGCTGGGACATCGACGCGATGGACGCGGCCTTCCGCCAGACGGCGCCGCGCTTCGCCTATATCATCGCCGATTTCCACAACCCCACCGGGCGCAGCATGGACCCGGCCACCCGCCGCGCGCTGGTCGCGGTCGCCGCGCGCAGCCACACCCCACTGGTGATCGACGAGACGATGGCAGCGATGGGCCTTGATTTCACGGCCCCGCCGCCGGTCGCGCTGCACGATCCGTCGGGGCGGCAGGTCATCACCATGGGTTCGGCCAGCAAAATCTATTGGGGGGGACTGCGCACCGGCTGGATTCGCGCCGACCCGCAGACGATCGCCGCGCTCGCCCGCCTGCGCACGACGACCGACATGGCCAGTCCCGTGCTGGAACAGCTCGCCGTCGCGCATCTGCTGGATACAGGCGAGGGGCTTGGCACTCGCGCCGCGATGCTGCGCGACCGGCGCGACCATCTGCTCGGCCTGATCGACCGGCATCTGCCCCATTGGCGGGTCGAAGCGCCTGCGGGCGGCCTGTCGCTCTGGGCGCAACTCCCCCGCGCCGAAGCCACCGCACTCGCGGCGCTGGCCGAAAATCTCGGCGTGCGTGTCGCGCCGGGACCGCGCTTTGGCGTCAGCGGCGCGTTCGAACGCTTCCTGCGGCTGCCCTTCACTTTGTCCGAAGAGCAACTCGCCACCGGCGTCGAACGCCTCGCCGAAGCCGACGCCCGCCTCCACGCCCGCCTGCCCAGAAGCCGCGATTCGCTCGCGCTCGCGCTGGAAGCGGACCGATTGATCTGAGGGGGTAACGAGTAGATGCCCCTTCTCCCCGGCGGGGAGAAGGATACGCAGCCTTGGTGCCGCAGGCACCTAGGCGAAGTTGGATGAGGGGGCTCGACGCTGCCACTTGTCTGCCACCAAAAAAGGCCGCGCAGGTCACCCCGCGCGGCCTCTTAATTCGCTCTGACCTTAAAGCCTTATGCCTTCTTCGCCGCCTGATAGCGGGCGATGGCTTCCAGCGTGATCTGCTTGGCGTCTTCCGCGCCGCCCCAGGTACCGATGCGGACCCACTTGGTCTTTTCCAAGTCCTTATAGTGGGTGAAGAAATGCTCGATCTGCTCCATCACGATGCCGGGCAGGTCGTCCTTCTCGCTGATGTCGGCATAATAAGGGAAGGTCTTGTTGTCGGGCACGCACACCAGCTTCTCGTCGCCGCCGGCTTCGTCTTCCAGGTTCAGCACCGCGATCGGGCGCGCGCGCACGACCGATCCGGGGACGAAGGGCGAGCGCGCGATGACGAGCGCGTCGAGCGGATCGCCATCGGGCGACAGCGTGTGCGGCACGAAGCCATAATTGGCGGGGTAGCGCATCGGCGTATGCAAAATGCGGTCCACGAACAGCGCGCCCGACGCCTTGTCGAATTCATATTTCACCGGCTCGCCGCCGACCGGCACTTCGATGATGACGTTCAGGCTGTTTGGCGGATCGTCGCCCACCGGGATCAGTTCGATATTCATGGAAACGCCTTTTGCTACGATGATGCGCTACGGGTGATTATGTTCTCGGCTTGAGCAGTCGGTCGAGACTGCCTTCACCCTCTCCTGTCTTTTCGAGGCGCGGATAGCGCAGCCCGCCCGAATAATCGAGTGACAATGTGCGGTAATATTTATCCTGCTTTAGGATGATCTGGATCGGCTGCTTGGCCTTGATTGCCGCCTTCCACACATCGCTGGAAAATTCGTCGCCATTGACCGCCACGATCTTGGCACCGATCACCAGCCCCGCCTTGAACGCTGCGCTGTCCCAGATGACGGCGCTGATATCGCCGTCATTCTTGACGATCGCGCCCAGGCCAAAGCTCTGGTCGACCATCTTGTTCGCGCCCTCGGCGGCCTTGGTGATGGCGTTCGGTTCGTCGCCATAGACCAGCTTATAGCCGCCCAGGATGAAGCCGCCCTTGGGCGTTTCCTTGGTCGGGCTGTCGACATAGGTGCGGAAGAAACCGGCCCAATCATAGGGCGCGATGCCGTTAAGCGTGTCGATCACCTCCTGGCGATTATAGACGAGCTGGCCCCAATCGCCCGGCTTCACGCCGAAAAAGGCCTTGGCGAAATCGTCCAGCCCCTTGGTGCCGCGCGTCGCCTTCGAAATGATCGCATCGGCCTCCAGCCAGATCATCAGCCCTTCATTATAATAATCCTCCGACCGCTGCCAACTGGCCCAACCCTTGGGCCGCCGCGCGGAGATGATCGGATCATGGGTGGTATCTTCCATCGGCCGCCACTGCCGCCCGACATTGGTATCGAGCTTGGCCGCGATCTGGGCATAGGCGTCCAGCGTTTCCTGCTTGGTGAACATCCCCGACCGGGCACCCAGCACATAGCCCCAGAACTGCGTCTGCCCTTCATAGACCCACAGCAGATTATCCTGCATCGGCGTGCGGAAATCCGGCGTCCACAGCAAATCTGGGCGGCGGAACTTGCCGTCCCAGCTATGGGTGAATTCATGCGGCAACAGGTTGCGGTCCAGCAGCGCCTCGCCCGACTCCCATTTCTTGAAATAGCCCGGCTCGACCTGATTTTCCGAGGAGCGATGATGCTCCAGGCCAATGCCGCCCATCTCGTCGGTCAGCGCCAGCAGGAAATCATAATGGTCGAAATGATAGCTGCCGAACAGCGCGCCCGCTTCATCGACCAGCTTCTTATGCTTGGCCATCTGTTCGGGCTTGTATTCCAGCTCGTCGGCATCGTCGGCGACGATGTTGAGCGTCACATTCTTGCCCAGGTCCACCGCCTTGAAATGGCGGCCCGCAAAGACCGGCGAATCCTGCAACGCTTCATAATCAATCGTCTCATAAGCGACGCGGTTGCCGCTCTTGGTGCCGCGCAGCGCGGTAGCCGCCTGCCAGCCCGCCGGATAGGTGACGGTCGCCTGCACCGGGATCTGCCGCGTATAATAGCCCGCCGGATAGAGCGAGACGCTTTCCCATTGGATGTTCAGCATCTTGGGCGTGATGACGACGCGGCCCTGATTGGGCTGGGTCGCGGACAGGAACTGGAATTGCGCCACCACTTCGCGCGCGCCCTGCGGCACGTCGATGATGAAGCCGAAGACGTTGAGCGGATCGCGCTTCCACGCCACCGGCTGGCCATTGGCGGTGATGGTCAGCCCCGTCAGCTTCTCGATCTGGCCGCGCGGCGCGTGATTGCCGGGCAGCCAGGCAGGCATCAGCAGCGTCATCGGCCCGCTGGCGGCAACCGGAATCGTTTCCTTCACGCGGAAGATGCGCTGGGTCGTGTCGCTGGCATCGACCTCCAATTTGATGGTGCCGCCGGGATAGGGCATGTCTTTTGGGGCAGGGGTCGCGTCATCGATCGGCAGGGCGGTCGGCTTGGACCGGATCGCCTCCTGCGCGAAAAGGGGGGTGACAATCGCGGTCGACAGGCCCGTTGTCAGGAAAAGGGCGGCAGCAAGGCTGCGGATCATGAACATCTCCGAAAATGCAGTTTGGGCCGGACGGCCCTCATGCCCGCACAATGGCGTCGCTACGCGGGCGCGTCCACCCCTTGATGCAGGCACATAAAAAGCGCGTTTCCTTGGGGGCCAATTGCGGTTAAAGGCCCATCCCCATGGCTAAAATCGAAACGCCGCGTCCGGTACGCGGCACGCAGGACATGCTGGGCGGCACCACGGAAGCGTTCCAGGAACGCTTCGCGCATGTGGTCGCGACCTTCGACCGGGTGCGCAAACTCTACGGATTCCAGCGCGTCGAAGTGCCGGTGTTCGAATCCACCGCCGTCTTCGCCCGCTCGCTGGGCGAAAGCACCGACGTCGTGTCGAAGGAAATGTACACGTTCGAGGATCGCGGCGGCGACAGCATCACCCTGCGCCCCGAATTTACCGCCGGGATCAGCCGCGCCTATATCACCGAGGGCTGGCAGCAATATGCGCCGCTCAAGGTGGCAACCCATGGCCCGCTATTCCGCTACGAACGCCCGCAAAAGGGCCGTTTCCGCCAGTTCCACCAGCTTGACGCTGAAATCATCGGCGCGGCCGAGCCAGGCGCGGACGTGGAATTGCTGGTCATGGCCGACCAGTTGCTCAAGGAACTGGGCATCGATGACGGCGTGACGCTGACGCTCAACACGCTGGGCGATGCGGCGAGCCGCGACGCCTGGCGCGCCGCGCTGATCGCGCATTTCGAGGCGCATCGCGACCAATTGTCGGAAGACAGCGTCGATCGTCTGCAGCGCAACCCGCTCCGCATCCTCGACAGCAAAGACCCGCGCGACCGCCCGGTCGCCGACAGCGCCCCCGACATCGACGCCTATCTGACCGACGAAGCGCGTGGCTTTTTCGACAAGGTGACGAGCGGCCTGGATGCCGCTGGCGTCGCATGGGAACGCAACGCGCGCCTCGTGCGCGGCCTCGATTATTATCGCCACACCGCGTTCGAATTCGTCACCGACCGGCTGGGCGCGCAGGGCACCGTGCTGGGCGGCGGTCGCTATGACGGCTTGGTCGAAAACCTAGGTGGTCCTGCCACGCCAGCCGTTGGCTGGGCAGCGGGCATCGAACGGCTGGCGATGCTGGTGGATGCGCCGGGGATTGAACGGCCGTCGATCGCGATCATTCCAAGGTCAGAAAGCTTGGAAGGCCGGGCTATCCGAGCAACAGCACTGCTACGTTCAGCAGGTTACGCTTGCTCCTTAGCCTTTAAAGGTAACCTGAAGCGAAGGGGAGAACTGGCGAACAAGGCAGGCGCTGTAGCCAAGCTGTTCATTGGCGAGCCGGACGGTGTTGGTTCACCGCTCGAATTTAGCTTTTATAACACGACGCTGAATAATCAGGAGCAGGACTCTTTCGTTAGAGATGCGCTGGAGGTTCTTGGCCCAGAGTTTGGTTGGCAGGTGGGTACGCAGGGCTGGTCCCGCTAATGCACATCTCGCCTGATCGCGCACCCCAAACCCCGTTCGCCCTGAGCCTGTCGAAGGGCTCGCCTGAGCGTAGCGAAGGCACTTCGCCTGCGGCTCAGCGAAGGGCTTCGACTTCGCTCAGCCCGAACGGATTTAGGGGCAACACTTAATGCATATATCCCCTGAACGCATCGCGCAGATTGAGGCGCGCCGGGATGAGGTGCAGGCGTCGATGACGCGCGCCGACCTTGCCCCCGATGCGTTCGTGCGCCTGTCGAAGGAATATGCCGAGATCGAGCCGGTCGCCCGCGCCGCGCATGAAGTGCGCCGCTTGCGGCAGGAACTGGCCGCGCTCGATTATATGGCGGGCGGGGTCGATGCCGATGCCGACCCGCTGATGCGCGAAATGGCGCAGGAGGAGATGCAGCTCCTCAAAAGCCAGCTGCCCCAGGCCGAACGCGCGCTGGCGCTGCAACTCCTGCCCCGCGATTCCGCCGATGCCCGCCCCGCCATGCTGGAAATCCGTGCCGGAACCGGCGGCGACGAAGCCGCGCTGTTCGCCGGCGACCTCTTCCGCATGTATCAGCGCTATGCCGATACGCAGGGCTGGAAGATGGAGCAGATGACGGCGAATGCGTCGGAAGCGGGCGGTTTCAAGGAAATCGTCGCCTCCATCACCGGCACCGGCGTCTTCGCGAAGCTCAAGTTCGAAAGCGGCGTCCACCGCGTCCAGCGCGTTCCCGTCACGGAAAGCGGCGGGCGCATCCACACCAGCGCCGCGACCGTCGCCGTCCTCCCCGAACCGGAGGAAGTCGACGTCCAGATCGCCGATGGCGACCTCAAGATCGACATCTACCGTGCGTCGGGCGCAGGCGGCCAGCACGTCAACACCACCGACTCCGCCGTCCGCATCACCCATTTACCCAGCGGCCTTGTGGTGATCCAGCAGGACGAACGATCCCAGCACAAGAATAAGGCCAAGGCGATGCAGGTGCTGCGCGCCCGCCTGTACGAAGCCGAACGGCAACGCACCCAGAGCGAACAGGCCGGCGCGCGCAAGGCGATGGTCGGGTCGGGTGACCGCTCCGAACGCATCCGCACCTATAATTTCCCGCAAGGCCGCGTCACCGACCACCGCATCAACCTGACGCTGCACCGCCTGCCCGAAATCCTCGAAGGACCGGGCCTTGCCGAAGTCATCGACGCGCTGATCGCCGAAGACGAAGCCGCGCGGCTGGCGCAGCTGGACGGGGTGGGGTGAGCATCGCGCCTGCGCTGCGCGAGGCCACAGCCCGTTTGAGCGCGACGAGCGACACAGCGCGGCTCGACGCCGAATTGCTGATGGCCCATGCGCTCGGCCTCTCGCGCGCCGACATGCTGCTGCGCCAGCGCGACCTGCCGGTCCCCGCCACTTTCGCCGCACTGCTCGACCGCCGCCTGAACGGCGAACCGATCGCCTATATCAGCGGCACGCGCGATTTCTGGACGATCAGCCTGACGGTCACGCCCGACGTGCTGATCCCGCGCCCCGACAGCGAGACGCTGATCGAAGCGGCGGTCGCGCATTTCGCGGGGCGCGCGCCTGCGTCCGTTCTCGACCTTGGTACCGGCTCCGGCGCGCTCCTGCTCGCGGCCCTGAGCGAATGGCCGACCGCGCAGGGCTTGGGGATCGATGCCTCGTCCCGCGCGCTTGCCGTCGCGCAGGGCAATGCCGCGCGGCTGGGCCTGGCGACGCGCGCGCAATTCCGCCTCGGTGATTGGGGGCAGGGGGTGGATGGCCCGTTCGACCTCCTCCTCATCAACCCGCCCTATATCGCCCGCGACGCGGCGCTCGCGGGCGATGTGCTGCGCGAACCGGGCAGCGCGCTGTTCGCGGGCGACGACGGCCTCGATGATTATCGCCGCATCGCCCCCGACCTGCCGCGCCTGATCGCGCCGGGCGGCATGGCCGCGATCGAGATCGGCCATGACCAGCGGCTTGCCGTTACGGCGCTGCTGGAGGGCGTCGGTCTTGGCGTGCGGCCGTTGCACGATCTGGCAGGGCTGGACCGCTGCCTGGTCGCCACCCGATGATTAACGATGATAAAGCCGAATTTGCTTGGTTTATCCCATGAAAGCCATTACATCGGGGTCAGGAACAGCACGCTCCGGCGACATGACCCTTTTAGGTCATTGATGGAAAAGCTGTTTTCTAGCTCCTTAAAGTCATGATGGCGCTGCTGCGCGGCACCTCTGGCATTGGACGGCATAAGCCAGATGATGGCCTATGTCCTGCGGAGCTATATCCGGCCCGATGAGCGGGTCGCGCTTGGGGATGGCGACGGAACAGTGTTTTCAGCCAAGGTTATGACAGCGAACACAAGGATCATATCTTGATCAACAACCGGCAGGCCGGTCGCCGCAATCGCGGCCGGAATAATAACGGACGTCCCAACACCAACAATCGTGGCGGGGGTGGCGACAGCGGCAACCGCATCGACAATCGCGCCCGTGGCAATGCGACCCAGCTTCTTGAAAAATACAAGAATATGGCGCGCGATGCTCAGATGTCGGGTGATCGGGTCAATGCCGAATATTATCTCCAATTTGCTGACCATTATTTCCGCGTCCTGGCCGACAATCGCGCCCGGCAGGAAGAACAGCAGCAGGGCCAGCCCCAGCGCCAGCGTCGCCCGGACGAGAATTTCGACGAGGATGGCGATGATTTCGAGGGCGTCGCCGACGGCGTCGACGAATTCCGCACCGACAATTCGTCCTACGACCGCACGCCGCGCGAGCAGCCCGGTTTCGATCGCGCCCCGCGTGAGCAGAATGACCGGAACGATCGCAATGACCGCAACGACCGGGCCCCGCGCGAACAGGGCGACCGGCCCCAGCGCGACTATGCCGATCGCGGACAACGCGACCAGGGCGACCGTCCGCAACGCGATCAGGCCGACCGCGCTCCCCGCGAATTCGGTGATCGTGCGCCGCGCGACCAGAATCGCCGCCAGGACGAACCGCGCGAGGATCGCAATGCCCGTCGCGACCGTCCGCGTCGCGATCGCCCTGTCGCCGCCGAATCGCAGGCCCCGGTAGAGCAGGCCGCGCCCGCGCCGCAGCCCGTCGTTGAACAGGCACCCGCGCCCCAGCCCGAAGCCGAAGCGCCGCGTCCCCGCCGTGGTCGCCCGCGCAAGGTCGTGCCCGAAGCCGAACAGGCAAATGAAAGCCTCGACCTGGCCGTCTTGCCGCCCGCAATCGGTCGCGCCGACAATGACGGTGAAGCCGAAGCGCCCAAGAAGCGCACCCGCCGCACCCGTCCCGCGACGGAAGCGGCCGAATAAAGCCGCACGTCGGTTCTACCGGATAGAAAAAAGGGGATGGCGCAACCGATGCACCATCCCCTTTTTCATGCCCGCTTTCCAAGCCCGTCGCGATCCGGCACAAGGCACCGGCGTTCCGACCGGAGAGATGCCGCCATGCCCCGCTTGTTCCTGCTTGCGCCCCTGCTCGCTCTCCTGCCCGCTGCCGCGCTGGCGCAGGACGCGACCGACCCGACCGCCGCTTCGGCGCAGGGGGACGTGGCCGTCACCATCTACAATAATAATCTCGCGCTGGTGCAGGATGTGCGCCAGCTTGCCATCCCCGCCGGGGTCAGCCGCATCGAATTTCCCGATGTGTCGGCGCAGATTCGCCCCGAAACCCTGGCCTTTGCCGCCGATGGCGCATCGATCGTCGAACAAAATTTCGACTTCGACCTGCTGTCCCCTGCCAAGCTGATGGAAAAGGCGATCGGCCGCACCGTCACCATCGTCCGCACCAATCCCGCCACCGGCGCGGAACAGCGCGAACAGGCCAAGGTGCTGAGCGTCCAGGGCGGCGTGGTACTGCAGATCGGCCAGCGGATCGAGATTTTGCGCGACGACGGCCTGCCGGTGCGCGTCATCTTCGACAAGGTGCCCGCCAATCTGCGCGCGCGCCCGACCCTGTCGGTAACGGTGGACAGCGCCCGCGCAGGCACCCGCGCGGCCTCGCTCCGCTATCTGACGCCGGGGCTTGGCTGGGCGGCGGACTATGTCGCGCTGTTCGATGCCAAGGCCGGGCGGATCGACGTGCAGGGCTGGGTCACGCTCACCAACACCAGCGGCACCAGCTATGACAATGCCCGCACCCTGCTGGTCGCGGGCAGCGTCGGCCAAAGCCAAGGCGGCTATCGCCCGCAACGTGCCGCCGCTATTCGCCGTGCCGGAACGGAAACCGCGCCGCGCGAGCAATTGGGCGATTTCTACCTCTACCCCATCGCCGCCCGCACCCGCATCTCCGACCGCCAGACCAAGCAAGTCAGTTTCCTCGACGTACAGGGCGTGCCCGCGCGCGCGGGCTATGCCTATCGCAACGGCTGGCTCGCCAGCAGCGAGGAACCGCAAAGCGTCCGCAGCGTCGTGCATTTCTCGACCGCACGGGCAGGCGGCCTTGGCGACGCGCTGCCCGCCGGCACCGTGCGCTTCTACATGAAGGATGCCGGCGGCGCGCCGCAGTTCATCGGCGAAAATCAGGTGGATCATACGCCGATGGGTAGCGACCTGGCGCTCGCCACCGGCGATGCCTTCGACGTGAAGGTCAAGCCCGTCGTGGAACAGCGCGAGCGTGTCTCCAACAGCAAATGGCGCAGCCATATGCGCTACGACCTCAGCAATGCGAAAGATCAGCCGGTCACCGTCGAACTGACCCAATCGGGCCTCGACTTCGCTTTTGACGATACCCGCATCGTCAGCGAAAGCCTGCCGTCGCAGCGGATCGACAGCAACAGCGCGCGGTGGCAGGTGACCGTGCCTGCCAACGGCACCACCAGCCTCACCGCCATTTTCGAAACCCGCTACTGACGGCCCGCGCATGCGCCGCTGGCTGATCCTGCTGCTGCTCGCGATGACGGGCGCGCCCGCGTCTGCGCAGACACTTATCGTCTCGCCCGGCGCGCAATCCCGCTCGGTCACCGTCTATCGTGATCCCCAACGCGGCGATGGGAGTATCAACGCCCGCTTCCCCACCGGCTTTGCGCTCGTCACCGAACATCGGCGCATCACCCTACCACCCGGCGATGCGACCATTCGCTTCGAGGGGGTGGCCGACGGCATGATCGCGGTCAGCGCGGCGGTGACTGGACTGCCCGGCGGCGTCATCCAGAAAAATCGCGACGCCCGGCTGCTGTCGCCCGCCAATCTGACGCTCGGCGCGCTGGGCAAGGCGGTGCATCTACGCCGCACCGATCCCGCGACCGGCAGAGTGGTAGAGCAGGACGCGATCATCCGCTCCACGCCCGACCAGGCGCTCGTCATCGAAAGCGCGGACGGGGTGGAGGCGTTGCGCTGTTCGGGCCTGCCCGAAACGCTGATCCATGACAGCGTGCCGTCCGACCTGTCCGTCACCCCCACCTTGTCGATCGATACACAGAGCGACCGGGCGACGCAGGCCGATGTCACGCTCACCTATCTCACCACCGGGTTCGATTGGGCAGCCGACTATGTCGCCCGAATCGCGCCGGACGGGCAAACGCTCGACCTGTTCGCCTGGCTGACGGTCGCCAACGGCAACAGCGTCGCCTTTCCCGACGCGCGCCTGCTGGCGATTGCGGGACGACTCAACCGCACATCGGATTATGACGCGCTCGGACGCGCGCCGGACGCCCCACCGCTTTACCTGAGTTGTTGGCCCGAACCGAGTTATGACGGGGAGGATGACGAGATGGGATATGGCATGGCTCCCCCGCCACCGCCGCCGCCTCCCCCGGCTATGATGGCGGCCCAGGAAATCATGGTGACGGGTCGCCGCGTCGCAACGCAGGAGGAACTGGGCGACCTCAAACTCTATCGTGTGCCGATGACGGTCGACCTGAACCCCAACGGCCAAAAGCAGGTCGCCCTCCTGCATCAACGCGCGATCGCCTTCACCACTGTTCATACCGCGCGGTTGTCGGCGCAGGGCGAGGCCAGCGAGGGCGGCCCGCTCACCCGCACGCTGCGCTTCACCAACCGGCGCGAAAGCGGGGCAGGGGTGCCGCTCCCGTCCGGCGGACTTTCGCTGTTCGCGATGCGCGGGGATGAATCGCTGTTGCTGGCGCAAGCGCGGATGCGTGACCAGGCGATCGGGGACAAGGTAGAGATCGCCGCAGGTCAAAGCCCGCACTTGCGCTACGAACGCTCCTTCGATGACAAAACGCAGCGATACGGTCTTCGGCTGATCAATAGCGGCACCGAACCGCTGGTCGCGGAAATCATCGTGCAGGATGACGAAGCCAACCGACTCGTCGGATCACGTCCGCGTCTCGTCCGTCGCGACGGGGCTTGGCTCTGGACGGCTACCGTACCGGCGCAGGGAACGGCCCAGCTCGACTATCGCCTGCGGACGCCCCGCTGACGATCAGGTCGCGGGCAAAGGGCGCGGCCGGTGATCCTCATCCAGCGCGACGAAGGTGAACAGGCCGCTGGTCAAATCGACCTGCTCCTGCTCCGCCCCGCGCGTCGCCACCACATCGATGCGGATGGCGAGCGACGTTCGCCCGCGTCGCTCCTCATGGGCATAGACCGACACGACATCGCCCAGCAGAATCGGCGTGATGAACTTCATGCTTTCGATCGCGACGGTCGCCACGGCCCCCTGCGCGATTCGATGCGCCACGATGCCGCCCGCAATATCCATCTGGCTCAGCACCCAGCCGCCGAAAATATGGCCATTGGCGTTGATGTCGGCGATGCGCGGCATGACGCGCAATACCACATCGTCGCGCTTGTCAGTCATCCAACGGCACCTCGTCCTTCAACCGGTCCATCACCTGCTCGTCATGGCCGGTGCCGTGCGACAGGAAGGCGAGCGCCATCAGGCCCGTGCCCAGCATGAAGGTCAGCCACACCCCCAATATGGTCGCGATGATCATATGGATCGGCATGGTTTCCGACCGATAATAGAGAAAGAGCAGCGCCAGCGCGGTGCAGGCCGCCCCGCCCAGCGCCATCCACGCCATGATGCGGCGAAACCGGGTCCAGGCCACGGCGGCGATCTGCGGATCATCGAGCGCTTGCTTGCGTGTCATCCCTTTTCTTTGGCCCGCGAAAGTGGGATCATCAAGCGCCTGAACCAAATTATAGGGCAGAAGGAGAGCAGCCATGACGATTGCAGCGATTTTGCGGGGCAAGGGGGGCGATGTCGTCCAGGTGCGGTCCACCGATACGGTGTTGTCCGCTGTCCAATTGCTCGCTGATCGGCGAATCGGCTGCGTGCCCGTGGTCGATGATGGCGAAGTGGTCGGCATCTTTTCCGAACGCGACCTTGTCTATCGCGTGGCGACCGATGGCGCCGCGGCGCTCGATCACCCGGTCGGCGACCTCATGACCTCGCCCGCCATCACCGTCGATGACAAGATGCCGGTGATCCATGGCCTCTCGCTCATGACCAAGCGGCGCATCCGCCATCTGCCGGTGGTGGTCGATGGCCAGTTGGTCGGCCTGATTTCGATCGGCGATCTGGTGAAATTCCGCATCGACAGCATCGAATCGGAAGCCAGCGCGCTCCGCGACTATATCCAGACGGCTTGAAAGAGGCGGCTGCCCCCTCGGTTCAGGCCGGTGCCTGGGCCGGGGGCGCGCGCCGCACCACCAGCGCGACCAGTTCCATCACCGTGGCGCGCGAACACAACATCAATGCTGCGAGGAACGCGACGCCGCCCGTCGGCACCAGGATTGCGAGTCGGATCGGCGCGGCCAGCGGCGGCAGCAGAAAATCAACCGCCATCACGACACCCGCCATCAACACCGAACAGCCCAGCGCCGGCGCGGCCGCGCGGACCAGATCGATGAGGCGCAACCCCATCGGCGCCCCCGCCAACCGCGCTGTGATCGCGGTCAGGATCGGAAAGGCAGCCAGCCACGCCCAGGCGAGGCCGATCGCGCCGAATTTGATCCCGATCAGAAAGGATACCGGCATCAGCACCGCACCGACCGCCGCGACTCGCGCCGTGGTGCCGGGCCTACCCAGCGCATTGCTCACCGGCGCGAACATCACCTGCACCGTCATGAACGGCATGGCGAGCGCGAGAATCGCCACGAAGGGCGCCATCTCCAGCCATTTCGCCCCGAATAATGTCTCGACCAGCGGCTCGGCCGTCACCGCCATGCCCAGATAGACCGGACAGGAAATCAGCAACAGCAACCGCACTGCCTTGCAGAAGGACCAGGCAACGCGCGACGGGTCTTTCTGCATCCGCGCATAAGCGGGGAAGGCGACATCGTTCAGCGGCGGGATGAATTTGCTGACGAAAATCTGCATCAGGAACAGCGCTTCGGCATAGAGGCCAAGCTGATGCGGCTCCAGCACCCGCCCGCCGATGAAAATATCCGCCTGACTCTGCGCGATCCAGAACAGCTGGCCACCCAGCAGCGACGCCCCATAAGTCACCATCGCCCCGGTCCCGCGAAAATCGAAACTGGGAATCGGCCGGAAACCCGTCGCCAATATATAGCCCAGCCCCTTGATCCAGAAGCCCGCGATCGGGGCAAACACCAGCGTCCACACTCCCCAGTCGGACAGCGCTCCATAGAGCGCAACGGCCGCCGAGGCGAAGGCCGCGATCAGATTGACCAAGGCAGGCCGTTTGAAATCCAGCGCCCGTCCCATGATGGCTTCGGGAATCGAGATGAAGGGTGTGGATAGATAGAGCAGCGCCTGCACCCGCAGCAGGTCCGCGACCATCGGCTGGTCATAATAGTCCGCCGCGATCGGCGCGATCGCCAGTTGCAGCGCGGCCAGTGCGCCATTGAGCAGCAGCATGATGCCGAATGCCTGCCGCAACCGGTGCGGCGTCACCGAATCGGACTGGACCAGCGCGCTCACCAACCCATAGCCATTGAGGAAGGTCGCGAAGTTCAGGATCACCTGCGTCATCGCGAACAATCCATAATCGGCCGGATCGAGCAGGCGTATGACCGCCAGGGTCACGACCCAACTCATCATCTGCGAGACGATCTGGCTGCCGGAGCGCCAGAAGATCGCGCTTCTTATACGCGCGCCGAATCCCGCGTCATTCGCGTCGGCATCCTGCAAACTCATTCTCTTTGTCACCCTTGGCCATGGTCGCCGTCGAACCGGGTGTAGCCCTTAACCTGCAAAAATTTCTGAAACAAAAATGCAAAAAGCATTTGACGGGTCAGGCCTCCCCGCTTAGAGGCGTGTTCACCGGACGGGGCGCTGCCTTATGGAAGCGCTCTGGAAGGTTGCCACTATGGCGGGGCGCTGGTTCACCTGGACCGTAAGGATCAGGTGGGGTTTGCTGTCCGGTTTTTAGTTTGGCGGGTTCTTTGACATTGTTGGTTTAGATGAAGGGACATGTGGGCGGCGGCTCCGGTCTGCCACGGCTTTCAGGCGTGGTATGGTCGGTTAAATTTAGGCCGTTCCTTATTGGAGCTTTTCGAGCTTGCTCGGAGGGTTGTCTATATGTCTCAATATATATTCACTAGTTTATATATTGTGCAGGAATGGCTCCTGGAAATGAGCGGTATGTGTTGGCCCTATTCCGGCTGGCACGTATCGGACATCAAACTTGAGAGTTTGATCCTGGCTCAGAACGAACGCTGGCGGCATGCCTAATACATGCAAGTCGAACGATCCTTTCGGGGATAGTGGC
>MIAK01000069.1:0-38502 GCA_001829085.1 Sphingomonadales bacterium RIFCSPLOWO2_12_FULL_63_15 | reverse complement strand
GGCTTAGACACCCAGTTCCTAATTCAGATCAGAGGCTTACGCCACTCCCGCCAACCCTTCAGGACACTTTTGGTGAATAAGGCGGGCTAAGCGAACTGCGCGACGAGGTGCTGCGCCAGCGCGCACAGATGCGCCAGTCTTACATCGCGGCCATGAACCAGGCGAACCTGTCGGCAAATTATGCCGGGGTGGTGCGCCAGCGCGACCGTGATGCGCGTGACGCCGCTGGCGCCAACGCCAATCGCAACCGGTGAGGCGAGCCATGCGTCATCTCATCCGCCTGGCATGCGTCCTGTTCGGCTTGCTTAGCGCCACGCCCGCGCTAGCGATCGATGCCAGCTATCACACTTGGGACGGCTTTTCCGAAACCGTCGATGCGTTTCACCTGGTGGCGATGATCTTCGGCGATCCGCGCTACGAGACGCTGGTTTTGACTGTCGCGGTGGTCGGCATCGGCCTTGGCGCAGTCATCGCCAGCATTCGCGGTTCCGGCATGGGCCTGGTCGCGTTCGGGTTCCAGATGCTGGTCGGTATCGGCCTGTTTGCAGGGATGATCGCTACGACCGGCACGGTCCACGTCTATGACCGTGTACGCAATGCCTATCAGCCGGTCGGCGACGTTCCCAATCTCATCGTGCTGGTCGCAGGTGTCACCAACCTGATGGAACGGGCGCTGGCCGAAACCATCGATGACAACACCACAGATCCCAATGCCAAGCTCGAATTTGGTGCGGGCGGCCATGCGTTCGAACTGTTCCTCAACGCAGTCTCGCCGCGCAGCCCGATCGTCGACACCTTCCTTGATACAACGGTGAAGGATTATGTGCGGCAATGCTATCCGGTCGCGCGTGTCTCACCGGCCTATGGCGTTGATGACGATCAGCTGTTCCGCACCTCGACCGACCTTCCCGCCTCCTTTGCGGCGATGGCTGGCCCTGCGACCTTCTCGACCGTCTTCACGTCGAGCGACAAGGGCGGCACGACGATGAGCTGCGATGCAGCGTGGGACCATATTGCCGATCGCCTGTCGGACTCGACTGTGTTCGACGCTTATAGCGACCAGGTCTGCGCCCGCACCGGGTTCGATGTGAACCAGGCGAGCCAGCGCGATCGCTGCCGCCAGCAGATCGATGCGCTGGGCGACATAATGCTGGGCCAATCGATGAGCCGACAGACGTTCCTCACCAACATCCTCCTCGGTCAGACGGTCGGCGATGTGCTGTTTGAAGATTCGCCTGCAGCCACGGCGCGGGTAATGGCGAACCGCGCGATCGAGTCCAATGGGCTTGCCACGCTTTCGACGGCCAATGAGTGGATGCCGACCATCCGGGCTTCGGTTTTCGCGATCGTGCTCATGATGATGCCGATCGCGCTGCTATTCATCCTGACGCCGATCAACCTGCGTGTTGCAAGCTTCGCGCTCGGCCTGTTCGTGTTTGTCGCGCTGTGGGGCGTGATCGATGCAGGCATTTACCAGCTCACCCTCGGCCGGGCGATGGATGTGCTTGCCGAACTGCGCGCGACCAACGTGGCTGCCGATAGCTGGATCCTTGCGCCATCGGCGGCAATGAAGGCGCTCGCCATCTTCGGGTCTTTCCGAACCGCAGCGGCGGGCCTGGCGGGCGCGTTCGTGTTCACCGTGTTCCGCTTCTCGGGCAATATGTTCACCGCTTTCACGTCGGGCATGCTCGGCGTCCAGGGCCAGGGCAGCATGGCGGCGGCAACAGTGGGGACCAGCGAGGGCTATGCCTCTGCGCTCGAAGCGCAGGCTTCGGCCGGTGGCACGATGTCGCGGCGCTCCACCTCTTCGGGGTTCGGCGATTTTGGCGAACGCAGCAGCTTTGGGCTCGATCGCGCCTTTGCGTCAGCCGGGACGGTGCTGGGCGAACATGGTGGCGGCGCGACCGGAACGGCGGCGTTCGGGCTGGGTCGGGCGGATGCCGCACGAGAACTGGGCGGGCTTTCCCCTGCCCTGGTCGGGCGGGATTTGAACGATCCTGCCACGGCCAGTGCCATCCGGGCCAATGCAGCGACCTCTGCCATCCACAATTTTGCGCAGGGAGATGCGCTGCGCAAGCTTGGCACGAGCTACTTCGGCGAAGGCCAGGGTGGCGAACGCGCTTTTGCCACTTTCGCGCAGAACATGGTGCAGTGGAAGGCGTTCGGTGACAGCCAAGCCTATGAGATGATGCAGTCGGGCGCGCAGCGGCATTTTGAACGCAGCGGCTATGATGCAAAGGACGCCGCGCTCAAGGCGTCGACCGTGATCGCCCAGGCCGGTGCTGATCCGACCTTCGCTAAGATCACGGCCAACGCCTTCGATCAGGAACAGATGCTCCGCAATGACCTAACTGCCGCGCAGACGCAGGTTGGCGCGATGGAAGGACGACGCGACTATGCCGGCGACAGGGTTGCGGAGGTCGAACGCGGCAATGTCGCGACCGAACAGGCGCATCGTACCGGACATAATCAGGGGCAGCGCGAGGCCGCAGGGATACTGGGTCTCTCGGTCACCGAAACCAGCCGGCGCATCGGGTTCATCAATGCGCTATCCGGCGAAGCGCGATCGACTGCGATCAGCCAGTTGTCGCGCTCGACCGGGCGCAACGAGGCCCAGGTGCTGCGCGCGCTGGAAAGCTACAACGCCGCTGTTCAGGTCGGCACTGCCGACGGAGCAACAGCGGAAGCCGCGCGCGAGGGCACGAGTGTCTATGGCCGCACGCGCGAAGCCGCCGGTTATGATTTTGCCGAGCGGTCGGGCAAGCTTGATGCCCAGCGCGAGATCGGTCCTGATGGCGTGCGCAGCTCGGCCCAAATAGGCGAGCAACGGCGCCAGGCGGACAATGCCGGTTTTGCACAAGGCGCTGCTGCCGCTGGCGTGTCGGTCCGTGAAGCCGCGCGTGTGGATTCTTTCATCCGCGCGCTCGCGGGCACTGCCGGAAACCAGGTCGATATGGCTGAAGGCGGTGCGGAAGGCATCGCCGATCGCGCACGCAACGAGCGACTGACCGGCATCGTCGATAAGGAGCGGCTCACTCGCACCCAGGCGCTGCTCCGCGAGCATGGCGTGGAGCTGTCGAAGCGCCAGATCGCCATGGACCAAAATGGCGACATCGGCCTTAACCTGACGCCGGAACTAGCCGCGCAGATGTGGCGAGGCGGCTTGATCAACGAAAGCCAGCTTGGCGCGATCGCCAATGGCGGGCATGCCCGGTTCAGTTTTGCTCACAATGATCTGCTCGTCTCCAGCAGCACCGGGTTCAGCCAGTCTGCACGCAACGATACCAGCACGCGGTTCGAAGCCGGCAAACAGGCGGGGCCAGATACGATCGAGCATTTTCTGGGCAGTGGCGCGCAAGGCCACGCCGCCATGGCCAACTGGTTGCGCGGCGGGTTCGAGATGGATCGACGGGGTGACTGGCGGCTGAAACCGCAGGTCGCCGATACGCTGGAGCGCGACGTCACCGCAATCATGGTGCAGACAGGGTGGCAACGGTCGCTTTCCCGATCGGCCGAGCACCAGACGCAGGATAGTCAGAGCATATCGGGCGACTTTGCCGCTTCAGCAACACGCGGGATGGGTTCGGGAGGCAAGAGTAGCGATAGCAAGGGCGGCACCAAGGGTAACGCTGTCGGTTCGCTGTCCGGCAAGATCGGGATGGACTTTGTGGATCGTGGCAGCGCTGCAGTTTCTGCCCGATCATCAATCGACATCGTGAATTATGATGTTCGGGAGGCAATCTCGTCAGCAGAGAAAGCCGCCTCTCGGTCCGGACGTCCAGAAGAAACATTCGCCAGAGAGTTGGGTGAACGGGTACTCGGCAATGATGGGCTTCGTAACCGGTATTTGCGGCAGGCCGATTCAGGACGGGGCACGGTCGATGTCACTGGCCCCGTTACCTCGATGGAGCAGTCTTCTATCCTCAGCTCGGGACGTTTGCTATTCGATCGCGACAACGGAATGGCAGACGGGGACCCTAGCTTCAAGGAGCGCCGGGATCCATGATATCAGTCCTGAACGACACCGATATGTCGGAGATGCAAATCACCCGAACGCACATCGAATGGGTCAGACGTTGGATCAACCAGCGGTCTTTGCGGTGCCGACCCCGGCACGATAACCCAGTCCCCGCAAGCGACCTTTGCTTTCAAAAATCCATAGCCGAGAACCGCCACGACCGTGATCGGATTGAAGATGAAGATGAGCAGCACCATCGTGGTAGCCACGGAGGTATTAATCCGGTCGTGCGGGATGGTTATCATGATTTCCAGGCCAATCCAGTACAGCAGCGCCGTTACCCAGTAGAGCTTCGCATACCATGGCCGCCAAAACCAATCGGTAGCACGCGGCGATGGCGGGCGTGCCTCATTTGTCTGTTCGACGTGATCAAAATCCTGCATCTGCAGAGCCTTTCCATCTGGAAAAATAGCACAGGTGCATCCGACTGGAAACCGATCCGCCCTGATCACCGTGGACCGATCGCCCATGGCCACCGCAAGACTCCTGCCCGCTCCCTTCCTCCCCCCTCCATCGAGCTTTGCTTTACGGTTCTAACAAATGGGCGTACTTCAAAGCCTGGACACGGCCGCAATGAAGAAAAAACGGCCCAATCGAGATGCACCTCCCAGTCTTTCTACCGAAGCGGATGCCGCCATCCTGCGACTTGCGCGCCTCCTGTGCCGTCAGATCGCGCGCGAACTTGATCAGGAGCGACAGCAGCGAGAAAAGCGCACGGACGTCCCGCCTAAATCGTGCGAATGAGGTTTTTTGTCAGCCATTTCAATATCCGATGAACCATTGTCGGCCGAATGTTGCGGCAAATATGCTGCTATTCCTTGCTTGTGTCGGCGTATTTTTGCGCGGTACGGCGGTGCAATTGCAATCTTGCCGACGGAATGATTTCATCTGAAAATCATGGTCTTTCCGAAGGACGAACTCGTGCCTGCGTTTGCATTCTATCTGGTTTCCGACGATGGCGAGCCATCAATGAGGCTGGTCGATGTGCCAGATGTTGACGCTGCGAAAACATGGGCAATGGATGCGATCAGATCTGCGTCATTGCACACCATCCGCTTCTGGGACGGTGTTCGCGTAATCGAGGTGAAACGCCCTGCGATGCGGCAACCCAGGAAGAAGCCAAGAGATGCAGAAGAGCGCGGAAAGCGTATGATTGCCATGAAAGCCAAAGGCATGAAACAGCGCGAAATTGCCGCAGTATTTGGGATCAGCACTGGCCGGGTGCGCGATGTCATATCACGTGAGGAGTTGCGTGCCCGGGAGGAAGCTATTCAAACCAACCGTGCCGCATTGTCAGGCCGGGCCAACAACGTGTTACGACATTTAGTCATCGAGCCGGAAGCGGACCCTGCCGAGCGCGACCGGCTACTTCCGGAGCGGGTTGCAACATTGACACGCGGTAAAATCATGAATCTAGGCAATTCGGGCAAGGTCACTCTTGCCGAGATTGAGGCCTGGCTATGGGAACGAGGTCTTTGTCTTAGCGCCGATATCTGAGCTGGACTTTATACCGTATTCTCCGGTGTATTCGGGTCCGGGTCGGTGGGCTGGGCCTGTTGCAGCGTTCCGCGAAATGGCACGACGATCAGGGTATGCCGCATCTTTGGCGCAGGTTAAGAAATGAGAGCGGGGTAAATGCATAAATGGGACATTCGCGACTGTCGGCTCGCGAACAATGATAATGAGATAGCCGACATTCCGGCTCATCATTGCCGATGTCAGTTGCCGCCAACAAACGCGATATCCGGACACCAAATTTGGTCGCCCTAAAGCAGCCGTCCGTTCAAGAATGTCATACTACCGGTCCGCAATGCGTTCCGTGTAGAAAGAGAAAGAGCCCGACAGATGTTGCCGGGCTCCATGACATAAAGGGAACTGAGTAGGAACGCTCAGCTATTATCGGCAGCGCCCTTTTTCTCGGAGCTGCCAGCTGCCTGCTGCTTGGCGGTCTTGGTGATCTGGCCCGACCCCATGGCGGAAACAAGCGCACCGCCGTTCACCGAGAAGTTATCGGCGGGCAGCATTGCCGTACGGCTATCGACCTCGACCAGCAGCGACTGGACCTTGCCGTGGGCATCGGTTTCCACGTTGCGGACGCTACCGATGGTTTTGCCCTTGGCGGACTGGATCGCCATGCCCGGCTCAACCGTAAAGGTGCCGGCCGCATTGGCAGCGGCACTCCCGGCGGACGCAAGTCCTGAACCGGCGAGCGATCCCGAGCCATTGGCTGATCCCTGCGCCGTGCCGCTGCCCTGAGCGGCGACATTGTGAGCGACACCGGTTGCCTTTGCCGTGCCTTCATGGGCGGCATTTCTGACCGAGCTAGTAGCATCGCTCACGGCGGAACGGGTTGAAGCCACACTGCTGCGCACGGCGTCCGTCCCGATCAGCTGTGCGTTGCCCTTGGCATTCGCATCAGCTGGTCCATTACCTGACACGTTTCCCGTTACCGAGCGCGTCGGAGCATCGAGCGTCTGGCTTGCTGTACCTGCGAGTGAACCGCTCACCGATCGATCCGCCGAGATCGAGCCGCTGTTGCGATCAACCTTTTGGCTGCCGCTGGTGCGCGCCGTCCCGGAGAGCGCACCGTCGGTCGTGCCGCGCATCGAGCCCATGGCGCTGTCCAGCGTACCGCCCAGACTGCCGGTCAGACCGCCACCGAGCGATCCACCCAGTCCGCCGCCTAGAAGCTGGGCCGAAGCGGGCGACGCCGCGATAGTGAGAGCGGCGGCCGAAGCGATAAGAAAAGTCCGTGTCATGTTCAGTTCCTTTCCGTTGTCCGTGGAGTGCGGCGTGGCACTCTCGTCAACGCAAACGGAGCGGGTTGGCGATTTCATCCCTTCACCAGAAATTTTTCTCAGGGGCTGCGGCAGGCACCGCACAGAAGGCCGCGGCCGTACACCTGATCGGGGCCTTTCCTGCCAAGATCACGGGCCTCCGAATTTAGTACGGCTCTCACCGATTCGCTGCCCTCGCCGCGATCCAGCGCAGCGGCGGCGCGCGCGGCGACAAGCGGAGCGGCGAACGATGTTCCCCGCACGCTGTGTTCGACCCCTTTCCCGTCAAGCGCCTTCATGTCGGCGCCAGGCGCGGCATAATCGAGGTGCAAGGCGCGCCCGGCTTCGATCAACGCGCGATTGCGGCCATCCACGCCAGTAACGGCGATCACCGGTGAATAGGATGCCGGGAAGGCAGGGGGTGCAGCGGGGCCGTCATTGCCGACCGCCGCCGTAATGATGACGCCACGCTTGGCAATCGCGGTTATGGCGCGCTCCATCAATGGATTGCGCGGCCCCACGAGGCTGATCGAGATCACCGGCACCTTCTCACCCGCCATCCAGTCCATTGCGCGCACGATAGCGAGCGCATTGCCGCCGGCCGGCCCCCGGCCGTAGACATCGGCGGACAGGATGTTCGTTACCCCAGCGCGGCGCAGCAGCGATGCGACTGCCGTGCCATGGTCACTGGGCGCGGGCGCACCAGTTGCAAAGCCCCTGACAGCGATCGGCTTGAGGGAAGGAGCAATCCCGCCATCGATGATGCCGACCCTGGTGTTGATCGGCTGGGACGCCGGTGGCGACCTGCCACCGGCGCGGGGGCTGCCCACGGCCCCGCTCGTGAAGTGCAACGGGTCCGCCGTTACCGTCCTCTCCGGTAGGGCTTTACGCAGCACCGCCAGTGCGCGCGGAAGTGCCATCCCGTCTGGCACGCTCAACTGCGTGGCGGACAGGCCGAGATTGCCGAATGCGTCCGCCCCGCTCACCGTGAAACCGAGACGTCGCGCGGTTTCGAGTGTGGTCGGGTCAGAATCTAGGATGAGCACGACACCGCGCCGCGCGGGCTGACCCAGATCGTCCCTCTCGACCATCGTCCGGTTCTCCCGGATGAAGGCAGTCAGCCGGTTCACCCGATCCTGCGCCAGCTGTGTGGCAAAGTGGAGCAAGTCAGGCGGATCAAGGGGCGCGATATCGCCCACCGCGCGGCCTAACCTTTCCATCGCCTGGCCGACGACATCACCGACCGGCGACAAGCCGATCTGCGCCAGAGCGGGACTGGCCAGTCCAAAAAGCAGAAGCGGGATGACGTGTCGTCGCATGAACAGATGCCTGTCGTCGAAAAAAGCGATATGCACGGATGAAACGGACGGAGCCACTCGTTTCATCCATGACAGAAAGGCACAGGCTCTGACCCCGGACTTCGAGCAAGGGATATTGGAACTGCTACCCCGCATGCGTCGCTTTGCGGCGGGGCTGACACGCGGCCTCGCGGATGGCGACGACCTGTGCCAGATGACAATCGAGCGCGCGCTCCGCTCTCGCGCCCAATGGGCTGAGGGCACGCGTCTCGACAGTTGGATGTACAGGATCATGCGCAATATATGGATCGATGAAATACGCTCCGCTTCCCGCCGGGGGCAGACGTTTGCGCCCGAAGAAGCAGGGCTGGGCATCGGCGCCGGGGGCGGGCAGGAGGAGCGGGTGGAACTCTCTATGGTCGACCGCGCAATAGCGAAACTGCCCGATGAACAACGCGAGGCTATCCTGCTCGTGATGGTCGAGGGCTATGGCTATGTGGAGGCGGCGGAGATCATCGGCTGTCCGGTCGGCACTTTGACATCGCGGCTGGTGCGCGGGCGCGACGCCCTTCAAAAGCTGCTGGGAGAAGGCGCATGAGCATCACACCAGAAATGCTGGCCGCTTATGCCGATGGCGAACTGGGCACGGATGACCAAATGAAGGTGGAAACCGCCATCGCCGCCGATCCTGCGCTGGCCGAAGAGGTCGCGGCGCATCGGGCGCTGCGCGACCAGCTGGGCGCGCATTTCGCGCCCATTCTGGATGCGCCAGTGCCGGATCGTCTGACCGCCTTGCTCGAAAGACCGCGGAACCCGACGGCGGAAGTTGCAGATCTGTCCGCAGCGCGCGCGGCGAGGGATCTGCGCCACCGCCGAACCGCTTTCGGTATGCCTCGCTGGGCAATGGGTGGCGCTATTGCCGCGTCGCTGGCGATCGGTTTGGCGATCGGCGGACAGCTTCCCTCGGATGCACCGGTGCGCAGCGTGGGCGGGCACCTTGTTGCCAGTGGCGCACTCGACGCGGCGCTCACCACCCAATCAACCTCATCGCCGCAGGATCACAAACCGGTACGCATTCTCCTCTCGTTTAAGGATGACGGCGGCCGCTATTGTCGTGGGTTCGCGTCTGGCACCACCTCCGGCATCGCCTGCCGTACGGACGGAAGCTGGGCATTGGTTCGTACACAGGCAGGTGGCCTAGTCGCGGGCGGCGAGTATCGGCAAGCGGGATCCGCCAATGCCGATATCATGGCGGCGGCACAGGGCATGGCCGCGAACGCGGCACTCGATCGCAACGCCGAGCAGGCCGCAATTGATGCCGGCTGGCAAGACTGAATGCGCTAACAAAGGCGACCTTCGCAGCACCCGAGCCGCTCTTTGATACCTACCCTCTGTTCATCCCGCAGTCGCGTTGATGCGAGTGACTAACCTTCGACATTCGAGACAGTCCGCTTACGGGAACGGACTTGGCTAAAGCCGACATCCACAGGTCTCTTTCACCCATATTATCCTTGGCGAATTACGCCGATTTCGATGCGGGGCTAAGCGACAACCGCGTGCCCTCGACATGACGAAAGGCGCGGTCGCGGCAAGTCAGCAAAATCACCTGCATGCGCTTCGAGGCGTCGAGGAGAATCTCCGTCATCAGGTCGAGCCGGGCATCGTCGGAATAGACCAGCGGATCGTCGAGGATCAGCGAGACGGGCCTGCCTTGCTCCAGCAGCATGTCAGCCACTGCGAGCCGTGTCAGGATGCCAAGCTGCTCCTGGGTTCCGCGCGAAAGGTTGCCGCAGCCTTCAGCAATGTTACCCCGGATAATGCTCTGAAGGCCGAGATCCTCTGAGTAGCTGAGCTCACATCCTGGCAGCAGCCGTTCGACATGCCGCTTAGCCCGCTTCGCCACCGGACCCACATAGGTTCTGGAGGTCTCGAGGCGGGCAAGCTCGAGGGTGTCTCGCAGCAGTTTGATCGTCTCTGCTTCCTCGCGGATGCGGCCATAAGCGAGACTTGCAGCTTCGGCTTCCTCCAATGCTGCAGCCGCACGTTGTGCCAGGCCTTTGCCGCCTTCGCTTTCGATCGTGCCCTCAAGACGAGCAATATCGGTTTCAAGCTTGCGCTTCGTGCCGTTGGCCGCTGCTGTTCGTGCATCGATCACCGCAATTTTGCGCTCGATTGCGACAATGTCGTGTGCCGAGGCATTTTGCTCGGCCTCTGCAAGTTTGACGGCATGTTCGGCTGCGCTGCCGCGCGCCTCGACGAGGGCGTCGCTGAGGGTAGCAAAATCTGCATGGGCCTCAATATCGGCAACCAGCGCAATGGCGTTCCGCTGGTCACTGGCAGCCTCTACTTCTGCTACGGCCAGGGGCCTGTCCTGCTCCTCAAGTTTACGCAGAGCCTCTATGGCGGCATCGTGAGCACCTTCGGCACGGGCGGACGTGATTTCCATCTCCTCGACCGCGAGCTTCAACGCAGTAATGTCCGGCTGCTCGATTGTGCCGCTGGCAGGTACGTCAATCATCGAGGCGATGAGAAGCTTCAGCGCCTCTGGCCCTGCGCGCAAATCCAGAAGCATATCTGGCTGTGTGAGTGCGTCGATCTGGGTCAGTAGAGTTTTAATCTCACCGTCCGCCTGACGCGACGCATCATGGGCTTTCCGCGCAGCAGACACGTCGGAATGACCCAATTTCGTCAGCATATCGGCAAGCGTCGCTTGCGACTTTGCCAGTCTGGCAGACGTACTGGCGGACGCCGCTGGTGGGCGAATGATAAGCGCTGCGCCGCCTTCGAGTTCGATCCGCGTCTCACCATCCAGTATCTGCTCACCGACCCCGAGGGGCTTCCCTTGAATGGCGATGCCTTCGGATGACCCGACCAGCTCCATCCTCGTCGCCCCCGCTTCAAGCTCGATGCGGCTTTTAAGTATGACGCGGTCGAGTTCATCCAGTTTGGCGAGTTCGGCGACTGAAATTCCAGCGATCATTGCGGCCTTTGCTCTGGCCAGTTCCTCTTCAAGTCCGAGGAGCTTGCAGTGCCTTTGACGCGCGGCCTCTGATGCCGCAGCGATACGCGCGGCCTCCACCTGCTTCTCGCCGCCGGTCAGAAGGATACGCGCGGCGTTGTAATTGGTCCGGGCCTCTGCGTGGGCTGCCTTTGCGGCATTGGCGCGATCATGAGCGAGCGCCATCTCCGCCGCTATGTCGGAGCGGGCGATACGGGACTTTTCAGCTTTCTGCGACGTAACCGTCAGAGCGGCCTTGGCAGCTTCATGACGCTGCAGCAGCTCCTCCAGCCCCCGTGCTTTGCCAGCCACCGCTTGGTATTCGGCGCGCCGGGTGTGGAGCAACTGGGCCGCTGACCGTGCGGTTTCGGTCGAAGCTACGAGGTTTTTGCGGGCATGCGTGTCCGTATCATCCGCCAGTTCCTTCTCCAGAACCCTGAGGCGTGAACGGTCGCTTTCCAGCTCTGAAAAGCTTGCCTCCAGAGCTGCCAGTTGCTCGGACGCGATCTTCGAGGCGGCTTCTGCTGCCTCAAACCTTTCCTTTGCAACCAGCTGCTTGCCTGTTGGTCGGCCCCTTGCCGTCCAAAGCTCAGCATATTGTTGATCTACGCGGGCGCGAACACGCTCATAGGAGCCGCCGCCCATGATGGCGCCCACTTCGGCTTCCAAAGTCGCGTGAACGCTATCGCGCACCATCCGGCCTGGAGCACTGACCTCCAACGCTTCTGCCTGCCCGACCCAGAGTAAGCCAAGCGCGCCATAGGTGTTGATGTCACGCGATCGGCTGCTGTCACGTTCGAACCCAAGCAGCTGTTGCAAGCGTTCCTCGGCCGCCTCTCCCTGATCTCGTCCCGTGGGGCCGCGCACTTCGATGGAGGGGGACTTTAGAAGTTTCTTGGCGACGCTCCATTGTTCACCCGCGATGTCAAAACCGACCTCAATCTCCGGGGCAACATTTTCGCCATATGGTGCGTAGGAGCTCGCCAGCTGGTTTTTTGTGGAATGCCGAACGAAGAAGGCAGCCCGCAGGGCCTCCAAGACGGTCGACTTGCCGGTCTCGTTGGGCTCGATGATGATGTTGAGGCCATCGCTCAGCCCCTCGATGGCAAAGGGAACCCGAAACTTCCGAAAGTTCGAAATGGCGAGGCGCCGGATCCGCAGGCTCATGCGGCCTCTCCCCGAGCAAACTCGACAAACAGCCGCTCGAGGGCCCGCTTCGCGATCCCTGCGTCGGCGCTTCCACGCTCCCGTAACGCATTGAGTTTCTGCGCGGCCGAGCCAAGCACGCCTTCCACTGCCAGTAGCTGCATGTCTTCCTCACTGGGCTGGGCGACAAGGTCGTCGGTGCGAGCTTCGAGGTATCGTAGCTGGTGGCCGACATCCGCCTCGAGGATTTCGAGGACTCTGATCCGTTCGGAAAGGCTGGTGACGCCGGCAATTGCAAGTTGCAACAATGTCGCCGACGGCTCGATCTCGTTCCACAGCGTTTGCCGTTCGGCTTCAAAGGCCGCGAAGTCGTTGACCCGCCAGTCACGCTTCAGCCATTGGAACCGCCCAGTCCGCAGCGGCGTCACGGTGGGAAGACGTCCCGCTTCAATGTCGACCAGCAATATCTGACCCGGCGCATCGCGCTGGAAGCGATCCGTCTCTGGTGTTCCTGCGTACCAGGTGCGACTGTCTACCTCGAGAGTTCCGTGCCAATCGCCCAGCGCGAGATAGTCGAGGCCGGAAAGCCTGGCCCTGTCGGGAGCGATCTGATTGTTCGCTTCCCCTCGGGAACCGAAGTCCCGGATCGACCCATGTGCCAGTCCAATTCTAAGTTTCGCACCCGGCGTCCCCATAGCGTCAAAGGCGCTGGTGGGATCTCCCAGGTTATGCCGATGGGTGAGGGGCGCGGGCAAGATCCATGTGCCGCTGTCAATCTCCACTGGCATGGGGTCACGTAGCACGGTGATATTCGGCGCAGCTTTTCCGATCACGCGGTCCCATAGGCCGCCGTTTCTGGCATAATCATGATTGCCGGGGAGGAGCCACCAGCGGCAGCCATGGCGAGCCATTCGGGAGCCGGCCTGGATTATCGTACGGTCTTCTGGGCCTTCTGTGTCAAACACATCGCCTGCAACCAGCACATGGCCTGCACCGTTCTCAGCGGCAGCCTTACCGATCGCGTCGATCGCATCGAACCGCGCATCCGTGAGCGCGGCACGAACGTCAGGTTCAAAGCGGCCGAAGGGTTTGCCGAGCTGCCAATCGGCGGTGTGGATGAAGCGCATGACCTGCTTTAGCCGAGAGGGCGGTATGTAGGAAAGCCATTCGGCCCGTCGCTACATCCGTACACTTTTTTGATTGAATCGTAAGGATCCCAAGCCTATCTCTGGGTTATCGAACCCGCCAGGCCTCTGCTCTCGAGCATGCACACTTGGCGGGTCTTTTGTTTCTGGTCCCCGGTGGCTATGCGGACACATGTCCCGACCGTTCACCAAGCCTGCGATGACAATCGCTCAGCAGATGGGCTATCTTGCGGCGCAAGGGATGGCAATCCCGGATGCAGCAGCTGCAGAATATTGGCTTCGCCATGTCAGCTATTATCGGCTCAGCGCCTACTGGCTACCTTTCGAAAAGCCGAAGGGGCAGCCGGGGCCGGGGTTCGTCAACGGGACGAGTTTCGACGCGGTTATCGCCCTCTACGAGTTTGACCGCCGCCTGCGCCTACTTTTGATGAGCGCGATAGAGCGGATTGAAGTCGCGGTACGGGGCAGTTGGGCTTACACGTTAGCCCACCAGGGCGGGCCGCACAGCTATCTCGACGCGTCGCTCTACAACGAGCGGCGCCAGTTCCATGACAATTTCTCGCGCCTGGCACGCGAGGTAGGCACGTCACCGGAAACCTACATCGATCATTATCGGCGGACCTATGATGACCCGGCCATGCCCCCGGTTTGGATGGTCGCCGAAATGATGTCGTTTGGACAGTTGTCACGATGGTATTCGTCCCTCGATGATCGCGCCCTACGCAACGCTATCGCAAAGCCGCTCGGTCTGCCCGAAGTAGTTCTGGTGCCGCTCCTCAAACACCTCTCCACCGTAAGGAACAGCTGTGCGCACCATGCACGCCTTTGGAACCGAGGCTTCCTGATCCGAATGAAGCTGCCTCAGAAGCCTGCCACCCTTGCGGCAACATTGGATTCAAATCTGGGCGCAGGGCCTGCACGGCTTTACAACAGCTTGGTTCTGAGCGGCTACCTCCTGCAGCAGATTGACGTCTCGAATAATTGGGTCTCTGACATCGTCGGCTTGCTTGCGACCCATCCGACTGGAGACCTGTCCGCTATAGGATTCCCTACAGATTGGCAAACAAGACCAATGTGGAAATGATCAGGGCTCGCCGCCGTAATTACACACGGCCCTGGGGCCTTCGCGACTGTCGGCCTCAGAGAAACCGACCCAAGAAAGCGGTCATTCACGGACCAGCAGAAGCCTCCTGTCGAAGGGCGGCAACGCGCCAAAATCCGTCGTTCCAGACCGGTCTGTTAAATCCCGAAACCTGCCATTCGTTAATGCAAAAATTAAAACTTTTGCATCAACGAAATGGGCAATCACAATGCCATAAATTATCGAGAAGTTGACGGATTTACCGACGCTGGGATTTCATTAGAGCATGTCGTTCGACATGTGCCAGCAGCACTTCGATATCTTCACGACTGATATCGAAGCTTTCATGCATATCTTCCAGTGCCGCATCGATATCGGATGAATGAAAAGCTCGTGGAACGCGAGGCTCCGGCGTGAGGGCTGGTACGTGCGGATAGCTATGTGTGGTCATACGATGAAAGAACATAGCTATCGACACAAGTGCTATGGAATTGATCGCTACCGGCGCGAAAGCGAAGCTATATCCTGCTGCGTGAATGCCTTGGCTGCCAATTACTGCAGTAAGCGCAGCCGCGCCTCCCGGGGGATGTAGGCAGCGCAGTAGCGACATCACAAGAATCGCGCCGCCCACCGCGACGCCAGCGGCAAGTGTGATGTCTGGAAAAAGATTGAACGCCCATACGCCAATCAATGTTGAAATGGTGTTGCCGCCGACCACGGCCCAAGGCTGGGCTAGAGGGCTGGAAGGCACGGCAAATACCAGTACCGCTGAAGCACCAAGGGGTGCGACAATGATCGGCAAATCCACAGCAGAAAGAGGAAGGCCAGCACAAACTACGATGGTAAGTGCGATGGCAATCGCAGCACCCAAACTTGCGATCAATCGATCTGGCAAGGTCGCGCCTGCAAGGATTGGCTTAAATATGTTTAGCACGATATCTGGGAAATTAGTTGTAGACTAAAGTGGTGCTGGCGCGCGGTACGTTCGAGAGCTGGACCGCTGCAGGGAGCCGTGAGCCAGCGGCAGCCTGCGCAAGAGTTTGTTGGTCCAACTCAGCGAGAAATACGCCCATAGCTTTGTTAAGCATACCTCTTAGACCACAGCTGCCGCGCAGGATGCAGTTTTCGCAATCGGCAAGATTCAGACATGGCTCGGTAAATCTCACCACCTCACCAAGCGTGATAGTTTCGGCTGAACGTCCGAGACGAAATCCTCCGCTGCGCCCGCGCACGGTCTGGAGTAGACCAGCGTTGGAAAGCACATTTACTACCTTCATCGCATTATTGCGTGAAATAGCATGGTCGGCAGCCACTTGCGCAACCCCCAACAGCCCGTCTCCATCCCGAGCCGCTAGTGCTGCATGGAGCAAAATGCGTAGCGCGTAGTCGGTATGCGCGGTCAGGCGCATTTCAAATCTTGACCTTAAACATGCGAGTCTATTGCATCTTTTTAGAGCAGGAGTATAGATGCATTCAATCTGCATGTTTATATGGAATTGCCCATGACCACGCCGCTTTCTGAACAGACTATCGCCATCGTCAAATCCACTGCGCCGATCCTGCAGGTTCATGGCGTGGAAATCACGACGCGCATGTACGAACGGCTGTTTGTCGATTCTGAAATCAAAGCCCTATTCGATATGGCGGCTCAAGAATCTGGCGAGCAGCCTAAGCGGCTTGCAGCTGCCATCCTTGCCTTCGCACAGAACGCCGACAAGCTTGAGGCGTTGAAACCCGCGATCGAACGCATCGCTGCGCGCCACGTCGCGACGCACATTAAGCCAGAGCATTACCCTGCCGTTGCGAACGCCCTGCTCCCGGCGATCAAGGACGTTCTTGGAGATGCGGTTGATGATACCGTGCTGAATGCATGGGGCGAGGCGTACTGGTTCCTTGCCGACGTTCTGAAGGCACGTGAAACCATGCTCTACACTGAGTCGGCGTGACATCGGAAATGATGCCATCAGAGGCCGCTGCCGAACTTCCCGAAGGCTTGGAGCCATATCGTCAGACTGACGTGTTTACAGAGGTTTCGATTCCAGCGGGCCTTCGTAAGGATCATTGTACGAAGCCAGGGGTATGGGGGCTGATACAGGTGGCGGAAGGCCGATTGCGCTATTGCGTAACCGATCCACGCCGAGTGAGTGCCGAACTTATACTGACGCCTGAGAGCAGACCAGGTTTGGTGGAGCCTACGATCCTCCATCATGTTGTGCCGCTTGGACCCGTCCGGTTTCATGTTCAATTCTACCGTCAGCTTTCTCAGGCTGTGCCGCTGTGTCGGTTTGAAGAACTGGCAACACGGGAAAACCGACTGCGCAGCGGAGCCACTGCGGCAGACCCGCAAGATTAGTTTGCCCAAGGCTGAAACGGTGGCTTCGCCCACTATTATGGGCACTATCTCCGCCACGTTCGCGCCGGGCGCCGAAACAGCCGCGACCACCTCACGCTTCTGCTGGTCGGTCCATACCCGCCGCCGCTCCGGGCCTGAAATTACCGTGATCTGACTCATCGCACCGTCCCTAGTATCGGTGCAAACACCGGCGCTTGCACCGGTGCCATCTCGAAATATCAGCCGATCACCGCAAGGCGGCCCTCACCGGAGCGATACGACCGTGCTCCAGGCAAGTTCATCTCTATATCGCTTTTAGGGGCTTGCATTCTGAGCCGCTATTAGACGACAGGCTGGGTCGATAACGGAAGGGGATCGTCGGAAAAGAGCTCTCTATCGCAAGCAGCGAGGGGAAGTCGGCTTTCAGCGCGTTTACACAATGCTGGCGCGCTGAGCGAAAGTGCAGCGGTGCAGGTAATTGTCCGCAATTTGAGAAGCTGGCATCGGGCGACCGTACAAGTATCCCTGTGCTTCGTTACAGCCGAGATCCCGCAGCGCCTTTTCTTGCTTGGCCGTCTCGACACCTTCAGCAATTACTTTGAGTCCAAGGCCCGTCGCCATGATGACAATTGCCTTAGAGCCCGATCCGAAAGTTGTTGAGCAATACCAGCATGTTGTGATTCACGCCTCTTTGCGAAGAGATGGAGTGAATGGTGACATGGACTGGTATTGCCCGGCGCGAGCATAGCCGGGAGGGACTGCGATATCCATCGGATATGACCGATGTTGAGTGGGCGTTGGCAGCGCCGTTCGTGCCTCCGGCAAGGCGTGGAGGCCGACCTCGAACGGCAGACATGCGCGAAGTCCTCAACGCGATGTTGTATGTAGCTGCGAGCGGTTGCGCGTGGCGACTTCTACCAAAATGCTTTCCTCCGGTGTCGACTGTGCGGCGCTACTTCTACGCCTGGCGCAATGCCAGTCTGTTCGAAGCCATCAACACCGTGTTGGTTATGAACTTGCGGGAAATCGAAGGACGGGAAGCCTCGCCCAGCGCTGGAGTGATCGATAGCCAGTCGGTGAAGACCACGGAAAGTGGCGGAATTTCGGGCTTTGACGCTGGCAAGAAGGTCAAAGGCCGCAAACGGCACATTTTGACAGACACCTGCGGTTTTCTGATCTTCATCCTCGTCCACGCTGCCGACATTCAGGATCGCGATGGAGCTGTCGATGTGCTGGCCGCAATCCGGACCCGTTTCCCCTGGCTGCGCCATGTGTTCGCGGATGGCGGCTATGCGGGTGAAAAGTTACGGTCGGCACTCGTCGGCATGGGAAAGTGGACGATCGAAATCATCAAGCGTTCCGACAAAGCCAAGGGTTTCGAGGTGCTACCCCGCCGATGGGTTGTCGAGCGAACCTTCGCATGGCTCGGGCGTTGCCGACGGCTCGCCAAAGATTGGGAAAGGTCCATCGCCTCATCGACGGCCTGGGCTCTTATCGCTTCAATCCGCATGCTCACGCGCAGAACCGCAAGGTACTGTCAAATTTGACGAACTTCTGAATCGGGCTCTTAACGATAGCCGAGTCACCAGCTTTGCGATCGATGTGCGCAATGAAGCTGCGGTCGATTTTGAGACGGGTCAGCGGATATTTTTGCAATAAGCTTAGTGAGGCAAACCCGGTCCCGAAGTCATCGAAGGCTATGCCTACGCCTAACGAGTTGAGATTCCTCAGCGCTTTGGTCGACTGATTGTTATGCCGTAAGACGGTCGTCTCCGTGATTTCCAGCTCTAATTGATCGGGCGATAGTTGATGCTTCCGCAATGCCGTCGATACGACTTCAAATAGCCGATCTGACCGAAGCTGCGCTGCAAAAAGATTGACCCCGATGCGCATTGATCGCAAGCCTGCTCGCTCCCACTGGGCCGTTGCTGCGCATGCCTGCTCAACAACCCAGTCGCCTACATCTTCTGCTATCGGACTGTCTTCAAGCACCTCTATGAAGGCGGCTGGAGTGAGCAGGCCGTGATCGGGATGGCGCCATCGAAGAAGCGCCTCGACTCCAGACAGCGAACTCGTGGTCAGGCACATTTGAGGTTGGTACCAGAGTTCAAACTCGCCGTTGGCTAGCGCCTTCCGAAGTTCCGAGCCCAAACGATGTCTGTGTTCGGAATTGTTCTGCATCGCACGCTGGAAAAATCTCCGCGCGCCACCGCCGTCGTTTTTTGCGCTGTAGAGGGCAAGATCAGCGCAAGAGAGGAGCAGCTCCACATTCAAAGAATCACTAGGCGACAATGCGATACCGATGCTTGTCCCTACGTAGATCGATTGTTCGGCTAGCTGAAAGGGGCGCTGCAATGTTTGGAAAATTCGGGTTGTCAGTTCGTCCAGTACGAGCGGATCGGCGCAGTTTGAAAGCAGGATTGCAAACTCGTCGCCGCCCAGACGTGCGACGAACCCGATCGCTCCAACGGTTGCAGTCAGCCGGGCTGCCACGGCTGTTAGAAGCTGGTCGCCGACGGAGTGTCCAAGAGTGTCGTTCACATGCTTGAACCCGTCGAGGTCCACTAGCATCAGCGCACAAGCAGCCCTTGTAATCTCGGCCGCGAGGCGTTCCTGTAGTGCGTTTCGATTGGGCAGCGACGTGAGCGTATCGCAGTGCGCGAGGTGCTCGAGCCGCTGCTTCGCCGAGTGCCGGTCCGCAATGTCGCGCAGCAGAGCGCCAAACATCGGCTTGCCGTCCTCGAACCACATAGAGAGGGATAAATCGACCGGAATCTCACTACCTTCTGCATGCAACGCCAGAATGTCGACGGAATGCCCGGCTAGACGCGCGCGGCCAGCCTGAACCGCTCGGGCAAGGCCCGCATCATGCGCGGCCCGAAGCCTGGGAGGGATGATTAGCGAGAGCGGCTGACCGATCGCTTGCTCTGCAAGATGCCCGAAAAGCTCTTCAGCGGCCGTGTTCCAAGATACGATTAGATTGTCAGCCCCCGCACACACTGCCGCGGTCGCAGAGTTGGCAAGCATCAGCTTATAACGATACTGAGACGGATCGTGATGGATCGATCTAGCTTCGCCCGTGGTCACGTCTCGCGTCCGTTTGCCATTTATATCTCCCTGATAATCATGGCACAGGAAAGTTAAGATATTTATCCACCCGTACCGGTCCAAGAATCAGGCCGGTTGGTGCCGAAGGTACGAACATTTTACGGACTTTCTCTCCGGATGCAGGCTGCCCCTAACTGCTGATTCCGAGGCAATTCGCCCCCTCATTTCAAAATGATGCCGCCCGTTTGTTCCGAGAAAAAGTTGCCCCCAGATGCGAGACTAGCTCAATCAGGTCCATTCGTCCCGCCCGCGGGATCGCGACTGACACCGCGAGGCTTGTATGGCGAAGAGGCATCGCAGGGAGAAGGCAGGTGCCGATAATGAAGGCCACTTAAGAAGAAGCTCACTGTCATAATAGCTTACCAGGCGAGGCGTTGCGCACAAGATAATGGACAGCTTGCGTGCGATTACCAATTCATTTCGCGGGGCTGGCAGCGGCAATGCGCCAGATCGTTCCGCCTTTGTCATCGACGATCAGCACTGACCCGTCCCGCGCGGTCGCTAACGCGCGGGGGCGGCCGTGGACATGTCCGGGCCCGTCAGTGAAGCCGGTTAGCACCGGCTGCATCGGGCCGACCGCCTTCCCGTTCCGGAACGGAACGAACACTACGTCATAGCCGAGCAGGGTCGAACGGTTCCATGAACCGTGTCGCGCGACAAAAGCGCCGTCCCTGAACCGCGCGGGCAGCTTCGTGTCCGCCCCAAACGAAATACCGAGCGCAGAAGCATGGGCACCAACGGCGAAATCGGGCGTAATAGCCTTCGCCACCAGGTCGGGCCGCTGCCCTTTCAGTCGCGGATCGGGGTTCTTGCCCCATTAGCTGTAGGGCCAACCATAAAAGCCACCTTCCTTCACGCCAACGATATAGTCGGGGACCAGATCGTCGCCCAACTCATCGCGCTCATTAACGGAAGTCCATAGCCGCCCGGTTCGGGGCTCAAACGCCATGCCCACCGGATTGCGTATGCCATCGGCAAAGATGCGCTCCCGCCCGCTCGCCAGATCGATCGCCAGGATAGCGGCGCGGCGGGCTTCCTTGGCTATGCCGAACTCGCCCGCGTTGCTGGCCGATCCGACTGCAATGAACAAGGTGCGCCCGTCGCGGCTGGCCAGCAGATTGCGCGTCCAATGATTATTGTAGCCGGTCGGATCGAAGCGGGTGATCCACGTGCGTGGCGCATCTTCGGCGATACGCGTGGTGCCGAGCGTATACGGCGTCCAAAATACTCCATTTGCGTTAGCGATGTAGAGCTGATCCCCGATCAGTTGCATCCCATAGGGCTGATTGAGGCCGCCTATCAGCGTTTCGCGCACGTCTGCGCGCCCATCACCATCCGTGTCGCGCAACAGCAGGATACGGTTGCGCCCGACCGCGCGATAGCCTGGATCGTTGCTCTTGCGCTCGGTCGTCGCTTCGGCGACCAGCACGTCGCCGTTCGGCAGCACCACGACGTTGCGCGGCGAATCCAGCCCCTCGGCAAAGACGTTGACGGCAAGGCCGTCGGCCGCCTTCACGCGAACATCGTCGTGGAACGGCGTCGTGTCCGGCGTGTTGACGACCGATTTCGTGCTGTACGGTGCGGGCAATGTCGGCCGCGCCCCGATGCTCGGGCCGCTGGTTTGCGCGTGGGCCAGCGCGGCGGCAAGGATCAGCGGCAGGGTCATCAGATAACGCGACATTGGTAGCTCCGGTGACAAGAAGGGGTTGGTCGGAAAGAAAAACGCCAGCCTCTGTCTGGATACCGTGTCGCTATCCAGACAGAGGCTGCACATAGCGATTGATCAGGGGAGTGCGTGCCGGCATCATCGTCCTTTCCTAGCCTGAAGCTCGATCGAACCTGATGCGAGCCCATCGGCGCGGACCTTTACGGTAAAGCGTCCGTCGCCAGCGCCCCGAACCAGTGCGACGGCGGTCCCCTCGCGTGGCTGACGATCCGGCGAGGCGAAGGGCCGGTGATCGGTGACCGATCCGTTGTCGGTCGCGATCAGTTCGCCCGCGCCCTCGACCGAAAAATGAAGAAGATGCTCCGCGTTCGGCACGGTCACGCCCTTTGCATCGACCACCCGTGCGCGGACATAGATCATGCTGTCGAAGTCGGAACCGATGGTTCCTGCATCTGACGTCAGCTGTATTGCAGCAGGACGGCCAGCGGTGCGAAGCCTATCCGAGATGCCACCGCCCCCCTTGTCGCGGCAAACCGCCTGCACCTCACCCGGCGCAAAGGTGACCGCCCAGCGGCGCGGCGACGCATCGACGTTGATGGGCAGGCTGCCTAGCGAACGACCGTTCAGGAACGCCTCCACCGCGCGGCAATTGCTGTAGACCTCGATCGTCTCCGGATGCGGTTGCAGGTTTGCGGGGGTCCAGTCATCGAAAAGCGCGACCGGTGGCTGCGGTGTCGCCACCGCGATCATCGTCGGTACGGTCGGCTGGTTCGGTCCCCCCGCACCATCGGTCGCCGGTCCGGCGGCCTCCGGGATCGCATTGCGCACGACATGGACGACGGGTTTGTCAGACCACCAGCTCGCCCGCTCCAGCCCGCGGACATGCGGTGCCCCCGTCCGGTCGAGCAACCCAGTATAGCGACTGATGGCGGGCCAGCCGGCACGGTTCGCTTCCCCCAGATAGTCGATGCCGGTCCACAGGAACATGCCGGCATAAGCAGGATTGTCGCGCACCGGCAGCCAGTTCACGCGATTATGCCCGTTCTCCGTACCAATAATGCGGCGACGCGGGTCCTGACGATGCGCTGCCACCAGCTCGCCTTCGCGATAGTTCTGGCCGACCACGTCCAGCATGTCGGCAAAGCCGTTGGCATAGTCGCCGGTCACGTTCGGCCGGAACAGCCCCATCGTGACCGGGCGGGTCGGATCATTAGCATGGGCGATGTCGAGCAATGAGCGCAGGGCCGCCTTCGCCTGCACGGGATAGGCTGTATCGTGGATTTCGTTGCCTGCGCTCCAGATGACGATGCTGGGATGGTTGCGGTCGCGCCGGATCATGTCGGCAGCGTCGCGCTTGTGCCAGTCGCTGAAGAACAGGTGATAATCCTCCGACGTCTTGGCGACGTTCCATTGGTCGAACCACTCGTCCATCACCAGCAAGCCAAGTTCATCGGTCAGGTCCAGCAATTCCGGGCTCGGTACGTTGTGCGCGGTGCGGATGGCGTTAACCCCGAGTGCCTTCAGCGCGGTCAGCCGCTGGCGCCACACGGCGATCGGCACCGCCGCGCCGACCGCGCCGCCGTCGTGATGGATCGCCACGCCCTTCACCTTGACGTTGCGTCCGTTCAGCCAGAAGCCGGTGTCCGCCCTGAACTCGGCCTCGCGCACGCCGAACGCGACGTTCTCGGTGTCCAGCAGGTTACCTTGTTCATCGAGGATATGAATCGCTGCGTGATACAAGGTGGGACTATCGAGGTCCCATCGTCGAGGCGATACGAGCGGAATCTCGTGCGTCACGAGTTGTGTACGACCGGCATCTATTGGTTTCAGCGTCGATCGCGTGCGGCCGACTTCACGGCCTTTGGGATCGGTGACGACCACTTCCACCGTCGCGCTGCGAGGAGTCGCACCCGCATTATGGATTTCGGTCGAAACCGACAGCATGGCGGCGTCTGCGGTGATCGACGATGCGCGGACGAACGCCCCACCTTGCGGCACATGGACGTCGCCTGTTTCGATCAGGCGGGCATGCCGATAAATGCCCGATCCGTTATACCAACGCGATGACGGCGCCGCCGCCGTGTCGGCGCGCACCGCGAGGACGTTCGGCCCGTCGTGGCGCAGGTGCCGGGTGATGTCATAGCGAAGCGAAACATAACCCATCGGCCGATAGCCAACATGATGCCCATTCACCCAGACTCCGCTGCGTTCCATGATGCCATCGAACTCGACGAAATAGCGGCGGTTCGTAACTGGTACGACGTTAAGGTCGCGACGATACCACGCCACACCCGTCGGGAAAAAACCGTTCTCGCCCCCGGCCTTGGCATCGGGAGTAACCGGTCCGGCGATCGCCCAATCGTGAGGAACCGAGACGGTGCGCCAGCCTTCGGTGCTGATATCGACACCTTCCGCTCCCCCTGGATCACCTTGCAGGAAGCGCCAATTGTCGGACAGGGGAGTGACCTTTCGATCCGCTGCCATGGCGGCACAGGAAAACGCCAAGCCCGCAAAGAGCACGGCTACTCGGCTAAACCCGTGATGCATCCACCCCTCCCTATGCATTTCCATCGCCGATATATTCGAAGCCATGCAACATATTGGGATGATGTTTCACATAATGGACCAAAATAATCAATCCCTGATGCGACCCCGACCTTCATCCATCGTCAAGCGGAGACGGACCAATGTTGTCGATGTTTTGCTTACCTCACCACAACAGTCACGAGGAAAGGGTTCCTTACGGGGAAATTCGGATCGGGTGCTCCGACGTTATCGGGCTACGCCATTGCCGACTATGTAATCATGCTGAATGATGCAAAGATGGCGCGAGGAACCGTCATCTGCTCGATCGCAAATCTGAAACCCTCAGAACTCGCCGTAATCACTCCGGTAATCGGTCTCACTGGAATCGGCACCTGTAGGTCGGTTCCGGCTTCAAATAATTCGGCATCCGACGTCAATCGGCCAGTCGTGAAAGGTGCTGTTAGGGTAGCTGACGGTCCGCTCCTAGAGAACACAATTTAGCCGTTGAATGTCTTGGATGGGTCGACCTTGCCTTTTTATGTCTATCGGCGCATGGCAAGTGCAGCCATGCCGGTCGCTTCATCGGTCATGAAGAGATAGGCGTCCGTCCCAGGCTTGCGGTCCTTATTGATCGACTTTGCCGTTACTGAGCCGTCCTTGTTCTGATGAGCAGACAGCCAATTCTGCGCCTTCATGAGCGCCGCCGCGCTGGTCACTCCTCCTGCTTCACGCAGAATTAGGGCGAGAATCGCGGTGGCATATCCGTCGCTCTCTTGCGGCAGGCTGGAGCCGTCGATCCTCTGCCAGGTCGAGAGGTTTGGCAAATTCCATCCGCCATCTGCTTGCTGGCAAGCGACCAGATCTGACACGATCTTGTTCTTCTGATCCGCGGCTAATATGCCGCCAAGCTGGCTGTCGGCCCACAGGATGAGTGCGCGGGAATACAGCGAGCCGCTCGTACCATTTCGTAAATAGGCGCGCAGCGCATCAACCTGCGGAGCCACCGCCGGATCGGCGGCGTACGCGTCCGGCGCACGCGCAACAGCCAGCGCGGCCAATGTCGCCCCCCAGTAGGTCGCGGTCGGGGACTCGAAGGGTTCCAGCCGGAAGTTGAGCCAGGTAAAGCCGCCCTTCTGATCGCCAGCCTTCATCTGCACGCCCCACATGTTGGCTAAGGCCTGTCGCGTATCGGGTCCAAAGTAGCCTCGTTCCTGATCCCGTGTCGCCAGTATCAGGGCGTTGAGAACGGCTTCGACGCCGCGAGATTCTGCCGACTTGGGCACGCCACGTGTCTGGTCGGGATAGAAGGGCTCCAGTTCATCCCAAAGATAGACGCGCTTCACCACATCGTCGAACATCGCCATCTCGTCGATGCTCTGTCCTTGCTTGCTTGACAGGCTGCGGAGCGAGGGCATGGCGAGGACATGAGGCAGTGACGTGTGGCAGGATACACAGCGTGTGCCGTGATCCCGTTCCGCCTTAGGCCATTGACGCCACCAATTGAGGCGATTGTCCAGATAAGCTGCAGCCGCAGTCCCATCCCACGCCGACTTTTTTGTTGGCACGGCATCGCCACGCGTGATCATCGCCATTGCTAGAAGAATGGCGGAAGAAATGAGCGGCCAACGTGTCATGCAGCATTCCTGACGATAAGAGGACGATGATAGCGAAGAGGCGCATGGGCACCATGTGTCATTCGACGTAACTCGCCTGGAAGGGCTTGGATCTCATGCCTTGCGATCAGCGAGGCTACCCGCCGATTTTGCTGGATCAAATCCGATCGGGCAACACATGTCAGTTTCGGCACGCACTCTGTCGGTTCTGCCGAGCGCTCCTGCGTCAGAGCTCCTCTACATCGTCCACAGCAGCGGCGCTCCGCCGAGCTGAACAAAGGAGACCCGATATGTCGACGATCACCACCCAGGACGGCGCCCAGATTTTCTACAAGGATTGGGGCAGCAAGGATGCGCAGCCGATCGTGTTCCACCATGGCTGGCCGCTTTCCAGCGACGACTGGGACAATCAGATGCTGTTCTTCCTTGCCCAAGGCCATCGGGTGATCGCGCATGACCGTCGCGGTCACGGCCGGTCGAGCCAGACGGACACCGGCAACGAGATGGACACCTATGCTGCGGACGTGATTGAACTCGCCAGGGCGCTGGATCTGAAGAACGCCGTCCATATCGGTCATTCGACCGGCGGTGGCGAAGTTGCCCGCTACGTGGCGCGGGCCGGACCCGGCCGCGTGGCCAAGGCGGTCTTGCTGGGCGCAGTGCCCCCGATGATGATGCGATCCGACAGCAACCCGGGGGGACTGCCGCCTGAGCTGTTCGACGGCTTTCGCACGTCGCTGATGGCCAACCGGGTCCAATTCTATCGTGAGATCGCAGCCGGGCCATTTTACGGCTTCAATCGGGAAGGCAGTAAGGTGAGCCAGGGGCTGATCGACAATTGGTCGCGCCAGGGCCTGATGGGCGGCGCAAAGGCGCAATATGATTGCATCGCTGCATTTTCCGCGACCGATTTCACCGAAGATCTCAGGGCGATCGACTTGCCGGTGCTGGTGATGCACGGCACCGACGACCAACTTGTGCCGTTCGCGAACCACGCCCCGCGCGCGATCGAGCTGCTCAAGAACGGAACGCTGAAGACCTATGAGGGGCTTTCGCACGGCATGGCAGCGACGCACCCGGACGTGATCAACGCCGACATGCTCGGCTTCGTGCGCAGCTGATCACCCTGTCGACGGGGGCGGGCCAAGGTCCGCCCTCTTTTTGCTCTTCTCCGTGAGACTATGCGCGCGGGCTCCGGCCGGCGCAGTCAGTTCGTCCGACGCGACCCCGAAGCGCCGGCGATATTCGGCCGGTGCCAACCCGGTAACCCGCTGGAAAATCCTGCGAAAGGCCGAGGAATCGCCATAGCCGACAGTCCACGAACGGCGCCGAATTGGCGACGTACATCGTCGAAAAGGGCAAGCCGCTCGTCGTGCCCGCGCCGCATGTTGAAAAGCACTGACATTGCCCTGGGCCAGTGTCCACTTTCTGGCATCGCGCCAAGGGCAGACACATCCAGCCCAACATACAACGATACCGCGCGGTCCCGCCGGTGGGCGGCAGGTTGAGCCGATGCCTCAACATCAACCAACGACCGCTATTGGGTTTGCGAGAGTCGCGCCGGGACGGCAACAATTGGGGGGCGTTGCTGCCGGGCAGGTCCCCGCCCGCGGAACGACGGGTTCGGGCACCAGCCGTCGTTCGCGGCGCTCCGCTAAAGGGCGTATTTGGTCGCGTTCTGCCAGAATAGCTGCCGGTCCGCACCTGGGGGGCGAAATTGTGGGGCTGAGTGGCAAGAAAGGGTCGACACCTGTAGTCTGGGGATTCGCAGAAACTTGAGAAGCGCGGCACTGAGAAGTTGCAGCCGTCAAAACTTCTCAGGACCGCCATACAGACCGCCGACCGTTCGGTCTGACGCCACTTCAAGAGAGACGCGATACCAGAATATTTTGAGACAATCTCACTTTACAACATGCAATATATGAGTATTTCGGAGGCAAGTTGCCAAAGGGTCGCTCATGCAAATGAAGATTATGCGATATGGGGCATCCTCTTCCCCGTCGCCGAAATGCGCTTTCGACAATGCCGCCGCCATATTCCTCGACTGGGATGGCTGTGTGATGATCGGCAACACTCTGATCCCGGCGGCGCGCACGCTGTTGGAGCGGCATGCGGATCGCGTCGTCATTCTGTCCAACAATTCGACGCACTTGCCCGAAGATTTCACGCGCATATTGAACCAGGCGAATGTCCATATCCCGCCGGATCGGATCATCCTTGCCGGTGCGGAGGCAGTACGCTTGGCCATGCAAGACCAACCGGCGCGAACCTTGCTGCTCGGAACGACGCGGATCAAAGCCTATGCCCGGCAGATGGGGCTGACACTTGTGCGGGACGAGCCGGATCAAATCCTGCTGACGCGCGACACGCGCTTTACCTATGCCAAATTATGCCGCGCAGCGAACGCGCTGCAGCGAGGTGCGAAGCTGATCGTCGCCAATATCGATGCCACGCATCCCGGACCCGATGGCCATATTGTGCCGGAAACCGGGGCGATGCTCGCCGCCTTGCTAGCCTGTGTACCAACTGCCCCGATGGTAACGGTCGGCAAACCCGGCCCCCTCCTGTTCGCGCGCGCTTGTGAAGTCGCTGGCGTGGCCGCGCATGACGCCGTGATGATCGGCGACAATCCCGAAACGGACGGAAAGGGCGCGACCGATTATGGCATCTACCCGATACTCATCGGGCCGGATGCCGGGCTGACGCTGGACGATATCGTCAACTGGTAGGCGGTACTGCGGCTTAAAAGCGCTTGATCGACAGCACGTCGAACGTCTGGCGCAGCGTCTCGGTCGAGCGTTCATAATCCGCCAGCGCCAAGGCCGCGATCAGCGCATCTACTACGCAGAGTTGCGCGATCCGGCTCGTCATCGCCTCGGTGCGAAAACTCGTCTCCCGCGCCATGGTGAACAGGACCAGGTCGGCATAGGCGTGAATCGGCGAGCGGGCGAAATTGGTGATGACGATGGTTTTCGCGCCCGCCTCCCTCGCCAGCCGCGTGGCGGCCACCGTCTCATGCGTGGCGCCGCTGTGCGATATGGTCAGCACGACGACATCGGGGTCACATCGCGATGCACAGATCGCCTGCACATGGCTATCGACCACCACCCGTGCGTCAAGGCCGATGCGCAGCATGCGATAATGCGTGTCTTCGGCGATCGGTGCGGACGAGCCGATGCCATAGACTTCCACGCGCTTGGCCGCGCGGATCATGTCGACCGCACGGGACAGCGCGGCGGGGTCCAGCACCGACAGCGAATCGCGCAAGGCCTGAATCCCGGAATGAAATACCTTCCGGCAGATCGTGTCCATGTCGTCATCGCGCGTGACGTCCTCGTGGATGAACTGCACCGGTTGCACGATTTCCTGGGCCAAGCTGAGTTTCATCTGCTGGAAGCCGGACAGGCCGATGCCACGACAGAAATTGATGATGCTGCCTTCGCTCACGCCCGTCTCTTCGGACAATTCGGTCACTGACATGCCGACGATCTTTTCGGGCTGGGCGAGGATATAATCGGCGATCCGGCTCGCCCCCTTCGCCATGCCCGGCTGGGCCACGCGGATGCGATTGAGCGTGTTGTCGATGGGACCATTGTCGGTGGTCGGAAGGGCACGGCGTTTGGGGGTGGAGGCTGTCATGAGAGTCCTGAATGGCGAGCGCGGGCGCACGCCACCTCTAACAGCATTTCGTCGCCCTGCAAAATTGAGTGTAGTTTAATCGGGTTCAATGCTGCGTCCGGTCTCGTCGCAGCAAGCTCAATTTTAATGCGACATCAAATTGAGTAATGTTCATTCAACTGTCACATCGGACTCCTACTTGACCCCTGCAAGCGGTTGACGCGCTGCAGCATCGAGTCGGTTCCACGACATGCTGTTGCCCCGGCAACCCGAACATTTTTGGGGGTATCGTCATGGTGAAACATTCACGTCCTTACGGCCGATCGAAATTCGGCGCGGTGCATCTTGGCCTGTTGCTGGGGGCCAGCCTGCTGCCGACGATGGCCATCGCCCAGGCACCCGCCGCTGCTGAAGCCACCGCCGAAGCCGAGGCTGCTGCTTCATCGATCATCGTGACCGGCCAGCGCGTCGAAGCGACCAAAGTGGCGGCCGATGCCATCGCCTTTGGCAACAATATCCAGATCGTCAGTTCCGAAGCGATCGCCGCGAGCGGTGCCAGCAACTTTGCCGAACTCGCCCAATTCCTCATCAAGGGCGCCAATATCGGCTATTCGCCGGACGAGGGCGAATATACCATTCGCCTCGACGGCGGCGGCGATCGCGACACGCTCGTCGTCCTTGATGGCGTGCCGCTGTACGATCGTGGCCCGGCGCTGGAAGATATTTGGGGATCGACGACGATCGACCCGCACATGATCGAACGGGTCGAAGTATTCCGCGGCGGCAACAGCCTGTTCTTCGGATCGAATGGCGGCATCGGCGTCATCAGCCTGGTCACCAAGCGCCCCGACGGCACCAACAAGGTGGAACTGGGCGCAAGCTATGGCGAGTTCAATTCGCGCGAATTGTGGGGCAATGCCAAATTCGCGCTGGATGCCGAAGGACGGCATAGTGTCATGGTCTATGGCAGCAGCCAGCAGACCGACGGCCCGCGCATCTTCGCGCCGGAAAGCTATGTCGACAACGTCGCCAAGGCTGGTGGCATCCAGAAATATCCGCTCAACCGCAACAATATCGGCATCAAATATCTCTGGAAGATCGACGACGACACGAATTTCCGGCTCAACGGCCAATATACCCAGATCGAATTTCAGGATCCGTTCCCGGACAATGAAACCTTCTCGCCGAACCGGGTCCGCTACCCGATCATCGATTTTTCTATCGACCGGCGCTGGTCGGATGCGATCTACACCGAACTGACCGGCTATTGGAGCAACCCACGGCTCAACAATACCGAAACCTTCGCCGAAACCTGCACCAATCGCGCAGGGTGTGTCGATGTGAAGGGCCAGCCGATCCGCTTCGGCGACGCCACGGGCCGGTCGACCCCCTATCCCAACAAGGGGTTCGGCGCGGACTCCAAGGTTGGCGGCTTTCAGGAGCGGGGTCTCAATTTCCGCAACACCTTCACCTTCCCCAAGCTGGTGGAGTTCGTCGCGGGGGTGCAGGTCGTATCCTACAAGGATGACTCTGATCCGGTCTTTCCGGTCGGCGATGCCTCGACCACGATCACGGGTCTGTATCTCGACGCGCGGCCGGTCATCCCCTTCAGCCCGGATACCAAGGTTTCACTCGCCATCCGCACTGATTTCGCCAAGAGCTTCGATTCCAAGACCATCTGGAAATTCGGCTTCCGCCAGCCGATCGGGCCCTTCTACATCCGCGGCAACGGCGGCACATCCTACAGCCTGCCGCGCACCAACGAACTTTTCTCGGTCAGTCCGACCCAGGTCGGCAATCCCAACCTGCAGACCGAAACGACAGAAACCTACAATGGCGCGGTCGGGTTCAGCAAAGCCTTCGGAGGCGTGCAGATCAATGCCGAGGTTGGCGCGTTCCGCACCGACATCAGCAACCGTATCCAGGGCACGTCCGGCCTGACCCCCAACACATGGTTCAACAACAGCGCCGTCACCGAAATTCGGGGCATCACCGCGGACATGGATTTCATCCTGGGCAAGCAGTTCACGGCCAACATCAACTACACCAAGCAACAGGCGCGCCTCGCTGGTACCGATCTTCAGATCAACGAGACGCCGGAATATATGATCACCGGCAATGTCGCCTGGCACAGCGCGAATGACCGGTTCCACGTCACCTTGCTACCGCGCTATCAGGGGCCCGAATATGCGACCGGCGGCGGCAATGTTCGCCAACCCGATGGCAGCATGGCCGCCCGGTTCCGCAACAATTTCGGCAATTATTTCGTCATGAACGGGTCGATCGCCTATTGGGCGGGCGACGAGCGGCAGCATCGCTTCCAGCTTCGCGTCGTCAACATCACCAACACCAAATATGCCGAACGCTATGGCTACGGTAATATGCGCTTCAGTTCGGCCTTCCTGCGCGGCGAAATTGCGGCCAACAGCGACGCCTATTTCTACGGCTATGAGTTCGAGGGCAAGCCCCGCGCCGTCTACGCCTCCTTCACCACCAGCTTCTGATCGCCCATATGACAGCCCATTCACCGTCATGTCACAGCCCCGACCTATTCCGTCCGCCGCTCCTATGGAGCGGGATAGGAAGGATGTGCATATGAAACGGTGGATGATCGCGGCGATCTTGGTGCTGATGGCGGGCGGGGTGGGCCTGTTCTGGGCGACCCGGCAAAGCCAGAAGACGCAAGCCTTGCACGTTCTGCTCATTCCCGCCGATGGCGGCACGGAAAGCGGGACGCTGGCGGACTACCAGCCGATTTTCAACGCCGTGTCCCGTAACACGGGCCTGACCTTCGACCTGAAGGTCGCACAATCCTACGGCGCGGTGGTCGAGGGAATGTGCAACGGCGCGGCCGACATCGCCTTTGTCGGCCCCGTCACCTATTTGCAGGCGAAGGATCGCGGTTGCGCCGAATTGCTAGCGGTCGCTGTCAAATCGGGCGCCTCGGTCTATTATGCCGGGCTATTCGCACACAAGGACGCCGCCATCGCCACCGCCGCCGACGTGCGGGGCAAGCGCGTCGCCTTTGGCGACGTCAATTCGACATCGTCCTTCATTTTCCCGATGACCATGTTGATGGATGCGGGGATCGATCCGGCCAAGGATCTGAAAGAGGTCCGCCTGACCGGCAGCCATGCCAGCAGCCTCGCCGCCTTGTTGCAGGGGCAGGTCGACGTCGCCGCGCTCTCCTTCGAAAGCTATGAAAAGGCGGTGCGGGAGAATGTGCCGGGCGTTCGCGATGTGAAGATCATCGCGCGCAGCGATCCTATTCCCTATCCGCCCCTGGTCGTGAACAGCAAATTGCCGGTCGCGACCCGCAACCAACTGCAATCGGCATTCCAGAATATCGCCCATGAACCCGGCATCACGCCAGAGATGATCCGGGGCTATGGCGGGGGCCAGGTCGATGGTTATGACGCCCATTTCCCCGCCGCCAAATTCACCCCCGCCGCGCAGAAGATGGCGATGGTCAGCGATGCGCTGAAGGCGGAAATGCTCAAGAAATCGGCGCAGCGGTGATGGATATTCGTTTCGATGCCACCACCGTCCACTATGCCGACGGCACATGCGCGCTGGATGGTGTGTCCTTCACAGTGCCTGCGGGGCAATTTTGCGTCGTGCTGGGCCATTCGGGTGCCGGAAAGTCCACACTGCTGCGCACCGTCAATGGCTTGTCCGCCATAACCGGCGGTCGTGTGGTGGTGGGCGGCAAGCCGGTCAATCGCAAGACCCTGCCCTTCTTGCGTCGCCGCATCGGCATGGTCCACCAACATTATGGCCTGACCGCCAGGGCCAGCGTCGCCACCAATGTTATGGCGGGCGCGGTGCCCGCCATGCCCTTCTGGCGGGCGATGTCGGGCTTTTATACACCGGCGTTGCAGGACAAGGCCTGTGCCCTCATCGCGGCTGTCGGCCTGGACGAAGCGCATCTTGCCCGCCGTGCCGATCGTCTGTCGGGCGGCCAGCAACAGCGCGTCGGCATCGCGCGCGCTTTCATGCTGGACCCGGCCATCATCCTGGCCGACGAACCGGTCGCCAGCCTCGATCCCCGGCTAAGCCGCGAGGTGCTGGATCTGTTGCGGACACAGGCGCGCGAACGTGGCGCGACCGTGCTGTGCAGCCTGCATCAGGTGGATCTGGCGCGCGATTATGCCGACCGGATCGTCGCCTTGCAGGGTGGCCGGGTCGTTTTCGACGGGCCGCCCGCCATGTTCGACGACTATGACGCCAAGCGCATCTATGCAAAGCAGGATGCGGCCGCCCCGGTCCAGGCGGTGCTGGCATGACCGCGCAGGCACACAGCCGCTGGTCCTACCCGCGCCCCTATGGCAGCGGCACCATCCTGGCGCTGATCGGCGCGGCCCTGCTGCTCTGGTACACCGGCCAGCGCGTCGAAATCGGGCGGATGGTCATGATGACCACCCAGGCCGTTGCCGTGCAATTCGGCCTTGCCGAGCGATCGCAGGTCGCCGACGGCCTTGGCAACGCCATCGGCCAGCTCGTCCCGATCCAGCTTTCCGAGAGGCAGGAAGTCAGCCGGATCGAGGGTTTCGATCCGACCGACCTGCCATTCCTGTCCCATTTCGAGGTCGTCGAACGCCGTGCCGAAACGATCAATCCGCAAACGATGCGGATGGAAAGCCGTCCGGTCCGCACGACTTATCTCGTGCAACCGCTGGGCTATGTCTGGCTGGTCGCGGCCAAGATGCTGGAGACGCTGGAAATCGCGCTCTGGGGTACCATCGTCGCCATCCTCATCGGCTTTCCGCTGGCGTTGCTGAGCGCGCGCAACATGATGCGCTTTGCGGCCATCCGCATGATGGCGCGCGGCATCATCGGCTTTTGCCGGGCGATTCCCGAACTGGTCAGCGCCCTGTTTCTCGTCATCGCCTATGGCTTCGGCCCGATCGCGGGCATATTGGCGCTCGGCCTCTATGGCGCGGGGTTCCTTGGCAAATTCTATGCCGACGATGCCGAAAATGCCGACCCCCGGCCGCAGGAAGCCCTGACCGCCATCGGCGCGGGCAAGATGCTGATGTGGCGCTATGCCATCCTGCCCCAGGTGCTGCCCCAATATATCGCCTACACCCTCTATATCCTCGACCGGAATGTCCGCATGGCGACCGTCATCGGACTGGTGGGGGCAGGCGGCATCGGTCAGGAACTCAAGGGCCGCTACGACATGTATGAATATGGCCATGTCGGCACGATCCTGATCGCCATCTTCATCGTCGTCCTGCTGCTGGATCGCAGCGCCGGGCGACTGCGCAAATCCCTTTTGTAACCCCCATCCTATCGATCGGAGCGGCCATGTCCCTGAAGAACAGACGCGATTTCCTCAAGACCGCCAGCGTGGCGGGGACCATGGCGGCCATGCCGGGCAGCATCGGGCGGGCGCTGGCCATCGGGCCCAAGCGCGTGACCGGCACGATCAAGGACGTGAAGCATATCGTCATCCTGATGCAGGAAAACCGGTCGTTCGATCATTATTTCGGCACGCTCAAAGGGGTGCGGGGTTTTGGCGATCGCCATCCCATCCCGCTGCCCGACAATCGCCCGGTCTGGTGGCAATCCAACGGCGCGCGCGATCTGCCGCCCTTCCATCTGGATACCGAGCGGACCAACGCGCTCAAGGTGCCGGGCACGCCGCATAGCTTTTCGGACGCACAGGCCGCGTGGAATCAGGGCAAATTCGGCCTGTGGCCCAAATATAAGACCGATTATTCGATGGGCTATTACAAGCGGCAGGATATCCCCTTCCAGTTCGCGCTCGCCGAAGCCTTCACCATTTGCGACGCCTATCATTGTTCGGTCACCAGCGGCACCGACCCCAATCGCATCGTCTTCTGGTCCGGCTCCAGCTTCGATCCCGCCATCGCGGCCAAGGGCGTGAATTGCCGGGACACGCATTCGGAACCCAACAACCTGCGCTGCTGGATCAAGGGCGCACTGCCCGAGCCTGGCTATACCTATGCCGGCAATGCGCTGGAATGGGCGACCATCCCCGAAGTGCTGGAGGCCGCCGGGGTCGACTGGCGCATCTATCAAGACCCTAACGACAATTGGACCGGCGCGATGCACGGTGGCCTCGCCTTCAAGGGGTTCCGCGATGCCAAGCCGGATTCCACCCTCTACCAGCGCGGCATGAGCGAGTTTTCGCTCGAACAATTCGCCAAGGATGTGAAGGACGGCACGCTGCCCGCCGTGTCCTGGATCTTGCCGCCCAAGGAGCGATCGGAACATCCCGGCGCGTCGACCCCGATCGAAGGCGCGGCCTTCACGGCCGAAGTTCTGGACGCGCTCACCGCCAACCCGGAGTTGTGGAGCCAGACCGTCTTTTTCCAGACGTTCGACGAAAATGACGGGTTGTTCGACCATGTGCCGCCGCCCGCGCCGCCGTCCTATAATCGCGATGGCACGATGGCGGGCAAGGCGACGCTCGACCTGGCGGGCGAATATTTCGACGATCATGAGGATAAATATACGTCGCGCGATGACGATGTGAGCGGCACGACACGGCCCTGGGGGCTTGGCCCGCGCGTGCCCATGTATGTCGTTTCGCCATGGAGCCGGGGCGGCTGGGTCAACAGCGAGATATTCGATCACACCTCGGTCGGCCAGTTTCTCGAAAAGCGTTTCGGTGTCACGATCCCCGGCATCAGCCCATGGCATCGCGCCGTCTGTGGCGACATGACCAGTTGCTTCGATTTCAGCCAGAGCAGCGACGCCACTTTCCCCGACTTGCCCGATGTCAGCGCCGCCAGCACAATCCTGGCCGAGCATCTGACCCGTCCCAAGGCGCTGCCGCCCCGCGCGCCGCAGGATATGGTTCAGGAAGCGGGCATCCGCCGCTCGCGCGCCCTGCCCTACATCCTCCACGTCGATGCCGTCGCGACGAAGGCCGCACTCACTCTGACATTCACCAATGAAGGACGGGCCGGTGCCGTCTTCCATGTCTATGACAGGCACAGACTGAATCAGATCCCGCGCCGCTACACGGTGGAAGCAGGCAAATCTCTACACGATCAATGGACGGCCGACGACCAAGGTCGCTTCGACCTCATCGTGCTTGGCCCCAACGGTTTCGTGCGGGGCTTCACCGGCGATCTGCAGCAAGCCGCCGCCGCACCGGTCCTCACCGCCCGTTATGATGCGGCGGGCAAGGCCATGCGCCTGCGCCTAGCCTGCGATGGATCGACTCCCGCGCGCGTCACATTGGGCAAGGACGCCTATGGGGTTCAGGCCGACCGGGCGATCATGGTGATCGGGGGCAGCAGCACCAACGAACGCTGGCCAGTGGCGAAGAGCGAAGACTGGTATGATCTGACCGTCGCCATGGCAGGAATGGACATCCGCCTGGCTGGGCGCGTCGAAAGCGGACGTCACGGCATCAGCGACCCGCTCATGCGGGCCTGAAGCTGACGAAAGGTAAGGAAAAAGAGGCTGGCCGAGACATCGGCCAGTCCCTTTTTCCTTACCGACCTAAAGGTCGGAGGTGCGCATCTCGATCCCGCTCGAAACGGTCGACTTGGGATCATATTGATCAGCGACCACGCTTGGGCAATGGTCCCGTTCTTGTCATCCAGCTCGAACCGGCAATAGTTCCGCGGACAAAAGTCATCGGCGGTTTCCTACCTGCCTTTGACGCTCGGTACTCGCAATTCCGCTGACCGCTATTTCCCGATGCGTCTCAGATTTGCGGACGGTCTTCCTTGGAAGTGGTCTGAGCCCCGACTATCCTCCACCTATGAGTGGAGCCGGAGGCGCTGTTGATGCCTTGCTTGGGCGTGATGGCAACGGCTGATCGGGCCGCCATCTCTGCCGGGGTCATGTTCCCCAGGCTCGAGCGCGGCCGGGACGTGCAAGCATTTGGAGCATGCTTGCCATCGGCTTTTTTCTGCTTCGCGCGATGATTGGGGCAGTTCAGAATAGGGAGTCATACGCGCCGATCCTGCTGTTCGGTTGCATGCTCATGGTCCTTGCGTTGCTGCGGTTGATCAGACGTTGGAGGGATTTGGGGTATTCAAATTAGAAAAGCAGACAGGCTGCGAGATGGGTCGATTAAACGAGTTGCGTGCTTTGCCTCAGCAAAGGGGTGCGTGAGGAGGCAGCTTGCAGCCTAGTTTGCGGTTGCCCCCTTTGAAGGTTCCGCCTGAAAACCGGCCAGGATGTCGGGATAGCGGTCCAGAATCGCGCTGGCGACCCCGTTGGTCCAACCGAATCCATCCTGCAGCGGATATTCGCCGCCGCCGCCGGGCCGCCGCTCCTCTACATCATATTTTTCCAGCATCTTGCCGGTTTGGGCATAGGCTGCCGCAACCGTGCCCATCCAGCGGCCAGCGATATCGCGTGCGAGCGCTGTTTCGCTATTGCGGGCCAGGCCATCGATCGCCACCCATTGCAGCGGTGCCCAGCCATTGGGGCTGTCCCACTGCTGACCGGTACGGATGGGCGTGGTGCGAAGACCTCCGCTGGCGAGCAGCGTCGTGCGGACGGTGGCCGAAATGGCCTTCACCTGGTCCGGCGAGGCCGCCCCCACGAGCAGCGGATAGAGGGTGGCGGCCGAAACGATGGCGGTCGGCTTTCTGGCTATGCGGTCCCAGTCCGCATAGCGACCCTCGTGCCCGACCCAGAGATAGCGGTTGATCGCTGCCTTTCGGCGCTTGGCCATCGCGGCATAATCCCCCGCGCAAACGGTGTCATTCGCTGCGCGGCAACGCGCCTCGATCCGCTGTTCCATTGCCAGCATCAGGCTGTTGAGGTCGACTGGCACGATGCTGGTGGTGTGGATGGTCGAAATCTTCTGCGGGTCGGCGAACCAGCGTGCGCTGAAGTCCCAGCCGCTCTCGGCGCCGGCACGAGATCAAGCGGCGCACCGATGTCGTCGGTATCTTCACCGCCGAAGAGGCAATCACCCGCCTTGTTGGCGCTATCCTTCTGAAACAGAACGACGAATGGGCCGTCCAACGCTGCCGCTGCATGACACTTGAGAGCGTCTCAGGTTTAAGCGATAATCACATCATCACAATGCCTGCCATGGCAGCTTGATTAGCCCGGCTTAGCCGGAGGTCGCTGTGACTACCGCAGGCGAACCTACACCACTTAACGTAATCGCCACACTCGACCTCCGCTTTGTTGCGGTAGGATGTCATTGCCGCTTCGGCGCTCGGCCGGAG
>MIAK01000068.1:0-72906 GCA_001829085.1 Sphingomonadales bacterium RIFCSPLOWO2_12_FULL_63_15 | reverse complement strand
TCCACGCGCGCGTAAGGCCGACCAATTCGTTTGCCCGAACGGCGTCGATCCGGTCGATTGGCAAGCCCTGATTGCCAACCGCAAGTCGAAACGAGCGGCGCTGAGCGACGGCGCGCACCGGCAGATTTTGAAGAAATTGGAGGGTTGGGAGCGCGACGGCTGGCCGCCCGGCCCGATCGTGGCCTGCGCTGCTGAGCGCGGATGGACCACGGTTTTTGAGACAGACGAAATGAAGGGACGGCAAAATGGAAACGATCGGCAAAGCAGCGCTAACCGTAATCGCGGGCGGGATGGATTCCTCAACGCCTGCGACGAAGCAGCAGTTGCCCAAGCCCGCTATCCGTTTGCCGCAAACGGTTGACGAGGCGAAGGCGCTTAAGGTCTGGGCCGAAGCGCAATGCGATCGCCCAGAACCGGCTGCCCCGTTGCAGATTACGAACCACCTCAAGTTTCTCGCCGCCACCCTGCCGAGCAAGAACCTGGACGATACCACCGGCAAAATGCGGTTCGCGGTCTATTCGAGCATCCTTGGCGATTTCAGCAACGAAGCGCTTGCCTACATGGCCCGCCGGGCTTGCGCGGAATTGGACTGGTTCCCGACGCCGCGCCAGTGCCTCGATATCCTGCGCGATTACCGCGAGCCTGCCACTGACCGCGACAAGGCGCTGATGCTTTGCCATCGCTTCTGGCAAGGGCGATTTGAGGATTTCATTGCCGCGCTCAAAGCCGACACAGCGACCGATGACGATGTTGCGGCAGTGCCGGAGACGTGGCGCAAGATCGCGATGGAGCAGGGCTATCTTCGCTGGATTGCGGATGATCAGGTTTACGCGATCCGCCGCAAGGTGCTGAGTGCATGACATGCCGAAAAACTTTGGCCGCAACCCCTTCGCTGGCAACGAAAACCCGCCGCTCGTTGACGTGCGCTATCGCTGTGGCGTTGTCGCCCGCTGCGTGCGCCCAGATCAGCGACGGTGGAAGCCATGGCCGGGTGGCGTGGTCTGCGCGTGGGATATCGTTTCATGGAGAATTTCAGAGAGCAAGGATTACGAGCTTGTTTGGCCCTGAGCGCACCATGGGGCGGTTTGATCGAGGGAGAGGGTGATGAGTGCAGTTCTGAATTGTGATGCTGCCGGTTGCGGCCATGTCGAGCCGGTCGAATCGATTATCGAAGCTGACATTGGCAGGCCTTGCCCAAAGTGCGGTGCCAACCTGCTGACGCGGGCGGACTTCGATTATTGGGCTGCCAATATCGAGCCGATGTTTCGGATGCTGTCGGATGCTGGGCTTCTGCGGGAGGCTGGGGAAGGCTCGTCGGAACCATCCGCCTTGGTCAGCTTCGGATACCATGATGGCAAAACCACAATTGTTAGCCAGCCCAATGACTGACGCAATGACAGACGCAGTGACGAGGGGGATTTGAGGATGGAGCAGATAGCAGGGATCGCGGTGCTGGGCTTCGCGATGGTTTCAATCTTGGCGGGAGTGATGGGCAAATGAGCGAGATGACGGAACGGGAGCGAATCGTTTACGAAGCGCTCAACGCTGCGGCCGAGGCTTGTTTGCCTGCGCCGCGCAATGACGACCTGATGGGAATGGTTGGGTGCTCATCTGACAGCACGCCGCCGCACACGATCCGTCGCTTGGAGGAGAAGGGTTTAATCGAGGTCGCGCGGTTTCAGCGATCTCGGCAGGTTTGCATCGTTGCCACGGGCAAATGCACCGCGATGCCCCTGTCCAGCGCCCCACACTGGCGCGACAGGCCCAAGGATGTGCCGACGCCATCGATTAGCGCCGTTCGCGCGCGCCAGCCTGATATTGCGGCGCAGATTATGACATGGGCGGCAAGTCGTAGTATGCCGATCTGCGACGTGCTGGCGGATCTGGTTTATGTTGGGTGGCAGGTGGAGAAGGAACGTGGGTGACAGCAGCATTTCGAGCGAAATGGTTGATATCGTCCTGGCCGAAATTGCTGATGGCGTTCCACTTCGGCAAATCGCCCGCATCCATGGATTTGGGAAGTCATCATGGTATCGATTGATGGAGGCCGACGCCGAGATTGCGGGACGCTTCGCGCGCGCGCGCATAGACGGCTTCGATGCTCTCGCGGAAGAGGCAATCGAGATAGCGGACGATGGCCGCAACGATTGGGAAACTCGCGAGCGAGAGGATGGGACGGAATATCAGGCGCTCAACCATGAGCATGTAAGCCGGTCAAAACTGCGCGTGCAAACCCGCCTCGACCTGCTGGCACGTTGGGATCCCAAGCGATACGGGAACGCCACCACGATCAAGCACGCCGACGCTGATGGTGAAAAGCTGGCAATGGATGACGTGACGCGATCTACGCGCCTCGCTGCCTTGGCGGCTGTCCACAATCAAACGCTGGGTGATGTTGATGCTGCCGACTGATCCCGCCTATTGGGACGCATTCTGGGAGGCTGCAACACCTGAGCAGCGCGACGAACTGATGCGGTTGCTTGATGAAGATTTGGCGCAGCACATTTGGCGGGCGCAGGTTGGCAGGCAAAGCGAAGCGGCTGACAGCCGGGCTTTCATCATCGGCTATGGCGGCTCTGCGGGTGGTGGCAAGTCTGATCTGGTCGCGGGCATGGCACTGACAGAACATCAACGCGCCGCCGTGTTCCGCCGCGAGAAGGCGCAGACCGAAGGTATTATCCAGCGCCTGACCGAGATCCTTGGCGGCACGGACGGCTACAACAGCCAGAAATCAATATGGAGGGTATCGACTGGCGGAGTGGATCGCCTCATCGAGTTTGGCGGCTTGGACAATCCGACCGATCATCAGAAATGGCAGGGCCGCGCGCATGACCTGAAGGCCTATGATGAGGTGACGGAGCAGCGGGAGTTTCAGGTCCGCTTTACAATGGGCTGGACGCGCTCCAGTAACCCTGCGCAGCGCTGCCGGGTGCTGATGACCTTCAACCCGCCCACGACTGCGGAGGGGCGGTGGGTGATACCGTTCTTTGGGCCATGGCTGGATGACAAGCACCCGAACCCCGCAAAGCCGGGTGAGTTGCGCTATTTCACTACGATCAATGGGAAGGATTTTGAGTGCGCCGGTGCGGACCCGTTTGTCATGTTCAAGGGCGAACCGCTATATGACTTCGACCCTGGTGACTTTCGGCCTGAGAAAATCATCACCCCCAAGTCCCGCACTTTCATTCCAAGCCGGGTAACGGATAATTATTTCTACGTGCGGTCGGGCTATATCGAAACGCTGCAATCCCTGCCTGAGCCATTGCGGTCGCAGATGCTCAATGGCGACTTTGCGGCTGGCGTGGAGGATGACCCATGGCAGGTGATCCCGACAAGCTGGATCGACGAGGCGCAGGCCCGATGGAGGCATAGAGACGCTAAGGGTGAAATGGACAGCATCGGTGCGGACATTGCGGCTGGCGGAAATGACAACCTCGTCATCTATGCCCGTCACGGAACATGGTTCGATATGCCCACAAAGATACCGGGCCGTGAGATACCGCAGGAACGCGCTGGCCCGATCGCTGCTGGGCATATCATCATGGCGCGCAAGGACCGTGCGCCTGTCCACGCGGACGTCATTGGCTGGGGCTTGTCCGCCTGTAATTTCCTGACCGCCAATGACGTCCAGACGATCCCGATTAACTTCGCCAATGGGTCGAAAGGTAAAACGGAGGATGGCAAGCTGTCATTCTTCAACCTTCGGGCAGAAATCATCTGGCGTATGCGGGAGGCGCTGGACCCGGAAAACCCTGACCCTATAGCGCTACCACCTGATCCCATGCTGCGCGGCGATTTGGCATCCTATCGCTGGGAATTGCGGCCTGGCGGTATTTTCATTCTGGCCAAGGAGGAGCAGAAAAAGCGACTTGGCCGCAGCCCTGACGATGGGGACGCTTGCTGCATGGCGAACATCACGACGATGAAGGTAGCAGTTTTTGAAAGCCTGGTTACCAAAGCCGGGGCCGCTGACCGGTATAAAGAACTGGAATAGCCGTCGATTCAACCTGAACCCCCTAGCCCATATCCCTGCTCCCGCCATGACGCGGGAGACAGGCCATCTGCACTTCGACCCCTGATGTTCCGACCGTCCCTGAACGGCAGTCGGTAAAGCTGCCTGACGAGGGTGCGGACCCGAACAAGGATCGCGACGCGCGCCGCAAGCGGCGTGCCACGATCGCGGGCATGATGACCAGCCCGTCCGGCGCGCTCGGCACCGCCAACACTTCCGCTGCATCCAACACGCTCGGCTGATGTCCTCGATCCGTCAGGACTGTGAGACGCGCCTGCAAGGCATGAAGTCTGTTCGGCAGGATTACGAGGCTGAATGGAAAGACATCGCGCGTTTTGCCCAGCCTGCGCGGTCGAGGTTCATGAACAGCGAGACGAACAAGTCCGCTCGCCGTTCGCGCAATGCCAAGCTCTACGACGAATACGCGATCACCAGCTATCGGACGCTGGCCAATGGCATGACGTCGGGCCTGTCGTCGCCATCGCGGCCTTGGTTCAAACTGGCGGCTTATGACGAAGCGCTGATGGACGATCCTGATGTGCGCTACTGGCTGTCGGAGGTGGAGCGCCGCATGGGCGCGTTCTTCGCCACCACGAACTTCTACGGTGCGGCCAAGACCGGCTATCATGAGATGGGCCTGTTCGGGACCGAGGCCTGCGTCATGGTCGAGCATCGCTCGCTCGGCATGGTGTGCCACGCTCTGACTGCTGGCGAATACTGGATCGCGCAGTCCGACGCGATGGTGGCTGACACGCTCTATCGCCGCTGCCCCATGACGGTGCGACAGGCGGTGCAGTCGTTTGGTGATCGCGTCTCCACCACGGTTCGCAGCCTCTATGACCGCTCGTCCTATGACGAAACGGTCGATGTGTTCCACGCCATCGAGCCGAACACGGACTGGCAGCCGGGCAATCCCTTCTCCAAGCAATTCCGCTCGGTCTATTGGGACGAGAGGGACAGCCGCGACAATATCCTGCGCGTCGATGGCTACCATGATCAGCCGTTCTACGCGCCGCGCTGGGATACGACGGGATCGGACACCTATGGCTATTCCCCCGCGATGGAGGGGTTGGCATCGATCCGCGAGCTTCAGATGCAGGTCAAGCGCCGGAATGAAGCGATTGACCACATCGTCAAGCCGGAGAAGGTGGTTAAGCCGGGCCTGAAACTGACCGGACAGCCTGGCAACATCGCGTGGGCCGCTGATGTGGACAAGGATGCTGTGTTGGTGCCGTATCAGGTGCCATACCAAGCCCCGGCAATCATCGGCCAGGAGATCGATCGCCTCTATCGCCAGATTGACGCCACGTCCTACGCCGAACTGTTCATGGCGATCACGAACATGCCGGGTGTCCAACCCCGCAATATCGAAGAAATCGCCGCGCGCAACGAGGAAAAGCTGACCCAGCTTGGCCCGACGATCGAGCGCGTCAATACCGAGAAGCTGAACGTCGCCATCGATCGCGTGTTCGGGATCATGATGCGCGGCGGGATGCTGCCGCCTGTTCCTGAGGTGATGCAGGAGCAAGGCGACATCAAAGTCGAGTTCGTGTCGATCCTGACCCAGATGCAGCGCATGGTCGGCCTGGGCCAGATTGAGCGCACCGCGTCCTTCATCGGCAATCTGGCTGGCGTGTTCCCTGAGGCCATCGACAAGCTTGATACCGATGAAATGATCGATGAATATGCGGATCGGGCAGGAGCGCAGCCTAATTTGATCCGCACCGCCGAACAGGTCGCCAAGATCCGCCAGCAGCGCGCCCAGCAGCAGAACATGGCGAAGATGGCAGAGATGGCCCCAGCGTTACAGCAAGGCGCTGATGGTGCGCGCCTGCTGTCTGAGACGGACGTCAACGGCCAATCGATGTTGGACACGCTACTCGGATGACCCAGCAAGAAACCGACATGGCCGAGTTGATGAAGCTGCCCGCGTTTCGTCGCTTCCTCTGGCGGTCGATTCAAAGCGCCGGGATTTTGTCGCAAGCAACCACCGGGGCTGATGGACGCGATCTCTCATTTGCAGAGGGGCGTCGCAGCCAAGTGATCGCGATGCTTAGCGACGTGGAAGCTGGCCAACCGGCGACGCTGCGCCACCCCCTCAACATCATGACCTTGATTGCGGTGCTTCGCGAGGAAGCGAACCCAGCCCCGAAGGAGAAGAAGAGTGCGACTGCTCGGTATGACGAAATCTCGGAATAGCCTGCTGGCTGGCGTCGCGATGACCGCGATGGAGCGGCGCGTCGGTCGTTACATGCGCGCGCCGGATCATCCGACTGGCGATCCTGCGCCCGCTGCCGATCCTGCGCCTGCGCCTGATGCTGATCCGGTTATCACGCCTCCCGCTGATCCTGCGCCTCCTGCTGCTGGTGATGATGATGGCGATGATACCGCGCTGGGCGGGAAGAAGCCTGACGCTGCTGATCCTGCCGACCCCGCGCCGGTCGCGCCGGTTATTCCCGAAGCCTACGATCTGACCGCTCCCGAAGGCATGACGATCGATGCCGACCTTCTGACCGAAGCGACGCCGATCTTCAAGGAATTGGGCCTAACGAATGAGGCGGCAAGCAAGGTTCTGCCGCTGGCGCAAAGCCTGATCGCCAAGACACAGGAAGCGACGGTCCAGCAATTTATCGACCAGGGCAACCAGCAGCGCAAGGCGTGGCTGGACGAGGCCAAGGCAGACCCGGAAATCGGCGGCAACAAGTGGGACGCCACGCTGCACACCGCCGGGCGCGGGCTTGATGCCCTTGGATATGGCGAAGGGTCTGCATTGCGGACGCTTCTCAACGAAACTGGCCTCGGCAACCACCTCGAAATGATCAAGGCGATGGCTAAGATCGGCGGAATGGTTGGTGAGGATGGTGACTTCGTGCGCGCAGACGCGGGGGCGAAGATTCAATTGCCGCTCGAAAAGCGGCTGTATCCCAATGACTAAGGAGTTCTGATATGGCCGTTCTTGGCAATACCTATCTTCAGTTGATCGACTTCATGAAGCAGGCGGATAATCCGCTGGGCGATATTGTCGAGGCTCTGCACCGCATCAACCCGTTCATGAAGGACGCCAACGTCCTGACGTGCAACAAAGGGACCAAGCATCAGTCGGTCATTCGCACCGGCCTGCCGTCCGTGTCCTGGGGCGCTATCTATCAGGGCATCGCGCAGAGCAAGTCGACCACGACGCAGGTCGAAGATACCACCGGCTTTGTCGAAGGCCTGTCGAGCGTCGATGAGCGTCTGCTGGCCCTCTATGGCGAGAACGCCTCCAAGGTGCGCCTCTCCGAAGGCCAGTCGTTCATGGAATCGATCGCGCAGACGGTCGATAGCGCGATCTTTTATTCGAACGTGAACATCAACGGCAAGCAGTTCCATGGCCTGGCCCCGCGCTACAATACGCTGGCCAATCCCAATGTGGTCAACGGTGCTGGCTCTGGCTCTGACAATGCGTCGATCTGGTTCGTCACGCACGGCGACCAGCAGACCAGCGTTATCGTCCCTGAAAATATCCCGGCTGGTATCCAGCGCGAAGATATGGGGCGTCAGCGCATTCTCGATGCGGCTGGTAACCCCTACTATGTCAAGGAGGAGATGTTCACGCAGCATGTCGGCGTGACCGTCAAGGACTGGCGCTATAACGCCCGCGTTGCCAATATCGACGTATCGGATCTGATCGCGGGTTCGACGGCGCTCAACCCGCTGATGCGCAAGGCCTATTACAAGATGCAGGGCCGTCGCAACTACAGCCTGGATGTCGCTGGCCAGTTCAATCCTGGCAACACCGTCATCTACATGAACAAGACGCTGATGGAAGCGCTCGATGCGGAAAGCACAAACGCGCGCGGCGGTTCGACCGACAATTTCGTCCGCCTCGTTCCCAAGGAGCTTCAGGGCGAGGAAGTCCTGACCTGGCGCGGTATGCCCATCCGGGAAACCGACAGCCTGCTCAACACCGAAGCCGCCATCTCGTAAGGAGCAAGTGACATGATCTTTGATAACACGCTGCTTTTCAGCGACGCGCAGGCGATCACGGCCGGCGCCGGTTCGACCAACACTGTCGATCTTGGTGCGACCGGCACCCCTTACGGCGGTGTCGCTCTCGTCCGCGACATCGGCAAGGGGAGTAAAATCCCCCTGTCCATCACCGTGGTCGAGACGTTCAACAATCTGACCAGCCTGGCCGTCTCGCTTCAGGTGGACGACAACAGCAGCTTTTCGTCTGCCAAGACCGTTGTCGTTTCCGCGCCGATCCTCGCGGCGGCCCTTGTGGCTGGCGCGCAGATCGAGGTGCCGGACTATATCCCTCAGGGGGCCAACGAGCGCTACATGCGGCTCTATTACGACGTTACGGGGGTCGCGCCAACGACTGGCAAAATCACCGCTGGCGTCGTGGCTGCTCGTCAGACCAATTTCGTGGGAGGCCAGTGATGAAAACATATCGCGCGACCCAGAAGGGCTACGCGGATGAGCGGATTGTCGAAGAGGGTGAGATCTTCACCACTTCGGCACCCAAAGGCTCATGGATGGAAGAGGTTGAGCCGAAAGAGGCGAAGCCCATCCGCGCGCCCAAGCCCTCTGAATAACAATCGTGGCGGGAGGCTTCGGCTTCCCGCCTCTATTTGAAGGATCGACCATGGCTTTTGAAAGTGGCTTCTCGACTGGTGCATCCTATACGGCCATTCCTATCACGCCAAGCGACACGGTTGATATTGTGGGCGGACCTGTGCGCTGGGTCGATGTGACCGGGACCGGCGATATCGCCTTTCATGACGCGCGCGGGAACACTGTGACGTTATCTAGCGTCCCTGCCGGGTATCAAATCAAATGCATCGTCAAGCGCGTCTTGGCGATTGGCACCACGGCAACCGGCTTCATCGGCTACCCCTGACCGTCGATTCAAAGCCATGGCGCGCCACCATAGAACCGCGCCATGGCCGACCGTCTGACCCTGTGCAACAATGCCCTGGCCGAGATTGCGGCCGACCCCATTAATTCGCTGGATGAGCGGTCCATAGGCGCGCGGGAATGCCTGCGCTTCTATCCCCAAGTCCTGGCTGAGATGCTGACGTGGACCGAGTTTGACTTCGCGATCCTCCGTGTCGGCCTGGCCCTTACCACCAACGATCGCCTTGGCGAATGGCTTTACCGCTATGCCCGGCCATCGGACCTTTCTGTCGCGCTGCGCATCGTGCCGCTGGTCGCAACACAGGCCACCAACCTGCCCGAGTTTGGCCCCTACAGCTTCCCTGAATGGGATGCACTTGGCCCCCGCCCCTTCCTGCTGTCCGAAGGCGCGATCTATTCCAACGAGGAAAACGCGATCCTCGAATATCAGCGCAACACGGTCGAGGAAGCGCGGATCGACGCCCTGACGGCGCGCGCGATGGAACTGGAACTGGCCGCGCGCATCGCCATGCCGATCAAGAAAAGCCGAGAATTGAAGGGTGACCTGATTCGCCAGGCCGAGATTGCCCGACAGCGCGCGGTCGCTGCGAGTGAGAACCGCAACCCGCGCCGCCAGACCGACTATATCAGCCCGGTCGAATATGCGCGCATGGGCCTGTCTGTCTGATGGGCTACCGGCTTGCCCTAGACAACGTGGCCCCAGCGCTCGCGCCGCTTTATGCGGCTTACCTGCTGGAAAGACAGCCCGAAATCGTTAGCGATCTCAAAGTTAGTCCTAGCATCCTCACGGATACTCCTAACTGTGGCATCATCAATTTTTGCTTTCGTGCGGTGAATGGTGTCGCCCTCAACGTGCCGCCACGTTCTTCCAGCCCTTATGCCAGCAATGCTGGACCAGTGAACGCCAAATTCTGCGGCGACTTCTTTCGTGGGCCTTTTGTCATTGCGTATAGCCTTTACCTGACTGTCAGTCAGTTTAGCTTGACCGCCGCGCTCACCATTGGGCGCTCTCCATTTTTGCACCATATCTTCGGAATTCAATTTGTTGGTGCCAAGCCACAAATGCTCAGGGTTGCAACAGGCCCGGTTGTCGCATCTATGGCAGATGATCATCCCCGTTGGGATTGGGCCATTGGCCTGCTCCCACGCATATCTGTGCGCCCTGTATCGCTTCCCGCCAGCCTGAAATCGGCCGTATCCAGATTGGGTTCTATACCCCGCCCATTCTCGGCAACCCGCACTATTTGGTTCGGCAACCCTGGCCCAAAAATTGTCTCTCATAAGGCGGAGCATAATGCTTATCAAAGGGTGAGGCAATGGCCTTCCGAATAGGATTTCCCAATTTCAGCAAGGGTGAGATTGCGCCGGATCTGTATGGCCGTTTCGATGTGGACGCCTATTCGTCGTCGGCCCGCAAGGCCCGCAATGTCATGGTCCTCAAATATGGCGGACTGACCAAGCGCCCCGGCACCCGGTTCGTCGCCGAAGTGCGCGATGCCACCGAGCCGGTGCGCCTATTGCCGTTCCAGTTCTCGTTTGAACAGACCTATGCCCTGGAAATGGGGCAGGGCTATATGCGCGTTGCCAGCGGCGGCGGCATGGTGCTGAACGAGGAACTGGCGATCACCGCGATTACGAACGCGGCAAATGCGCAAATCAGCGCCGCGTTTCACGGCTACTCAGTAGGCGATGAAGTATTCCTTTCGGGGATCGCGGGCGATTTGGGCGACTATCTCAACAATCGATTTTGGACCGTCGCGTCCGTGGTCAACGGCGGTGCCTTCACGATTGCCGCTGATACGACGGGCAAGGGGGTATTCACTGCTGCGACGGGCGGCATAACGCGCGTTGCAGAGCCGGCCCCCGATCCTGTCGCGCCTGCTGTCCCCCCGCCTGTAACGCCGCCCGACCCACCTGTTACAGGCGGCGGCGGCAGGCCGCTTGGTCCTGGCGAGAATGTACCATAATGGGCGTCGCGCGTGTCGTCCGTGTCGGATCGCCGTTCAACGGCGTGGAGTTGTCTGAGGTCGATGCCGAGCAGACGGCGGACACTATGTACATGGCGCACATCGACCATGCGCTGACGAAGTTGGTGCGAACCGCGCATGATAGCTGGGCGTTCTCGACGGTAGCGTTTGGTCCCAAAGTCGCCGCGCCAACCGGGCTGACCGTCACAGTCAACACCCCGAACACCGACGCCGCCAACGGTGGCGATGCGTTTTTCCCGACGAACGCCCGCTATGCGATCACGGCGGTTGATATTGACGGGTTTGAAAGCCGCCCCACCGCTGCTGACGTGACCGCCTATAATGACCTGACCCTCAAGCGGAATTACAACTTCCTGCAATGGTCGGCATCGACAGGCGCGGATCGGTACAATGTCTACAAGGCGCAGAACAGTCAGTTTTACGGCTATATCGGCACGACGAACACGCTTGAGTTCAATGACGACAATATCGGGCCAGCCCTCGATAAAGCGCCGCCTGAAGCCTATAATCCGTTCAGTGGCGCGGGCGATTATCCTTCGACTGTCACCTTCTTTGAGCAGCGCTTGATGCTGGGCCGATCGCGCAACAATCCGAGCGCGATATGGGGCAGTCGATCGGCAGAGTTTGAGAATTTCGACCAGGCCAGCCCGTTGCGCGCCGACGACAGCATTGCGGTCGCGGCAAACGCTGGGCGCGTCAATGCGGTCAATCAGCTTGTCGCCACGTCTTCGCTGCTGGCCCTGACCTCCGATAGCCTGTTCGTGATCGAATCGGGCGGCGATGGCGGCTATCTGACCGCATCCCCGCCCCCAACCGTGCGCCGTCAAATCGGTCGCGGATCGTCGCGCCTGTCGCCGCTGGTGGTCGATAATGTGGTTTTCTATACGCCATCGACTGGTTCCGGCGTCCGCTCGATCAATTACAAGTTCGAGGTTGATGGCCTGACCTCCGACGATGTGACGATCTTTTCTCCGCATTTCTTCGAAGGCATGGACATCGTGTCGTGGTGTTACGCGCAGGAACCGCGATCGGTAATTTGGGCCGTGCGCAGCGACGGCAAACTGTTGTGCTTTACCTGGGAGCAGGCGCAGCAGGTTTGGGGTTGGACGATCTGCGACACGGATGGCGACGTCCTGTCTTGCTGCGCGATCAGCGAGGGCGGTGAGGATCGCGTTTATCTGGTCGTGCGGCGTGATATTGCCGGGGTGAGCAGGACATTTATCGAACGCATGGCGGCGGCGCGTTGGGGCGCGATCGAGGACTGTTGCTATCTCGATTGCGCCATATCCTTTGCGTTCGATGACCCGACCGACACGTTCATTGGTCTATGGCATCTCGAAGGTATGACTGTCTGGGGCCTGATCGATGGCTCGGTGGTCAAGGGATTGACCGTCACGAATGGCTGTGTGGTTTTGCCATCGAGCGCTGGAACTGCGCGCAAGGCCACGTTCGGCTTGCCTTTCGATGTTGATATTCAGACGATGCCGGTCATGTTTCAGGGCGGGCAAGGCGCGATTGCAGGCCGCAAGCAGCAGCCGGGCGAGATCGTGCTGCACCTTCGTCGAACGCGCAATGTCGAAGTCGGCGCTGGCAAGCCTGACGGATCACAACCCACCACCTATGAGATGAAGCCGCGCGCGGATGAAGATTGGGGCGCTGTCGATACGCTGCTGGAAGGCAAATATGTGATCGATAGCACCAACGTCGTTGCAGGCGAGGCCAGCGTCTATATCAAGCAGACCGACCCCCTGCCCCTGACCCTACTAGGCGTCTATCTGGACGCGATCGTTGGTGGGTAAGGTCGAGGTCGTTCCGGCGCGCGTCACCCATATTGGCCCGATCGCAAGCCGAATACGCGCCATAGACCGCGAGGAGTGCGAGGCGATGGGGCATAGTCCCAAGCAAGCGCTGCGCAACGGCTTCATGCTGTCGGATCGCTGCTACACCGCTCTGGTCGATGGTCGGCCAGAAGCTATGTTCGGCGCGGTCACGGTGTCAGCGATCGACCGGCAATGCACGGTCTGGTTTCTTGGCACCGATGAAGTCTATCGTCATGGCCGCATCCTCCTGTCCTGGGGGCCAGCCATGCTGCGGCGCTGTGTCGATTCACGCTGGCTTGCCTCTAACCTAGTGTCCAGCGCCAACCGGAAGGCTATTGCGCTGCTGCGGCGCTGGGGCTTCACGGTCGAGCCTGAGGAGCAAATGGTGCGCGGCGTTCCCTTTCGACATTTCTGGATGAAGCGCGATGTGTGATCCCGTCTCTCTGACTATTGCCGCCACGGCTGCCGCGACCGTAGGCACCGGCTTCTCGGCGCTGCAAGCTAACGCCCAGAACCGCTATCAGGCCCAGGTCGCGGACCAGAACGCCAAGCTGGCGAATGAGGCGGCAAAGCGCGAGGAAGAGAACACCCGCGATGCAGCGCTCCAGCATTATCGCAAGGTCGGCGCGCTCAAGGGGCAGCAGCGTGTCGCCATGGCAGCGGGCGGGTTGGACGTGAATTTCGGCAATGCCGCCGAACTGACCGCCGATACCGACATGCTGGCGAATGAGGATGTGCGCCGCATCTATGATCAGGGTGCCGAGAATGTGCTGGGGCGGAATATCGAGAGCAACAATTACCGATCGCAGGCCAAGGCGTCGCGGCAGGCGGCGACCGGCGCGCTGGTCAAGGGCGTGTTTGATGTGGGATCGACGGCGCTGGGGGGGGCTAAGCAGTATGATGCTTTGAAGCGGAAGGGGTATTAACGGCCGCGCTTTTTCGCAAGCACCGCTGCGATGGCGGCGGACTTGATGCTTTCCCGCTCCTCCCCCATCATAACTGCTATTTTCGGAAGCGCGTTTTCTGGTCCGCTCGCATAAGCGAGCCTCCCAATAACTTTACGAACTGCATCTTGCTCCGCAGCGCAACTACCGAATCCGCCCTCAGCGATTGTGTCTGCTGTTTCTGCTGGGACGATAAGCCTCACCGCCGACGTTACTACGCAAGATTGCCATTTGGCTCGCATTTCAGAGAATGTCGCATCTTGGCCATGCGCTGGGCTGGTGGCCAGGGCCGCAAGAGTGGCAAGGGCTACTGCCCGTCGATTCAATCCGCTGCTCATCCCCTATAGCTACTTGCCATCCGCACAAGAGGCAAGCCTATGCCACGCATCCCCCAATATGGCGCTCCACAGGTCGGCCCGGTCCAGACCACAAGCGCGCGGTTTCGTGCTGCTGACAATGATGGCGGCGTTGCTGGGGCGATCGGGCGTGGCCTGCAACAGGCTGGCGGGGCGATGTCGGATTATGCGCAGGCGCAGGTCCAGATTGAAGAGACGCTGGCGAAGACGAACGCTGATAATCTCTATCTGACGGCGCAGTCCGCCGCATCCGCCGCGCTGGCTGAGTTCAAGGCAAAGCCCGGCAAACTGGCGCTGGACGCCCGCCCGACCGTCGATAAATCGCTGGACGATGCTGTCAATGGTGTGCTGGCCCAAGCCGACCCGCGCACGAAGCGCTTCCTTGAGCCGCAACTGGCCCGCCTGCGCTCTGCTGCTGGCAATGATATTGCCTCCTATTCGATCGGCCAGGCCAAGGTCTATGAACAGGAGACGGGCAAGGCGAAGCTGGGGAATTTCATTGAGAGCGCGGTTGCGGCCGATGATCCGGCGCAGCGTTCGGAGTTCATCGCCAGCGCCAAGGCGCAGGCGCGCGCCAATGCTGAAATGGCGGGCCTGGGCGATCCTGAGATATTGGCCAGCGAGGAACGACGGGCCGTTTCCACTGCGCATGGGGCGATCGTCAATCGCTACCTTGCGGACAAGGATATCGATCTCGCCAGCGCCTATTTCGAGGCGCACAAGGATAATCTGAGCGCGGGGGATGAAGCATCGCTGTCCGCGTCTCTGGCTGGTCCGATGCAAAAGCGTTGGGCTGAGCAGCAATTCACGGCGATTGCCGCGTTGCCTGCGATCGGCGGCGAACCTGGCAAGGGTGGCAGCGGGACGCCGGTTGCGGATGGTGGCGCGGTGATCAAGGCGCTGTTTCCGCAGGCCCGTATCACATCGACCTATCGCTCCAAAGACCACCCGCTCACCAAGGCGAACCCCGGCACGTGGCACAACAAAAGTAAAGCCGCCGTGGACACGGCCCCCATTCCCGGCATGACGTTCGACCAATATGTCAAGGGTGTAGAGGGCGCGGGTTATACCGTCATTGAGGCCATCAACGAGACGGGCAAGGGGCGCTCCAAGCACGCGACCGGCGACCACTGGCATATCGTGTTGGGCGAAGGCGGTGGCGGCGCTGTCTCGCCGTCTGCGCGCCGCTGGGACATGCAGGACATCACGCAGCGCATCTATGCCCAGGCCGAAAAGCAGGGTTGGTCATTGGAGCAGCGCGACGCCGTGCTGGGAGCGGCCAAGGATCGTATCGGCTTCGATGAGCAGTTGAAGGCGCGGCAGGAACAAGATGCTGATCGCGCAGCCAGCGAGTGGGTTCTCAAGCAGGGCGCGGGCTTTACCGACCTGTCACAGATGCCCGCCAATATTCGCGGCAATCTGTCGCCGGATGCCGCCCGGTCCTACATGGGCGTGGCAAAATCAAATGCGAAGCCGGTTGAGGCTGTCGCAAATGGTGCCGCCGCTACTAGCCTTGAACTGCTGCGCATCCGTGACCCGGAGAAGTTCGCGAAGGAGCCGCTCGGCAAATATGCTGGTTCGGTTACCCGCGCGGAAATGCAGGGGTTGTTGGTCGAGCAGGCGAAGATGAATAAGGGTGACCCGGATGCAGATATCCGCGCCAAGGTTGCCGCCACAATTGGCACATATGATACGCCTGACCTAGGGTTTGGCGACAAAGACACTGGCCCTGTTAAGCGTGTTCGTGTGCAAAAACTCATGGAGCGAGAACTTATCGCGGCCACAGGCGGCAAACGCAAGCCAACGGAAACGGAGTTATATCAAGCCTTTATCTCGGCCACCAAGGAAGTGGTCATCCCTCACAAAAGCTTTCTTGGTGGCGTGTCTGACAAGAAGTTCAGGCGGTATGAGATCGAGGCTGAGAACATTCCTCCTAATGTCAGATGGCAGATTGAAGACGCCTACAGGCGAAAATTCGGCGTGACGGAAGTGCCGGAAGATGAGGTTGCGGAAGCGTATCAAGCTATGAAGGCTCGTTGACATGGCATCCAACCCATTCGATGACTATTTTGAAAAGCAGCGAGACGCTCAGACAGCGTTTCAAATCAAGGTCGCAAAGCCGGATGAGACGGCGCGCGCGAACGCTATAGCTAAAGAGCGCGGCGTCCCTGCTGCCATCGTCCAATCCGATCTACCTAATTTCGAGGCGCAGCAACGCGCGACCCGTGCAAACGAGGTGATGCGCCAGAATCCGGCAATCGGTCGCTGGTCCGCCAAGCCGGGCAACACTGCCATCGCCGCTGATGATTACGACAATCTCGGCCTGTTCGGCAAAGCCTTCTATGGCCTCAAACTGACTGGCCGCAACATCGGCAAGACAGTTGAGGCGGGCGTATATGATGTAACCAGCAGCATATGGGGCACGCTGTCTGCCATAGCGCAAAATGCCTCAGACGTTTCGCCGGTCGCCGCTGCGCAACGCACGATCTTCGGAGGGTCGATAGAGCAGGGTATCGCCTCGTTCACTGATGCCCGTGCGCGCGAAGGACGCGCCATGGCAGACGCAGCCAATCCGGAAGTCGCTGACTGGACCGCAAGGAACCTCCTGCAGGGTGTTCGTAGCCTTCCCACGACCGCAGGGTCTATCGCTGTCGGCCTGGTGGCTGGCCCTACAGCAGGCGCGTCTGTGGCTGGCATATCGGTAGGCGGCGGCGAATATCTGAAAGCCCGCGACAAAGGCCTGTCAGCGTCAAAGGCTGGCGTATATGCGGCTTCACAGGGAGCTGTTGAGATACTGACCGAACGATTGCCAGTCAGTAATCTCGTTGGCGATCTCGTTAAGAAATCGCCGCTGGCCAAAACCTTTTTCAGGCAGCTTGCCGCTGAGGTGCCGGGTGAGCAGGCCGCAACCATCCTTCAAGATTTTAATGAATGGGCGGTCCTGAATCCCGACAAGCCGTTTCAATCCTACCGTGATGCGCGAATTAGCAGGGGGGTTGAAACGTTCGTTGCCACGGTCGGGGGCGTCGGGGCGGCATCCTCTATTTCTGTCGCCAGCGAACGCACTGTGCGGGTGGCGTCGAAGGTTCTTGAACGAAGGCAGCAGTCTATCAACGCGCGCAATGAAGCCGCGTTTCTCAACCAGATCGCGGAAGCGACCGCAAAATCAAAGCTGGCGGGCCGCTCCCCTGACGCGCTGGCTGATCTCGTCCAGCAGTTGGGCGATGACACCGGATCTGATCGCGTATTTCTGCCGGGCGAGGTGATCAACGCCTATATGCAGAGCGACGGCTATTCGGGCGAGTTCGATAGCTATCGCGATGCGGTGGACGAAGCGATTGCGACGGGCGGTGATCTCGTCCTGCCGGTGGGAGACCTGACGCGGATCGTCTCGACGCCTGCGTGGGCCGCGCTCAAGGATGATATGCGCCTGTCATCGGGTGGCATGTCGATCCGCGAAAGCCAGACGTTCGATGGTGCCATGGCCGATGTCATGGATGAATTGTCGGAGAAGGCGGCGGCAGAAGCGGAGGCGTCGCGCGCCGCTATGGCCCCCCGCGAGGCATTGCGCCAGTCCATTGCCGACAAGCTGATGACGGCGGGCTTCACGCCATCAACCGCGCAGCAGCAGGCCGAATTGCTGACGCAGCGGGAAGCGACGCGGGCGACGCGCATGGGCCGCGAATTGACGGGCCAGGAGTTCGATCCGGTCGAGGTGCGGCAAGTGCTGCCCCCTGCCCTCGCCCAGATACAGGCGGCGGATAATACCGACATTCTGATCGAGACGATGAAGGGCGGCAAGGACGCAAAGACGGCTGCCGGGCCATCGCTGATGGAGTTCATCGCTAGGGGCGGCGGTATTGTTGATGCTGGCGGCGACCTCAAGGCCATGGGCGCTGATGCGTGGCATCGTGGCAAGCCGGGTAAGCGGAAGTTGGTGCGCGACAATAGCGGCGCTGGCCAGACATCCATGCTCGCCGACGAAGGCGGGTTGGGCGCAAACGAGTATAGCGCTGACCAATGGGCGATGCGCGCATGGGAGGCGGGGTATTTCCCTGAGTTCTCGGAACGCCCGACTGCGAACGAACTGCTTGACGCCATCGCCGAAGGCGTGGCCGGACGTGACCGCTATCTGACCGCCAAGGAAAAGACGCTGCGGGATGCGGCGCAGGAGTTGCGCGCGGTGCTGGATAGCCGTGGGCTCGATGCCGATACCGCGACGCGCAAGGAGATAAAGGACGCCATTGCCGCGTATCAGGCTGAGGCGGAAGGCCAGGGCTATGACCAGCCCGATGAAGGCGCTCCGCGTGGCCGCATCAAATTTCCTGAATCCGGCTTCGGCACCGGAAACACCATCATCGAGCTATTCCAGAGCCGCGACCAAAGCACCTTCCTGCACGAAACCGGCCATCTGTGGCTGGAGCAGTTGCGCGCCGATGCCTCTAATCCTGCCGCGCCCGATGCCCTGAAAACCGATTGGCAGGCGGTGCAAGACTGGTTCGCCGGGCAAGGTCATGCTGTCACCGATGGCGTGATCCCGGTTGACGCCCATGAAATGTGGGCGCGCGGGGTCGAGCGCTATCTGATGGAGGGCAAGGCTCCCACGCCGATCCTGCGTAAGGCTTTTGAAGCGTTCAAGTCCTGGTTGGTGTCGGTCTATCGCAGCGTGGACCGGCTCAAGTCGCCCATCACGCCGGAAATCCGCGCCGTCATGGATCGCCTGATCGCAACCGATGAAGAGATTGCCAGTGCGAACGAAGCACAGGGCATTGCCGCGCTGTTCGACACCAAGCCCGACACGATGACCGATGACGAGTTCACGGCCTATCAGGACAGCACCGTTGCCGCGCGCGATGCCGCACATGACGCGCTGCTGGGCAAGGCCATGAGCGCGGTCAAGCGCCGGGTGACGAAGGAATATAAGGACAGGCGCGCGTCGATCGCCGCCGATGTGGCTGCGGACGTTGATGCCCGGCCAGAATTTCGCGCGTTGGCAGATGCCCGCAAAGCACCGCTCGACGCGACGTGGATTAGGGAGACGCTGGGCGAAGATGCGCCCGCTATGCTCCCAAAAGGTGTGCCCCCGATCTACAAGGATGGTGGGGTCAATCCAGATGAGGCAGCCGAGTTGTCCGGCTTCACATCCGGCGAAGAGATGGTCCGCGCCCTCATGGGTGTGGAAACCGCGCGTCGGCAATTGAGGGAAGGAGGTGATCAAAGGTCCGCGCGGCAAGCGCTGATAGATGAGCAGACCGACACGCTGATGATGGAGCGCTACGGCGATCCGTTTACCGATGGCTCGATCGAGGAGGAAGCGCTTGCAATCATCCACAATGATCAACAGGGCGAAGTCATCGCCTCCGAACTGCGTGTTCTGGCGCGCTCTACAGGCCAGCGCGTTACGCCTTATCGCATTGCGAAGGATTGGGCGGCGCGGACAGTAAGGGATGGCCGGGTCGCTGATGTCGCATCGCGCTCGGCAATCCAGCGCTACCAGCGCGCCGCGTCCAAGGCTGGCAAGGCGGCGATGGACGCCGTGATCGCGGGCGATAATGTCGAGGCGTTCCGGCAAAAGCAGGCGCAGATGCTCAACAATGCGCTGATCTCGGAAGCTAAGCGCGCGGCCGATGAAATTGAGGCAGCCGTCGCGCGCATGTCCAAGGTGGCGTCCAAGCGGACCATGGCCAGCGTCGATCAGGATTATCTCGAGCGCGCGCAAGGCCTACTGGAGCAAGTGGACCTAAAGCAGCGTTCGCAGCGCTTCCTTGACCGGCAGGAAAGTTATGAGGCGTGGGCGCGCGAACAGGAGGAGGCGGGCCGCGATCTCGCCCGTCCGCCATCCTTCTCGGCAACGCTTGGCACTACGAATTGGAGCCGTCTGACCGTTGACCAGCTTATTGGGTTGGACGAGACGGTGAAGCAAATCATGCACCTGGGCAGGCTCAAGCAAAAGCTGATCGATGCCAAGGAAGAGCGTGATTATGAGGCTGTGGTCGGGGAAGCGGAGGCGCAGATTGAGGCGCTGGTTGATGCGGGGAAATTGAAGGCGCTGCCGGAAAGCCGGACCTTCCTGCAACCGGGGTTCTTTGCCGACATCAAGGCGCGGATTCTGTCTGTCGATGCCTCGCTACTCAAGATGGAAACCGTGTTCGATTGGCTCGATGGCGGCGGGTTCGGCATGTTCAAGCGCGTCGTGTTCCAGCGGATCGTGGACGCGCAGTAGCGCCGCCGCAAGATGACGCGCCAGATTGTGGACGCGCTCGCCAAGGCGCAGGCAGAAGTCCCTAAAGACGTGCGCAAGCGGTGGAGCCAAAAGGTCACACTCTCCTTCATCGACCCGCGCAATGGCCGTCCTGCGGTGATGACGCGCGATCAGCTTATCTCCATGGCCCTGAATCTGGGCAATGAGGGCAACGCCAAAAAGCTGGCCGGGGGCTATGGATGGAGCGAGCAATCCATGCTGGACATGCTCAACCGCGAACTGACGGCAGAGGAATGGGGCTATGTGCAGAAGGTCTGGGACGCGATCGATGTCCTGTGGCCTGAGATTGCAGCGGTTGAGCGCCGGGTAAACGGGGTCGAGCCGGAAAAGGTCGAGGCGCGCGAAGTCCAGACCAACGCGGGCGTCCTGCGGGGCGGCTATTATCCCGTGGTCTATGATACGTCGCGGGATCTTCGGGTCGAAAAGAACACGGCGATCAGCGCCGATCAGCTATTCAGCAGCGCCTACAAGCGCGCGAACACGCGGGCGGGATCGACCAACGAGCGGACGGAAGTCCGTGATATGCCGATCTTGCTGTCGCCCGCTGTCCTGTCTCGGCACATCAATGAAGTGGTGCATGACATCACGCACCGCGAGACGCTGATGGATGCGCACCGCTTCCTGAATGACGCGCGGATCGTTAAGGCGGTTCGAGGTGTGCTGGGGGAGGAAGTGCAGAAGCAATTCAACCCCTGGCTGCACCATATCGCCAACGAGTTCGCCTATGACGCGCAGGGCATGGGCGCTCTGGAAAAGGGGCTTAAGGCGATTCGCACCAATGCGACGTTCGTCGGCCTGGCTTACCGCGCATCGACCATCATGCTGCAAATCAGCGGCTTCGTGCAGACGGCGGAAGTCATCGGCGCGCGCTGGATGGCGCAGGGTGTTTATAGCTTCGCGCGCGATCCGGTCGGCAGCTATCGGTTTGTGCTGGAAAACAGCCAGGAAGTCTCGGCCCGCATGGAGACGATGGACCGCGACATGCGCGACATGCTTACGTCGGATAGCAGGCTGGGCAAGGGCGCGGCGGCTATCAAGGCCAACGGCTTTGTGCTGATCGGTGTTGTGGACCGGTTCGTCTCGGTCGTTTCGTGGATGGCTGCCTATAACAAGGCGCAGTCACGCGGTGATCCAGAAGCGCAATCCATCGCCTATGCTGATGAGGCCGTTCGCAAGTCGCAGGGTTCTGGTTCTTCCAAGGATCTGGCGGCGATTATGCGCGGCAAGGGTGTCGCGGGCGAAGCGTTCAAGATGATCACGCCCTTCTACTCCTTCATGAGCGCCTACTATCAGCGCCAGCGGACGCTCGCACGGGATTACGGCACGGCTTTCCGCACCAAGTCCATATCCGATTTCCCTGACCTGATGGGGCGGACGCTGATGCTCTACGTCCTGCCTGTGCTGGCGGCGGAATGGCTGACTGGCCGGATGCCCGACGATGACGATGAGGAAAGCTGGACGCAATGGCTGCTTGGCGCGATGGCGGTCAATGCGCTCGGCCCGCTTCCTGTTGTCCGCGACCTGGCGAATTTCGCGGTGAAGGGCTTTGGCGGCGACGTGTCCTCGGTCGATCGGTTTGTCGGCTCAACGTCGCGGGTCATCACCGACATCAAGAACCTATCGGAGGGCGACGAAACCAAGCGCGCGACCCGCAACGCCATGGAAGCGGCGGGCTATGTCGGCGCGCCAACGTCCGGCCAAATGGCAGCAACGACGCAATTCATTGTCGATGTGTTCGGCGGCGACCAGCATCCCGAAGATTGGGGTGACTGGTGGGAAGGCCTGACCAAGGGCAAGATCAAGGAAGACTAGGCCCGTCGATTCAAGCCATACCCCGCAACCTCTAATCCCTTGCCATCCATATCGGAGGCAAGTGCATGGCCGTTTCCACGACCGATACCTATTCGGGGCCTTACGCGGCCAATGGGGTGACGGTCGCGTTCCCCTTCACGTTCAAAGCCGTTTCTGCCGCTGACGTTGCTGTCATTTTTCGGGCGTCGTCTGGTGCCGAGACGCCGGTGGATGATGGCGGTTTCACCGTTGCGCTGTCGGATGATGGAGGCACCGTGACCTTCGCGACTGCACCAGCTTCGACGGTTGGCGACGTGTTTGTTGTGTCTGAACCGGCGTTTATCCAATCCGTCGAGTTTGCCAGTGGTCAGCCGTTCCTGCCGTCCGTTGTCAATGAAGTGAACGACCGCGACGTGGTGCGCGCGCTGTATCTTAAGGGCAAGATCGACAGGTCTCCACAAACGCCATTGGGCGGCGGCGCGGAAAGCCAATTTCCCGTAGTCAACCCTGATGGCTCCTGGGGCTTTTCGCCTGGCACCGGCAATGATCCAGCCTTTCGCGCCGACGCCGCCTCCACCGCCCCCAACAAAGGCGCAGCGCTGGTGGGCGTGCGCGGATTCGGCGACGCACCCAGCGACACGCAAAGCGAAATCACCAACCTCATCGCCAAGACGGTTTCGGTGCGCGACCATGGCGCGACGCAGGACGATGGAACGACGCTGCAACAGGCCTTTTTCTCGGCCGCCGCGCAGTCTGTAATAGGCCACATCAACACACCGCCCATCTATGCAGCGATCCCGCAGCCTCTTAGTGCTGAAGTGTTTGTTCCTGACGGCCTTTACCACCTGACTGAAGACGTAGATTGCGGTGGCAAGAATATAACCTGGCGGTGCAGTGATGGCGCACGGTTCACGGCGAACAGCGCCCAATATCTGATCGGCAAGATCGCCCGCCGCTCCCGCGTCTCCAATGCGCATCCATCCGGGATGCTGGATGGGCTATCGGGCACCAGCGCTGTCACAGGTGGCGGCCGCGCCGACGAACCTGCGCAGGTTTTCGGCATCACTTCGCCTGAGCAATTAGCGACGATTCCCACGGTTGACGGGGTTGGATCCTATTCAGAATTTCGGAGCGTGGCGCTAACGCACCGGTCGGCGGCGACCTTTACCGCCAACACAGCGATCCTGGCGACAGCCGCACCGGTGAAGCGCTTGCGCGTCGGCATGGTGGTTCAGACAACGCATTCTCCGTGGTGTCGCGGCCTCCTAACCGGGTGGAGTGAGGACGGCTTGACGCTGGATGTCCTCGATTGGCGAAGCGAAGGCACGACCGATGTCGTGACGCCATCGAACGGCGGGTCGCCAGAGGTGCTGGTCAACGTCATCCATAAAGGGTGGGGCTTCAATACGAACGTCATTTTGACAGGCGACGGCTATGCAGATCAGGGATCAGGGATAGAGGTCGGCATCATCAATACGGTTGCCACCCCGGCCAGTGCCGAAGCCACCGTTGGTCGGACTTGGGGCAATGATGTCGTTAATCTGTCCGGCGAAAAATTCTGCATGGGCTTCATTGCGCGCGGCGCGGGCTTTGAGGGTTTCCGCGCCGCCGGACAGGATATCGGTTTCAACGCGGCGGCCTTTGCGAGCCTGGGCTATGCCGCCCCAACGGTCGGGTACAACTATGACGGCGCGGCCATCGCGTTCCGCCAGCGCTCTGCCGACGGCGCGGTGCAGTTTTCGGTTGCGAGCGGCAACATCGAGTTGGGCGACCAGAGCGTTGCATCGACGCCTTTCATCGACTTCCATAGCAGCGGCAGCGTCAATGACTATGACGCGCGGATCATCAGCCTGGGGGGCGACGCTACCAGCGGCAATGCGGCTGTGCAGATCGTCGCTGCGGAAACGGTCACCAATCAGCTACGCCCCGCCGACGACAATCTGTCGTCGTTGGGCACAGGTAGCTATCGGTGGTCCGTTGTATGGGCCGCGACCGGGACAATCAGCACATCTGATCCGCGCCTGAAGCGCTTCATTGACGACCAGATGATGATGGCCGCCGCTTATCGCGCGGTCCTCTCTCTAAACATCCTGCCATTCCAATGGCTCGACGCGATCAGCGAGAAGGGTGACGACGCACGTATCCATATCGGCGTCAATGCACAGGACGTGCTTGATGCCTTCGCGGCCGAGGGCCTGGACGCGCACCGCTTTGCCCTGTTCTGCGAAGATCCTGAGGTCGAAATCATCGAGATCGTGACGCCGGTCGAAATTCCTGAAGTCGAAGCGATCGAAAAGATGCGCGTGGTGCCGGTGGTCGAAGGCGATCGCGTGTTCATGCGCGAGCAGCCGGTGATTGTCGAAACGCCCAAGACGCGATCCCTGCCGATCCTGAACGAGGACGGTTCGCCGTTCATGCGCAAGGTTGTGTCCGAGAGCATTGAAGACGGTCAGTTGGTTATGACAGTTGGTTTTGAACCTGCGACCTATGACGAGCCAGTCATGACAACTAAGGACGTCGTGACTTATCTTGAACAGCCGACAGGGCGCACGCGGCTTGGCATCCGTTACGAGCAACTGGCGATGCTGATGATCGCGGCGATGCGCGATGTGGGGTCGGCGTGATGACCGAAACAACCGAATCTCACGGGCAGATGCTTCTTATGCTGGGTGAACTGCGCGGGCAAATGAAAGAACTCATCCACTCGGTGAACAACAGCGCGCACCTGATCAACGGCCTGACCGACAAGGTGAACAAGTCGGAAGGGTTGCCCGATGCGATCAAGGCTTTGGACCTCAAGATCGCGGCGCATGACGTTCGCCTGACCTCGCTGGAAGTCTCCGAAAACCGCCGCGCCGGGGCGATCACGGTAACCGGATGGATCATCAAGACCGTGCCCTTTGCCTCGATCGGCGCTGGCATGTTCGCTGCTTGGAAGGTGATGGGGTTATGACCACCATGGAAGATGACGCATTTGTCCGCCTGTTTCAGGAGCGCACGGGCCTAACGCCAGTCGATGGCTGGGCAGGCCGCGACACGCTCGCTATGCTCGACAAACTGGCCCCGCCGAAAGCCATGCCAGGCGACGGGATGCCGGATGATTATTGGCCGATGCTGGCCAAGATCGAGAGCGGCAACCGGCCCTATGTGCAGGCGGCATCGTCCAGCGCGTCTGGCCTGTATCAGTTCATCCGGTCCACATGGCAGGGTGAAGGCGGCAAATGGGGGCCAACCCTGCGCCCCGCGTTCGGCGGGTTGCGGCCATCGGAAGCCGAGCAGCTTGCCCGCGCGAAGTCTTTCACCGCGAAGAACGCCGCCTATCTGCGCGCCAAGGGTATTCCGATCAACAAGGCGACGCTCTATGCCGCCCACTTCCTTGGGCCAGTGACCGCCGGGGCGATCCTTGCCGCTCCCATGAATGCCCGCGCCGACACGCTGGCCGGTGCAGCGGCGACCAAGGCAAACCCCTCGATCCTTTCCGGCAAGACCGTGGGCGACTTCGTTGATTGGCTGGAACGCAAGACGGGAGACAGGGCGAAATGAGCGACGGCATCCCATACCTTCGTGTTGTGGTCGGGGCGACGATCGCGGCTATTGTCGGCTATGCGTTTTTCAGCGGGTGGGCGGTCCTGTGGTCCGATGACCCGGCCTTGCGTGGTGACGTGATCGGAACCTGGAAGTCCTTTGCCGTGCTGGCGTTCGGGTTTTGGCTGGGCAGCAGCAGCGCCGGAAAGGCCAAGCCATGATCGCCATCGCCACCGCAATAGGCTCCGGCTTCATCCTGGGCGCGGCAACCGTGGTGGGCCTTATCGTCATCGCCGCCTGCGCGATATGGAAGGATATCCGGTGATCCGCCTCCTCCCCCTGCTACTGCTCACCGGATGCGAAACCCTGCAAGAACGCGCGACCTGCGCCAATGCGTGGGCGGCGCTGCGGATTGCCGAGCAGGCGGCGGCTAAGATTTGCCCGGCTCCGTTGTTGGCGCGGTAGGCTAAGGCTCCTCTTTCCACCGCCGAACATAATACGCCTCCCACGCTGTTATAAGCGCGTCGAATTGCAACCCATGCGCCGGGAAGCAACCGCGCGGTGATGTGCCGTAGTCGCACCAATCCGCAGAGCAAAAGATATACTGCCACAGCTCAACATGACTTTCGCTCATGCCGATTCGCTTTGAAATATCGGTGACATAGTTTTTGTAATCGTCGCCACTTTTGCCGCTTGCAACTCCATCCCTGATCGCCCGCAAAACATAGATAGCGTCGAGATCGACGGACGAGTTATAGCCGCCTGCCGGTATCGCAATTACCTCCCAAGGATCCCAATACGGCCCGTCTCCATCCTCGCTGTTCGGCTCAAATAGATTGTCCAAATCAACCACCCTCATTCTCCTTTGCTCGCCTGCTTGATAACCATTTCGCCCAACTTTGTGATGCAAGCGCGGCTCCCGATATGTGATGTGATAAGGCCTTTCGATGCTAGGAGCCGCCTGACGCTAAGTTTGCCGGGCCAATTATATCCGTTTAGCAAATCTCGCTCTGACCGCCTCAGCGTTGCGACCAAACGCGGGATCCGGTCAGGCATAGGCGATTTGGCGGTAAGCGCTTTGGGCCGAACCCTATCCCTTCGCACCCTCATTCCCCTTTGCGATGGCTGCGTGGTCGTCCTCTGATCGCATAGTCAAAAGCAGCGGCAATCAGGGCTGCATATTCAACCGATCTATGCTTAACAGGGTGCCATTGCCAGTAGACGTATCTGCGATGCACTGCCCAAATCCCCGCCTCCACCCGCGCCACCAAGTCGTTCAAAATATCAGCGTTCATGATTGGGGTTCCTGTGCGAGACGCGCGCGCTTGGTCATTTCGTTGACTGCGCCGCGATGCCAATTCACGTCTGACGGGCCATCGGTGCGGCCAGAAAGTGTGTCAAGCCCGTATTGCTGGATTGCCGAAAGAGCTTCCCGCAGCCTGCTCACTTCCCGGTTTAGCCTGTAAACTTCCGGCAGGTTCGCGAGGCCATCGTTTATCTGGACGCCATGATTTGCCGACTGCTTTGTCGCGCATGGCCCGCATCGCACGATGTCGCTATATTCAAAGCACATGTCAGGCGATGGACAAACGCTTTCAACGTCGCTGCGCCACAATAGCCGCTGTGCATCAGTCAACGTTCGCCGCTCTCCATCCGTCAGTTCGGAAGCACGAACAGCATCCCGCGCGCCGCGACGAATACGGTCAAGCGTCGCGATCTGGCTTGCCTTCGTCCCTTCGATATTGCGTTCGTGGAAGAACACGCACGGGCCGGGGAAGCAGGTTGTCTTGCCGGTCACCTGTTCGCACTTCATGCAGGCAGGCGGTAGTGGTCCATCATCAACCATGCGTCTTCTCCAGGTAGGCTCTGAGGGTGAGGCCGAGAGGGGTGAGGCGGTCGGATTTGAGCGTCAGGAACTGCGCAATACCGGCTGGCCATGGATCGCTTGTCACAGCCACGGTCATGAACGGATAGCCGTCATGGTTTGACATCATGTCGGACGCCTCCAGCACCGCCCGCTTCTGCGCCTCAGTCAGCCCGCGCGCCAGTTCTTCGATCGTCGGGGTCATGGTGTGGGTTCCTTGGTCTGGTGTTCGCCGCACCAATCGGTCCAGCGCTTTTCGATTGCGATCGGATACCTTCGGCAAAGCATCGGGCCGCTCCACACCCTCCCCCTGAGCGTCGCGTGGTAGAAGCGACATGTCCCGCATTCATCACTCATAGCGATCGCCTCTCGCCGGGGCTGGGGTGAGGCGCGGCCTATCCTCAAAAGCGGCGTCGATGCTCTGGACGATCTCATAGCCAGACAACACCCGGCCATCGAGAAACTCATAGTATGGACGATCCTTGCCCAAGCTGAGGTGGCTGATATGCAGGTATCGGCTTTCACCACGGGGATTTATCGGGCCGATCTCGACCACCTGCTTATACATGTAGTGGGCTTTGCGGCGGCGTCCGGTGAAGTGAAAGACCTTTAGGACATCGCCTAGCATGATCTCGCGTCCGGTGCGGTCGTATAGGGCGTCACTCATAGCGAAGTCATCCCTTCGTGTGGCAGGGCCGGGCGCGCGAAATACGTCTGGCCGTCCAGTTCATGGCCACCCTTGCTGGCCCCGCGCCCGCCGACTTGCTTGAAGTTGAACACCCGGCCTAAGCGCTGGCTATCCGCCTTCAAAACGCGCGCCCAATCCAGATCCATGGCACGCGCAGATTGCCCACTTTCGCCGCCGACGATGATCCAATCTGGCGCTACGTCATTCAGGCGAACGGGAGAAAGTAGCGGCTCGAAACTGCCGAAGGTGAACAGCGCGCCAAGACGTTTGGCATCCTGCAGCTTGTAGCAGTCGCGGTCATATTCCTCCTGCGTCACCATCGTCGCGCCGATAGCGACATTGGCAGGCAATGGGATGCAGCCGCGCGTTGGGTCAGTCATCTTGCCGACATTGCCGATACGCTTGGTCAGCAGCAGCCATATGAGATTTGGGGTGGCCTCGATCAGCGCGAACAGGTCGCGCCGCCATTCTGGTTCAACCTCATTGTCGAAAACATCGGCCAGCGATGCGCAGAACACGAAAGGCCGCGTTCCAGCTTTTGCCGCCTGCCGATCCCACTTGCGAGGCTGCGACCAATTGCTTGCCGCTGTCCGAACACGAGCCTCCCCCGCGCCCCATTTGGCCCGGCCGTATCGCGTATCCATAAGGTTCTCGGCATAGCAGTTGTCGCACGCCGGGCTAACCTTCGTGCATCCTATCCACGGGTTGAACGTGTGGTCGCACCATTCTATTGCTGTATTCTCAGCCATGATCGCCTCCTATGCGACTGTGGTCAGGGCCGCGCAGTGTTTCCAGCACTGTTGCGGCCCGTTTTTCAGGTAGCCAAGAAGGGTGGGTTTTCTGAGGTATTGCGTCGCGATTTTGACGGCGTTAGACAAACCAACCCCTTTGGTTGGCCCGATATTACACTCCAGTTGGGTGCACCACTACCGCCGACGGCGGCTGGCTTATTGCTTCACCACATCATGATGCATCGGCGCGAGTTTCGACAGGAAGCGGTTTTGCGCCTGGAAATCGATCTTTTCCGCGCGCATCGCTTCCTGAAGCAATTCGACCAGGCGGTTCATGTCCTTGCGCTGCACCCCTAAATCCTTATGCGCGCTCAACATGTCGCGACCGGTGTAGGAACAGCCAGCGTTCAGCAGGTAGCAAAATTGCTCGAACAGTGTCCGGCTCAGGCGCACCTTGTCATGTCCCACGAAAATCTCGCCAATGACGGGATCTGCATAGGCGCGGACAACCATGCCATTGACCACGCGCCTGATGCCGTCCTGGCCGTGAAACGCCCGTGTCATAGCATCGCCGGTGAAGGGCGCGCCGCCGGCATGGGCCGCATTGGGCACATAGGGATCGACCGCGTCTTCGCCGGGCATGGCATGGGGTGCGGCTTGCAGCAGGAGCAGCGAGAGAAGCAGAGACATGATGACGTCCTTAGAAAGCGGCCTGGAGTGACAGGAGCAGGCCGCGCTGGCCCTTGACGGTGGCGATGGAGCCAAGGTCGGCATAGGCGACCGTGGCAGTCAGGTTGCGATGCACCGCGACCGCCGCGAACAGGTCGAACCAGTCATCTTCTCGCGCGATCCCCAGATTGTCGGGCTTGCTGCGAAATTCGCCGCCGATCGCGACGCGCCGCGACAATTGCCAGGCGGCCGACCCTTCGAACTGCAGGCCATAGCTATCCTGCTTGTCGCCACCGAAACCGAGTAGGCCCATCTGATTCGCCTTGGTCAGCCGAGCGGTGCCCGACAGCAGGATCGAGCGCGACAGGAATAATTTGCTGACCGAAGCGTAATAGTCCACGCCCTCGTCATCCTGCGCGCCGATCGCGCGGACGACAGCGCCCTGCCCGTTCTTCTTATATTGCGCGCCGATCGCGATGGCGGGCAGTTGGTCATAGACGAGATCGCCCGCGACCCGGACCTTGGCGCCTATGATGTCCTGCGAAAAAGCATAGTCCTTGCCCAGGCCCAGCACGGTGCCGATGTCGTTGGTGTTGAAATTTTGATGGGCGTAGCTGAGTTCGAGGCGATCGCGAAAGCTGACGGCTACGCCTGCCCTCCAATAATCATAATCCTTCACCTCGACCATCGTGCCATGGCCGGACAGGCCGATACCTTCGTCCGTTTCGTTACCCGCAATCACCGCCCAGGGCGTAAGGCCGCCGCCGCTCGCGCCCTCAAGCGACGCGATGCCATTGGTAAGCAGGAGTTTGCCGCCATGGCGGAGCGGTCTGGCGCTCGCCGTAGGAGACAGGGATAGGGTGGCGAAGAGCGCCATAGTGGCGGCGAGGAGAAGTCGAGTCATGTTCAGCGACATAGACGGACCTGGTTAAAAAAATATTCAGCGTGATGCCGGGGAAGAGAGCGGGTTATGGCGATACACGCGGATCATAAGTAATTGTTCAATATTTACCGCTAAACACAGCGGCATGCCTACCTTACGCTTTGCGCTCATTCTGTTGTCCTGCACGGCCAGCCCAGTCGTTGCCGGGGATCTCAATCTCAAACTGGTCGATGCGGCGGGGCGCCCGGTGAGCGATGCCGTCGTTTCCGTCCGGCCCGCTGGCGGCATCCCCGCAGGCCCCATCCGCTTTCCCTGGCCCACCACCATGATCCAGCAGAATGTCGCCTTCGTGCCTCATGTCCTGATCGTGCCGGTAGGGGCTACGGTGCGCTTTCCCAACAAGGATAAGGTGCGCCACCACGTCTATTCCTTTTCGCGTCCGGCCAAGTTCGAGATCAAGTTATTCGGCCAGGATGAAACCCGCAGCTATACTTTCAAGACGCCGGGTGCCGTCGCGGTGGGATGCAATATCCACGATCAGATGACGGGCTTCATCAAAGTCGTCGAGACGCCCTTTGCCGCCAAGAGCGACGCGGCAGGCACGGCGCGGATCACCGGCATGGCGACCGGCACGGCACAGGTGACGATTTGGCATCCGCTGCTGCGTGCCAAGGATAACGAACTGGTGGTGAACGTCCCCATTCCCGGTAGCGGTGCCGCCAGCAAGACGGTGCCGCTGACGCTGCGCGCCGCGCGGTGAAGGGCGCAACTGCCTTGACGGGGCTATGGCAGCGGTGGGTCTGGCGGCTGCAATCGACGCTGACCCTGCGGATGACCCTCTTCTACGGCGCGCGGTTCGTAGGTGTGTCGATGCTGGCGCTCTATGGCACACGCATGGCGATCGAAACCTATGCCGAAAAGTCGATCCGGCGCGAAATGGCCGTCGGCAGCGCGCTGTTCGATCGCATTGCCGCAATGCAGGTCAGCCAGATGGCGCAGGCCGGCAATGTGCTGGCGAGCGATTTCGGGTTCCGCGAGGCCGTCGGCACGAGCGATGCGCCGACCATCATATCCGCGCTCGAAAGCCTCCAGGGCCGCTTCGACCTGCAGCACGCCTTGTTCGTGGGCGTCGATGGCACTGTCGTCGGCCATGTGCCGGGCATGTCGGTCGGTGAGAAGAATCAGTTATTCGACACGCTGGACATGGGCCGGGAGCGCGGCGTCGCCCATTGGGGCGGGGAAAATTACATGGTCGCCGCCTCTCCGGTGCGCGCGCCGATCCTCACGGGATGGGTAATCTTTGCGCGGACGATGGGTCCGGCCGACCTCAGGCAGATTGCGCGCCTGTCCTCGATCGACCTGCATCCCCGCATCCTGCCGCAGACCGGATCGGACATCGGCGCAGGCACCGTCAAGGAAGTCGCACGCAATGGCGAACGCATCCTGATGCAAGCCCGCAGCGTGCCGACCCTGGTCGAATCGGCGCCGCAGATACTCGTCCTGGAATATAGCCTCACGCGCGCGTTGCGGGACTATGCGCCCATCCTGTGGGCGTTGCTCGGATTTGGTGCGTTGGGCGCGGTGTTGGCGATCGCCGGTACCTTCGTCGCGTCGCGCCGATTGGCCCGCCCGATCGTCGCGCTGGAAGCCGCCGCCCGCAAGGTCAGTGCAGGCCAGCATGCCGAGGTGGCGGTGGAAACACGCGACGAAATCGGCCAGCTGGCACGTAGCTTCAATCGCATGGTCAATGCGGTCGAGGAACGCGAGCGGCAGATCGCCCATATGGCCTTTCACGATTCGCTGACGGGCTTGCCCAACCGTACCCTGTTGCGCGAACAGATTGCGCTCGCGCTCAGCCGTCATGGCGGCGCGAACTTTGCGCTGTTCTGCCTCGACCTCGACAATTTCAAGTCGGTGAACGATACGCTGGGCCACCCGACCGGCGACGCCCCGCTATGCGAAGTGGCAACGCGGCTGGGCGAAACCTGTCCGCAGGGCTTTGTGGCGCGGCTGGGCGGCGACGAGTTTGCGGTGATCCTGCCCGATGGCAGCGGCAGCGCCGACCAGACCGGTCGCGCGCTCGTCAAGGCGCTGGCGCAACCGTTCGACGTCAACGGCCATCGGATCGTGACCGGCACCAGCATCGGTATCGTCTTCGCGCCACAGGATGGCCGGGACGCGACCGAATTGCTCAAAAATGCCGACCTGGCGCTGCACCGCGCCAAGGATGACGACAAGGGCAGCCATCGCTTTTTCGAAAGCGCGATGGATGCTGAAGCACAGGCCCGGCGCGCGATGGAGATCGATCTGCATGATGCGCTGCGCAAAGGCGAGTTGGAACTCTATTTCCAACCCTTGTTCGGCCTGTCGCAGAACCGCGTAACCGCGTTCGAGGCGCTGCTGCGCTGGAACCATCCGGAACATGGCATGGTGTCGCCCGTGCAGTTCATTCCGCTGGCGGAGGAAACCGGCCTGATCGTCCCGATCGGCGAATGGGCGCTGCACGAAGCCTGCCGCATTGCCGCGACATGGACCGACGACATCCGCATCGCGGTCAATATCTCGCCCGTGCAGTTCCGCAGTGCGACGCTCAACAGCATCGTGTTGCAGGCGTTGGCGCGGTCGGGCCTGGCACCGAACCGGCTGGAACTGGAGATCACCGAAAGCCTGTTCATCGACAATGTCGAAGCGACGCTCGGCTCGCTCCATTCGCTGCGCGCCTTGGGCGTGCGGATCGCGCTTGATGATTTCGGCACGGGCTATTCTTCGCTCAGCTATTTGCGCAGTTTCCCCTTTGACAAGTTGAAGATCGATCGCAGTTTCATCATCGATCTGCTGGAACATGATGGCGCAACTGCCATCATCCGCGCCATCACCACGCTCGCGGATGCGCTGGGCATCGAAACCACCGCCGAAGGGGTGGAAAGCAGCGAGCAGCTGGAAATATTGCGCGCCGAAGGGTGCAATCAGATCCAAGGCTATTTCTTCAGTCGCCCAATCCCGGCGGGTCAAGTGGCTGCGTTGCTTGAGAAACTGTCTGGCGACCGACTGGCTGCCTGACGTCGGTCTGCCAATTGCATCGGCGGGTGGCACGACCTACGACCGATTTCCATGACCACCACCCCCGACCTTGCCATCCGCCTGCGCCGCGCCAGCTTCAACCGGGCGCTGGCGCAAGCCGACCTGCGCATGATCGAAACGCTGCTGGCGCGAGACGCCATTCTCGTCGCGGGGACGGACAGTGCGGTGCTGGCCGGGCGCAAGGCGCAGATGTTGGCGTGGCGGCGCGAGTTCGCCGCAGCTGAGCGGCTGATCTACACCCGGACGCCGGACACGATTATCGCGTCGGCCGTCGAGCCGATCGCGATGGAGCATGGCCAATGGCAGGGCGTCCTTGCCTCGACGGGTGAGCCGCAAGCGTCGGGCATCTATACCGCCAAATGGCGGCAAAACGGCGAAGACTGGCTGATTGAGGCGGAAATTTACCTCACCCTCGCCTGATCGAACCGCTCAGTAGGAGCGTCCGACCACCACCCGTTCCACCGCCGCGTCGCCGGTGAAGATGCACTTGCCATCAGCCGCCGCCGCATCGTTCGGTACATTGCGCAGTGTCAGCTTCTCGCCCTTGAGCCACTGCACCACCTTGTCGAGCGCGTCGCCGGTTGGCTTGCTCCACTGCACCAGCGCCCAGCCGGGCTTGGCGCTGGCATCGAAATAGGCCTTGAGCGCGTCCAACGAACTGATCGAGCTATCGATATTGCCGTCGAGCCGTCCCTTGGCATCGGCGAACAGCGCCTGCTGGATATCGGTCAGGATCGACGTGGCCCCCGCAACGAAGTCCCCCTTCGCCACGATCTGGCTGTCGAGCTTGCCATCCTCGCGATAGAGCCGGTCGCGGCGGATGACCGAGACATTGCCGCCCGCAACATCGCGGCCGCCGACCTCGATCACGATCGGCGCGCCCTTCTTGACCCAGCCCCAGCGCTTGGTCGCGGCCTTGGCCGGGCGCTTGTCGAGCAGCGCGCGAACGGGCTCGCGGAACAGGTCGAGCGCATTCAACTGGCCGACCAGATCATTGCAATAGTCAACGATCGCGGCGTCCTCGTCATTGTCGCGCAGCATCGGCACGACGACGATCTGATAGGGCGCGACGCGCGGCGGCACGCGCAGGCCGTCATCGTCGCCATGGACCATGATAAGGCCACCGATCATCCGCGTCGACATGCCCCAGCTGGTCGTCTGGGCCAATTCCTGCTGCCCTTCGGCATTTTGGAACTTGATATTCTGCGCTGTGGAAAAAGTCGTACCCAGGAAATGCGACGTGCCCGCCTGCAGCGCCTTACCATCCTGCATCATCGCTTCGATCGAATAGGTGGCAACGGCACCGGGGAAACGCTCATTTTCCGGCTTTTCGCCGGCGATCACCGGCATCGCGACGCAATCCTCCGCGAAGCTGCGATAGACTTCGAGCATCTTCATCGTTTCTTCCAGCGCTTCGTCGACGCTGGCATGGGCGGTATGCCCCTCCTGCCATAGAAACTCGGTGGTGCGCAGGAACATGCGGGTGCGCATTTCCCAGCGCACGACATTGGCCCACTGGTTAATGAGGACAGGCAGGTCGCGCCACGACTGAACCCAGCGGCTGAACGCCGCGCCGATGACCGTTTCCGATGTCGGGCGCACGACCAGCGGCTCTTCCAGCTTCGCGTCAGGATCGGGCACCAGCTTGCCGTCCTTCTGGATCAGCCGGTGATGCGTGACGACCGCCATTTCCTTGGCGAAGCCGTCGACATGCTCGGCTTCCTTCTCGAAATAGGAAAGCGGGATGAACAGCGGGAAATAGCAATTTTCATGGCCGGTCGCCTTGATCCGTTCGTCCAGCAGTTTCTGGATACGTTCCCAGATGCCATAGCCCCAGGGACGGATGACCATGCAGCCGCGCACGCCGCTTTCCTCGGCCAGGTCGGCCTCGGTAATGACGGCCTGATACCAGGCGGAAAAATCCTGTTCGCGGGTGACGGAAAGGGCGTGCTTCACGGGGTCGGGCCTTAGGCTAGAAACGGAAAGGAATGGCGCGCCATAGGGCAAGCGCGCTACGCCTGTCGACCCCTGAGCATGGCAATGAAGTCAGGCCGGGACGCCCAGTCGATCGAGCCAGGCGCGCGCCTGTTTGGGTTCGCCGACGGCGTCAGACGATACCGGCCCGCGCGCGGCCATGAAATCCCGATGCAGGGCGAACGGCTCCAGGCCCAACGTGGCGCGCAGATCGTCAATCTCTTCGGCGGTGTCGCACAAGTCGGCGACGATCGGCGCAGCCTTGGCCCGTGCCGTCTTGTCCTTCTGATGGTCGAACAGACCCCATTTGCCACTGGCGGTCGTCTGGAGCGCAGCGATCAGCGCCTCGCGATAGGCGAGTTCCAGTTCCTCGCGGCGAACGTCGAGCCGCTCTAACCGATCCGCCTTCGCCATGGTTCCGTCCGATCCTGTTATTCAGCTCAGCTTGTCGATCTTCGCGTTCAACGCCGCCAGTTGCGCCTTGAGCGCCGCAATCTCGTCATCCTTGCTGCCGTCCGTTGCAGCGGGTGCAGGTGCTGCACCCGGAACGCCTGGCATCCCCGGCACGCCATTGCCAAAGGCGCTGGCCGCCGCTTCGAACATCTGCAGGTTGCGCTTGGCGATCTCGGCCAGCGGGCCGCCGCCAAAAGCGCCCTTCATGGCTTCCTGAAATTGCTGCTGGTTCTTGCGGAACGCATCCATCGACGATTCCAGATATTGCGGCACCATCGACTGCATCGAATCGCCATACATGGAAATCAGCTGACGCAGGAAGTTGACGGGCAGCATGTTAGTGCCGCGCTGCTCTTCTTCCATGATGATCTGGGTCAGGACATTGTGCGTGATGTCCTCGCCGGACTTGGCATCGACCACGGTGAACTCGCGCCCTTCGCGGGTCATCTGCGACAGCAGGTCGAGCGTGATGTAGCTGGAAGTTTCGGTATTATAGAGACGCCGGTTGGCGTACTTCTTGATAACGACCGGATCGGATTCGTTGACCACTTTAGATTTGGACATGAAAGCCTCTCCCTCAGAACCTCATTCTGCACTAGCACAAGGCCATGTCGCACCGCAACATGGACCGCGCCCATTACCCCTTTTTCTCAATATTTTATGGCGCGAGACGCAGGGTGATCCTGAACTGCGCCGCCGCGCGTTCACAGGCTTGCGTCGCTATCAGGAGGCGCAGCGCGCGCCTGCTCCTCCCGCCCCCGATTGCGTGGCCGTGGCGGGCAGCGCTCGACTGCTGCGCTATGGCGTTGAAAATGGGCGGGCACCGGTGGTCTTCATCCCATCGCTGATCAATCCGCCGCAAGTATTGGACCTGTCGGAAAGCCGATCGATGCTGCGCCACATGTGCGCAGCGGGGCATGACGCCTATCTGGTCGATTGGGGCGCGCCGACGCACCGCGATGCAGCGATGGGCCTGGACGCGCATATAACGGAGCGATTACTGCCATTGCTCGCCGATCTACCGCGCCCGCCCATTCTGGCGGGCTATTGCCTTGGCGGCACGTTGGCGATTGCTGCAGCCATGCTGCACGAGGTAACGGCCGTCGTCGCGATCGCGTCGCCCTGGACGTTCGACGGTTTCGCCGGTGCCGACCGACAGGAAATCAGCGTGCTGTGGCGCAACGCCAAGGCAATCTGCGAACGGCTGGGTTATGTGCCGATGGAAGTGCTGCAATCGGGCTTCTGGGCGATGGACCCCAAGCGCACGATTCAGAAATATGCGGCCTTCGCCGATATGGAGGAAGGATCGGACGCGGCCCGCGCTTTCCTCGCGGTCGAGGATTGGGCCAATGAAGGCGCGCCACTCACCTACGCTGCTGCCCGCGACTTGTTCGATGATCTCTATGCGGGCAATGCGACCGGCGAAGGGCGGTGGTCGGTAGGCGGCGAGGTGATCGATCCCAAAGCCCTGCCCTGCCCCAGCCTTTCGATCCGATCGACAACCGACCGCATCGTGCCCGCCGAGGCCGCTCCTGATCTTGCCGAGCAAAGCAGCCTGGCACTGGGCCATGTCGGCATGGTCGTGGGCAGCCGGGCGCGCACACTACTATGGGATCCGCTGTCCGACTGGCTTTCCAGCCATGGCTGATGATGCTATGGGCGCGGGCGAAAACAACCCCTGTCATTAGAGGATCAGGCCTTTGTCAGACATCGTGATTACCGCCGCCAAGCGCACCGCAGTCGGCAGCTTCATGGGCGCTTTCGGATCGACCCCGGCGCATGAACTGGGTCGTCAGGCGATCCTCGCCGCCCTGGCGCAGGCCGGTGTCGCGCCAGAGGAAGTGGACGAAGTGATCCTGGGCCAGGTGCTGAGCGCAGGCCAGGGCCAGAACCCGGCGCGGCAGGCCGCCGTCAATGCGGGCATCCCGGTCGAGCGGACCGCCATCGGCATCAACCAGCTGTGCGGCTCCGGCCTGCGCGCTGTCGCCTTGGCGGCTCAGGCGATCCGTGCGGGCGACGCCAACATCATGGTTGCGGGTGGGCAGGAAAGCATGTCGCTCGCCCCCCATGCGCAATATCTGCGTGGCGGTAGCAAGATGGGCAATGTCAGCCTGATCGACACGATGATCCACGACGGCCTGACCGACGCTTTCAACAATTATCATATGGGCATCACCGCCGAAAATCTGGCGGAAAAATATCAGATCAGCCGGGAAGCGCAGGACGCCTTCGCGGTCGCCAGCCAGAACAAGGCGGAAGTAGCGCGCGCTTCGGGTCGCTTTGCCGACGAAATCGTGCCGATCACGATCAAGGGTCGCAAGGGCGACACGATCGTCTATGCCGACGAATATATCCGCGCTGGTGCCACGATCGAAGGCATGCAGGCGCTGCGCCCGGCCTTCAAAAAGGATGGCAGCGTGACCGCCGGCAATGCGAGCGGCCTGAACGATGGTGCCGCCGCGCTCGTCCTGATGACCGCCGATGCCGCCGCCAAGCGCGGTGCGACGATCCTGGGGCGGATCGCCGGTTTCGCGACCTGCGGCGTCGATCCCTCGATCATGGGCATCGGCCCGGCCCCGGCAAGCCGCAAGGCGCTGGCCAAGGCAGGCTGGTCCGTCGCTGACCTCGACCTGATCGAAGCCAATGAAGCCTTCGCGGCGCAGGCGCTGTCGGTCGGCCAGGAACTGGGCTGGGATGCGGACAAGGTCAACGTCAATGGCGGCGCGATCGCCATCGGCCATCCGATCGGCGCTTCGGGCGCGCGCGTGCTGACGACGTTGCTGTACGAAATGGCCAAGCGCGATGCGAAAAAGGGTCTGGCGACCCTGTGCATCGGCGGCGGCATGGGCGTGGCGATGTGCATCGAGCGCTGATGTCTGCGATAGACTGAAAAAAGGGCCGCCGCTCCTCGTGGAGCGGCGGCCCTTTTTATTATGGTTCAGGTCGGCCGGACCAGCGACTGCGCTATCAGGCGCGTCACTCCATCTCCAATATGACCGCGTCGACGGCCAGGCTGTCGCCCTGGGCGGCCGATACGCTCTTCACCACGCCAGCCTTTTGCGCGCGCAAGATATTTTCCATCTTCATCGCCTCGATCACGGCGAGCGGCTGTCCGGCCTCGACCTTGTCGCCCGCCGCCACATGCAGCGCAACGAGCAGGCCGGGCATCGGGCAGATCAGGTAGCGCGACAAGTCTGGGGGGATTTTTTCGATCATGTGCGCAGCATAGGGGGCAGCATGGGCGGGCAGGATACGCAGCTTATGGCTGGCGCCATGGGCGGTCAGGACGAAGCCGGCGCGGGTCGGGGCGATCTTCACCGCCAATTCCTCCTCGCCGAACTCCGCTTCGATCAGCCGATCGCCGGGCGTATATTCCAGCGCCATGTCTAAGCTCACACCATCGACGGTGACATCATCGCCGTCGATTTCCACATCATGGACGCTGTCGCCGATCTTGACCTGCCAGCCTGTGGGTGGCGGCAAGCGTTTGCCCAACTGGCCGTCGATGCGGCGGGCGCGGTCGGCCTGGGCCATGGCGGCAAAGGCACCGATCGCGGCGAGCCGCTGGAGCAGTTCGGGCGAAGCGGGCGCGCCCTGGAAACCATCGGGATATTCCTCCGCGATGAAGCCGGTCGTAATGTTGCCGGAGCGGAAGCGCTCATGCTGCATCAGGGCAGACACGAAATCGATATTATGGCCCGGTCCCTCGATCTCGAACTTGTCGAGTGCCTCGATCTGCTTGTCGATCGCTTCCAGCCGCGTGGGGGCCCAGGTGATCAGCTTGGCAATCATCGGGTCGTAGAACATGGAGACTTCACCGCCTTCGACCACGCCGTCATCGACGCGGATGAGCGCGCCGCTTTCGTCGGTGCCGGTTTCGGGCGGATTGTAGCGGACGAGCCGACCGGTCGACGGCAGGAAACCACGATAAGGGTCTTCGGCATAGACGCGGTTCTCGATCGCCCAGCCGTTGATTTTGACGTCATCCTGTGTGAACGCCAGCGCCTCGCCATTGGCGACGCGGATCATCTGCTCGACCAGATCGACGCCGGTGATTTCTTCGGTCACAGGATGTTCGACCTGCAACCGGGTGTTCATTTCGAGGAAATAGAAACCCTCCCCGGTCGTGTCCGCGCCGCTGACGATCAGTTCGACGGTCCCGGCGCTGAAATAGCCGACCGCGCGGGCGAGCGCGACACATTGCTCGCCCATCGCCTTGCGCATCTTGGGCGTGACGAAGGGCGACGGCGCTTCCTCGACCACCTTCTGGTGCCGGCGCTGGATCGAACATTCGCGCTCGTTCAAATAGACGATATTGCCATGCTGATCGCCCAATATCTGGATTTCGATATGGCGCGGGCTTTCGATGAACTTCTCGATGAAGACGCGATCGTCGCCGAAGCTGGCCAGGCCTTCGCGCTTGGTCGCTTCAAAGCCTTCGCGGACATCCTGCTCATTATAAGCGAGGCGCATCCCCTTGCCACCGCCACCGGCCGACGCCTTCATCATGACCGGGTAGCCGATCTCGTTCGAGATTTTGACGGCATGTTCGGTGTCGTCGATGACGCCGACGAAGCCTGGCACGACATTGACGCCCGCTTCCAGCGCGAGCTTCTTGGACTCGATCTTGTCACCCATCGCCGCGATGGCATTAGCGGGGGGACCGACGAAGATGATGCCTTCCGCGTCCAGCGCCGTACGGAAGCTCTCGCGTTCGGAGAGGAAGCCGTAGCCGGGATGGACCGCGTCCGCGCCGGTCTGCTTGCAGGCCTCGATGATCTTGTCTGCGATCAGATAGGATTGGGCGGCGGGCGATGGGCCGATATGCACGGCTTCATCCGCCATCAGCACATGCGGCGCGCGCGCATCGGCATCGGAATAGACCGCGACGGTCGCGATGCCCATCTTCTTGGCCGTGCGCATGACACGACACGCAATTTCGCCACGGTTCGCGATCAGGATTTTTTTGATCATTTCTTGTCGGGCCTCTCCTGTGCCTGCCTCAAGACTCGCCGAGCGAGCCAGTGACAAAAAGTTAGTGTGATGACGGCAAAAATAGCTGCTGGGACAAAGTTGACGAGAAGCACCATCCAATATGGAGCGACATCCAAACCGGCCAACGGATTGATGAGGCCGACTAACGCTGCAACCACCTGCCAATAAATTGTGGAGCCAAGCGCAAAAAGAATTGAAGGCCTACGAATACGGATCAATTCATTGACCTCAAAACATACCTCGTCATGCCGGACTTGATCCGGCATCCCGCTTTCTTCTTGCGCAACCGCAGCGAAGAAGCGGGACCCCGGATCAAGTCCGGGGTGACGAAGGTAGGCGCATGGCTCATTCCGCCGCCACCGCCTCCATCGCAACCTTCGGTTCGACAGGCTCGGGGGCCTGCATCGGCACCACGCCCAGCTTCGCGAACAGCGCTGCGTCTGCATTGTCGCCCGCATTGGCCGTCGTCAGCAGCTTGTCGCCAGTGAAGATGCTGTTCGCACCCGCCATGAAGCACAAAGCCTGACACGCATCCGACATGCTTTCGCGCCCGGCACTCAGCCGCACCATGCTCTCCGGCATTACCATCCGCGCCACCGCCACTGTCCGCACAAACTCGATCTCGTCGATCTTAGCGAGCGGGGTGTCGGCCAGCATATTGCCCAGTACGGTGCCCTTGACCGGCACCAGCGCGTTGATCGGCACGCTCTGCGGATGGGTCGGCAGCACGGCCAGCGCATGCAAAAACCCAACCCGATCCTCGCGCGTCTCACCCATGCCGACGATCCCGCCGGAGCAGACATTGATCCCCGAATTGCGGACATTCTCCAGCGTTTCAAGCCGGTCATCAAAAGTACGGGTGGTAATCACCTTCTCATAATGTTCGGGCGAGGTGTCGATATTATGGTTGTAATAATCGAGACCTGCGTCGGCCAGAACCTTGGCCTGGCTTTCGCTCAGCATCCCCAGCGTCATGCAGGTTTCCATGCCCATCTGGCGCACGCCCTGCACCATCTGGACGATGGCGGGCATGTCGCGCTCCTTGGGATTGCGCCAGGCCGCACCCATGCAAAAGCGCGAACTGCCCGCATCCTTCGCCTGCGCCGCCGCCTGCATCACGGCCTGCACGCTCATCAGCTTTTCGGCTTTGAGGCCGCTTTCCGCCGAGGCCGACTGGTTGCAATAGCCGCAATCCTCCGGGCAGCCGCCGGTCTTGATCGACAGCAGGGTGGAGAGTTGCACTTCGTTGCGCGGGAAATTGGCGCGATGGATGGTCTGCGCCTCGAACATCAGGTCGGCGAACGGCAGGTCGAACAGCGCGGCGATTTCAGCGCGGGTCCAGTCATTACGGGCGGTGGCATTGGTCATGGTCACTTACCACCTCCGTTCGCTTCGAGCGAAGTCGAGAAGCGGGAAACGGCGTGCCAATGTTTCTCGACTACGCTCGAAACGAACGGCTGTTGGGTGCAGATCAGGATGAAGAGGGTATTCAAGCGGCGTCCTCCAGCCCCGCAGGGGGCATGTTGTGGCCGAGGAGGCGCAGCACGTCGGCGGCGCATTCCACGACATTGGAACCCGGTCCATAAATGCCCTGGACGCCTGCGTCACGGAGGAAGTCATAATCCTGGGGCGGGATGACGCCGCCCGCGATCACCTTGATGTCGTTGCGGCCCGCTTCGCGCAGCTTGGTGATGAGGTCGGGAATCAGCGTCTTGTGGCCCGCCGCCAGCGACGACGCGCCCACGACATCGACGTCGCTTTCTAGCGCCAGCACCACAGTTTCTTCGGGCGTCTGGAACAGCGGCCCCGACACCACGTCAAAGCCCATGTCGCCAAATGCCGACGCGATCACGTTGGCGCCCCGGTCGTGCCCATCCTGCCCCATCTTGGCGACGAGGAGTTTGGGCTTGCGACCGAGGCGCCGCTCGACGGCCTGCACGCCGTCAAGAACCTGTTGCCAGCGGCTGTCGCCTTCATAGGGCGCGCTATAGACGCCCTTTACCGGCGTCGGCTGCGTGCCGTAGCGATCGAAGCTTTCCTCCATGGCCGAGGAAATTTCGCCCAGCGTCGCGCGGGCGCGGGCGGCTTCGACGGCGAGGGCGAGAAGATTATTGTCGAGGCTGGACGGCTTAGCCGCGCCGTCGCGCAGCGCCTGCAAGGCGGCTTCGCATTTCGCGCTGTCGCGCTCCGCCTTCACCCGGTTAATGCGGGCGATCTGGCCTTCGCGGACCTTGGCATTGTCGATGTCGAGCGTTTCGAGGAAATCCTCGGTCGCCAGACGATATTTATTCACGCCGACGATGACGTCATCGCCCCGATCGACGCGCGCCTGACGGGCGGCAGCGGCGGTTTCGATCATCGCCTTGGGCCAACCTGCCGCCACGGCCTTAGCCATGCCGCCATCGGCCTGCACCTTTTCGATGATCGCCCAGGCTTCATCGACCAGTTGCTGCGTCAGCGCCTCGACATAGTAAGAGCCGCCCAACGGATCGACCACCTTGGTCATCCCCGTCTCTTCCTGGATCACGATCTGCGTATTGCGCGCGATCCGGGCGGAAAAGTCGGTGGGCAACGCAATGGCCTCGTCCAGCGCATTGGTGTGGAGCGATTGCGTGCCGCCCAACATCGCGGCCATCGCCTCGATCGTGGTGCGCATGACGTTGTTGTAAGGGTCTTGCTCAGTCAGCGACACGCCCGACGTCTGGCAATGCGTCCGCAGCATCTTGGAGCGCTCGTCCTTGGCACCCAGTTCCGTCATCGCCCGGTGCCACAACACCCGCGCCGCGCGCAGCTTGGCGATCTCCATGAAGAAGTTCATGCCGATGGCGAAAAAGAAGCTCAGCCGTCCCGCGAACTTGTCGATGTCGAGGCCCGACGCGACGCCATATTTCACATATTCCATGCCGTCGGCGATGGTGAAGGCCAGTTCCTGCACCTGCGTCGCGCCCGCTTCCTGCATATGATAGCCGGAAATGGAGATGCTGTTGAACTTGGGCATTTCGCGGCTGGTGTAGCCGAAAATGTCGCTGATGATCCGCATGGATGGTTCGGGCGGGTAGATATAGGTGTTGCGGACCATGAACTCCTTGAGGATGTCGTTCTGGATGGTCCCGTCGAGCAATTTGCGGTCGACGCCCTGCTCCTCGCCCGCGACGATGAAGAAGGCCAGGATCGGGATCACCGCGCCGTTCATGGTCATGGAAACCGACATCTGGTCGAGCGGAATGCCGTCGAACAGGATCTTCATATCCTCGATCGTGTCGATCGCCACGCCTGCCTTGCCGACATCGCCGGTTACGCGCGGATGGTCGCTGTCATAACCGCGATGGGTCGCCAGATCGAAGGCGACGCTTAGCCCCTTCTGCCCAGCGGCGAGGTTGCGGCGGTAGAAGGCGTTGGATTCCTCCGCCGTCGAAAAGCCCGCATATTGCCGGATGGTCCAGGGCCGCCCGGCATACATGGACGCCCGTACCCCCCGCGTGAACGGCGCAAAGCCCGGCAGGCCCGGATCGACGGTCACGTCCTCAGCCGTGTAGAGCGGCTTGACGGCGATCCCTTCCGGGGTCGCCCAGGTCAAATCCTTGCCCTTCACTTCCTTGGCGGCAGCGGCGGCCCAGTCGTCCAGTGTCGGCTTGTCGGTCATTTTTCACCTTACCTTCTACCCCTCTCCCGCAAGCGGGAGAGGCAACGAGACTTAGGTCCGCACAGCGGGCCATAGTCGCAGTGGTGAGGGTATCGCGCGTTGCTTGCCCTCACCAACTTCGCCTAGGCGGACAAGCCGCCGAGGCTCCGTATCCTCTCCCGCTTGCGGGAGAGGATTTGACATCAATGCGCCTCTTTCGGCGTCTCCATAATCTCGGTTAGCACCCCGTTCATATCCTTAGGATGCACGAAGAAGATCGGTGTGCCATGCGCCCCGATGCGCGGCTCACCCAGCACCCGCGCGCCCTTCGCCTCAAACCACGCTTTAGCTTCGAGAATGTCAGGCACTTCATAACACATATGATGCTGCCCCCCGGCCGGGTTCTTGGCGATGAAGGCGGTGATCGGCGAGCTTTCGTCGAACGGCTCGATCAACTCGATCTGCGTCCCCGCCGTGCCGCCTTCACCCGGTGTATCGACAAAACACACCTTCACCCCCTGCGCGGGCAGGTCGAACGGATCGTGGATTGTCGTCGCCCCCATCACATCGCGATAATAAGCGATGCTCTTTTCCAGGCTGGGTGTAGCGACGCCGATATGATTGAGACGACCGAGTTTCATCATGCGTTCCTAAACTTCGTCATTCCCGCGCAGGCGGGAACCCATCTCCCGCCCCATCCACAGGCGCGATGCCCGGAGATGGATCCCCGCCTGCGCGGGGATGACCGACCTTAGTTAAAGCGGAATATTGTCATGCTTCTTCCACGGATTCTCCAGCGCCTTGTTGCGCAGTTTCCGCAGGCCCAGCGCGATCCGCTTGCGCGTCGAATGCGGCTGGATGACCTCGTCGATGAAGCCCTTTGACGCGGCCACGAACGGGTTGGCGAAGCGCGCTTCATATTCCGCCGTGCGTTCGGCAATCTCGTCCGCCGTCTTGCCGCGGAAGATGATTTCGACCGCGCCCTTCGCGCCCATCACCGCGATTTCGGCAGTCGGCCAGGCATAGTTCAAATCACCGCGCAGATGCTTGGACGCCATCACGTCATAGGCGCCGCCATAGGCCTTGCGGGTGATGATGGTGATCTTGGGCACGGTCGCTTCGGCATAGGCGAACAGCAGCTTCGCGCCATGTTTGATGATGCCATTATGCTCCTGCGCGGTGCCCGGCAGGAAGCCCGGTACGTCAACCAGCGTCACGATCGGAATTTCGAACGCATCGCAGAAACGCACGAACCGCCCCGCCTTCTTGGATGAGTTGATATCCAGCACGCCCGCCAGCACGAAAGGCTGGTTGGCGACGATGCCAACAGTCCGCCCTTCGACCCGGCCAAATCCGCAGATGATGTGGCCTGCGTGGGACGGTTGCACCTCGAAGAAATCGCTTTCGTCCACGATCTTGCGGATGAGTTCGTGCATATCATAGGGCTGGTTAGCATTGGCGGGGATCAGCGTGTCGAGGCTCGGCTCGATCCGGTCCCACGGGTCCGCGCTCGGACGCTCCGGCACCGGCTCCTTGTTCGACGCCGGCAGGAAATCGACGAAATCGCGCACCGCCAGCAGCGCCTCGATATCATTCTCGAACGCCACGTCTGCCACACCCGACTTGGTCGTGTGCGTCACCGCGCCACCCAGTTCCTCCTGCGTCACGACTTCGTTCGTCACCGTCTTGACCACGTCCGGGCCAGTCACAAACATGAAGCTGCTATCCTTCACCATAAAGATGAAATCGGTCATCGCAGGCGAATAGACCGCGCCGCCCGCGCATGGCCCCATGATGACGCTGATCTGCGGCACCACGCCAGATGCCAGGACATTGCGCTGGAAAATCTCGGCATAGCCCGCGAGAGAAGCTACGCCTTCCTGGATGCGCGCACCGCCGCTGTCGTTCAGGCCGATGACCGGCGCGCCGACCTTCAGCGCCATGTCCATGATCTTGCAGATTTTCATCGCGTGCCGTTCGGAGACCGCGCCGCCGTAGACAGTGAAGTCCTGGCTGAAGACGAACACCAGCCGCCCGTTGATCGTGCCCGATCCGGTGACCACACCGTCGCCGGGGATATGCGCTTCGTCCATGCCGAAATCGACGCAATTATGCTCGACATACATGTCCAGCTCTTCAAAGCTGTCCTCGTCCAGCAGCACTTCGATCCGCTCGCGCGCGGTCAGCTTGCCCTTACCATGCTGGGCATCAATGCGGCGTTGGCCGCCGCCCATACGCGCACCTTCGCGCTTGGCTTCAAGATGTTCGATAATGGCGAGCTTCGACATAGGCATATCTCTCCGGTCAGTGCGCGGACGTCTTATAGCGGCTCTGTCCCAAGCTTTGCGACTTTTCGCAAATGTAAATTTGCTAATTTGCAAATCACGACTTCGCAAATTAAGAACTGGTGAATCAAAACCTCCGTTCGTCCTGAGTAGCCGCTGAGCCAGTCGAAGCGGCGTATCGAAGGACAGCTAGCGCAGTGCGATCCCTTCGATACGGGCCTTCGACTTCGCTCAGTCCCTACTCAGGGCGAACGGTGCAGGGTGGGCATAGGGAACCCCAATATGGCACGCGGCAATCGTATCTTTGCAGGACCACGGCTACGCCAGCTGCGCCTCGACCATCGCATGGACCAGGCGACGATGGCACAGGCGTTGGGCATCTCCGTGTCCTACCTCTCGCAGATGGAAAATGACGACCGGCCGTTGACGGCGAAGGTCAAGGCGGCGCTTGCCAATGCCTTTCCGACCGACTGGGCCAGTTTCGATGCGCGCGAGGACGAGCAGATGCTTGGGGCCTTCACCTTCGCACTCAGCCATCCCGAATTGCCCGGTGTCGCGCTGGAGCCGGAACGGATCGAGAAATTGCATCTGCAATTCCCGGAGTTCGCGGCGCGCTATCTCGACCTGTATAATGCCCATCTGCGGGCGAACGAGCGCATCAACATGATCGAGGAAGCGATCGCCAATGACAGCACCGTGCAGGCGCGCCTTCCATGGGAAGCGGCGCGCGACTGGTTTCATGAAGCGGGCAATTATGTCCACAGCATCGATTGCCTGGCCGAAGATATGGCCGCCAGCTTTACCGCCGGACAGATGCTGGACGAAGGCATGCTGGTCGAAGCGCTGGCACGGCGGCATGGCATCGAAACGCTGATCGCCGACACGCCCGACAGCGCTCTGCGATCCTATACCAGCAGCACCAAGCGGCTGTTCGTCAATGCGGCGCTGCCGACCGAGAGCCGCAAATTCATGCTGGCGCCCCAACTCATGATGCTGGAGGGCCAGGCCGTGATCGCCGATGTGGTCAGCAAGGCGGGGCTGCCGGTAGCCGGCGCGGATCGGCTGCTGGCCATCGGTTTGGGCAATTATGCGGCCGGTGCCCTGCTGATGCCCTATGCCGCCTTCCGCGAGGCGGCGCGCACGATGCGCCACGACATCGACAGGCTCGCCCGCACCTTCGGCGTCAGTTTTGAGCAGGCCTGCCATCGCCTCTCCACGCTCCAACGACCGGGGCTGCGCGGCATCCCCTTCTTCTTCTGCCGGGTCGACATGGCGGGCAACATCACCAAGCGGCACAGCGCCACCCGGTTGCAGTTCGCGCGGTTCGGCGGGGCTTGCCCTTTATGGAACGTGCATGAGGCGGTGGCGATCCCCGACCGGATCAACGTGCAACTGGGCGAGACGCCCGATGGCGTGCGCTATGTCTCCATGGCCAAGGGCCTGGTAAAACCATCGGGCAGCTACAGCCGCACGCCGCGACGATTTGCCGTGGTACTGGGGTGCGAGACAGCGCATGCGGCGAATTTCGTCTATGCCGATGGCCTGCAGCTGGACGTCGAAGGCGCGGCGACGCCGATCGGCATCACTTGTCGCCTGTGTTCGCGCCAAAGCTGCGACCAGCGGGCCTTTCCGCCCGCCGATCGGCCGATCCATGTCGACCCGGATAATCGGCAGATCGTGCCTTACTGGATTGGGTAAGCGATAGGGTTAAGGCTTGGTCCCTTGGCCGTCATGTAGTTTCGCCCACAGGCCCGCCGTGCCCGCTTCCTGCGCCTTCATCGTAAACTGCGCGGCAACCAGCCAGCCCTTGATCGGCCGCATAGGCAATATGGTGGTCAGGATCAGCACCGGCACGCCAACGGCCAGATGGACCCACACGCCCGGCCGCGCCATGATTTCGAGCATGATGATGAAAATGACGCCGGGCACGCAGGCGAATAATTGTACGAACACGGCCGGGCCATCGGCAGGGTCGGCGAAGCTGTAATTAAGGCCACAGACTTCGCAATGATCGCGCATGGTCAGGAAACCGTTGAAGATATGCCCTTCGCCACAGCGGGGACAACGGCCACGAACACCCGTCTCATGCGCCGGGCGCTTGGGCCACTGGCGGCCGGTCTCGTCAACCCAATGGGCCTGGCTTTGCATGTCTGTCATGACGCTCCATGTGGCGCGTGCGAAGCGCATTGCAATTGGCCCTTTTGTCCTACCCCTTTGCGCGCCACTGGCCAAGGGGCGCACAAGGCGCTATCGCGCGCGCCAATCCTTCCGATCTTCAAAGGCAGTCAAATGGGTTTTCGTTGTGGTATCGTCGGTCTTCCCAATGTGGGCAAGTCCACCCTGTTCAACGCGTTGACCGAGACGCAGGCGGCGCAGGCGGCGAACTATCCCTTCTGCACGATCGAGCCGAATGAGGGGCGCGTGGCCGTGCCCGATCCTCGACTGGAGACGATTGCGAAGATCGGCGGGTCGGCCAAGATCATCGAGACGCAACTGGCGTTCGTGGACATTGCAGGGCTGGTACGCGGCGCGTCCAAGGGTGAAGGGTTGGGCAACCAGTTCCTGGCCAATATCCGCGAGACCGACGCGATCGTCCATGTGCTGCGCTGCTTCGAGGATGACGACATCACCCATGTCGAAAACAAAGTCGATCCGATCGCCGACGCGGAGACAGTCGAGACGGAATTGATGCTGGCTGACCTCGAAAGCCTGGAAAAGCGCGTTCCCAACCTGTTGAAAAAAGGCGCGCAGGGCGACAAGGAGGCCAAGGCGGCCGCCGCTGTTCTGGGCCAGGCGCTAGACCTGCTGCGCGATGGCAAGCCTGCGCGATTGACGGTGCCGCGCGACGAGGAAGAAGCGCGGCTGTTCGCGCAGGCACAACTGCTCACCGCCAAGCCCGTCCTCTATGTCTGCAATGTCGAAGAGGACAGCGCGTCGAGCGGCAACGCCCATTCGGCACGCGTGTTCGAGAAGGTGGCGGCGGAAAATGCTAAGGCCGTGATCGTCTCCGCCGCGATCGAAGCGGAACTCGTCACCATGCCGGTCGAGGAACGGGCGGAATATCTTGAAGCGCTGGGCCTTGCCGAAGCGGGTCTCGCGCGGATCATCCGGGCTGGCTATGAATTGCTCGGCCTCATCACCTTCTTCACCGTCGGCCCCAAGGAAGCACGCGCCTGGACCGTGGCGCGCGGATCGAAGGCACCGCAAGCGGCTGGCGCGATCCATACCGATTTCGAAAAAGGCTTCATCCGCGCCGAAACCATGGCCTTTGACGATTATGTCCAGTTCAACGGCGAAGCCGGAGCCAAGGAAGCGGGCAAGTGGCGGTCGGAAGGCAAGGAATATGTGACGCAGGATGGCGACATCATGCTGTTCCGCTTCAACGTCTGACCCCGTGACGCTGCGCCCCGGCCCATCGCCTGCGCAGCGCAAGGCCGCCTTCCCGCCCAGCGTCGATGCGGACACAAGGCTGCTGATCCTGGGCAGCCTGCCGGGCGATGCGTCGATCCGGCAGGGGGAATATTATGCCCATCGCGGCAATGCCTTCTGGATGCTGATGGGCGATGTGCTGGGCGAGGATTTACGCGGCCACCCCTATGCCATGCGGCTCAAGCGGTTACGAGCACGGGGCGTCGGCCTATGGGATGTGATCGAAAGCGCGCAGCGTGAGGGGAGCCTCGACGGGGCCATTCGCGCGGCGGAACTGCGCGATCTGGGGGCGTTCGTCGCCCGGCTGCCGAAATTGGTGGCGATCGGCTTCAATGGCAAGACCTCCGCGATGCAGGGGCGGCGGCAGTTGGGTGAGATGCAGGGGCGGCGGCAGTTGGGTGACCGGCCGGGCCTGACGCTGATCGACCTCCCCTCCTCCAGCGGCGCCTATGCCAGCCTGTCGCGCGCGCAAAAGGCGGAGCGCTGGGCCGCCCTGCGGCCGTGGATTGCCCCACCTGCCGCTTAGTGTCACTTTACCGTCATGGCATCCCTGCTAAGCGGCTTTCTTCCCAGGCCCATAATCACAGAGTCGCCATGATCCCTCGTTCGATAGCCATTGCCCTTTGCCTGTCCTTATCTGGTGCGCTGGGGGCCTGCGCTTCGGTCGAGCAGCGTCCGGCCATCGTGACGCAGGCAGAAGCGCGCGCGCCGATCACTATCCTCGTGTCGATCGACGGGTTCCACCCTGATTATCTGAAACAGGGGGGCACTCCTACCCTGACCGCCCTGGCCGCAGCCGGTGTCGAAGGACCGATGCGCCCCTCTTTCCCGACCAAGACCTTCCCCAATCATTGGACGATCGTGACCGGCAAGCGGCCCGATCATAATGGCATCGTCGCCAACAGCATGGAGGATGTCACCCGCCCCAATGAACGCTTCACCATGGCGAGCGACGATCCTTATTGGTGGAATGAGGCGGAACCGATCTGGGTAACGGCGGAAAAGGCGGGAATACGCACGGCCACCATGTTCTGGCCTGGCTCCAACGTAGCCTGGGGTGGCACGCGCCTGCAGCAATGGCCCTATACATTGGACGGCGGCACCCGGCCGAGCGACTGGGCGCAGTTCAATCAGCAGGTCAGTGGCACCCAGCGCGTCAACATGGTGCTGGACGTCCTTCGCCGCCCGGCCGCCATCCGCCCGCGCTTCGTCACCCTCTATTTCGACATCGTTGATACGGCCGGTCATATTTATGGACCGGATGCACCGGAAACCGCGCGCGCGGCGACAGAGGTGGACGGCCATATTCGTGACCTGATCGACGGTCTGAAGACTATGGGGCAGCCCGCCAATCTCGTCATCCTGTCCGATCACGGCATGGCCGCCAGCGCCAGCGACCGGGTGGTGATATTGGACAAGATCGCTGATCCGGCCGATTATCGCGTTGTCGAATCCGGTCCTTATGCCACGCTGGCGGCACAGCCGGGACGCGAAAAGGCGCTGGAAGCCGCTCTGCTCAAGCCCCACCCCCATATGCAATGCTGGCGCAAGGAAGCGATGCCCGCCCGTTTCCATTATGGCACGCATCGGCGCATCCCGCCCTATTTCTGCCTGGGCGAAACCGGGTGGGAGATTCAGCCGACCACGCCGACCTACGCCATAACCGGCGGCAGCCATGGCTGGGACGATCAGGCACCGGAAATGCGCGCATTGTTCATCGCGCACGGCCCGGCCTTCGCGGCAGGCAACAAGCCGAAGCGCGATTTCGCCAATGTCGATGTCTACCCCCTGCTCACGCGTCTAATCGGTGTCGCGCCAGTGCCCGGTGACGGTGATCCGGCCGCGCTCGCCCCCATTCTCGCACACTGACCTTCCTTCAGGACATTTGCCATGCTGACCCGCCGCCAGATATTGACCGCCGCCGCCACTGCACCCGCCATCGGCGCGCCCGCTTTGCTAAAGGCGCAAAGCTGGTATGCGGGCTATCCCTTTTCGCTGGGGGTGACGTCGGGCGATCCGGCGGCCGATGGTTTCGTGATCTGGACCAAACTGGCACCCAAGCCGTTCGAGCCGCATGGCGGTATGCCGACGGTGCCGCTGCCGGTGAAGTGGGAAGTCGCCAGCGATGATCGTTTCAAGACGATCGTGGCGTCAGGCGAAGCGACCGCGCGGCCTGAATTGGCGCACAGCGTCCATGTCGAGGTCGCGGGGTTGCAGCCTGATCGTCCTTATTGGTATCGCTTCGCGCTGGCAGGCGACCAGTCGCCGCGCGGCCGGGCACGGACGTTGCCGCTAGCCTCGACCAGCCCCAAGGCGCTGAAATTCGGTGTCGCCGGGTGTCAAAATTATGAGGACGGCCTGTTCACCGCCTTCCGCCATCTGGCGCGTGAGGATGACCTTGCCTTCGTCTATCATTATGGCGACTTCATCTACGAATATAAGAAGCGCGGACCGAACTATGACAAGGACGGCCTGCCGGAGGCGCAGGTCCGCCAGCATATCGGTCAGGATTGCATCGACGTTGTCGACTATCGGCTCCGCTACGCCCAATATCTGAGCGATTACGACCTGCAAGCCGCACGCGCCAAGCACACATGGTTCCCGACGTTCGACGATCATGAGATCGACAATAATTGGGTCCAGGATATCGCCGGCAAGGGGAACAGCCCCGCTGAAATCTTCCGCTTGCGCCGCCAGGCCGGACTGCAGGCCTGGTATGAATTTATGCCGGTGCGTGCGGCGATGATGCCGCGCAACGGCCTCATCACCAACGCCTATCGCGAAGCGCGGTTCGGCGATCTGCTGTCGATCGACTTTCTCGACACCCGCTCCTTCCGCACGGATCAGCCGTGCGACGATGGCTTCAAACCCTATTGCCCCGGTATCGACGACAGCAAGGCGATGGTGATCTCTGCCGAGGAGGAAAGCTGGCTGGTGCGCAACTTGACGCGGGGCCAGACGAAGTGGAATTGCGTGGCCCAGCAGATCATGATGATGTCGCTCGACCGCCGCCGCTATGCCGACGAGACCCAGAAAATCTATAATATCGACACTTGGGCCGCCTATACGGCGCAGCGCAACCGATTGCTTGCCAAGATGCGTGGTCTCAACAATGTCGTGGTACTGACCGGCGACGAGCATCAGAATTTCGCGGGGCTGCTCGATAATGGCGACAAGACCGTGGCCGTCGAATTCGTGTCCACCTCCATCTCGTCGGGCGGCGATGGGTCGAACCTGCGCACCGGCAGCGATGTCATGTTGAAGAATAATGCGGAGCTGAAATTCATCAACGATCAGCGCGGCTATCTGGTCTGTGAAGTCACGCCCGACGCTTGGACGACGCAGGCGCGGGTCATGGATCAGGTGTCGAGGCCGGGCGGCGCGATCAGCACGCGCGCGACCATGACTGTGCCGCGCGGCCAGCCTTCGCTGCAAATCAGCTGACATTGACGTAAACGTAAGGGGTGATAGAACGGCATCCATTGCAAAAGGATAGGCATGGCGATGGATGACATTCTCTATTTCGAAGACATAGAGGTCGGCGACAGCTTCGCCTTCGGGCCGCTGACGGTCACGCGCGAGGAAACGATCGCCTTCGCCGCCGAGTTCGACGCCCAGCCCTTCCACCTGTCCGATGAGGCCGCGGCGACCACCCATTTCGGCACCTTGTCAGCCAGCGGGTGGCACACCACCGCGCTGTTCATGAAGATGTTCGTGACCGAGATGCAGAGGAATCCGGGGCGACAGGCGGCGAGCTTGGGCGCGATCGGCGTCGATGAGCTACGCTGGCTCCGCCCACTGCGCCCCGGCGACACACTGCGCGGGACAAGCAAAGTGATCGACAAAAAGGCATCGAAAAGTCGCCCGGAAATGGGGATCGTGCGCAACAAAGTGACGATCCTAAACCAGGACGATCAGCCCGTTCTGACGATGATCCCGATCGCGATGTGGCGCACTCGGCCGACTTGATTGCGGACTGACTTCTTCGGATCACTTCCGCCCAAATAGCTTCTCAATGTCGCCATGGCCCAACTTCACCCATGTCGGTCTTCCATGGTTGCACTGGCCCGATCGCGGCGTCACTTCCATCTCTCTGAGTAGCGCGTTCATCTCCGCGACGCTCAGCACGCGGCCTGCGCGGACTGATCCGTGACAGGCCATGGTCGCGGCGACGAGGTCGAGCCGTTCTTTCAATGACAAGGCGCTGTCATAGGCGGCAAGGTCATCAGCAAGGTCAGTGACCAGTCCTTGAACGTCCGACTGGCCGAGCATCGCAGGAACCGCGCGGACCAGCATCGCGGATGGGCCGAAGCGCTCCAGTTCCAGCCCGAAATCGCGCAGTTCCGCCGCGCGAGCCTCCAGACGGTCGCAGGCGGGCTCTTCCAGTTCGACGACTTCGGGCAGCAACAGCGCCTGGCTGGCAACTCCCTGCCCTTCCATCGCCCGACGCATCCGTTCCAGCGTCAGCCGTTCATGCGCGGCATGCTGATCGACGATGACGAGGCCATCCTCCGCCTCGGCAACGATATAGGTGCGGGCGACCTGCCCGCGCGCGACGCCGAGCGGGAAGCTCTGGCCCTCCGGTGCCGGAGCAGCGGCGGGTTCGGCGCGAGCCTGGGGCGGCGGAGTCAGGAAATTCGACCGGCGGTCGCCGAAAGACGACGAGGCCAAAGGATTATAGCTGACCGATACGGCGTCGAAAATCGGCATCGCGCCGATCGGCGTCGGCGACACCGGCTCGGAGCGCCAGGCGGACAGGGCGGCCGGATCGGCATTCTGGACCGCGCGAAAACCCTCCGCATCGAGCGCGCGGCGCAGGCCGGATACGATCATGCCCCGGATCATCGTCGGATCGCGGAAGCGCACCTCGGTCTTGGCGGGATGAACATTGACGTCCACGTCGAGCGGCGGCACGTCGAGGAATAGCGCGACCACGGGATGCCGGTCCCGCGCCAGCATGTCGGCATAGGCCCCGCGCAGCGCGCCGATCAACAGTCGATCCTTCACCGGACGCCCGTTGACGAACAGATATTGATGATCACCCACCCCCCGATTGTAGGTGGGGATTGAGGCAACGCCGGACAGGCGCACGCCTTCGCGTTCCAAACTGACGATCACATGATTGTCAGCCAAGGCTCGATCGGTGAGCGCAGCGACCCGCTCCTCCCGCGCTTCGCCCGCCTGCACGCCCAGCGTGCGGCGACCATCATGTTCGAGTGCGAACGCAACCGCGGGATGTGCCATTGCGAGACGGCGAACGATGTCGAGACAGGCGGCATATTCCGCCTTGGCCGAGCGCAGGAATTTACGCCGGGCGGGCACTTTGGCGAAAAGCTGCTCAACGGTAACGCGGGTGCCGGGGGGCAGTGCCGCCGGACCTTCGGCGACTAGCTGGCCATTGTCCACGGTGCGGCTCCACCCGTCCGCACCCGCAACCCGGCTGTAGATGGTCAGCCGCGCGACGCTCGCAATGGAAGGCAGCGCCTCCCCCCGGAAACCGAGAGTGGCCACATTTTCAATGGCATCGTCGTCGGGCATCTTCGACGTGGCATGGCGTTCCAGCGCCAGCGCCATATCCGCCGAATCCATGCCGCAGCCATCGTCGCTCACCTCGATCCGGTCCAGCCCCCCGCCCGACAGGCGGATGGAGAGCCGAGTCGCGCCCGCGTCCAAAGCGTTTTCGACGATCTCCTTGAGCGCGCTGGCGGGTCTTTCGACCACTTCACCGGCAGCGATACGATTGACCAGATGTTCGGGCAGGCGGCGTATTGACATTGATTAGGGACTAGCCCAATCGGTCGCTTTCCGCGACCCGCGATGCCAAATATTTTGCACTGCACAGGATGACTGAACAGGGCAAAAGCCATGCGGCGCAGCGGACGAGCGGAACAGCTTTCCGACCGGTCCCCTGTCGCGTCGCGGGGACGGCGGGCGATACAGGATAAGGCATGTCGATCTTCTCGCGTCTCTTCAAATTCACCTCGCAGGATATGGCCATCGACCTCGGCACCGCCAATACGGTGGTGTATGTTCGCGGTCGCGGCATCGTGCTGAACGAACCGTCCGTGGTGGCGGTCGAGACGCTGAACGGCGTCAAGCGGGTGAAGGCCGTGGGCGTCGATGCCAAGCTGATGATGGGCAAGACCCCGGATTCGATCGAGGCCATCCGACCACTGCGCGACGGCGTGATCGCCGACATCGATGTCGCCGAACAGATGATCAAGCATTTCATCACCAAGGTCCATGGCGGCAAGCATAGCCCTTGGCGCGCGCCGGAGATCGTGATTTGCGTGCCGTCGGGCTCCACCAGCGTCGAACGCCGCGCCATTCGCGACGCGGCCAGCAATGCCGGCGCGCGCCAGGTGTTCCTGATCGAGGAGCCTATGGCCGCCGCAATCGGGGCCGACATGCCGGTAACTGAGCCGATCGGCTCGATGGTGGTCGATATCGGTGGTGGCACGACCGAAGTCGCGGTGCTGTCGCTGCGCGGCCTTGCTTACACGACCAGCGTCCGCGTCGGTGGTGACAAGATGGACGAAGCGATCGTCTCCTTCGTGCGCCGTCATCATAATCTGCTGATCGGTGAAGCCACTGCCGAGCGGATCAAGAAGCAATATGGCATTGCCCAGTCGCCCGCCGATGGCGTGGGTGAAACGATCCATATCAAGGGTCGCGATCTGGTGAATGGCGTGCCTAAGGAAATCAGCATCAACCAGGGTCAGATCGCCGATGCGCTGGCCGAGCCGATCAGCACGATCGTTGAAGGCGTGCGGATCGCGCTCGAAAATACTGCCCCCGAACTGGCGGCTGATATTGTCGATCAGGGTATCGTCCTGACTGGCGGCGGCGCGCTGCTCAAGGGGCTGGACGATGAATTGCGCGACGAAACCGGCCTGCCGGTGACGATCGCGGAGGATCCGCTGACCTGCGTCGCGATCGGCACTGGCCGCGCGATGGAAGATCCGATGTTCCGAGGCGTCTTGCAAACCGCCTGATTCGACGGGCTTTACCGAAAGGGACGCGTAGATGGCGCGGCCACCCAGCCTACGCCCCGGCATCAACCGAAGGGCGCAATATAGCCTGTTCTTCGGCTATGTCGTGGCCGTCGGCGGCGCTGCGGCCGCCTTGCTGCTGGTCGTGGTCGCCATATTCGATCCTACTGGCTTTGCTGGCCTGCGCACCGCGACGGCGGAACTGACCCGACCGCTCTCCTCGGGCCTGCGCAATATGGTCAGCGGCGTCAGCTCGGTGGACGAGGTGCTGGCTTCCTATTGGCGGGCGGGATCGCAGAATGTCGCGCTGCGGCGGCAGGTGGAGGCCGATCGCAATCGCATCATCGAAGCAAAGGCGATCGCCCAGGAAAATGCCCGGCTCAAGAAGTTGCTACGCCTGGTCGATGCCGACCAGAGCAGCCTGCTGACCGCACGGCTCATCAGTTCGTCCTCAAGCAGTGCGCGTCGTTTCGCGCGGCTCAATGCCGGGCGTTGGCAAAGCGTGCGGCCTGGCATGCCAGTGCGCGCAGCGGAAGGTTTGATCGGCCGTGTCCACAGCACCACGCCCAACACCGCCGAAGTCTTGTTGCTGACCGACACCGGCAACATCGTACCAGTCCGCCGCGCAAATGACAGCGTGCCCGCCATTTCCACTGGTGCAGGTGACGGATCGGTCGAGATCCGCGCACTGTCCGCGGGACGCAATCCGTTCAAGCCCGGCGACCTCCTGGTCACATCCGGCATCGGTGGCATCTATCAGCCCAACATCCCGGTCGCCGTGGTCGTGCGGGTCCAGGGTGAGATTGCCTGGGGCTTCCCGCTCGCCAATCCCTCGCGCGTCGATGCCGTGGTGGTCGAACGCCCGTTCGAGGATGTCGTGACCCGGCCCGATCCCGCCGCCGAAGCTCTACCGCCGGAGGACGCCGCAGCGAGCAGCACGGCCGCACCATGATCGACCGCCATCTTCGCCATGTGTCGCGCCTGGGCAAACATCCCTCGCGTTTCCGATTGGCCGGGACGCCGGTGATAACGGTGATGATCGGGTCGCTGGCGGCCGCGCTGCCGCTGATCGCGCAGTCCCCGGTCATGCCGCCCTTTGGCCTGCTGCTGCTCCTGTCCTGGCGCTTGCTGCGCCCTGAACTGTGGCGCGCCTGGATCGGCCTGCCGCTTGGCCTGTTCGACGACATGGTCAGCGGCCAGCCGATCGGGTCTGCCATGTTCCTGTGGACGGTGACGCTGATGATGATCGATGCGGTCGAACACCGCATGGTGTGGCGCAGTTATCGGCAGGACTGGTTAATTGCGGCCATCGCCATTATCTTCTGCATCGCCACCGGTCTGTTTTTCGCGCGGATTACAGGTGGCGGCGAAGTGAGGTTGCTGTTGGTCGCGCCGCAGATGCTCTGGACGATATTATTATTCCCCTTCGTCGTCCGGCAATGCGCCCGGATCGACCGCTGGCGCGTGATGGCATGAAATTTCCCTTGCTCAAGCCCAAGAGCGTTACCGAAGCCAGCCAGACCTTCACCTTTTCGCGACGGACGATGGTGCTGGGGGCGATACAGGGTGGCATCGGCGCGATGCTGGCGGCGCGCATGGCCTGGATCAGCGTCGCAGAAAATGAAAAATATGCGATGCTGTCGGAAAGCAATCGGGTCAATCTGACGCTCATTCCGCCGCGCCGGGGCTGGATCATAGACCGCAACGGTCGCCCGCTTGCCAACAACCGCACCGATTTTCGCGTCGATCTGATCCCGCAACGGGTGGTGGATGCCGAAGGCACGATCCGCCATTTGGCCCAATTGCTCAGCCTGGAATCGGACGAGGTCGAGCGTATTCGCGAGGAACTGGACAAGTCGGCGCGTTTCCGCCCCGTCCAGGTATCCGACAAGCTGACCTATGAACAATATGCCGCGGTCAGCGTCCGCCTGCCCGACTTGCCCGGCGTCGCGCCCAGTCAGGGCTTTTCGCGCTATTATCCAGCTGGCTCCACGGTCGGTCATCTGCTGGGCTATGTTGGCCCCGCGACGGCGGAGGATTATAAGGAACGGCGCGATCCGCTGCTGATCACACCGGGATTCAAGGTCGGCAAGGACGGGCTGGAAAAGGCGTTTGACCAGCATCTGACCGGCAAGCCCGGTGCCAAGCGGGTGGAAGTGACCGCGCGTGGCAAGATCGTGCGCGAACTCACCACCCGCCCCGACATGCCGGGCAATCCGATCAAACTGACGATCGATGCAGGCTTGCAGGAATATGCGGGCCGTCGTCTCGCGACCCAAAGCGGATCGGTGGTCGTGATCGACTGCGCCAATGGCGACGTCCTGGCGATGGCATCGATGCCCAGTTTCGATCCCAACAGCTTTTCTGACGGCATCTCCCAACTGGAATGGGCGATGCTGTCGCAGGACGACCATGTGCCGCTGCGTAATAAGACGCTGCAGGGGCTCTATCCGCCCGGATCGACCGTCAAGCCGATGGTGGCGCTCGCCCTGCTGGAGGCCGGCGTCGGCCCGCAGGAGACGGTGGGCTGTTCCGGTGCCATCCGCGTCGGCAACACGCTGTTCCACTGCCACAAACGGCGCGGCCATGGCGCCGTCAACATGCGGACGGCCATCGCGCAAAGCTGCGACATCTATTTTTACCAGATGGCCCAGCGCATCGGCATGAACCGCATTGCGGAAATGGCGCGGCGGTGCGGCATGGGCCAGCGCTTCGACCTGCCCTTCCCCAGCCAGAGCTATGGCACCGTGCCGGACCCGGAGTGGAAGGAAAAGAAATATGATCAGAAATGGCAGGTCTATGACACGGTGAATGCCACCATCGGTCAGGGCTATATGCTTATCAACCCGCTCCAGATGGCGGTGATGGCAGCACGACTGGCGACGGGCAAGCAATTGTTGCCCAACTTCCTCCATGGCGCGAAACGCCCTGCCCCCGCCTCCGTGGGCGCATCCGAAGAACATCTGGCCGTCATCCGCGACGCGATGAGCGCAGTGGTCAATGGCGGCGGTACGGGCGGCGCGGCGCGTATGTCGATTCCCGACGTGCTGATCGCGGGCAAGACCGGCACCGCGCAGGTTCGCCGCATCACCATGGCCGAGCGCGCGGGCGGTGTGCGGCGCGACGCGTCGCTTGCCTTCAAGCTGCGCGACCATGCCCTGTTCCAGGGCTTCGCGCCGTTCGACAATCCACGCTATGCCGTCGCCTGCATCATCGAACATGGCGGCCATATGATCCGCAACGAGGATGCGCCGATGATCGCCAGCGACACCCTCTCCTATTTATTCGATCCCAAGAAGGCGACGGAGAAGCTGGAAACGCTGGAAAAAGGCTGGGGCGGGACGCCGACCGAACGGCAGGCGCGGCAGATGGCGGCGTTCCGCCTGGCGCGCGCGATCGAACGCGGCGAAGTGCCCCCGCCGGTCGCCGACAATGGCAGCAATGCGGCTGAAGCGGATAATGGTGTTGCAGCCGCGCCCTCGCCCGCCAGTAATGAGAGCGACGCACCATGAGCCTCGTCCCGCAGCCACTGACCCAGTTCCCCTGGCGCGTCATGGCCTTGCTGCTGGCGATCGCGACCTTCGGTACCCTGGTGCTCTACAGCGCCGCGGACGGCAATATCTTCCCTTGGGCCGTCAACCAGTCGGTGCGCTTCTGCATCTTCTCGGCCATGGCACTGGTCCTTAGTCGCATTCCGATCGAGCTATTCTCGCGCTTCGCCTTTCCCGCCTATGGCAGCGTGCTCGTCGCCTTGATCCTGGTCGAGTTGATCGGCGGGGTCAGGGGCGGCAGCCAGCGCTGGATCAACCTTGGCTTCATGCTGCTCCAGCCGTCGGAATTCATGAAGCCGATCATCGTGCTGGCCGTCGCGCAATTCTACGCCAGGCTGCCTGTGGGAGAGATTCGCCGCTGGAACGCGATCTGGCCTGCTCTGCTGCTGATCGGCCTGCCCTGGTCGCTGGTACTGATCCAGCCGGATCTCGGCACCGCTACGATGATCCTGGCGGGCGGCGTGACGGTCATGTTCCTCGCGGGACTGCCGCTGCGCCTGTTCGTCGGCTCTGGGCTGGTGCTGGCCGCCATCGTCCCGATCGCCTTCAGCTTCCTGCACGACTATCAGCAAAAGCGCGTCCTGATCTTCCTGGACCCTGAAAGCGATCCTTTGGGTGCTGGCTATCATATCAGCCAGTCGAAGATCGCGATCGGTTCCGGCGGCATCTGGGGCAAGGGCTTTCTCCAGGGCTCACAAAGCCATCTCGACTATCTGCCCGAAGGCCATACCGATTTCGTTTTCGCCACCATGGCGGAAGAATGGGGCCTGGTTGGCGGCATCGTCATGATCGGTGCCTTCATGCTGCTGTTCCGCTGGGGCCTGCGCGTGGCGATGCGGACCCCCGACAAGTTCGCGCGCCTGGTCGCGGCGGGGCTGACCACCACCATTTTCTTCTATGTCGCGATCAACCTGATGATGGTGATGGGCCTGGCACCGGTCGTCGGTATCCCCCTGCCCTTCATGTCCTATGGCGGGTCGTCGATGCTGACGGTCATGCTGTGCGTGGGCATCATCATGGCCATCGACCGCAGCAACCGCCGCAGCAGCGGGCATAGAAACTGGGCGTGAGGCCGGTGCGATGTCACGGCGCTGAAACTTTTTGCGCCGCAACGCAATTTAGGGTTTGCGAATCCGACCGACGCTGCTAATTGCCCGCCCACGCCAACGGACACTGGCTCTTCCAGACAGTCCGATGCCGGTGTGGACGCATAGCTCAGTTGGTAGAGCAGCTGACTCTTAATCAGCGGGTCCTAGGTTCGAGCCCTAGTGCGTCCACCAAAACTTTCCAGTAAACTCAAGAAGATAGCGGAGCAACGACGGCGAGGCCCGTGCTCCTTGGAGCCTAATTTTGACCATAGGCTCCATATAGGCTCCACCCCCTCTGCTGGCGTGATTCGCATCAAGCTAACCACAGATGTTGGTCGATAACCGCCAGGAACGACCGTGGAGGCATTAATGGAGCGCGCTCAAGCTACCATGTCCCCTACCCCACGTTGTCCTCGCGGCCCCAAATTGCTACGTGTGGTCAATGGGAAAGCCGCGTTCCAGCAAATCCGCTGAGACTGACTTTGATGAGTATGTGACCCGGCGCATCAGCGAATTGGGGCTGCAGACCAACCTCAAGGACATTCGGACGGCGGCGACCCAGTTCGAGAGCCTGATCTCGTTTCTTCACCACCAAGCCAATGTGCTTATCGTGTTGAGCGCCATATGCTTGGGCTTCATCCTCTACTTGGTCGTAGGCACGCCCGACCCTTCAGTTTTCGACGTAGTAGTGATCACCTTGTCCGGAGCAGTCGGTTTCATCTGTGCCTTTGCCGGGATGCAGCGGAAGAAATGGAAGTACTGCCTTGATTGGTGGGTTTTGCCCCGCCGAGTCAGATGCGGCGAGCAACGCAACATTGATGCCGTGCTCCACGATGTGAATACCGGCAATCATTCGATCATGCGCCTAGCGACCTCTGGAGTGGGTGCGTTCGCCAGCCCTGTGAGCAACAAGCCGGTCGACCTCATCCTGAGCCAGAATGTGCTTTCTGATCCGTGGATCGCGGCCACATTGTTTGGCACCAAGAACGTGGATCGGCGCTTCATCGTCGTCACGCCAGAACCCACCGGCGATTGGTTCAATTTCTATCTTTGGCATCCTCCCGTGGCACAGGAGCTACTGCACCTGTTCGACAAGACGCCCGACATCTACCCCGATGAACGGATCAAGCGGCTGAAGGTGAGGATCGCGTTGCAGGTCATCATCGACGTGGTGACCGGTAATGTGGAGGCCCCGTCCAAGGAAAACCTCGTGGAGGGGAAAGTGGTCAAGAAGTTCGAGAACACCCTGAAGATTGAAGCCTCCCGGCTACTGCAAGCTGGTGAGATCAACGACCTTGAGGAACGGCTGCTATGCAGGGTCAACATAACGGGCGAAGGCCCATCTTTCGACCCAGCTGCCGAAGGTAAGAGGCACACCAAGAAACCGCATAGCTGGTTTCTTGAGCTGAAGGGTGGCCGGTACGCGGCGGTGATCGGCCCCTTGTCCAACACCGTTCAGGCTGAGCTGAATTTGTCGCCACGCTTCATCGCATAGATTTTCTCGCCAATTGGTGACCAACGCAGCGACCGGCAGCTCGCGATATGCATGATGAGGGACCTCTTCAACGGAGGTTCCCATGCGTGAAACGACTATTGTTCTCCTCAATATGCGGCAGCTCCAGGCTGCGCTCAACATCCGCTCGCGTTCGACAATCTACAAAATGGTGGCACGCAATGCCCTGCCCCCGCCCTGCATAATAAACCGGCGCGGTTTGCGCTGGCGCGAGAGTGATATCAGCAGCTGGATCGCTGGCCTTCCTTCCGCTTCGGCTGCGCCGTCGTTGGAGCGCGCCAGCGAAGGTGCCGAGCACTATCAAGGCAAGCCGTCATGAGCAGCGAGCCTTTACATCGGCCCCGCGCCATCGCCGAGCTTGCGCCCAGCCTTGAACGTATCGCGGGCCACGCGGTCGCCATCGAATTGCTGAACTGGCCGGTCGGCGGTCCGCAGGGGACCTGCTGCGGCGGTTATCTCACGGTCGGCACCACCCGCCTGTGGCTCAATGCCGAGCATGCCAGCAACCTCGCGGACCGGGTCCGCTCAGCCATCGACGAGGCCGTGATCAGCGCCTCGCCTCATTCCCATTCCATTCGGAGATTGTCATGACCTATCGCCGCGACCTGTTTCACGAGATCGTCGCCTCCGCTGATTTTCAGGCCGCAATGGTCGGCCCGATGATCGATGATTTTGTCCAGAAGATGAAGCGGCCTGGGGCCGATGGCGCGACCTATCGCGCCTTCATCGAGGACTGGCTCTATCTCCAGCGCCCGCTCTTCGACCGGTTCAAGGGGGTGCGCTACAACGTCCAGTTCGAAGGCCCTCCGCTGATCATCGATCAGCGCGAATATCCCCTTGGCGGATACATCGAGCGCCAGCTCGAATGGGCCAAGCTCGATCCCATCGAAGCCCGTGAACTGCGCCAGCGCCTACGCGGGGCGGTCGATGGGATCGTGGACGATTGGATCGGCGGACGACCGATGCAGTACCTGCCTTCGATTGCCCAGAAGCCTTTCAAGGATCGTGCTGCGGTGGACGCTGCGGATCACGCAGCGATCCGCGACTTCGTCGCCTCCCGGAATTCCAGAACGGGAGACGATCAATGAGCAAAGCAGGGTTCAAGCAGGAACCCGAAAATGGCTGCGATGCTACGCATCGAGCCGCCTCAGGGGGGATACACCCCACGCACGGGTGCATCCAGCTTTCCTGCGGGTTTGACGAGATGCTGATAGCATCTCGCTCTGCGTTTCGGCAGGCGAATGGCGCGTTTGTGCCGTTGTGCGCGATGGCGAATAGCATCTCGCCGGGTGCGCCGCGATGAGCGCCCGCGCCCAGACCGTGCGGCTTACGCCAGCGCAACAAAAGACCCTCGCAGGCTTCGCCAGGACCTATGGCCTGAGCGAATATGCGATGCTCGCGCGGATCGTCGACGATGGCCTCTCCGCGCTTGTCGAGCGGACAGGCGATGCCGTCGATGCCCGCGAAATGATCGGCGAGCTGGCAGCGATAAGCACGCGCCTTGTCGATGTCGAGCGGATGATCGACCGGGCCCTGTTCACCGCTTGCGCGGCCTATTGCTACGCGCGCAGCGGCGCGATGGGCGCGCGCAAATCCGAAGAGGTCATCGCCGCCGAAATCAATGCGGCCTATGACCGGCAGCGGCGGCTTTCGCAGGACGGCCGGACATGACCTGGTCACCAGATCGCGTTACCCATGCCGACGCCTTGCGTCGCCGTAACCGCAGCACCCAGAGCGCGCGCTTCATGCGTCAGGCCGGTATCGTGGCCGCATCGATTGCGACCGGGGCATTTGCAACGCCCTATGTCCTGCTGGATCAGCCAACCAATGAGGCAGCGACGCTCTATGCCGTTGCACAGTCGAAGCTGTGGTTTTCTAAAGGGACCGTGGTGGAACCTGTCATGACGGTTCGCGACGGCTCACGCGCCTTCAATGTCCCGGCCCGCGCGCTGGTTGCCCATCCCTATTATGCAGGGGCGGCAAGGCGTACTTCCAACCGCGCCAAGGGCGGCGGCCTTCTCGGCCTGGCCGGATGGCTTATCGTCACGATGATGATGCGCGAGACCGTGGCGCGGCGGCGCAAGGATGCCTTGCGCGACCGGGTGATTGCCGGAACGCGGGTGACCAGCGAGGCGCAGCTTGCCAGAATTGTCGCACCTGAAGCAGGCCCCCTCCCCCTGACGGTCGCGACCGTGCCGATTCCCGCAAGGCTTGAAACCCGGCATATGGCGATGATCGGCACCACCGGCAGCGGCAAGACCACCGCCTTGCGCCAGTTGCTCGATACCATCGAGGCGCGCGGTGACGCCGCGCTCGTCTATGACACCAGCGGGGAGTTCATCGAGCAATACTACCGGCCCGAGCGCGGCGACGTTATCCTCAATCCGTTCGATGCGCGCTGTGCCTACTGGTCGCCCTTTGCCGAGATTGCGCATCCCGCCGATGCCGACCGCATCGCCCATCACTTCATCCACGAGACCGGCAATCAGGATGATGATGTCTGGCTTGAGACCAGCAGAATCCTTCTGGCCAACATGATCCGGGCGCTCTGGCGCGATGGCCAGCGTACCCTGCCTGCCTTGCTGAGTGCGGTGAAAGACCGCACCAAGGACGACCTCAAGGTCTGGCTGGCCGACAGCTCTTCATCCCGGACCTTTGCCGAGGACGCCGACCGGGCTTCTGGCAGCGTCCTGTTCATGCTGGCGCTGGCCGCAGACCTGATCCAGTTTCTGCGGATCGACGGCACGGGCGGCACCCCCTTTGCCTTCCGGGACTTCATTCACGGGCTCGATGCCCGCACCGGGCCGAAGCCATGGATCTTCGTGCCGCGCAAGGAGGACTATTTCGACGCCTCCAAGCCCCTGCTTGCCTGTTGGCTCGAATGTGCAGCCAGTGCCGTTCTCGGGCTGCCACCCTCATCCCAGCGCCGCATCTGGTTTGTGCTCGACGAGCTGGCGGACTTGCCCCGCGTCGATAATCTTGCGCGGCTGCTGCCGGAAGGGCGCAAATTCGGCGCATCGGTGATCCTCACCTTCCAGGCGCTGGGGCAGATGCGCCACCGCTACGGCATGCAGATTGCCGAGGCGATGCTGGGTTGCTGCAACACCAAGCTGTTCCTGCAAAGCATCGACAGCGAAACCCGCGTCTGGGCCAGCCAGACTATCGGGGAGTGCGAAGTCGAGATTCACACCATGACCGACGCGCTGGCAGAGGGGGACGACAAGCCCCGCACCACCCTTGGCCTGATCCGCAAGACCCGCCCGGCGATCATGGAAAGCGAGCTGCGCTTGCCCAAGTTCGAGGGCTACCTCCTGTTTCCCGATGGCTTGCCTGTCGCGCGTATCAGGCTGACCGCCGATCATATTACCAGGCGCGGCCCGCCCCGCCATCCCGGCTTTGTTCCCGGCGATCCTGAGCATACTCTCTGGGGGCAATCCGGCGGGGCTGCCCTGCCCCCGCCGCCCCCGGCAAAGCCAGAACCGGACGGCGAAGAGGGGCCGGTCTGATGGTCGCCTCAGTCGCCGCGCTCACCAGTTCAGGGCAAGCCGCCAGCTATTATGAGGCCGATGACTATTATGCCGGGGACCGCCTCTCGCCGTCCGAATGGCAGGGCAAGGGCGCGGCAGCACTCGGATTGTCCGGCGAGGTCAACCGGGACACTTTCCGCGATGTGCTCGACGGCAAGATTGACGGGCAACAGCTTGGCACCATGCGCGATGGCAAGCTGGAGCACCGCCCCGGATGGGATGTCACGCTGAGCGCGCCCAAGTCGGTTTCGATCATGGCCGAGGTTGCCGGTGACAAGCGGCTGTTCGCTGCCCATGGGCAGGCGGTCAAAGCTGCCCTCGACCATGTCGAGAAGCATATGGCGGCAACCCGCGTGCGGGACGGCGGCACAGTAAACCGCGAGACGACCGGTAATCTGGTGATTGCCAGCTTCCAGCATGGCACGAGCCGCGCGCAGGACCCCCAGCTCCACACCCATAATGTCATTCTCAATGCCACGCAGGGCGAGGACGGCACCTGGCGCAGTCTTGAGCCGCGCGCGCTCTATCAGCTCCAGAAGCAGATTGGCGCGATCTACCGGCAGGAACTCGCCCTCAAGGTGCGCGAGCTTGGCTATCGGATCGAGACCGGAAAGGATTCGATGTTCGAGATCAAAGGCGTCTCGCCCGAGGTCCTTGATGCTTTCAGCAAGCGCAGCGCCGATATCGAAGCTGCGCTTGGCGAGCGCGGCACAAGCCGCGAAGCCGCCAGCGCCGCGGAAAAGCAGGTCGCTGCGCTCGCCACGCGGCAGGCCAAGGTTGCCGCCGATCCTGTCGCGCTGGTGGCCGACTGGCGTGAGACCGCCGACAAGGCCGGATTTGACGCGAAGGCACGGATGGCTCTGGTAAGGGAGGCCGAGGCACAGGCCGCCAGCGCCGACCATCACGCCACGATGGACTTGCAGGGCGAAGGAGCGGCGAGCCGCGCCGTGGCCTATGCAGCAGAGAAGCTTGGCGAGCGTCAGTCCGTCTTTTCTGCCGCAGCCCTGCAGGAGGAAGCGGGCCGCGCCGGGCTTGGCAAAGTCAGCTATGCGCAGATCACCGCTGCCATTGCATCGGCCAGCAAGCAGGGCGCGCTGATCGATCGCGCCCATATTGACCGGCGCGGCGCGGAATTTGCCGGGTTCACGACCCCTGCCAATGTCGAATCCGAGGCCCGGCTGCTGCGCATCGAAGCCGAGGGGCGCGGGATCATGCCGGCGATTGCGTCTCCCCTCGCCGCCGCCAAGGCAGTTGCCAGCGCAGCGGCGCAGGCGGTGCGCAGCGGCTATGGCTGGAATGCAGAACAGCGCGAGGCCACGCAGCAGCTCCTGACGAGCCGTAACCGGATTACGGCAGTTCAGGGCTACGCGGGGACAGCCAAGACCACCACGGTCCTTGCAACCTTTGCCCGCGAGGCCGAAGCGCGCGGCCTTGCCGTCGTCGCGCTTGCGCCGACCGCGTCGGCAGCGATGGTTCTGGGTGAGGCTGTCGGGGCGCGCGGCGACACGGTCGCGCGGCATTTGCTGTCACCGGAGCGATCCGGCGACGGCAAGCCAGCGGCATGGATCGTGGACGAGGCTTCGATGTTGTCGGCGCGCGATACCGCGCGCCTGTTCGAGCAGGCCGAAAAGCAGAATGCCCGTGTTGTCCTTGTGGGGGATGTGAAGCAGCTTGGTTCGGTTGAAGCTGGCGCGGCCTTTGCGCAATTGCAGGGCGCGGGTATGGAGACCGCCAGGCTCAGCGAAATCCTGCGTCAGACAAATGCCACCGCCAAAGAGGCCGTCTTAGCATCTATCGAAGGAGACGCCCGCAAAGCTCTGTCTGCACTGGACAACGGGGGCGGCAAGATCGTCGAAAGTGCTGATCGCGGCGAGCGCTTTGCTGCCATCGCCGAGGAATATGCGAAGCTGGACAAGGCAAGCCGCGCCCGGACCCTTGTGATCGAGCCATCACGCGAAGGGCGCGATGCGCTGACCGCTGATATCCGCACGGCGCTTGCCAAGACCGGTGCCCTCACCGGCCCCGCTGTCACCATGCAGAGCCTCACAAGTAAGGGCCTGACCCGCGCCGAGGCGCGCAATCCGCAGAGCTACGAAAAGGGCGATGTCGTCCGTTTCACCCGCGACTTTGCCGACAAAGGCGTATCACGCGGCGAGGCTTACCGGGTCGAGCGCATCGATCCGGCCAAGGCGGCGATCACCCTCAAATCCGAAAGCGGGCGCGATGTGGACTGGCGCTTGCGGCAATGGGGTGCGGGCCACAGCCAGACCTTTGCTCCGCAGTCGCTGGAGCTTAAGGCCGGAGACAGCATCCGTTTCACCCGGAATGATCGTGATGCAAACCGTATCAATGGGTTGCAAGGTGAAGTTCTTGCCATTGATCAAGCGGCGCGCACCGCGATGGTTCAGGTCGCACGCGGCCAGACCCAGACCCTGAACCTTGATAGGGCGCGCGACCAGCACATTGCCCATGCCTATGTTGAAACCGCTTTCGCCGCTCAGGGGCGCACCGCCGACCATGTCATGATCCACGCCGACAGCCGGGCCACCTACCTGATCGACCAAAAGTCCTTCTATGTCGGGGTATCCCGCGCGCGGGAGAGCGTGGCAATCTTCACCAATGACCGGGCGAAGCTTGTTTCGGCCATCAGTGAGCGGGCCGGATTGGCGCAGACAGCCATGACCAGCTCGGCACTAACGGGGCCATCCGCATCCAAATCGCTTGGAGCCGGGATCGGGTAAGCAATCCATTGAGAACAATTGTAGTTCGGTCTATGTCCAAGGCAGGGAGCGATGCGGACACAATGTTCAATCCAAAGTGTTATTGATGAAGCTCATTCGATCCAAGATACGCGTTGCTGATCATGGTGAGGTGTTCACTCCCCCTTGGTTGGTCGAGAAAATGCTCGACCTAGTTAAGGGTGAAAGTGAGCGTATCGACGCGCGTTTTCTTGAGCCCGCATGTGGCAGCGGCAATTTCCTTGTGCCGATCCTGCAACGCAAATTGGCGGCTGTGGAATTGAAATTCGGCAAGTCTGACTTCGATAAGCGGCACTATGCGCTTTATGGCTTGATGTGCGCCTATGGGGTGGAGTTGCTTGAGGATAATGTCGCAGAATGCCGCGCCAAAATGCTGGACATTTTTGCGGGTTATCTGGGCTTGGATGAAGCAAGCGACCTTTATCGCGCCGCCAGCCACGTGCTCTCGCTCAACCTTGTGCATGGGGATGCGATGACAATGCGCGGGATTGACGGCAATCCGATCACCGTTGTGGAATGGGGCTATCTTGGGAAAGGCAAGTTTCAGCGCCGCGATTTCCGGCTTGATGTGCTGACCGGCATGGCCAGTTTCAGCGCCGAAGGTTCGCTGTTCGCCGGACTGGGAAAGCATGAGATTTTCACCCCGGCCAAAAGCTATCCGCCGATGACTGTGCCCGATCTTGCAGCGGCTTTTGATGGCTTGGGGGCCGCAGCATGATCGAACCGGCCAGCTTTGCCCTGCGCGGACGCAATCCCGATGTGCTGACTTGCATAGCCAATCTGTCGAACGACGAGGTTTTTACTCCGCCCGAATTTGCCAACCGGATGCTGGACACGCTGGGGCGGGCGTGGGCGGAGAGCCATGGCGGTGCGGATATTTGGGCGAACAGTTCGGTCAGGTTTTTAGACCCGTTCACAAAATCGGGCGTGTTCCTGCGCGAGATTGCAAAGCGCCTGATCGCGGGGCTTGAAGCGGAGATTCCCGACCTTCAAACACGCGTCGATCACATCCTTACGCAGCAAATTTTCGGCATCGGCATTACGCGGCTGACCAGCCTGTTGGCCCGCCGCAGCCTCTATTGTTCCAAGCACGCCACGGGCGAGTATTCCATCACCAGTTCGTTTGAGAATGATGATGGGAACATCTGGTTTCAGCACATCGATCATTCGTGGGTCGGCAGCAGCAAATGGACCAATGTTACCGACAAGCGTGGCAACACGGTCAAGAAGTTTGCCGAAGGAAAGGACGGCAAGTGTGAATTTTGCGGGGCACCGCGAGCTATCTTTGATCGCGGCCCAGAGCTGGAAAACCACGCTTACGCTTTCATCCATACCAATGACATTAAGGCTCGCATCGGCGAGCTGTTCGGAGCCGAAATGCAGTTTGACGTGATTATCGGGAACCCACCGTATCAGATGAAAGGTGGTGCGGGCGGAACCAGCGACTCTTCAATCTACCACCTGTTCGTTGAGCAGGCGCTGAAATTGGAGCCCCGCTACGTCAGCATGGTTATTCCTTCCCGCTGGATGGCTGGGGGACGTGGTATGGACGAATTCCGCAACGCGTTTCTTGGAGGTGGTCATCTGCGCGAGTTGGTAGACTTCCCATCATCAGGCGAAGTATTTCCGGGCGTCGAGATTAAAGCGGGCGTTTGCTACTTCCTCTGGGACAAGGGCCATGAAGGCGACTGCAATGTTACATCAGTACGAGGAGGAGAACCCCTTGGCCCAATTCCACGAAAGCTTGATGAATACGACATTTTTGTCCGTGATGGCCGCGCCATATCGATCCTGCACAAGGTTTTAGATCGAGGGGAAACGCCGATCAACTCCATCTTGTCCCGAGACACCGCTTTTGGCTTAGCGTCGAATTTCGATGGGTTTAGCCCAACGCGGCGCGCAGGCCATGTGCCGCTTTACTACATTCGAAAAATGAAGAGGGGCGTCGGGCATATTAAGCGCGATCTAGTGTCCAAAAGTGCTCATTTAATCGACAGTTGGAAGCTTCTCGTGCCGGAGGCTTACAACGGTGGTGATGGGCTGCCGCATCAGATTTTGGGGAAGCCCGTGATTGCGCCGCCACCGTCAGTCTGCACGCAGTCGTACCTTGTGTTCTCTGTCGAATCTGAGGAAGCAGCGAAGAGCATACAATCCTACTACATGACTCGTTTTTTTCGATTTATTGTCTCTCAGCGAAAGATAACCCAGCACGCGCTGAACTCGACGTATGCATGGGTTCCGATGCAGAGTTGGGACAAGAAATGGACCGACAAATTGCTGTATCAGAAATACGGCATTACGGCGGAAGAGCAGGCCTTCATCGAGACACAGGTTCGCCCGATGGACGGTGACCTCTTCGATGAATAGGTCAATTGATGAGATCCTTGCCCCCAAGCCCGAGACGCGGTTACGGATTTACGCTTGGACACCCAACGATGCGCCTGCTGCCTATGCGGGGTTGATAAAAGTTGGTCAGACGACGCGGGCTGACGTCAACGACCGGATTCGTCAGTCTCAGGGGCAGATGCAGCAGGCTTACACGCTGCACGTTGATGCTCTGGCCGAACGCGACGACGGCACCTTGTTTCGCGACAACGATGTGCGCCAGCGGCTGATCGACAAGAAGTTCGAGAATGTCGTTATCGGCGCATCGCGGGAATGGATGCGGTGTTCGCCCGACGATGTAAAAACCGCGATTGCCGAGCTGCAAAAGGGCCTGCGGCTATCCGGCACACATCACGAAGACTTTCCGCTACGCGACGAGCAGGCCGATGCCGTGGAAAAAACCATGGCCTATTTTAACTCAATCTGGACCGAGAACGCCAAGGCCGCGCCGCGCTTCCTTTGGAACGCCAAGATGCGCTTTGGCAAAACCTTCACCAGCTATCAGCTCGCCAAGCAGATGGGCGCAATGCGGGTGCTGGTCGTCACCTTCAAGCCAGCTGTCGAGGATGCTTGGCAATCTGACCTGGAGAGCCATATCGATTTTGATGGATGGCAGTATCGTTCGCAGAATGCCGGAAACGGATCGGTCGAATATGATGTCGACCGGCCGCTGGTGTATTTCGGGTCATTCCAAGACCTTCTAGGCCGCGATGCCTTGTGCAACATCAAGCTCAAGAACGAGTGGATTCACTCGGTAAACTGGGACTTGGTGATTTTCGACGAATATCATTTCGGGGCGTGGCGCGACAGCGCCAAAGAG
>MIAK01000067.1:10531-39525 GCA_001829085.1 Sphingomonadales bacterium RIFCSPLOWO2_12_FULL_63_15 | reverse complement strand
CGGACTTCGCCGATGGGCGCACCGGTTCTGATCAGAGAGTCTTGGTATTATTCTCCATCGAGTGTATCCGTGGAGCATAATCACTACCGAACCCCGGTGTTCCTGCGCAAAATGGTGATATTTTGTTGCTGAACCAGTCCTTTAGTTACTCAATAAGCAGATCACGACGCGAGCGTTTTGGGCGCATTACGCAAGGCACTCAGATCGATCATACCGGCAAATTCTACGCCCATTCGGTCGCCCTTCGACCATTTGGCGGTCGCATTGACCGATTGGCCTTCTGCCAACTCGATGGCGAACAAAGTGCCGGATGGCACATTCCATAGCCCTTCGATCAGCGCACCAGTGGCCGAGATGTTGCGGACCCGACCCGTGTAGACATGGCCTTGGTGGTGAATGGCCACGGTTCGCAACATGGTCTTGCGACTGGGCCGACTGGATTTAAAGCCGTCCATCGCCACGTTGGCACCATGCGTGTCGTGGCTTGCCATGACATCGACGAAGGGCATAGGGCGGCCATAGATATAGCCTTGGACATGGCTACACCCCAATTGCCGGATCAGCGCCAGCTCGTCTTGCGTTTCCGCGCCTTCAGCGGTGGTATCCATCCCCAGCGCCTCCGCCAGGCTGACGATCGCCTTGATGATGGCGCTATTGCGGCTGCCCTTGATGGCCGCGCCCCGTACGAAACTCTGGTCGATCTTGATCTTGTCGAACGGTGCCTTCTTCAGATAGCCGAGCGAGGAATACCCCGTCCCGAAATCATCCAGCGCCAATCGCACGCCCAATGCCTTCAATCGTGCGAACATGGCGTCGGTGCCATCATCGTCGTTCAGGAAGACATTTTCGGTGATTTCGAGTTCGAGGCGTTCGGGAGCCAGTTGCGACGCGGCGAGCGCATTCATGACCGTGGACGGAAAGCCGATATTGGCAAATTGCGTCGGCGAGACGTTGACTGCAACGCGAATGCCATCGTCCCATTGCGCCGCGTCCCGACAGGCGGTGTGGATGACCCATTCACCGATCTGACTGATCATCCCGCTGTCTTCGGCGATGGGAATGAACAAGGCGGGCGAAATCGGCCCCCGCACGGGATGCGTCCAGCGCAACAGCGCCTCATATCCAGTGATCTGATCTGTCCGCAATGACACGACAGGTTGATAGGCCAGATGCAGGCCATCGCTGGCCAGCGCATGGCGAAGATCCTGTTCCAGGCGACGGCGATCTTCGGCGTCGGCATGCATTTCCGACGAATAGAAGCGATGCCTGCCTCGGCCGTCACCCTTCGCCGCATAGAGCGCAAGGTCGGCGTTGCGAATAAGCGCATCGGCCGTAACGCCATCCTGGGGCGCACAGGATATGCCGATGGATACGCCGATAACGACGGCATTGCCTTCGATCGAATAGGGCTGGGCCACCGCGTTGATGATGGTCTGGGCCAGAAGGGCCAATGCATCCCGGTCATGATGTCCAGGCAGCAATATCTTGAACTCGTCGCCACCCTGACGCCCGACCAACCCCTTGTCGCCGACGGTGCGTTTAAGTCGCTGGCTGACCTGGCGCAGCAGCGCGTCTCCTGCGGGATGGCCCAACGTGTCATTGACCAGCTTGAACCGATCAAGGTCCAGCATCATCAACGCGCAATCGCCCGGTCGGCCCGGCCGCTCCGTGACCGCCTGCTCCAAGGAACTGAGCATCTGGATACGATTGGCAAGGCCGGTGAGGGAATCGAACTGGGCAAGGCGCGTCACTTCGGCCTGACTGCGGCGCATTTCCGTCAGATCCGTGCCGCTGCCGCGAAAGCCATGAAATTGTCCATATTCGTTGAACACCGGCTGGCCGGAGATCGACCACCATCGCTCTTCCTTCGCCATCGCCGCGCAGACCGAGAGGTCGGAAAAGCCAGTCCGCGCCGACAGATGAAAGCCCAGTGTGCGCTCCCCGTCGCCTTGCTGCCTGTCGCCCGGCCGGATGATTTCCGTCATCGGGCGGCCGATCAGCGCGCCTTCGCGCGCATCGAGCGTTTGCGCCAGCGTATCGGATATGTAGGTCAGGCATCCGTGCCGGTCGGTTTCCCAGAACCAGCCCCGCCCGGTGCGCTCATGCTCCAACAATAGTCGATCGGAACGCTGCGCGCGCAGGTCCTGCCTATGCCGTTCGATGGCGCAGTCCCGATCGACCGTGGCTTGCCGCACCGTCGCAACAGCCATCACGATCACGCAACACAACAACATGCCGATGTGCGTGACACCGGCATGTTCCGTCACGGCCACCAGCAACAGGCCGAGAAAATAGCCGATCCCCAACAGACGCCTGTCGCCGAAAATACAGACAGCCAATAAAGCGACGGCCAATTCGGGGACTGCCAAAAGAAAAGCAGGTGCCGACGCCGCTGCGGGTGCCTGCCCTAGCCAGAGGCTGAAGCAGAGCCCCGACAAAAACACCATCGGCAACATCAGCCGATTCTGGACATGGGGCTTGACCGCTTGAAACGACGCCTGGCGCGGGACGATCATCAAGACGCCGTCGACCAACAGCATGATAGCCAGGACTACGGCCTGCTCCCCGTCCCCTGCGTGATAAAAGGGGATATGCAGGAGGCTGACGATGCAGATCTTCGCCAGCAGGATCAACGGCCACAAGCGCGCGATCGGCGCGAACGCTCCCGAAATCCAGGATGCGGAAACCTCGGTTCCGCTTTCCGTCAGGCCCAGTGCGACCATCAAGGTCATCGGCCGCGAAGACGGATCAGACAAGGAAGCGCGCAATGGATTCATGCGCCCAATAATAGCGCCAAGTCGTTGACAGAGGCTTACTGCCCGACCCCTTGTAATCATAAGATTACACCATCGGGTCAGGCAGTAGCGCCCGCTACTCAGACACGCATCGGCATAAGGACATACAGGGCGGGACTGGCATCATTCTCGCGAATCAAGGTCGGTGCCGCGGCATCGGCCAGATGCAGCTCGACCAGATCGCTGTCGATCTGCCCCAATATGTCGAGCAGGTAGCGCGCGTTGAACCCGATATCGAAGCCCTCGCCCTGGAAGGCGCCGGGTACTTCTTCGGCCGCCGTGCCGTTTTCCGGGCTGGTCACCGACAGGGTGATCTTGTCGCGGTCGAGGCTCATCTTGACCGCGCGGGTCTTTTCGGTCGCGATGGTCGCGACGCGATCGACACCCTCTTCGAAGCCGCGCGGGTCGATCTTGAGCAGCTTGTCGTTCGCGGTCGGGATGACGCGGCTATAATCGGGGAAGGTACCGTCGATCAATTTGCTGGTCAGGATTGCACTGCCCAACCCGAACCGGATCTTGCTCGCCGACAGCGCGATCTGGATTGAGCCATCGACTTCGTCGAGCAGCTTGCGCAGTTCGGCGATGCATTTGCGGGGAATGATGATGCCCGGCATGCCGTCCGCGCCATCCGGGCGAGGCACGGTGATGCGGGCCAGGCGGTGGCCGTCGGTCGCAGCGGCGCGCAAAACCGGCTGGCCGTCGTCGGCAACGTGGAAATAGATGCCGTTCAGATAATAGCGCGTCTCTTCGGTCGAGATCGCAAAGCGCGTCTTGTCGATGATCTGCTTCAACGTCTCGGCCGGCAGTTCGAAGCTGGTCGGCAGTTCGCCTTCGGCAATGACCGGAAAGTCGTCGCGCGGCAGGGTCGACAGGTTGAAGCGCGCGCGCCCGGCCTGGATCAGCATCTTGCCCTCGGCCGCCTGGAGCGAGACCTGACTGCCTTCGGGCAGTTTGCGCGCGATGTCGAACAGCGTGTGCGCCGAAATGGTCGTCGCGCCGGGCTGCTCGACTTGTGCAGCGATACTGTCCACGATCTGGAGGTCGAGGTCGGTCGCCATCAGCTTGATCGCGCCATCGGCCGATGCTTCGATCAACACGTTGGACAGGATGGGAATAGTGTTCCGGCGCTCGACCACCGACTGGACGTGGCTCAGGCTCTTGAGGAGCGTTGCGCGTTCGATGGTGGCCTTCATGTCCCTGATCTGTCCGTTTCTTTTTAAGCCGATAGCCAGGATTCGGTCGAATCCCGGCGACAATGATGGATGGTTCTTCATAACCGCTGTTGCGGCTTGGGCAAGCACTCGCTCACCCTTTCGCGCTGCACCAGGGTTGCAAATGGGGACAGGTTGGGCTTTGCCGTTCGGATGCGCGCTGCCTTTTTACTCCTTACGCCCCTGCTGTTGGCGACCGCACCGGCCATGGCGCGCGATTCTCTTGGAATATTCGACGGTTGGGGCGCCTTTCGTGACCCGGCGACGCCGCGTTGCTATGCCATCGCCCAATCGGTGATGCGCGGTGGACGGAGCGGCAAAGGCTTTGCCTCCGTCGGCACCTGGCCGCGTCAGCGGGTGCGCGGGCAGATTCACCTGCGCCTCAGCCGCACCCGGTCGGACAAGGTGCCGGTGACGCTCAGCGTAGGTGAACGCCGATTCTCCCTGGTCGCAGGCAAGGTTGACGCCTGGGCCACCGACGCGCGCGGCGATGCGGCGATTGTCGCGGCCATGCGATCGGCCAGCAGCATGAGCGTGCAAAGCATCGACACGCAAGGCCGCGCCTTTGCCGACAGCTACGTCCTGCGCGGCGCAGCGACGGCGATCGATGCTGCGGCGCTGGGCTGCGCGCGGGCGCGATAGGCGCACGCTTTCACATTTTGTGAAAATCGACTATGGGCGCGTTCATGCAATCAGCCGCCAACCTTGTCATGCCGATTCCCGGCCTTATCGATCCTGTGCCCGTGCCCCGCGCCGTCACGCCCCGCGCGGATGGTCGCACCGACCTGCTCGGCCTGTCGCGCCCGCAGATCAAGGCCGTGCTGGAGGAGGCAGGGCTGGACGTGAAAGCGGCCAAATTGCGCGCCAAACAGCTGTTCCACTGGCTCTATCATCGCGGCGAGACCGATTTCGAGGCTATGACGGACCTTGCCAAGCCGATGCGCGGCTGGATGGCCGAGCGCTTCGTCGTCGGCCGCCCGGAGGTGGTGGAAGCGCAGGTGTCCAACGACGGCACGCGCAAATGGCTGCTCCGCTCGGACGACGGGCAGGATTATGAGATGGTGTTCATCCCCGATGCGGATCGGGGAACGCTGTGTGTGTCGAGCCAGGTCGGCTGCACGCTGAACTGCCGTTTCTGCCATACTGGCACGATGCGGCTGGTGCGCAATCTGACGCCGGGCGAGATTGTCGGCCAGGTCATGCTGGCGCGCGATGCGCTGGGCGAATGGCCCAAAGGCAATATGGGCAGCGGCATCGCAGTGCTGGACGACGAAGACGAGGATGCGCCGCAATATTCGCCCGATGGGCGGATGCTGACCAACATCGTGATGATGGGCATGGGCGAGCCGCTCTATAATTTCGAGCATGTCCGCGATGCGCTCAAGGTCGTGATGGACGGCGATGGCCTGGCCCTCTCGCGCCGCCGCATCACGCTCTCGACCAGCGGCGTCATCCCGATGATGGCGCGCGCGAGCGAGGAGATCGGCGTGAACCTAGCCGTCTCGCTCCATGCCGTGACCAAGGAAGTGCGCGACGAGCTGGTGCCGCTAAACAAGAAATATGGGATCGAGGAACTGCTCCAGGCCTGCGCCGACTATCCAAAGGCGAGCAATGCCCGGCGCATCACCTTTGAATATGTGATGATCCGCGACAAGAATGACAGCGACGAGGATGCCCGCGAACTGGTGCGGCTGTTGCGCAAATATAAGCTGCCCGCCAAGGTCAACCTGATCCCGTTCAATCCCTGGCCGGGCAGCGATTATGAATGTTCGACGCCCGATCGCATCCGCGCATTCAGTTCCATCGTGTTCGAAGGCGGAATTTCCGCGCCGGTTCGTACCCCGCGCGGGCGCGACATCATGGCGGCCTGTGGCCAGTTGAAGTCGGCAAGCGAGAAGAAGAGCCGGGCCGAACTCGACCGGCTGGCAGCGGAGAAGCAAGCAGCGCTGGGATGAGGCGGAGCCGGTGACGGGCGCCCAGTATGGCGCGAGACGATAGCCCCGCCCTGATCCGGCGGGGTTTTTCTTTGTGGGAATGGCGATGACGGATGACGAGATCGAACGGCTGGCGACGGGATTTTGCGATTGCACCCTGCCCAAGGCCGCATGGACCCATGGCGCGCATTTCGCGACGGCGCTGTGGCTGATCCTGAGGCGCGCCGACATCGACCCGGAACGCGACATGCCCGCGATGATCCGGCGCTATAATGAGAGCGTCGGCGGGGTGAACAGCGACACGGGCGGCTATCATGAAACGATCACCCAGGCGTCGCTGCATATGACCCGCGCTTTGCTGGCCACATTGCCGGTGGACGCGACACCCGCAACCGCCTTTGCCGCCCTGATAGCGTCGCCGCTTGGGAACAAGGACTGGCTGTTCACTTACTGGTCGCGCGAGACGCTGATGGCCCCTGCGGCACGACGCGCCTGGATCGAGCCGGACATCCAGCCGCTCCCCGCATAGAAAAGGGCGGCCCTTTGCAGGACCGCCCTTCGTCATGTCAACGGATCCGCAAGGATCAGAAGCGGAAGCCGACGCCGACCATCGCGGCGTCACGGCCACCGATATTCTGCTCATATTCGGTGCGCTGATATTCAGCCGAGATATAGGTCGACGGGGTCGCCGCGAATTCCAGACCACCACCGAAGCGGACGCCTTCCAGGCCAGCGCCGTCACCATCGACTTCGAAGCGGGTGGTGGCATAGCCAACCTTGCCGAACGCCAGGACGCGCGGCGTGGCGACGAAGCCAAGGCGCAGCGACGCAGCGAGATCGCGGCTGACGTCCAGGCCGAAATCGTCGACCGTGGTGTCGCCCAGGCTGACTTCGATGCCGCCGGTGACGCGAGGGGCCAGCGCTAGGTCGTAACCAGCGGTCACGCCATAAGCGAAGCCTTCTTCGCCGCCGATCTTGTCATAGCCCATGGTGACGCCAGCGCGCGGCCCGGTGAAGGGTGCAGCGTCCTGAGCGACGGCAGGGGTTGCAACAACGGCAGCAGCAATAGCTGCGAAAATCACAGTCTTCATAAATTCCTCGATATTATTATATCGCCTGACATAGTTTATCGTCAGGCTATTTGGTTCGACGCGAAGATTTCATGGCGCCATATGCGCCATGTTTATCCTACCCATGATTGCTTTTATTTTTAGCGATCATGAACGCGATCCGCATCGGCATCGCGTGATTGCCATCTAGGTGCGCCCTGTTGATTTGCAAAGGGGCTGGATTGTAAGTGGTCATGATTCTTGATTTATGTTGCAAAAGTGTGACATTGACAGCCATCGGGCTGGGTGCCGACTGTCATACAGGCTTCGTGGATTTTCCCCGAAAAAGGCGTAAGGTTGCGCCAATGGATAGCCCCACTCCCACCGACGGCTTCGCCGTCAAGCGCCATCGGCTTTCGACCCGTTTGTGGCATTGGCTGAACGCCGCGCTGCTCTATGTCCTGTTCACCAGCGGCCTTGGCATCTTCAACGCCCATCCCCGCCTCTATTGGGGGCAGTATGGGGCGAATTTCGACCATGCCTGGCTGGAACTGGAGCGGTTTCCCGGCTGGATCACCTTGCCTGGCCTCTATAATCTGGCGATGTCGCGCCACTGGCATCTGACCGCTGCGCCGATCTTTGCCTTCGCACTGCTCTTCTACATGCTCTGGAGCCTTGCCAACCGGCATGTGACCCGCGACCTTGCGTTCCGCCGCGATGATCTGCGACCTCGGCACATCTGGCAGGATATCAAGGACCATGCGCGGCTCCGCTTTCCGACCGGGCAAGCGGCGTTGCGCTACAATGTCCTGCAGAAAGCCAGCTATATCGGCGTGATCTTCATCCTGTTGCCGCTCGTCATTTTGACCGGGCTGACCATGGCACCGGGCATGAATGCGGCCTGGCCCTGGCTGGTCGACCTGTTTGGCGGTCGACAATCGGCGCGCTCGCTGCATTTCATCGCCGCCTTTGCGCTGGCCGCTTTCTTCATCGTCCATATATTGATGGTCATCCTGGCCGGACCGATCAACGAAGTGCGATCCATGATTACCGGGCGATACCGGGTGCCGGAGGAACGACCATGATCCTGACCCGCCGCATGGCGCTGCTCGGCGCTGGCGCGATGCTCACCGGCTGCGACCGGCTGGCCAGCCAAGACAGCGTGCGAAAGGCCCTTTTTTCGGCCGAAAATTTCCATCGCTGGGCGCAGCGCAGCCTGATGGCCCGCGACGCGCTGGCCCAGGAATTCCGCCCTGACCAGATTTCGCCGATATTCCGCGCCAATGGCACCGCCAATCCCAATACGCCCGCCTATAAGGCGCTGTGGCGCAATGGCTTTGCCGACTGGCGACTGGCGGTGACCGGCCTTGTCGAACGGCCGTTCTCCCTCTCGCTTGCCCAGCTACGGACTCTGCCCCATCGCGAACAGATTACCCGCCATGATTGTGTCGAAGGGTGGAGCGCGATCGGCAAATGGCGTGGCGTACCGCTGCGCACGATATTGGACGGCGCACGGCTGCGCGATAGCGCGCGCTATCTCGTGTTCCGATGCGCCGACGACATGGGCGGCGGACGGCCCTATTATGAAAGCATCGACCTGATCGATGCTTTCCATCCCCAGACCATCCTCGCCTTTGCACTGAACGACGCACCCCTCACCGTCGCCAATGGCGCGCCCATGCGTCTGCGCGTCGAACGGCAGCTTGGCTATAAACAGGCCAAATATCTCATGGGGATAGAGGCGGTGGCGACGCTGGACGGGATTGGCAAGGGCAAGGGCGGCTTCTGGGAGGATGTCGCGGGCTACGACTGGTATGCGGGTATTTGACGCAAACTGTCCGGGGTGACAAGGTAACGGCATGAGACTGTTCGAGCGGGTGTTGGGGCGACTGGTCACACGGGGCCAGCTAACGGTAACTTATGCAAATGGACGACGCTTTGTCGTGGGACAGCCCGATCCTGCCTTTCCCGATCTGGCGTTGCGATTTCACGATGGCCGTGTCCCCTTCGACATCGTTCGCGATCCCCGGTTGGGGATGGCCGAAGCCTGGATCGACGGCCGCATCGCCATCGAAGGCGGCGGCATCCTGGAATTCATATCCCTGATCCGGGCCAACACCCCCTGGGAAAGTGGTCGGTCGATCGACGCCAAGACGCTGCTGGCGCGCAGCATGGGCAGCGTGCGCCAGAAACTGTGGCGCGCCAATCACAAGGCGCGGTCGAAGGCGAATGTCGCGCATCATTACGACCTGTCAGGCGCGCTCTACGCACTCTTCCTGGATCGGGACCGCCAATATAGCTGTGCTTATTTCCCCGATGGCGACAACGAAGCCGGCATCAGCCTGGAGCAGGCGCAGGAGGACAAAAAGGCGCATATCGCGGCCAAATTGCGGCTCGAACCGGGGATGAAAGTGCTGGACATCGGCTGCGGCTGGGGCGGGATGGCGCTGTATCTGCACCGTACCTGCGGCGTCGACGTGACGGGTATCACCTTGTCGGAGGAACAGCTCAAGGTCGCACGGCAAAGGGCGGTGGATGCAGGCGTCGCCGACCATGTCCGCTTCGAACTGATCGACTATCGCGACATGACGGGCGCGTTCGACCGGATCGTGTCCATCGGCATGTTCGAACATGTCGGCACGGCCCATTATCGCAGTTTCTTCGGCAAGTGCCGCGACCTGTTGACGGCTGAAGGCGTCATGCTGGTCCACACGATCGGGCGGATGGGCGGCCCTGGCGTCACCGACGCCTTCACGCAGAAATATATCTTCCCAGGCGGCTACATTCCTGCCTTGTCGGAAATGATCGCGGGCAGCGAAGGCACGCGGTTGATGGTTACCGATGTTGAGGTGTTGCGGCTCCATTATGGGCTGACCATCCGCCAATGGTATAAGCGGACCATGGCGCATCGCGCCGAGATCGTCGCGCTGTATGACGAGCGCTTCTTCCGGCTGTGGACCTTCTACCTTGCAGGGGCCGCGACGGTGTTCGAACATGGCGGCATGATCAATTATCAGGTCCAATATGCGCGCGACCGACGCGCACTGCCCATCACCCGCGACTATATGCTGGAGGCCGAGGCCGCACTGGCCGGACGCTGAATAATGGCTGACAAGGCCATTCGCTGACGGTTCAGCCGACAGGCGGCATTCTCCCTGCCATGCCCCGCCCACCCCGCGGGGTGGATGAGGAGAGAGCACATGAACATATTATGGAAGGGCGCGGCCGCGGTGAGCCTCGCCATCGCAGGGATTGCCGCGGCAGCCCCGGCCCAGGCGCAATATCATGGCGGCTATCGCGACGGATGGCGGGGCGATCGTGATCGCGGCTGGGACAACCGCCGTTGGGACAATCGCCGCTGGGACAATCGCCGCTGGGACAATCGTCGCTGGGACGGGCGCAGGGATGGACGGCGCTGGGATGGCCGCCGCCACTGGCGCGGCGACCGAGGCTATTACCGGGCTGCTTATCGCCCGCGTTGCTGGACGCAATGGCGCTATGACTATTATCGCGATCGCAACGTCCGCGTTCGCGTCTGTCGCTGACGGGCCTGCGCCAGCCCGTCGATCAGGCTGATCGGCGGGTTGGGGCAGTTGACGGGTTGGCGGGCAAAAGGCTAGGCGCAGCCCAGCCAATTCCAAGGAACCGCATCATGAGCGACACGCCCCCCGACCATCTGTCCACCAATCCCAAAAGCCCCCATTTCAACATGGAGGTGCTGCAGCGTGGCATCGGCATCCGGTTCAAGGGTCGCGAGCGCAAGGATGTCGAGGAATATTCGATTTCCGAAGGCTGGATTCGCGTCGCGGCGGGCAAGACCCGCGATCGCCACGGCAATCCGCTGACGATCAAGCTGACCGGGCCGGTCGAAGCCTGGTTCGAAAATCCGGCCGAAGGCGCCGACGAAGACAAACCTGCCGACGCGGAATAAGCGTCATGCACAGGCGCGCGTCGGTTCGCGCGCCTGTCGTCAATTCAGGACGGACTGGCGTTTGACGTCCGCAATGATCGCGCTCAGCGTCCGCTGCGATGGCGTTGCGTCCGCATAGCTGACCACGCGCAAATCCGCCTCCAGACGCGGAGCCGCTTTCCGGGCGACCTTGGCCGGGGCGGCAGGTGCCTGCGCGACCATGATGCCGCCATGGGGAGCGGGCGCGCGATGCGGCCGACGCATATCCCACATATCCGCGTCGATTTTGGCAAAGCGCACGCTGCTGCCCAAGGCGGGGTCAGGCGTGAAATCATGCAATTTCGCTTTGGCCGGATAGATGAAGCCGAAGGTCGGGTTGGTGCGCGCGCCCATTTGCGCGGTCGGGCTGTGCCAGACGCGCACCTGGCTCCAGTCGCCGCCGTCCGACACGTCGATGGCCAGCACATCTTCCTCGATCGCGCCGGGCAGGGACCAGTTGGCGTGGCGGATCAGCACGCGCCGATCGTCCAGCACGCGACTGACCACCGCGACATGACCCAGCATCATCGGGCCATGCGGCCGGAACGCCAGCACCGCGCCCTTTTTGGGCTTGGCACCGCGTTTATACTGTTGGCTGGCCTGGTCCCACCAGGTCAGCGCATCCCCGCGAATATCTACGCCCGACACGATGCGCGCATAAGGCACGCATTGCAGCACCGCCGCGCTCCACAAAGGCGCAGCCGTCAGACCGGACGCCAGCAATGCTGCCGCCCGGACAAGTCCTCGAATCATTTATGCGATCCCGAAACCCAAGAATCGCCCCACCAAGGACGACCCTAGATCGCGACTATTTATGAAGAGGTTAAAGGATCAGAATGCCGCGCGGGGCGCGCCGCCGCTGGCCGCTGCCGATGCGATCTGCACCGGCTGATCAATGGTGCGGGCCGGCTGGGCATAGATGAAACCGCGCGCCGCATTGGAGCGCAGGCCTAGATTGCCGATCGGGCCATACCATACGCGCACATCGGTCCAGTCATTGTTGGCCGATACGTCGATCGCGCGGACATTGCGCTCGATTCCGCCACGATAGGACCAGTTGGCATGGGTCAGCAGCACTTCGCGCTCATTGACGACCTTGCTGACCATCGCGACATGGCCGACCGGCATGGAGCGGCTTGCAGCAAAGGCGAGGACGGCACCGACGCGCGGTTCATGACCACGGTCATAGCGGCCTTCCGCCTGGTTCCACCAAGTATGCGCGTTGCCGTAAAGGTCGATGCCGGACGCCTGACGGGCGAAGGGAACGCATTGCAGCACTCCGGCCGTCGCAGGCGTAACGATCAGGGAAGAGAACGCAAGAAGAGCAGCGGCGAAAACCGCGCGAAAACTACCGATCATGCGAATGCGACCCCGACTTGGCTTTTAGGCTTTTGCCCCGATGGCTGCTTTAGGCCAGACGCCGGACGTCATGGAAAGCGCCGGGCGACGAGTCGTTGCGACGACACGTTATGTCGCGGAACAAAAGAGATGGCCCGCCGTTACCGTTAATCGAGTCGCCGCCGTCAAATCGTTGAAAAGCGACGATTCCGTGCCGGTCATCCAGACCTGCCCCCCGGTTGCGGCCAATCGGTCGAACAAGGCAGCCCGCCGCGACGGATCGAGATGCGCCGCCACTTCGTCGAGCAGCAGTACGGGCGGTTGACCGCGATCGGCGGCCACCAATGCGGCGTGCGCCAGCAGAATGGACAGTAGCAGCGCCTTTTGCTCGCCCGTCGAACACAGCGCCGCAGGCTGCGCCTTGGCGATATGTGTGACAGCCAGATCATGGCGATGTGGCCCGGACAGAGTCCGTCCTGCCGCCGCATCACGTCGTCGATCCCGCCCCAGCCGAACCGCCAAAGGCTCTTCGCTCCTGCCCTCTTCCTGCTCGATCAGGATGGAAGGCCGGGCAAAAGGCACGTCGGGCTGGCCGGCCAGCACCATGTTCAGGCGCATGACCAGATCGGTGCGCGCTTGCGCCAGCGCGGTGCCATGCTCGTCCATCTGCGCCTCCAGCGCAGTCAGCCAGACGGGGTCCGCACGGCGCAGGTCGACCAGCAGCCGGTTGCGCGCGCGCATCGCCGCGTCATAGCGGGCGCTGTGCGCAGCATGGCCGGGGTGCAGCGCCAGTGTCAGCCGATCCAGAAAGCGCCGCCGCCCGCCCGGACTGTCGAGAAACAGCCGGTCCATAGCCGGGGTCAGCCAGACGATCGCCAGATGATCGGCCAGCGCATTCCCCGACGACGCCACCCCGCCGATCCGCACTTGGCGCCGGTCGGGCGTGGCGGCCGATACGCCCGTGCCCAGCACGACCCCGTCCACCTCCGCCGCGACGCCAAAGCCACCCGCTCCATCCTGCCGCGTCATCGCGCGCAGGGCCGCGCCGCGCAGCCCGCGCCCCGGTGCCAGCATCGACACGGCTTCTAATATATTGGTCTTGCCCGCGCCATTGTCGCCGGTCAGCAGGATGAAAGGATGATCGGGCAGGATCAGCGCATCCGCATGGTTGCGGAAATCGCTCAAGGTCAGGCGGCCGATCATTGTGCGGCTGTAGCGGGCAACAGCATGTCGGGGAAGCGCTTAGCAGCGCTTGCGCGTTGCAGACGTCCCGTCATTGACGACGATGAGCCGTTGCCCATCGTCTGCCAGGGCGAGCGACATGGTACGGGTCCAACTTTGTCCCTCGCCGGTAAAGGCTGCTGTGACCGACAAACGCCCGTCCTCCCCCGGCGTGGCCTTTTGCACAGTGCCGACGCTTTCATGGAAGACCAACTGGTCCGGCAGAATATTCAATTCCATATCCGCCGCCCGGTCGCCGCATCGATCATTGATGCCGGTCCAGCGTCCGTGCAGAGCCGCCGGGATCGGTCCGGCCATGTCGGCGTCGGCAGCAGTCGCGTTGGATGCCGTTTCGACCGGCGACGTAGCGTTCGCCGGGGGTGCGCTATCCTGCTCCATTTTTTCGGTGCGGTCGCTGATATTCGCCGTCACCGACGGCGACGCGTCCGGTGAGTCCGCTGCCTTGTCGCAGGCGGCAAGCGCGATCGGGAGAAGGATGGCAAGGGCAAGGCGCATGACCACAGGAACAGGCGAGTTGCGCGGTGGTTCCTTCGATAGCGCCATTCCCCAATGGCCGACTTGCGCCCGGCTGTCATTGCCGTCATCACCAAGCCTTGCGAGGATCATCGCGATGTCGGCCGTTTCGCCGACATTCATGATCAACGAGGCATTGCGATCATTTACAAGGGGGCGAGCGGCTCCCGTCGCCTGACTGATGGAGCCCAACCGATGAAGCGCCTGACTTTCCTTCTTGCCACCGTCGCTGCCCTGACCGCATCGAACAGCGCCATGGCCGCCCTGGCCGTCGGCGCCAAGGCCCCCGAATTCACCACGCGCGGGGCGATGGCGGGCAAGACCTTCACGCTGACCCTGTCGCACCAGTTGAAGCGTGGGCCGGTCGTCCTCTATTTCTTCCCCAAGGCGTTCACGCCGGGCTGTTCGGCCGAAGCGCGCGAATTTGCCGACAATATCGACAAGTTCAAGGCGGCGGGCGCGACCGTCATCGGCATGTCGGCCGATCCGGTCGATGATCTGGTCGCTTTTTCCACCAAGGAATGCGCGGGCAAGTTCGCGGTCGCTTCTGCCGGGCCAGGCATTGTCTCTGGCTATGACGTCGCGCTCAAAATGCGGCCGGGCATGACCGATCGCACCTCTTATGTCATCGCGCCATCAGGGCGGATCGCCTTCGTCCATTCCGAAATGAGCTATGCCAATCATGTGAAGACCACGCTCGCCGCAGTCGAAGCGATGAAGCATAAATAAGAGCGCGTTATCGCTGGCGGGGTAGAAAATCGCCGCCAGCGATCAGCGGCAAATCCGTTACCGGCAGGGCGTAGACATAGGCACAGGCGACGATGGGGCCGTCCGGTCCCCACACGCTCAGTTTTTCGCGGCGATATTCGTGCGGCTGCGGATAGGTGGCGGCGCATTCCTCATACGCATCGAGCCAGGCAAGCGTCGCCGCAGGATCAGACAGCGCGAGCAGGTCGCCAATGACCTGCCCCTCCGGCCCCGGCAGGAAAGCGGGATAATCCCCCACTCGATAAAGCCGTCCTTGGGCAAAAGCGCGACCGATATATTGAGTCGCCCCTTGCAACCGCTGCGCCATCGGCCCGTCAAAGCCCCGTCGCAACGTGCCATAGACAAAGAGTGGCGGATGGATCACGCACATGCCCCGCAAAAATTCCTAACCAGCAGGAATTTTCGCCAATAGGCGTAATTTTTGACATGTGCGCACCCGACTGCGACGGCGGAAAACCCCGCATTTCTCAAAGAAATCAAAACTGGCACGGCTTCTGCATTCCCTGAAAGCATCAAGGCCGGATGGTCCGGCCACCAGACAAACAGGGAGTTTTCATCATGTCCATCACCCGTTTCCAGCATGTCGCCGTTGCGTTCACCGGTGCCATCCTCGTCGCCAGCCTGTTCATCAGCGCGGCGGTGCCGGTCCTGCCGATCGCCTGATCCGCCTGCAACCCAGCCTCTCCAGATCGATTTGAAAGCCAAAGTCATGAACAACAGCTTCACCCTCGACCGTCGCAATGGCAAGATCATGGGCGTATGTGCGGGACTTTCCAACCGCAGCGGCCTGGACGTGACATTGATCCGCGTCGCCGTCGTCCTGCTGACGCTCTGTGCGCTCGGACCCATCGGCGTTGTGGCTTATCTGCTCGCAGGATGGCTTGCCGAAGGTTGATGTCGCCGCAAATCATTGCAGCAAAGCGTAAGGCATCCAGACAGTAGAAAGGCCGCTCCGGTTATACCGGAAGCGGCCTTTTCGCATCCCGTGATGTCGGGATCAAGGTTGAGCGCAAAGCGCGCTCAGGCATAAAGCACCGAGTAGAAAGTCAGCATCTGTGCGCCGACGGCTACGATCAGTGCGGCGCCTTGAAAAGCCTGCCGCATGGTCATGTCCTTTGCTTGGATATCATCTATTCCCCGTCTTGGGGTTGCGGGCCTATGCGCCTGTCATGGTTATGTAACAATCGCAAAGCACGGCATGCCGATTGCACTAAATGCAACAGTGCTGTTACCCTAAAGCCGCAATCAGCGCCTTGGCCGCAGCAGGGTTGCGCTCTTTGACGCCGCCGATGACAAACGCATAGACGTCCCCCTGTTTGGCCAGCATCCGCGCCTGATCGGTCCAATAGTTGATGTCTGTGGGAGAATAGCCAGTCGTCTCTTCCGCCCGGGTCCGCATCAGCCGCAGATAGGAAAAGCCGACATCATATCCCTGAATCGCCGGATAGCTGTCATGATCGGCCAGTACGACCGCCACGCCCGCATCCCGCGCCATCTCCAGAAAAGCAGGATCGTCGAAACTTTCGTGCCGCACCTCGACCGCATGGCGCAATGCGACGCCATCTACGCTGGCAGGCAACAGGCGCAGGAACGCGCCGAAGTCGTCGGGATCGAACCGCTTGGTCGGCATGAATTGCCACAAGATCGGACCCAGCCGATCGCCCAACTCGACAATGCCCTGTTTCGTGAATTTCGCGATCGAGTCTCCCGCTTCGGCCAGCACTTTACGATTGGTGCAGTAGCGCGATGCCTTGACCGCGAACTGGAACCCGTCGGGCACGGCGTTCGCCCAGCTCGCGAAAGTTGCGGGCTTTTGACTGCTATAATAGGTCGCATTGATCTCAGTCGAGATCAGATGCGCCCCGACATAGGCCAGTTCGTCTTTCTGCCGCAGTCCGGCGGGATAGAAATTGTCACGCCATGGCGCATAGACCCAGCCGCCAATGCCCACCCTGATCCGACCTGCCATATCGTGATTCTCCTGCCGCAATGCTGATCGCTTTCGCCGATCAGAGCCAATGGAAAAAGCAGTTGGCGGATTTTGCGAATAATTCTTAACTGGGTTGCAACAAGGAGCATCCCCATGTCGCTGGACCTCATCAAGACGGGCACATATCTCAGCATCCACCTCACGGTCGGCTTTACCGTCGCCTATCTGATGACCGGATCAGTAGCGCTGGCGGGTGGCATTGCGCTGGTCGAACCCGTGATCAATGCCGTCGCCTTCTTCTTTCATGAAAAGGCGTGGAAGAAGATACAGGCCCGACCGCCACGCGAAGGATATCCGGCGTCGCGGCGCGATCAAGCAGCCTTCGCCTGATCGCTACCTCGCAGCCTTCCGCAGGCTGCCGATCAACCAGGGCTTCACCCCACCGGTAGGTTTGGCTTTGCCGTCCAGTCTTTTGGCATGGCGGATGACGATCGGCTTGACGATCATTTGCCCCCGCATCGGCCCAGTCCCGCAGCAGGTCGGGACAGCGAGGATTTTCTTCACCACGTCCATCCCCGCGACAACATGGCCAAAGGCCGCATAGCCGATATAGCCCGGCCGTGCGTCCATGGTGGGGGTCGGGCCGATGGTGATGAAGAAATTACCCATTGCCGAATTGGGCCGGTTGGGCCGCGCCATGGACAGCGTCGCGTCAAGATGGCGGATGCCCGTCTGGGTCGTCGGCTCATGTACCACCGGCGGCAAGGACCGCCGCGCATCGCTGTCGATCCCGCCCTGGATCAACCCCATCGTCGGCGCGGATTTGCGTCGCGCGGCGCGGTAGAAGGTGACGCCGTCAAACCGACCATCATCGACATAGGTCAGAAAATTGGCCGAGGTGCGTGGCGCGCGCTTCTGATCCACCGCGAGGATGATCGTCCCAACCGACGTCTCGATCGCGACGCGGGTGTAGCCGGGCGTCGGCCGGTTGGTTGGCAGCGCGTTCGCCCGGTCAATTGGCAATGTTATAGCCATTACCATCAGGACGAATAGCAGGCGGCGTAAAACCAAGAGGCGGGCAATCATGCCAACCGGCCTACCGTTCGATCAACCGGCTGGCAACGCTTAGACCGCCCGCGCCTTGAGCAATTTATCGATCGTCAGGGGATAGTCGCGGATGCGGATGCCGGTCGCGTTGTAGATGGCGTTCGCCACCGCTGCGCCTGCGCCGCAAATACCCAATTCGCCAACGCCCTTGGCCTTCATCGGCGAGCTTTTGTCGTCCAACTCTTCGATGAACAGCACATCCTGTTCGGGGATGTCGGCATGAACTGGCACCAGATATTCGGCCATGTCGTGATTGACGAAGAAGCCGAAGCGGGTATCGACGTCCAGCGCCTCCATCAGCGCCGATCCCGCCCCCATGGTCATCGCGCCGATGACCTGGCTGCGCGCAGATTTGGGGTTGAGGATGCGCCCGGCTGCGAACGCGCCGCCCATGCGGCGGATACGCACTTCGGCCGTATCGATATCGACGCCGACCTCGCAGAAATGCGCGCCGAAGGTCGCCTGCGCATAGCGTTTGTCGAGATCGCCGAATTCGATGCTGTCCTCGGCCCACACACCTTCACGCCCGGCGAGCGCCGCCAGCGTCTGGGACTTGTTCTCGTGGCGGATGAGGCCCTCCTCGAACTCGGCCTGATCGACCGGATAGCCCGCCTTTTCCGCCAGTTTCGCGCGCAACGCCATGGCGGCGGCATAGACGCCCGCCGTCGAGCTGTTCGCACCCCATTGCCCGCCAGACCCAGCGGACACAGGGAAGCGGCTATCGCCCAACCGGACTGTGACCGCTTCGATCGGGACGCCCATCATCTCCGCCGCCGTCTGGGCGATGATCGTATAGCTGCCAGTGCCGATGTCGGTCATGTCGGTTTCGACGATCACCTGCCCCTTGGCATCGACGCCGATCCGCGCGCCCGACTTGCCGACCAGATTGTTGCGGAACGCAGAGGCCACGCCCATGCCGACCATCCAGCGTCCATCGCGCACCTGACCCGGCTTTGCCTGGCGCTTGTTCCAGCCGAACCGTTCGGCCCCGGCGCGCATGCACTCCACCAGCTTGCGGCTGGAGAAGGGCCGCTGTGTGCCTGCTTCGGGATCATATTGTACATCGTTGCGGATGCGCAACTCGACCGGATCGACACCGCAGGCTTCCGCCAGTTCATCCATCGCGACTTCCAGCGCAAGCAGGCCGACGGCTTCACCCGGCGCACGCATCGCATTGCCTTCGGGCAGGTTGAGCGTCGCCAGCCGGTGTGCGGTCATGCGATTGGCACCGCGATAGAGCAACCGCGTCTGCTGCGCCGCCGTCTCCGGCCCGCCGCCGGGCAGATCGCCCGACCAGACTTCATGGCCGATCGCGTCGATCACGCCATCCTTGTCCGCGCCGATGCGGATGCGCTGGATCGTCGCCGGGCGGTGGGTGGTGTTGTTCGGGATCTGGTGCCGCGCGAGCGCCACCTTGACCGGCCGTCCGACCTGCCTCGCCCCCAACGCCGCGAGCAACGCATCGGCGCGCAGGAACAGCTTGGCCCCGAAGCCGCCGCCGATATAAGGCGACACCAGCCGGACATTCGCCTTGGGAATGCCCAATGTCTTGGCAACATCGCCCACGGTCCATGCGATCATCTGGTTGGACGTCCACAGCGTCAGTTTGTCGCCATTCCACGCCGCGGTGGAGGCATGTGGCTCCAGCATTGCGTGGCTATGGTCGGGGGTGGAGTAATTCTGATCGACCTTGACAGCCGCCTTGGCGAACGCGCCGTCGAAATCTCCGACCGCTGTATCAGGTGACCCGCCAAAGCCGCCTTCGGGTGGCTTGACCGCATTGGCCCGCTCGGCGGCCAGGTCGAACTTCCCGCCTTCGCTGGTGTAGTCAATCCGCACCAGCTTGGCGGCGTCGCGCGCATTTTCGAACGTATCGGCGATGACCAGCGCAACCGCCTGGTCATAATGGTCGATCTGCGGCCCACCCAGCAGGGGTGCGGTATTCATGCTGCCCTTGCCGAGCTTTCCGGCATTGGCGTGCGTGACGATGCCTAGAACGCCGGGCGCTGCTTCGGCCGCGCGCAGGTCCATGGCGGCAATGCGCCCCTTGGCAATGCCCGACCCGATCATCCAGCCATAGGCGGCATTGGGCGCGGCGTCATGCCGCTCATAAGCATAGGGCGCGGTGCCGGTCACCTTCGCAGCGCCGTCAATCCGGTCATGGGCCTTGCCCACGACCCGGCCCTTGTCGATCGGGTTCAAACCCGCGGGCGTATCGAACTTCATGCCCGTGCCTCCTTTTGCCGATAGAGCGACGTCAGCGTCTGTTCGACCAGCCTTTTCTTGAAATCATTATGATGCGTCGTGCGTGCGCCCGCCAGCGCGGCCTCCGCCACCGCCTTGGCACCGGACCCGGCCGCCGCATCCGCATCGGCCGTGCGCCAAGGCTTTGCGCCGATGCCGCCAAAAGCAAAGCGCGACGCGCCATTCTTGCCGAACACCGCCGCCACCGACACCAGCGCGAAGGCATAGGAGGAACGGTCGCGCACCTTGCGATAGACATGGGTACCGCCGATCGGTTTGGGCAGGGTGACCGACGTGATGATCTCCCCGGCTTTCAGCACCGTTTCGACATGGGGCGTATCACCGGGCAGCAGGTGGAAGTCCGCGATCGGGATCGACCGGGCCGCGCCATCCGCGCCGACCGTATCCACCGTCGCGTCCAGCAGCCGCATCGCCACCGCCATGTCGCTCGGATGCTGGGCGATGCAGGCATCGCTCACGCCCAAAATGGCGAGGTTGCGGCTCATACCCTGCAACGCGCCGCAGCCGCTGCCCGGCTTGCGCTTGTTGCAGGGCATGCGCGTGTCGTAAAAATAGGGACAACGCGTGCGCTGCAGCAGATTGCCCGCCGTGGTCGCCTTGTTACGCAACTGCCCGGATGCGCCCGACAGCAAGGCGCGGCTCAGCACGCCATAGTCGCGCCGCACCACCTTGTCGGCGGCCAGATCGGTATTGCGCACCAGCGCGCCAATGCGCAGCCCGCCATCGGCGGTCTTCTCTATCTGATCGAGCTTCAGCGGATTAACGTCGATCAGATGCGTGGGCGTCTCGATCTGAAGCTTCATCAGGTCGAGCAGATTGGTGCCGCCCGCAATGAAGCACGCCCCCTGGGTCGAGGCTGCCATCTTCGCCGCCTCCTGCGCGCTGGTCGCGCGGCTATAGGTAAAGGGCTTCATGCCTTGGCTCCCCCGGCCACGTCGTTCATGGCAGCGATGATGTTGGGATAGGCAGCGCATCGGCAGATATTGCCGCTCATCCGCTCGCGCAGTTCGGCGTCGGTCAGCGCGACCTTGTCCAGATCATCCGTGACATGGCTGGGGATACCCGCCTCGATTTCCTCCAGCACGGCGACGGCGGAGCAAATCTGGCCCGGCGTGCAATAGCCGCATTGATAGCCGTCATGGGTGATGAAGGCGCGCTGCATCGGGTGCAGCTTGTCGGGTGTGCCCAGCCCTTCGATCGTCGTGATCGCCTCGCCATCATGCATGACCGCGAGCGTTAGGCAGCTGTTGATGCGTCGCCCCTCGACGATGACCGTGCAAGCGCCGCACTGGCCATGGTCGCACCCTTTCTTGGTGCCGGTGAGGTGCAGATGCTCGCGCAGCGCGTCAAGCAGGCTGGTGCGCGGATCGAGCTGCAAATGCGCTTCGCGGCCATTGACGGTCAATTCCACCGGGATCATCGGGGTTCCTTCGCGAGAGGAAGCGGCGGCGGGCTGTGCCGCCTGCGCGCTGGAAAGAAATGGCGTCGCCGCTGCAATGGTCGTTCCACCGCGCAACATGCCCCGGCGGGTGATCTGGTCGGACGGCATGGCGGTCCCTTTCTTCTGCTATCGGCTGTCATACGAAGGGCGGCGGCAAATGATCCCTGCCGATGCAGGAAATATGATCGACAAGGCGCGGCAGCGCAAGCGCACCTATTGCCAGGGCGGCAGGACCGGCGCGATAGCCGGACAGCGAGTCGGACAATGGTTTGAGATTTTTGCGCTGGGTGCGCGGAGCGGCCGAGGGCGCTGAACGAGGTAAAAGTGGCGGAAAACCAAGCTTTCCCGCACTTGCAGCAAGGAATTTCATATTTGTGCAATTCTCCCCTTGCCGATCCCCAAAAGCGCTGCTAGTTCCCCGCCACCCGCCGAGAGGGACACATCCTCCGGCCGCCAGAGCGGGCGTAGCTCAGGGGTAGAGCACAACCTTGCCAAGGTTGGGGTCGAGGGTTCGAATCCCTTCGCCCGCTCCAGTTTTCTCCCAGAAAATCAACGATTTCGCCGACCGGCGACCCTTGAAATTCTGGAGACAACGCCTCACCGAGACCCCCATTGTCTCCATATTGTCTCCAATTTTGGTACAGGTTGGGGCGTCGTGGGGAAAGCCGGTCGTAGCTCGTGAATTTTGAGCCCGCTTTTTGCAGCTAATTGTCGATCAATGTCGCCCGAACTTGCGCCTAACGTGTGGTGTGAAACGGCTCATCTCGCTGCTAGCAGTCGGGCGCCTTGGCCGAGGGGCAGCGTGCTGCGCCAGAACAGCGCAAGGTAAAGTCTTTTTCGGATTGCCGAAGTCGCACATATCGATATTGCCGGCCGCGTAGTGCCTGACCGATCTTGAGAAACTGGCCGTCAACGGCGGATACCTGAAGAATATGTCACCGCCGGAATCTGACTGGCGCAATTGGCATAACTCGAACCGCCGCAGAACCACTCGCTCGCATTAGCCGCTGATCCCTGGGCTCGAAGCCTGTCCTCCTTCAATCAACCCGTGAAGGGTCCGCTACGCGTGCGCGTGCGGCCGCAGCTTTGCTGCGGTGATTGCGGCCAGCCCCCGGCCTGTGGGGCGACTGTCGAGCGGGGTGGTCCCGCTCCTAGGCAGGAGCCGCAACATGCCACTGGCAACCGCACAATCGCTTGGCTGGAACCTCTCCCGGACGCTGATGACGGTCATCGTCCTCATCGAAACCAATCAGGGCTACTTCGTCATCCCCGCTGACGAATTTGACGGTGACCCCGAACAGGTGGTTCGCGAATATGACCCCTTCGGCCGCTAACCTCAGGCACATTTCGCCTTTTCGGCCTGCGCCCTGCCGTGCTATTCTTGCACCGCAGATTGCGCTGAGGAGGTGGTGGCGAGCGCGTCCAGACAAGGGACGCTTATGACCATTTTTCTCATCCTCGGGGCCGTGGCTGGCTTTTATGTGCTCGCGCTGCTCTTCCGCCTCGCCAGCTATGCGCTGCCTGTCTATGCCGGGCTAACGTGTGCTTTCCTGCTGCTCCGCCATGATGTTGGTCATCTCGGAGCAATCCTGGGCGGACTGTCGGCAGGCATTGCTACGCTTCTGATTGGACAGGGCCTCATTGCCTTTGTCCGCTCTCCCATGCTCCGTGTCGGGATCGCGCTCCTCTTTGCCATACCCGGGGGCATCGCCGGCTTTCAGGCCGCGCACGCGCTTGGATCACTGGCAACGGACAACAGCATGCTGCTGGCGATCCTTGGATCCATTGCTGCTATGGCGACCTTCCTCTCGGCATGGCGAAGCGTGACTATGTCGGAGCGTGATACGTGCGTCACCCCACAGTTTGCCGGTCCCGTGGGTGGGCAAGCCTCCACAGGCCAATCAATGTCGACCGAGTGATGGCGTGAGGGGGTAATTCCGGCGGTCCAGTCGCTTCCTTTGCTTGCCCGATTTTGAACCGAGGGTTCAGGGCCAGCGTTCACCCGAGCCAGTGCATGCGATCAGCATCTGGCGTCCTTCCCGGCAGAACCGACCAGTACGGCCTCTTTCGATCCGCGCCCATGTCAGCCAGACGCTTTGCTTGGCAGCCTTGCCGCAACGGTGCTTACCGAACTTTCTTCCCCCGGCGTTCCGCCGTTCCTCGCGAGACAAGAAAGCCCGGCCACACCGTCCTTCGCTAACGCTGCGGGCTGACGCTGCGGCGCCTGCCACTGGCTGACCCTTATCCGCGCATCGAGGCCGCACTGGCGCGGTCCCGTCCAACGGAAAGGAATACCCATGGCAAAGATCGGCAACTTCAAGATGGTTTCGGGCGAACTCCGGGGCCAGATCGTCACTCTCGCCCTTCAGGCCAAATCAGTCAGGATCGTCGCGGAAGAAAACACCAGCGGCAATGCCCCCACTCACCGGGTCCTCATCGGCGAAGTCGAAATCGGCGCAGCCTGGAAAAAGCACACCCAGGACGACCGTCCGTACCTTTCGGTGAAGCTCGACGACCCCAGCTTCATGGCACCCATTTTCGCCCAGCTGTTCGAAGCCGAGGACGGCAGTCACGATCTGGTCTGGAACCGCCCGAGCCGCCGAAACGACCATTGAATCGGCCAAGTCATCGCCCGGGTCACACCGGGCGATGACGAATCCCTAGTATATTGGGTGGCAGTATATTAGGGTTACGCCGACCCACGAAGCATGAGGCTTCGGGAGATTTTTGGGACGAATTTAAGGCGATTGCGACACGCCAGTGGGCTTTCGCAGGAGGAATTGGCGCATCGTGCCGGAATCAACCGAAACTATGTCGGCCTTCTCGAACGCGCAGCCAATTCGCCGACGCTCGACACGATTGAGCGACTCGCAGAAGAACTTGCTGTCGATCCCGTGCGATTTTTCGAAAAACCTGGCGGTCGTTGAACGCAAACCCACCGCCATTCACCGAATCTCAGCAGCAATTTTACAATTTCTGAACTACAACAGGCAGATCATTGCCTCTGGGAATGTTTTGTCCCGGCAATCTGGGCTCGGCATTATCCCGTGCTGGGGATAGCGCACTGCCCGATTGGGGATAAGTTCACCCTGCTTCTCTGCGCGCGTTGCAGGGGCGCAGTCGCTAAACAGGTTTTGCTACAAGGAGAGACCCATGTCGGCTCCTGAGTTTGCCGATGAACCACCGCAGTCAGACCGATTGAGCGCTTATGATGAGCGCCACCTTGTCACGTATCTTCGCCTGCTGGATGCCGAAAAGGACGAGGCATCATGGGAAGAGGTGGTTTCGATCATCTTCGCCATCGATCCTGCCAGTGAGCCGGATCGCGCGCGAAGGGTCTATGATACCCATCTCGCCCGCGCCAAGTGGATGACGCAACACGGCTACAAGCACCTGATGGTCCCGCGAACCCAATAAAACTGGGCATTTAGCACCAATCTGGCGCAATCGATTGTGCCTTGCCGCGGGGGAGCCCGGAACTGACTCGAGCACTTCTCTCGTCACGGCTCCGACGTGATCGTTCGACTCCAAAAAAACCTCATAGGAGAGGTGCGATGGAGAAGCCGCCCGACTGGCGTTCGGAGAATTACGCCAAAGCGTATGAAAACTATGACCGCACGGATTTCGCGCAGGAATTCCTGCGCCGCAATCCTGAATACCGCGACCAATATGCTGAAGCCGTTGACGATGCGCCACTCGCGCTGAGTCGTCTGGCTCGGCACTGGGGGTTGGTCTTTCGCTGCGGACCCTGATCTTCCAGCCCACCATCTCCCGATTGTCTGGCACCCATCTACAGCGGCCAGCGTCATCCTTCTGCGCCCGGCACCATTCCCTTGTGACGGCTGCAGCCAAGCCGAAATTGTCGACGGCATGGATATCGCGGCCGAGCACCGCGATGAGGAAGGGCGGCATCTCGTCCTCTCGACGGAGAAGCGCCGCTACCGCCTGAATATTCGCGGCGAGACAACAGAGACCGAACCGCTCGCCTATGTTCTTCCGGGCGACGCATTTTGGGAAACACGGAAGGCCGCCGTTTCCGATTTTCATGATCATTGCCGTCTCGGGCATGTGAAGAAGCTCCCGTTCTGCCTTGCGCCCGGTCCGTCAGAGCACTGGCGTCTGGTCCAATGGCTTCGGTTGCTTGATGCGCTGTCTGGCGGCGCAACCACACGCGAATTGGCCATCGAACTTATCGCCCGCGATACCGGGCAATATTCGGCCGCCGAATGGGATACGTCGAGCGAGCGCAAACGGATTGCTCGCTGGCAGCGACAGGCGCTCGCTATGCGCGACGGCGGCTATATCGCCCTGTTGAGCGGCCACTGATCGGGACATTCGGCAGCAACGCCTTATGTCCGTTCACCCAAGTCCGTGAAAATCTCAAATCTCGCCTCCTGCTCGCCGGGCCAACCCCTTGTGTCCGGCACTTCACAGGAGACGTTTCATGGATGGAGATTTCGTCCCGGTATTCCCGCGTTATGTCAGGACGCCAGATGCTGCCGTGCATTTGGGTCTGTCAGCTCGCACGCTTGAAAAGCATCGTTGCTATGGGACGGGGCCGGCCTTTCACAAACTCGGTCGGCGGATCGTCTATGCCATAGTCGATCTCGATGCCTGGGCGCAAAATGGTCGCCGCAATTCAACATCCGATCCCGGACAAGGCATTTGCCTGTCAGCACGACCGGTGCGCCGTTGATGCGTTCGGTGAGCCCCCAGCAACAGCTCGACCTGTTCTACTCGATGCCCGGTGACATTGCCGCGCGCGATGCTCAGGATCTGATGTCCTGGCCCTTCTTCAGCCTTGCCAAGTCGCGGCGCTCCGCACCGATCGACTTTGCGATGGGGGCCACATGGATCTCGGTCGAAGCCGTGGCCGAACATGGCATGGCGACCATCTGGGATGCCGACATTCTGATTTGGGCGGCGAGTCAGCTCGTTGAAGCGCGCGACGCAGGCCGCCCGACATCTCGGCACATCGCCGCCCGTCCGCACGAGATTCTGACCTTCATCGGGCGTGGGACTGGCAAGGACCATTATGAGCGGCTGCGCGCAGCGCTCGACCGCTTGCAATCGACGACCGTTGCCACGTCGATCCGCCAGCAACACCAGCGCCGACGCCACCGCTTCTCCTGGATCAACGAATGGCGGGAGACACTCGACGACCGTGGCCGAGCCGTTGGCATCGAGCTCATCCTGCCCGATTGGTTCTATGCGGGTGTGCTCGATCGCGGCCTGATCCTGACGATCGACCGCGCCTATTTTGCGCTGACAGGGGGCGTTGAACGCTGGCTCTACCGTATCGTGCGCAAGCATGGTGGACATCAGCGCGGTGGCTGGAGCTTCGACGTTCCGCACCTTCATCTCAAATCAGGTGCGCTTTCGCCGCTCAAGCAATTCGCATTCGAGCTGCGGACCATCGTCCGGCGCCAGTCTCTCCCGGGCTACCATTTGAGCCTTGAGCACAGCTTCGGCCGCGAGCGGCTGATCTTCAAACCCATCCCCGTCGACCCATTCGTTGCCGCTGCCCGGCGCGTCGGTTTCCCTGTGGAGAAGTTGGCATGACATTCGGCCTATTAAAAACCGTCGGACTCGGCCCATCGGAAACCCGATCCTCGGCCTATCGAAAACCGGGACCATGCGGAAACCCGCAGAATTCTGCGGCAAATCGGCGCTCCTCTAACGATGCTAATAGAAAAGAATCCTTCGGATTCTTGCTAACCCTTTTGCAGCCTGTGGATAATCGCGGTGCGACGAGCCTGCTCAACGTCCGCGTCAAGCTTGTCGGGTTCGCGGTGGCAGGAGCGCGGCCATGAGCGAGCCAACTGCGCAGCAGCACAGCTCCTCGCACGCCATCAGGTCAGCAACAGCCAGCGCCCTGACCGAAGTCGAAGTGACCTGGATCGAGAAGCGCTACGAACAATGGATCCGCTTCGGGCGCATCGCGGCTGACACGATCATCAACCGCCGCACGCGCGTCATCGCCTTCCGTCCCGGCGCGGTCTTCGCTTTCGTGCGCTGGACCTCGAACGACTATGGCACCATCCATTCGTGCATCGACATCGTGACGGCAGTGGCACCGGGCGAGGCCTACACGACGTTGCCGTTTGTCCGTCCCGGCGCTGACATTCTGCTGCACATCGAGGGCTGGCCCAAGGTCGCACAGGTGTTGCAGGCCATCGATGCGGTCGAAGCCGCCGGTGTTGATCCGTGCGACGCATCGCCCGATCACTGGCGCCACGTCGGCAACCGGCTGAATGCCGGAATGCCGTTCAGGGCTTACACAGCGGAGCGGCACGCGGCCTGGCTCCGGCGCAAGGCGCTCGAAGCATGAGCCGCCGCCGCTATGTTCGCGCCACGATACTGTGGGCAGGCTTATTCAGCGCCGGGTTCGCAGCAGTCGCCATGCTGTCGCCGCGACCGCGACTGATGTGGAACGCGAGCGCCAGTGCGCCCGTCGGCCTCTATCGCCTCGTGAGCGGCACACGCCCAAGGCTCGGCGAACTGGTCGCCATTATGCCGCCGACTGCGACCGCACGGATGATGGCCGAGCGCCATTATTTGCCAATCGGCGTGCCACTCATGAAGCATGTCGCGGCCTTGCCCGGGCAATGGGCGTGCCGCGCCGGCGCTGTCGTCTCGGTGGACAGCAACCGTGTCGCCATAGCCAAATCGCACGACAGAATGGGTCGGCCTTTGCCAAGCTGGCAGGGCTGTCACCGCGTTCGGACAGACGAATTGTTCCTGTTGAACCCGGCGCCCGACAGCCTTGATGGGCGCTATTTCGGCGCTCTGCCAGCAGCCGGTCTTATCGGCACGGCACACCCCATCCTTACCCGTGATGCACCTGACCAGCCCCTGCGCTGGCGAGGCTTTGGTGCATCCGCCGCTTCCCCAACCACCAACCAGGAGCACAGGCCATGATGATCGGCGTCTTTCATTCCGCGCAGGACAGTTTCACCGGGCAAATCCGGACCCTCACGCTCGATGCTGTCGTGACGCTCGTCCCGGCTCCATCGAACGACAGCGACAATGCACCCGACTGGCGCGTGCTGCTCGGCGATGCCGAAACCGGCACTGAAATTGGTGCTGGCTGGAACCGCACAGGCGAGCGCGCCGGTGCCTTTGTCGCGGTGCAGATCGACGACCCAGCCTTTGCCCAACCCCTGCGCGCCAACCTGCTTCGCTCCATGTCCCGTGACGACGAGCATCACCTGCTCTGGTCGCGTCGGACCAATCGTGATCGGAAATAGGCCATGACCGTTGCTTTGCTTCGCATTCGACGGTGTTCCGTAGTTCGGATTGCCGTTCGGCTGCGCCTTCACCTTCTCCTTCCCGGCACTTGCTTCGCTCTCGGCTTGGCAGCGGCGACGTCTCCGGTTGCCGCAGTTGCGACGGTGCCTGACCAGTTTGCAGCGCATCCTTATGCGCCGCATGTCGCAGAGGCATCGCAGC
>MIAK01000067.1:0-10518 GCA_001829085.1 Sphingomonadales bacterium RIFCSPLOWO2_12_FULL_63_15 | reverse complement strand
CGAGCTGTGGATATGGGCGGTGATGCGGGCGGAAAGTCGCGGCAATTCGCGCGCGGTTTCGCCTGCAGGAGCCGTCGGGCTGATGCAGATCATGCCCGGCACTTGGTCTATGCTGAGCGCGCGGCATGGCCTTGGCTCTGACCCGTTCGATGTGCGTGCGAACATCCTTGGAGGTGCGGCCTATCTGCGCGCCATGTGGGATCGGTATCGCAATGTCAGCTTGATGCTGGCGGCCTACAATGCGGGACCAGGACGTGCCGATGACTATGCTGCCGGTCGTCGCAGTCTTCCGGCAGAAACCGTCAACTACGTCGCCCAGATCGCGCCAGGTCTTGGAATGGCCAGCATCGCTTCGCCTGCTGCCACGCCACCTGCCAATGTTCATCCCTGGCGTCAGGCTACATTGTTCACACAGCGCGGCGATGGAGAAGCGAGCAGCAATGAGGGTGCGGCTGATGTGCAGCCACAGCGCACGCCGCTTGCGTCGCCGTCGGCCTCATTGCCGTCACCGAACCCCGCGCCGCACCCCCTGTTTGTGTCGCTTTCGCCGCGAAATCCGTGATGGGTTACTCCAGCGCATCTCTGACGGTTCGGGCGTCGTGTCGGAAAGCTACGGCGGGGAGGCGTGTGTTTGAACGAGAGGGCAATTTTGGAGGGCAAGATAAAAGGAGTGCCAGCACCCGGCCCTCATGTGGTTGTTGTAGTGCGATAATTTCGTATGGCACCGGACATAACCGGCCATACAATGTTTCCCACGCGCCCGGAAATCTGCCGCGCAATCGTCTGGCACCTTCAAAATGAGCCGCGACGACAATGAATTTCGGGTGCGGCCGGGAAGAAGCAGGGACAGCGGTGCAGCCTCTGGACGGCGAAGCCAGAAGCTGGCGGCTCAGGTCCAGCGTGCCGCCAACAAGGCGGGCCATGCGGGTTCAAGGCGAGCGGGTCTGAAACGCGGCAGTGGCAGCGGCAAAGCCGCGCGCGGGCGTCGGACGGTTGCCGCGATGCGCCGCACACCTGGCCAACGCCGCGTTACTGTCATGGCGCGCATCGCTCGCCATAAAGGTGCGCATTACCGGGCCGCACCGCTGGCAAAGCACATCACCTATCTTGAGCGTGACGGCGTGTCCCGCGACGGGGGCGATGCCTCGATGTTCGATGCCCGGACCGACAGGGCTGATCGGGATGCCTTTGCAGGGCGTTGCGAAGATGACCGGCACCACTTTCGTTTCATCGTCTCGCCCGAAGATGCCGGGGACATGGAAGACCTGCGCAGCTTCACCCGCGAATTGATGGCCGATGCAGCCAAGGATCTGGGCACCGAACTGGACTGGGTCGCCGTTGACCATTGGAACACCGACAATCCGCACATTCATGTGCTGGTGCGCGGCGTTGCCAGTGACGGCACCGATCTTGTCATTGACCGGGGCTATATCAGCGAAGGTCTGCGGTTCCGGGCGGAAGAGCGGGTGACGCTCGAACTGGGGCCGCGCACCGAGCTGGACATCCGCACCGCGCTCGAACGCGAGGTCGATGCAGAGCGCTGGACCAGTCTTGACCGGCAGCTTGAACGCTTGGGTCAGGATACCGCAGGCCTTGTCGATCTGCGTCCAGGCGGCGACGCCGATCCCGAAATGCGCCGGCTGCTGTTGGGCCGCGCCGCCAAGCTGGAACAGCTGGGGCTGGCGGCGCGCGAAGGGCCTGCGGTGTGGGCTCTGGAGCCCGGTGCCGAAAACACACTGCGCGATCTTTCGGTGCGCAACGACATCATCAAGACGATGCACAATGCCATGGGCCGCGACGGCGGGCGGTTTGATGTATCGGCATTGGCCCTGCATCACGACGTTCCAAGCGAACCGATTATCGGACGTCTGGTCGAACGTGGCCTCCACGACGAGTTGACCGGCAGCGCTTATGCCATCGTCGACGGTGTCGATGGTCGCACGCACCATCTGCGGTTCAAGGACATGGAGATGACCGGCGATGCCAAAGCCGGATCGATCGTCGAACTGCGCTCATGGGAGGATGCCAAAGGGCATGACCGGCTGTCGCTTGCCACAAGATCAGACATACCTCTCGAGGCACAGATCAAAGCACCTGGCGCGACGTGGCTTGATCGCCAACTTGTTGCCCGCGATCCCGTGGCAACGGGCAATGGTTTCGGGCGCGAGGTGCGCGATGCCCTCGATGCCCGCGCCAGCCATCTCGAAACGCAGGGGCTCGCCCGTCGGCAGGGCCAGCGGATCATCCTTGCTCAGGATCTCGTCGAGACGCTGAAGAATCAGGAACTGACGGCCGCCACGCAGGCCATCGCCGCGCGCACGGGTCTTGAGCACAAACCGTCGGGCGCCGGCGACTATGTCAGCGGCATCTACCGGGAGCGGGTGACGCTTTCGACTGGCCGCTTCGCGATGATCGACGAAGGGCTGGGCTTCCAGCTCGTGCCCTGGCGCCCGGCGCTCGATCAGCACCTCGGCCAGCACATCACCGGCACCATGTCGCCGGGCGGTTCTGTCGACTGGGCCTTGGGCCGCGGACGCGGGATCAGCCTGTGACCCTCATTCACCCCCTTATCAGGAGCAACCTTCAATGAACGCCACCCGTATTCTCTGGGGTCAGGTCATTGCCGTCATCAGCGTCACCTTGCTTGGCATCTGGTCTGCCACCCAATGGACGGCCGACGCCCTTGCACACCAACCTGAGCTCGGCCAGCCCTGGTTCTGGCTGGGACCTTGGCCAATCTACCCGCCCTATGCCTTCTTCTGGTGGTGGTTTGCGTTCGACGCCTATGCACCAAAGATCTTCCAGACCGGCGCATTCATCGCGGTTTCGGGTGCCATGGCCGCCATAGTCATCGCGATTGCCATGTCGGTGTGGCGCGCGCGGGAGGAGAAGCAGTCAGAGACCTATGGATCTGCGCGGTGGGCAACCGACAAGGAAATCAAAAAGGCTGGCCTCCTGAAGCAAGACGGCGTGGTGATCGGCTCGCACAAGAACCGGTATCTGCGGCACAATGGTCCCGAGCATATTCTCTGCTTTGCGCCAACCCGTTCCGGCAAAGGCGTTGGTCTTGTCATCCCGTCGCTACTCGCCTGGCCGGGCAGTTGCATCGTCCACGATATCAAGGGCGAGAACTGGGATCTGACGGCAGGCTTTCGCGCCCGACACGGCCGTGTCCTGCTGTTCGATCCGACCAACCCCGCATCCAATCCCTACAACCCGCTGCTCGAAGTCCGGAAGGGCGATTGGGAAGTGCGTGACGCCCAGAACATCGCCGACATATTGATCGATCCCGAAGGATCACTGGAAAAGCGCACACATTGGGAGAAGACCAGCCATTCGCTGCTCGTCGGCACGATCCTGCACGTCCTCTATGCCGAAAAGGACAAATCGCTGGCCGGGGTCGCTGGCTTCCTTTCCGATCCGCGCCGTTCGATCGAAACCACGCTGCACCGAATGAAGACGACCCCGCACCTCGGCAAAGACGGTGTTCACCCCGTCGTGGCTGCCGCCGCGCAGGAGCTGCTGAAAAAGTCTGACAATGAGCGGTCTGGCGTCGTGTCGACCGCCATGTCGTTCCTCGGCCTCTACCGCGACCCTGTGATTGCGCAGGTCACCGGAGCCTCAGACTGGCGCATCACCGATCTTGTCGATTCAGCGGCACCGGTGTCGCTCTATCTGGTCATTCCTCCTTCCGATATCAGCCGAACCAAGCCGCTCGTCCGACTGATGCTTAATCAGATCGGGCGCCGCTTGACCGAAGAGCTGCGAACCAAGGGTGGCCGACAGCGCGTGATGTTCATGCTCGACGAATTCCCGGCTCTGGGGCGGCTAGACTTTTTCGAAAGCGCACTGGCCTTTGTTGCAGGCTACGGGATCAAGGCATTCCTGATCGCGCAGTCGCTCAACCAGATTGAAAAAGCCTACGGGTCAAACAACGCCATTCTCGACAACTGCCATGTCCGCGTCGCGTTTGCGGCCAATGATGACAATACCGCCAGCCGCGTTTCCAATGCGCTCGGCACCGCCACCCAGATGCGGGCGATGAAGAATTATGCTGGACATCGGCTCTCGCCATGGCTCGGCCATATCATGGTCTCACGTACTGAGACCGCGAGGCCGTTGCTGACCCCCGGCGAAGTTCAGCAATTTTCTGAGCACGAGGAGATAGTGCTGGTGGCCAGCACTCCGCCGATCCGCGCGGAAAAGGCAAAATACTTTCTCGATCCGCGGTTTTGCGCGCGTCTTCTACCCGCACCCACTCCCAAACCGCTGCACCCAAAAAAACGGCCAAAGGACGACTGGTCTGCGCTCGCACCCATTGCGGCACCGCTGCCGACCAAACCAGCCCAGGTCGAAGCGAAAAGCTCCGAAAAGCCGCCTGTTGATCAGCCAAAGCCGGATGTGCCGTCACATGCCGATGGGGCTGAATCCGAAAATGATACGGCGAACTCCGGCATCAGGCGAGAACCCGAACTGGGTGAACATGAGGATGTCGTTCCCGCCCCCAAGCCACCGGTCAACGAGTTCGATCTTGATCGCGATGCGCCCGAGGATGACGCAGCCAGGACGAAACGGGAAGCTGATCGCACAATGAACCGCAATGCCCGCAATGCATCGCTCGACCCCGATGACGGCATCGACCTGTGAGGAAGAAGCCCCACAGCAAACAAACCTTCCGGCTCGATATCGATCTGGCAAAATTGCTGGAGGAACGCGCTCATGCACGCGGCGTATCGCGCACCGAAGTGGTGGAGGCGGCGTTGATGTCCCTGCTGCAGTCCGATCAGGATGAGCGGATGGAAGCCGCTCTGGCAAGGCGGCTCGATCGCGTGTCACGGCAACTGGATCGGCTCGAATGGCATGTGGAGTTGACGAACGAGGCGATTGCCCTGTTCGTGCGCTTCTGGCTCACCAGCAATCCGCCGCTACCCGACACAGCAATGAAGGCGGCGCAGGCGATGGGGAAGAAAAGGTGGCAAGGGTTTGTGGAATCACTTTCGCGGCGGATGGAGGCGGGGCCGAAGCTGCGGGATGAAGTGGGGCGAGAGATACCGAGCGCGACAGACGCCTGATCTCACAATGCGCTCAAAGCTAGCGCGGCCGGCGAACAATCATCCATCCGCTTATCCCCCGGCGAGCTTGTCGACCTTGGCGAGGAAAAAGCGCTCACTCCACAGATCAACCGATTTGAGATCGGCAGGACGCAGGAAGCGCTCGACATCCCTTGCCGCTTCCTTCCACTCGATCCGAGTGATTGTGCCAGAAAGCTCAGCCTTCAACCATGACATGTCGACATGGAGCGACCCGTCACCGGCCCATGGCCCTGCCTGAACGAGCGCGTTTTGCAAAAGGACGAAATTGGGTTCGAGCCCGCGCGAAACATACCAGGAGAAGTCGAACCAGTCGCGACCTTTGAGGAAGCCCCGGCATAGCAGGGCATGGATCTTCAGCGCGAAATTGGATGCCAGATCCTGATGGCGCACCTCATAGTCGGCTGGAAAATCAAGATAGGTGGTCGCCTCGGCCGATCCTGCGGGCGGGTTCACATCAATTTCCAGCTTGATCTTGATCGCCTTGCGATGGCCGGTGCCTGCGAATGACAGGTCGAGTTGGCTGGCGATGGAATCGTCCTTGAGCAGCGCCTGGCGAATGGCCGTATCCATGCGCGGCTTGGGATGCGCTTCCAGTGCCAGCCCGAACTGGCCGAACACCTCGGTCATCCCCTCGAGGTAAGGGGACCAGTCGAAGTCCATGTTCGGCACGCGCAGGAGAAAGTCCAAGTCCTCGGAAAAGCGTGGCAGGCCGTGTAAAATGCGCAAGCTGGTGCCGCCCTGGAACAGGGCGCAATCGAAGAAATCGGCGCGCCACAGCGCGTATAGCGCAATCTCCTGGAGGACCTCCTTGAGCGCGTTTTCCTCTTCAAGCGCATTGGTGGCGCCATAGCGGCCGAGCTTTTCCTTGATGATGTCAATCATGCAGCGATCCCCTGCCTTGAGCCCGTCTTGCCGTCAGAACCACATCTTCAAGCTCGGAATGGAAGGCGTTGACTGCCTTGTGCTTGTAAACCGACTTCACTGCGGCAAAGTCCTTTTGCGTCAATGCCAGAAGCGCCTCGTCATCGATCCGCAGGCCACTGGTCAGCCAATCAAGGCCAGACCATTCCACCTTGCGCAGGGCGACAAGATCCATAAGGGCGCGCAGCGGCCTAGCGACAAAGGCGGTGAGCTTGTCGAAGGTCACCCGTTCGACGCCGCCAAGGAAGCAATAATCAGCAATGGCGAGCGGATGATATTTGAAGGAGCCGAATTCGGTTGCCGGGATCTCCAGCGTTTTACGCCCCGGCGTCACGCTGGCAGTGACAAGCACGGCCTCAGGAATCCAGCCATGGTAAGCCAGCGCGCTTTCAAAGGAAATATAGCTCCCGGGAAGCAAAGCCTGCGCCACCGCGAAGGGATGCACCGGAGCGCTTCGATGCGCCTTGGCAAGCGTATAAACCCCGCGCTTCAGGCGAATGAGTGACCCATCCTTGAGGGCGCGGTTGACGAGGCCATAACGCCGGGCATCGCCTCCCCCCAGCAGTTCGCTGAGCTGGCGTTCATTGAAGACCCGATCGCGCAGCGCGCTTGCGGATACCTGTTGCGCTAGGCTGGACATAAAATTCTCAATACTTCCTAATTGTGAAAGTTTCAAGAATTTCTACATCTCCGCCTATGCGCACCGTTCGAGCTGCAATCGACTCCTTCAGGCGTGGGTCGGCGGCGCACAGGCCATCGTCAAAGCGGTGCGAACAACGCCCCTCCCTGTTTTTCTATCCCTCACTGCGCCAGTTGATCAGCCCAAGCCGGGCGTGCCGTCAGATGCCGTTGGGGCCAAATCAGAAAATGATACGGCAAACTCAGGGATCAGGCGAGAATGCGGATCTCCTAGTCTTCCAGCGTAACGCAGACTCGAACTGTCCCGCCACACAGATTGTGCTATGATTGAAGCCAGAAGGCCGTTTTCTGCCCAACATTACTCCCGTCTAGATAGGTCAGTTCACGCCTTATGATTGATCGAAAAGCTATTCGAGACAGTCTCATCGAAGGCTATAAGCCGAGAGAAGTCGCTGACAGCGTCTGCGCTCTCTGCGAACACGGCCAAGGCCCGATGTCCCTTCATCTCTTGGAAGCCTCGATTCCAGAGACAAGTCCGATCCCTCCCCGCTTCGTACCGATGTCTCGGAGCAGGGGAATGATCAGGGGAAGTTTCCCCGTGTGCTGCAACTGCGCTCAAATCTGCTCTAATTGCGGCATCGCAATCCAATCGAAGAAGGTCAGGCAAGCCTACGAGGCAATCAAGGCAACGGCGTCACCGGGTTGTATAGTCTCTGCGGGGAATGGGTATTGCCGCCATTTGAATCTGTTGAAGAAAATAGGACAAGAAGGATTGCCCTCGAACTTCAAAAGCCCGTTCGAGCGTATCGGCACACTGGAGGATCTGAATCGACCCGAGACTGAGGCAGATGGATACAGAGCAGGCGCTATGCGTCGCGCTCGATGGCAGCAGGCAGGTAGAAAACGCAGAGAATTGGCGGACACACCCGCAATACCGCGAGAAGACGCGAGTCGAGTGCGGGCTGCAACTGAAGAGTATGCAGTGGGAGAGCTCATAGCAGGCAAGTATCACATCCAACGCATCTTCGAAGGTGGTATGGGCCGGGTCTTTCTGGTCACAGGCGGTGGCGACCCCTTTGTGCTCAAGTCAGTTAAGGGTGAAGTGGATGAGGCCGCGTTTCTCGAAGAAGCCCGGACGTGGGTGGGCGTGGGTCGCCACGAGAACATCGTTCCGGCCTTCTGGGTGGATCAGGTGGGCAGCATGCTCTGTGTTGCCGCCGAGTACATTCCCCCCGATGAGACTGGGCGCTCCACCTTACGCGACGTCATCAGGTTCGGATCGCCATCACTGCAGCAAATCTTAAGTTGGACGGCAGACTTTTGTTACGGGATGGAACATGCCCACAGCAGGGGCGTTCGCGTCCATCGTGACATCAAGCCGGAGAATTTACTGCTCGGCTACGGTCAACTACAAATCACCGACTTCGGAATTGCTTCCGCTGCCCCGCTTGAGTGGTCACCCTCGTCAGAGGTAGCCGACCGAAAACCGATCGCAGGCACACCGCCATATATGCCACCCGAGCAATGGGTGGGCAGTGAAAAGGATTTCCGTACCGACGTTTATGCTTTCGGAATCGTCCTACATGAACTTGTCTTCGGACGGTATCCGTGGCCGATTACCAGTGTGCAAGAACTACGACAGGCCCATTCCATCGGTTTACGTACTCTCCCGCCTCACTCGCTGAGTTCCGTGATTACGCGCTGTATCGCCGTAGCGCCGAAAGATCGGTTCCAAACACCGCAAGACCTGTTAGCCGCAATAGCAGTCGTTGCGAACCAACTATCTCTGCACATTCCCCCAAAGCCACAACCCCTTGACGAGCATAGGGAAGAACTTTTCGCGCGGGCCTTCCTTGGTGCGACGGGGAACCGCGAGCACGCTCTCGCAGCTGCACAAATACTAACCGAAAAGTGGCCGGGGTTCAGCAAAGGATGGACACAGCTCGGTCGCATCCATCTCGAAGCAAACGAACTCCACGAAGCATTGGAAGCTTCCCAGCGTGCCCTAAAGTTAGACGAGACCCGCAGTCCGCCTTGGAACAACTTGGGCGTGATCTACTCCCGCTTAAAGGATCACGACCGGGCAATTGCGGCGCTTGAACGTGCACTTGTTTGCGATGCGCAAAACTCGGGCGCAATGTCCAACCTAGCGACGGTCATGATGAAGTTGGGGAGGTTGAGGGAAGCCATTTCTGTTCTTGAGCAAGCGATAAGAATCGCGCCTGATAAACCGCATTTATGGGTGAACTTGGGATCGACGCAGCAATTGCTCGGACAGGCAGACCTCGCGTGCGAAGCCTTCGATAGAGCTTTGCAGCTTACGCCAAGGGGACAGCGAACGGAGTTGGCAGCAAAGATCGCGGAGTCCAAGGCGTCGTCAATCAATGAGGAGTTAGTGATCGATGTCGGCCAGTTGCTAAAGGACGGCAAGTTCGAGGCAGCAATACCACTGCTAATCGAGGGCACTAAACGGGAGCCAAGAAACGCAAAGCTTTGGCATCATCTTTCCCTTGCTTATCTCGATCTAGGCCAAAATCATCATGCTCGAGCTGCGTTTTTAAAACTGTGGGAGCTAGAGTCGACGAGCGGTCTGGCCGCGCGGAACTTGATGCGCATCGCTAGTCAATCAAAAGATTGGCCAGAGGCGAGCAGGTGGTGCGACAAGCTGGCTGAGTTGCCGGGGATGCTCGTCGAATCCCTCGCTCTCCGGGCGGATTTGCTGTCGGAACAAGGCTTGACGAGCGATGCACGTAAGCTGCTTCTCACGGCTATTCAGGATCATCCGAACGAACCTGCGTTGTTTGAGATGTTTGGCGATTTGGCCGTCAAGGGGGGAGCGCCCGCAGCGGCGGTTCAACGCGGCTACCGTCCCGCCTTGCAGATTTTAGCGCAATCCGGTCGCCAACGCTCAAGCCTCTACATAAGAATTGAGCAAAAGCATCGAGCCGCCGTAAATGCTGCAGTCGCGGAAGGCTCCCTCATCCGAAAGGATAAGCCGCCAGAAGGTACGTAAAACTGCTCCCACGGAGCTTGGCGTTGTCAATCTTGCACTCGCTATTGTCGATCGAAAGGTAGTAGAAGTGATTGACGGCGATCCGCACCGTCTGCGCGGCGGGGGCCTGCGAGATCTCGTCCAGAGTGAGCTCAATCGGGGCAAGGGTTGGATGAGCATGGCGACGTCGTCGGCGCGAAAGCCCTAGTCCTAGCACTTCGAACTACGCCCCTCCCTGTTTTTCTATCCCCCACTGCTACGACGCTAAATCCTTGTTGAACTAGCCCCTTTTCTGCGTCTCTTACTCGTCCCCGTCGAGCCGGACGATCCTGTCCCGCTCCCGAAGCGGGGTATCCGATGGGCGCTGAGCCAGTCCGAATTGAAGCACGGTCACGCGGCGCACGCATGCTGCGCACGGCGATGGGCGTATCGATCGCGACCTGGCTGGCTGACCCGCAGGTCATCGAGATCATGCTCAATCCGGACGGACGCCTCTGGGTCGATCGGTTGGGCATCGGACTGTCCGACAGCGGTGAACGCCTGACTGCAGCCGATGGTGAGCGCATCATCCGATTGGTTGCCCATCATGTGGGTGCCGAAGTTCACGGCGATGCACCGCGCGTGTCAGCGGAGCTGCCGGAAAGCGGAGAACGGTTCGAAGGCCTCCTGCCACCGGTGGTGGCGGCTCCCACCTTTGCCATCCGCAAGCCCGCCGTCGCGGTATTTTTGCTCGAGGACTATGTCAGCGCAGGAATCATGTGCGCAGCTGAAGCCGACAGTCTTCGTTCGGGCGTTGCAGAGCGGCTGGGCTCTGTTGCAAAGATTGGCGGCAGTCAGAGGTAGGCTGTCGCTCTGCGCCGATCAGGCGGCTGC
>MIAK01000066.1:0-40139 GCA_001829085.1 Sphingomonadales bacterium RIFCSPLOWO2_12_FULL_63_15 | reverse complement strand
GCGGTAGCCAAACAGCATGGTACGGTACGTCTTTTGATGACAGCGCCGGGAGTCGGACCGATCACCGCGATGGCGGTAATCCCATCATTTTAGCGCAAAGGAACCCACCCATGACTAACCCCATCGCGGTATCGCAGCGGGCGAAATGCTTTGTCATGGTGCGAATTGCACGCGGTCCTGCACAACCGGAAATGGCAAAAAATGGACCCGAACGAGGCGATGCTTGGGTGTCGCGCCATGGAAGCACGATACCTCGACGCCATCGGCAACCAAAAGGACCACGATCATGAGTGAGCGGGATGCGATTGTCTGCCAGCGGTGTGGCTATCTTCCGTATCGCCATAGCGGCGGGATTCCGAATACATGTCCGATCGTGGCGACGTATTTGCCGCCGAGCGGCGACCATCTGCCCGCGAGTGTGGCGGACCGTTATCGGGATTCCGATATCGCCGCCCATGTGGGCGAGGTCGAGAGGTTGCGGGAGGCGACCGACATCCTGCAACGCCTGCATGACTATGATAGCTGGGGTGGTAAAGGATTTCATGCCAGCAAGGCCTTTAACGCGAAAGAGGACGGGAAAGCGTTTCTTGCCCGCCAAACCCTGGAGGCCAGCCGATGAACATGATCGAACGGGTGGCGCGGGCGCTGGTAAAGCGCAACTATCCGTCATTCACCGAAGCCGACATTGACGCGATGTGGGAGGGGTGGGCCGATGACGCCACCGCCGCCATCCAGGCAATGCGCGACCCAACGCCGGAGATGAAGGTGAGGGGATTTGATGCAGCATGGAACGAGGTGTCCGCAGACATTGGCCAGATCGAAATACAGACCACCATCGGGCAAACTGTCTGGCATTACATGATCGACGCCGCCGCGATCGATACCGGCGCGGGGGAGGGGTAGGTGGGGGCGCAGACATTCCCGCGAAGCCCTGAGATCAAGCGCCTGATAAAGGCGGCAAAGGACGCTGGTATTCAGGTAGGCTCGATCGATATCCGCGTCGATGGGATCACGATATACCCGGCGGCGAAAGATCAAGGGCAGTCAGCATATGACCTCTGGAAGGCAAAGAACCAAGGTTGAAACAGGGCTGCACGTCGTTCGCAAACTGCGGCCCGGTAAGCCTGCCCTGTTTTATGTCTATGCCTATCGTGGCGGTCCCCAGGTCCATAGCTGCGAAGGCGAGCGACCGACCATCACCCCGGCCATTCTTGACGCAGCGGCCAAAGCGCGCCGCAATATGATCCGTATCGAATCGGACAACCTAGACAGGCTGATCGAAAAATATCAGCGCAGCCCCTAATGGGTGAAACTAAGCGACCGGACCAAAAATAACTACCGGGTCGAACTTACAAAATTGAGCGCGAAATTCGGCAAGGTGCCGTTCGTGGTGTGGAACGATCAGCGGATGCGCGCCGATGTCATGGCCTGGCGCTCCGAACTGGCCAGCAAGCCGCGCACCGCAGACAAGGCGATCGTGATGCTTGGCACCGTGCTATCGTGGAGCATGACCGAGGGGCTGATAACGCGCAACGTCGCGACCGGCATTCCCATGCTCTACAAGCCCGACCGGGCCGCCATCATCTGGACCGAGGCCGACTGGACCGCGATACAGCCGCATTGCTCAACAGAGCTATGGCAGGCGCTCCGGTTCGCGGGATTGACCGGCTTCCGGCTTGGCGATCTTGTCGATGTAGGCGTTGAGCATTCGGCCTAAGCGCGATCGTCTTTGTCACGTCCAAGCGCAAAAGGCGCGTGGTGGTGCCGATCCTGGACGAACTGCGAGACTTGCTGGCCGAGATAGGGCGGCAGTCTGGCCCTATCCTGCGGAACAGCCGTGGTCAGCCATGGACCGAAAGCGGGTTGGGCGGGGTGTTCCAGAAGGCGAAGGCCAAAGCGCCGGGCTTCAATATCGCGCTCCGCATCCATGATATGCGCGGCACCTACGCGACATGGCTGGCGCGCAAGGGCCTGACCGATCAGAAGATCGGCCGCATCATCGGGTGGTCGGAAAAGCAGGTTGCAGAGATCAGGCGGCGCTATGTCGATGAGGAGCATGTTGCCGCTTCGCTGGTAGAGCGTTTGCAAATGAAAAAATCGGTGTGACTGGCATAGAAATCTATGCTATACGCGACGAATGAACTGGAAAGAGTATCTAACCGATCAAGAGAAGGCTGAACTGGCCGCAATCGACGCCGCGAAGGTGGCCGGGCAGCGCCAGAGGAACCGGATTTACGATCGTTGTTGGAAGCGAATGAAGGCGGGGAAAGTGCCGCAGGGGTGTAAACCGCCTGTAAACAACCCGGACTGGTGACCGCTAAGTGTCTGAAAAATGGTAGCGGAGGACCGATTCAGTCTTATCGGCCCCTGAGCCGTCCTTGGCATATCTTTCAGGCCTTCGGCCCTGTTTCCCATCGAGCGAGCGCTTCCGTCAAGAGCGATAACGGCTCTGATCATAGCACAACGGAGAGTGGGCTGATCAGCCTTACCGAAAACAATCACCAATCGAAAAAGGTTGGCAGCTGCAAATAAGAAAACCTCCGTCTTGCCGGACGGAGGTCTTCAGGAGCGCCAGAGACGCTGGTCGATAGCGGAACTCTATACCTGGTGCTCCTCAATCGCAAGCCGAGGAGAGCTTCATCATGAACCCATACATTTTCGTACCTTCCGAGTTTGCTGCTGAGAATTTCTCATCCGACGCGACAAAAGATTGCATTGAGAAAAACGTCGAAAGCGCTGCTCCTAAGCCGCAAGGTAAGCCCATTGGGGTGGGTCACGTCACACTCATAAGCAAATCCGACCAAACCTGTCACACCATGGAGAAAATCAAAGCTGCCAGGTTCTTGGCGGACTTAGATAGCCTGACGCTGACCGAGCTCCGGGCAAAATATGCGGCAGAGGCCAATTCGCACCGGAACATGAAAAGCCGGAGCAAAAAAGGCGATGCAAAGGTTCACCCAGCATTTCAAGAGTTCTTGAGTTTCCTTCGGCTGGTCGGTCCGATGCCTGTGAAAGGTGCCACCCTCGACCGTATCGACAACAATGACCGGGAATACGCTCCAGACAAGGTGCGCTGGGCTGACAAACGGACGCAGAACAACAACAAGGGCGATACCATTACCTTTCACCACCCACGAACCGGCGAGGTGTTCACGACCTCTCGCCTGGCGAAACTACAGGGCAAAAGCGCCTCAGCCATACGTGCACGCCTTGCCCGGGGTTGGTCGGATGCTGAGATCATAGCTGGCTACCGTTCCACCAGGCCTGCTGCGCCCAGTCTCGCGGTCGTACAGCCTCAGCTCTCCTGCATGACCCTACCGAGGTCCGATGCAATCGCGAGCGTTCCAAAACGTTGCAGCACAGCACGCGAAATCCAGTTCGAACGAATGGCTGAGGAGATCGAGTACGAACGGCAATATGTTGCCGACCATGCCGAGACGCACGCGCCTTCGACCTTGTCGCGGTGGGTCGTGTCGCTAGGGAAGGCTCATAGCGCGTCGGGCCTTGCCGATCCCTGCCGCAGTGAACTCGTCCGGGCGACCATGCGGGGGATTTATCGAACGACGGCACGATCCCCAGCCCCTGCGAAGCCGTTGCTAAAAGACGATCTTTTCGTCACTCTGCACGCCATGGGAAACCGGTTGAAGGACATACGCGACGGTGCACTTTTGCTGGTCGGCTTCGCAGGTGGGTTCCGTCGTTCGGAGCTGATCGGCCTCAATTGCGAGAATGTGGATCAGGTTCGTCAAGGGATAGTCCTACACCTCTTGCGATCCAAAACGGATCAGATGGGGAAGGGACGTCTGGTCGGCATTCCCTACGGTCGGAGCCGATATTGCCCGGTCATCGCACTGAAAGAGTGGATCAGCCGCGCAGCCCTTACGAGCGGGCCACTCTTTTGCCCGATCAACAGGCACGGCCAGCTTGTTCCTCAACGCCTTTCCGGTGAAGCTGTGTCCTGCATCGTAAAATATCGCCTCAAGGCCGCGTCGATCAATCCGGAGGGCTATTCCGGGCATACCCCCGCCAACGCTGCTTCCAGCAGGGCCTGCCAGCGTTCCATTTTGCGGCCCTTGCGCGTCTCCCGATCAAACCTCTGCCACAGCTTTTGCCCCTCTGCCGGGTCAAGCCGGGACAGCTTGCGCATGGAGTCGAGGATACGCTTGGGTGCCGAGTGCGGCAGGTGGATCGTGCCATCGGTGCGCACATGCACCAGCGCATGCGGACGCAATGGGTCCTTTGTATCGAGCGCGGCCAAGGCGGCGGGCGTTTCGGCCCGAAGCACGAATATCGCGCCTTCGGGCAGATCGTTAGAGGCTGGAACCGGGGCATGGGAAGTGAGCGGCATCCGCTCGATCGCGTCGCGCTCACCTTCCGAAATCTGGGCAAGGTCGAGACGGAGGTCGTTCAGGGCCAGGTCCGTGATGGCCACGCCTTGCGAAAGGTCTTCCAGCTCGATCACCTGATTCTGCATCGCCTCAAGCTGGCGGCGGCGGTATTCAAGGTCATTCATCCCGTTGCCGGGATCAGCCTCGATGATGTTTTCCTCGCCGGTGGCGGAAACGTCGAGCAACTTCATGCGGCCAGACACGGTGCGCTCCAGCCCTATGTATGCATCAAGGTCCATGTTCGGCCAGAAATTGACCAGCCTGATCCGTTCGTTGACGGAGCCGAGGCGGTCGATACGGCCAAAGCGCTGCACGATCCGCACCGGATTCCAGTGGATGTCGTAGTTCACGACACAGTCGCAATCCTGCAGGTTCTGGCCTTCGCTGATGCAATCGGTGGCGATGATCAGGTCGATCTGTGGCTCGTTCGCCAGCGACTCCGGTCGATTGCGGGCACGGGGAGCAAAGGCGGTCAGGATTGCGGCAAGGTCTGGCTTCAGGCGCGGGCTGGAGACGCGGTTGCTGCCGCTGCCAGTCACCAACGCGGTGATCCCGTCGACCTCTTCGGCAAGGTGCTCGTAGAGGTATGCAGCGGTATCGGCAAAAGCCGTGAAGACAAGGACCTTGTTGTTGCCGGGATTGATCTGCTCAGCCCGCTTCTGGGCGATCAGCTTGCGCAATTCCTCGAGCTTGGCGTCGCGATCAGCGGTAACGGCGCGGGCCTGCCGCAGAAGACGCACCAGCCGCTCGCGGTCCGCTTCCAGATCCCGCTCCCAGGCGATGAGGTCCGCGTCGGACAACAGCACCTTCACCCGCTTGCCCACTCCCAGAGCGTCAAACAGGGGATCATCTTCGGCCAGGTCCTCGATGCCCGGCGCTTCCAACGTGTCGTCGTGAGCGGCAATACGCTCGATCAGGGCGTCCACTGCTTGTAGCTGGCGCTCCACTGTCAGGGCAAAGGCGTGAACCGAGCTTTCCATGCGCTTGAGCAGGTTGACGCGCATCAGGCCGACAAGGCTTTCCTCGCGGTCAAGCTGGCGGAACACCGAGCCATCGGATTTGGCCGCCTGCGTGTAGCGCCGGTCGTACTCTGCGCGCTTGTTGGCCAGCACGTAACGCAGTGGGGCATAGGCGGCGAGGGTCAGACGGCGGATTTCGTCGTTGATGCTGGCGATCGGCGGAAAGCTGCCGTCGGAAGATACATCGGTCTTGCGGTTGTCGGGCGGCAATTTCTCGGGGAACCGCCCCGTCTCGCCCAAGCCGTAATACCGCTCGATGTGCTTGCGGGAGCGAGCGATGGTCAGGAGATCAAGTAGGCGCACGTAATCGAAGCCCAGCATGTCGAGTAGGCGCTGCGAAGTTCGCCGTTCCGCAGGCAGTGCCTGCCATTTGTTGAACGCGGCCTGCGCCAGCCGGACTGTCCCTGCTATGCTCTTGATCCCAGCGTCCGCTAGCGCTGCATCATTGCCCTCGGTGGCAAAGGCAATCTGGTTCTTCAGGTCATTTAGACGATTGTTCACGGGCGTTGCCGACAACATCAGCACCTTGGTCGGGATGCCCGCCTTGACTATGTCGCGCATCAGCTTGTCGTAACGGCTCTCACCATCGCGACCAGACGGTCGATTGCGGAAATTGTGCGACTCATCGATCACGACCAGCCCGTAGTTGCCCCAGTTCACATGGTCGAGGTCAATGTCGCCTGACAGGCCGCCTTCGCGCGATAGGTCGGTGTGGTTAAGCACGTCGAAGGCGAAGCGGTCAGCCGCCAAGGCGTTGCGCACGTCATTGCGGGTCCAAAGCGTCCAGTTCTCCCGGAGGCGCTTAGGGGCAAGGACAAGCACACGCTCGTTGCGCAATTCGTGGTACTTGATGACTGCAAGAGCCTCGAATGTTTTACCAAGCCCGACACTGTCAGCGATGATGCAGCCGCCCCACTGCCGCAGCTTCCCTATCGCGCCTAGGACACCGTCACGCTGAAAGCGGTAGAGCATCTGCCAAACGCGGCTATCTTCTAGCCCCAGGCGACGATCAGGCAGGACTTCGTCGCCTGACATCATGTCAGTGAACAACGAGGCGAGGCTGCGGCGGTAGACCTCGGCAGAGCAAAACGAAGCTGTCGCGTCGCGGAGTGCAGCCTCAAGAGGATTCGCCTCGACCAAAGCTGAGCGGCGCCACAGCTCCTCGAACCACGCACTGAGGCCATGAACTTCGGCGGGTTCTGTCAGAAGCTGGATCATGCCTGCTGCGCGGCTGGGCGCTACGCCGAGACCAGCTGTGGTGAGATCGCAGTCCCCCACCACTGCGCGATTGGCAACTGGCGCACCACATAGCAGCAGGGACTGGCGAAGGGGCAGATCGGTGACTCGCACTTCAGCACCTGCCAACCACTGCAGGCAATCCAAACCTTCCCCTCGAAGGGCAAGTCGATTGCGTCGTCGCCTGTCTGCGGGGCCTGATTGCAAGGCCGTCTCGGGGGACAGAAGCAGGCGCTCTAGCACGTGGGTGGCCCCAAGGCGCGCCATGCCCGAGATCGACGTTGCCAAGGTCGCTACAGATAGGTTTGTTTCGCCTGGAAGGTGATCAACAACACGCTCGGTGCCGACGTTGGGGAGCAATCGCATGGCAGCATATAATCAGCCGCCTTCACTGTTGGATAGTCTCATTTGCTCGTGTCTTGTAGCATGATTGCGAGGGCATCTAACGAATTCACGACGTACGGACGTAATGTGCACCACTTCCGCCCCACCTCAACGTGTCCAGATATTCTGCTCACAATTGCGCCATATCGATGCGCTCCTGTCAGTGTTAGCCGCGATGGTAGGTGGCGTGCACGTCGTCCTTGGCCTAGTGGGCTAGTGCGCGGTCGATCGCGTCGGCAGGCCATTTGCTCGATCTGTTCAGGAGCGTGCTGGCCATCGTCCCGAAGCCGCGGCAGGTCATCTCGTCGTTGGAGTATACGCCTGGAACCGGCAACGCGGTTGTGATACAAGCCGATCGCCAGACACGCCTAAGTGACTGAAATTTGGTGCCTCCATCGGGCTTGATTGCCCCTCTCGTAGGGGGCTATTCTTGATTAGCTTCCAGCGCTGCGACCCTTTCGTCTAGGGCATCGAGCTGCATCTGTAAGGGGTCCGGCTCCCCGCTAAGCCTCGCCGCCAGTATTCGAGATTTTGCTAATTTAGAGCGATCTTCTGCGTCATCGCGAAGGCTGGTCTCAAGCCGATGCACGATTTCAGCATTCAATGATCGCCCGTTAGCATCAGCAGCTGATTGTACCTTCTGTTTTAAATCAGGCTGCATTCGTAAGCCAAACGGAACGATGTTAGCGATTTTTTCTCTTGTGGATGGCTTCATCATAGTTTCGTTATGCAGCGTAAATACGCTTGCCTCCATAGCTTCATTATGGCTACATAAAGAAGCTATTTTAGATGGAGTAGTTAGCGCCATGCCAAGACCAGATGCCCCGTTCGGATTGCGGCTGCCTGCCGATCTGAAAGCAAGATTGCAAATCCGCGCCAAGGCCGAGCATCGATCTATGAACGCCCAGATTGTCGCGCTGCTAGAGCACGCACTTACCGCTAGCGGAAGTTTGAATGATGTCTGAATCCCGCAGAGCCGTGCTTTACGCCCGTTATTCAACCGACCTGCAGAACGAAAAGTCAATTGGAGACCAGCTTGCCCTTTGCCGCGCCTACGCGAAGCGGGAAGGCTATAAAGTCGTGGAAGAGTTCCATGACGCGGCAAAGTCTGGCGCATCCATCATTGGCCGCGACGGGCTGCAGGACCTGTTGGCTGCTGTTTATTCTGGAAAGTGCGATGCAGTCATTGTCGAGCATCAAGACCGACTTTCCCGCGATCAGGAGGGCACAGCACATCTATATAAGCGACTGAAATTCTTTCATGTTAAGCTGTTGGAAGTGCATGGCGGCGAGGCTAACACCCTAACCGTGGGTATGAAGGCCATTGTCGCTGAAATGTATAGGGAGGATAATATCCTCAAGGTTCGGCGCGGCATGGAAGGGCTGCTAGGCGCAGGCAAGACGGCTGGGGGCAGGGCCTACGGCTATGCTCCAGACCCTGCCCGTCGGGGCGCTCCTATAATAGTGCCAGAGCAGGCAGAAATCGTCCTTCGCATCTTCCAAGAATATCATGAGGGCAAATCCCCCAAGGCGATCTGCCGTGATTTGAATTCCGACTGTGTTGTTGCACCGCGTGGCAAGTTGTGGGCACCCTCTGCGCTTTCCGGTTTTGCCAGCCGGGGCACTGGGATGCTTCGCAATTCTCAGTACAAAGGCTTGGTCGCTTGGAACAAGGTCCAGATGGTAAAAGACCCCGACACCGGGAAGCGGCTGTCCCGACCGAACGCAAAAGCCGAATGGGTTTTTGCTGACATGCCGGAGCTGCAGATTGTGCCACCACCCTTGTTTGACGCCGTGCAAGGCCAGCTAGAAGCGCGTTCCAACCCCAGGTCGCCCGTTAGACAGCGACGCCCGCAGCGACTCTTGTCAGGCCTTATTAAGTGCGGGGCATGTGGTTCGGGCATGGCCGTGTCGGGAGTCGATAGAAGTGGACGGACCCGTTTGCGCTGTTCTGCCCATACCAACTCACGAGCCTGCCCCGATCCCAAGACGTTCTATCTTGATGACGTCGAGGCTCTGGTTATCGACACCCTTTCCAATGAACTGGCAACCCCGGAACAGGTCAACCGCTATGCAAAGGCATGGCTTGAGGGACGGCACAAGGAAGCTGCCAAAGACATGGCCCGCCGTGCCAAAGCGGAAACGCGCATGAAGGGTATCGGAAAGGAACTAGAGCGCATCACCGCTATGATGATTAAGGGTCTTGGCGATGAGCAAGCCCTTGATACTGCCGCCAAGGAATTGGGTGAGGAGCGCGACCGGGTGCAAGCCGAATTAGCAAAAGAGCCTCCCGCGTCGAATATTGCGGTGCATCCCTCCGCCGTTGCAGCCTTCGCGAAAAGCCTGACGACGACGCGGGATTATCTGCATTCTGCCAAGGCGAAGCTGGAACTCACCCTGCATGTCCTTCACGATAGGGGTGATCTGCATAGGCTTGTCAGGGAAGTCGTCGCGTCCGTTACGCTGTTCCGCGATGAAGACGGGCGCATGTGCGCCGACGTAGCTACATGGTTGGATCATTTCACGGTGGACGGTGGGCAAACCCTTGGAGGCTGCCAAAATGGTAGCGGAGGAGGGACTTGAACCCCCGACACGCGGATTATGATTCCGCTGCTCTAACCAGCTGAGCTACTCCGCCCCTTGGGGCCTCGCAAGGCAACATGGCCCTGCGGTGAGGCGGCGCTATACGCAGCGGCGGCGGGTCGGTCAACGGGGGTTTTTGCGATTATTTGCGCCGCACGCGCCAACCCGCTGGCAGCGCCACCGGATAGCCCGCCATCGCGCCCGAATCGATCGCGCCGATCGCCGCGCTCACCATCGGACCAAGCTGCGCCATGTTGGGATTATGGCCCGCGCCCGGCACCGTCAGCATGGCGGCAGGCGCACGCGCGGCGGCGAACAGCGCATCGGCCTGCGCCATGTCGACCCGGTCGTCGGCGGTGCCCTGTATCATCACCAGCGGCGCGCCGATCTTCGTCACCGCGTCCAAATTGTTCCACTTGTCGGGCAGCAGCAGGCCGACCCCGCCGGGCGCCGATTCTTCCAGCTTGTCGAAAGTCGAAAGGGTAACGACCCCCGCCACCTTCACCGTCGCCGCGACATGCAGCGCCACTGCACCGCCCAGCGAATGGCCGACCAGGAACAGCCGCGCATCCGGCCCGACCAGATCGCGCGCCGCCGCGACGAAGGCGCGACCGTCCGCCACCAGCCCGGCCTGCGTGGGCGTGCCTGGATTGCCGCCAAAGCCGCGATAGGACACCACGACCACATGGTCGCCCTTGCCCGCCAGATGTTCGGCATAGCGCGCGCCGATCCCCTGATGCGATCCGCGGCCATGGAAGAAGAGGAGGACGTCACGGTCGGCCGGGTCGCCCGGCCAATAATAGCCGGTCAGCGCCACTCCATCCTCACTTCGCACCGGTAGGGCCACAGGGGCCGTCTTCGTCCATTGCGCGACCTGCACCGGCGCGGCATCGGCGCGATAAATCTGCTCGCGCAAGGTCGAGGCGCAGGCGCTCAGCGCCAGCATGGCGGCCAGCGGCCCGCCGATCATCCTGTTCATGTCAGCCTTCTGCCCGATCCCTGCTCTGGCGCAAGGAATAATGAAATCGCCCGATCTGTGTCATTTTTCTGTTGCAATCCCTTTTGCCCCACGTCCTAATGTTGCGACGCACAACCGGCCGTCCTGGCCGAGGGAGGAACGTCCACTTGCCCTTCCACGAAATGTTTGAGCCTGATGGTTCGATACGCGCCTGTTACGCCGAAGTGCAGAAATGGGTGGAACGAACGGGCATATCCGGGCTCAACCGTCGGCTGGATGAGGCAGAGGCAATCTTCCGCCGCATCGGCATCACCTTCGCCGTCTATGGCGAGGGCGGCGACCCGGAGCGGCTGATCCCCTTCGACCTGTTGCCGCGCATCTTCACCGCGCAGGAATGGCGCGTGCTGGACAAGGGCATCCGCCAGCGCGCCCGCGCGCTCAACGCCTTCCTGCATGATGTCTATCATCGCGGCGAAATCGTGAAGGCCGGCATCATGCCCGCCGACATCATCTACAAGAACAGCGCCTATCTCGCCGAAATGGCGGACTTTTCCCCGCCGGGCAAAGTCTATAGCCATATCGTCGGCATCGACATTGTCCGCACGGGGCCGGGCAGTTTCGAAGTGCTCGAGGATAATTGTCGTACCCCGTCGGGCGTGTCCTACATGCTCGAAAACCGGGAGATCATGACGCGCATGTTCCCCGAACTGTTCGCCGCCGGGATCGTCGCGCCGGTCGACGACTATCCTGCAGAATTGCTCAAGAGCCTCAAGGAAGTTGCGCCGCCCGCGTGCAAGGGCGACCCGGTCGTGGTGGTCCTCACCCCCGGCTCGCTCAACAGCGCTTATTATGAGCATAGCTTCCTCGCCGACCTGATGGGCGTCGAACTGGTCGAACCCGCCGACCTGTTCGTCGACAATGACCGGGTGTGGATGAAGACCACGCTGGGGCCAAAGGCGGTCGATGTCATCTATCGCCGCATCGACGATGAATATCTCGACCCGCTCGTCTTCCGCGCCGACAGCCTGCTCGGCGTCCCCGGCATCTTCAACGTCTATCGCAAGGGCGGGGTGACGCTCGCTTCGGCCCCCGGATCGGGCATCGCCGATGACAAGGCGGTCTATATCTACGTGCCGGAGATGATCCGCTTCTATCTCGGCGAAAAGCCGATCCTCGACAATATCCAGACCTGGCAGTGCGGCAAGCCCGACGAATGCGCCTATGTGCTGGAACATCTGCACGAACTGGTGGCCAAGGAAGTCCATGGGTCGGGCGGATACGGCATGTTGATCGGCCCCAAATCGACCAAGGATGAGGTCGCCGCCTATGCCGACCGCATCCGCGCCAATCCCAAGGAATTCATCGCCCAGCCGACGCTCGACTTGTCGACCGTCCCGACGCTCGGCCCCGCTGCTGTCGTCGGCCGTCACGCGGACTTCCGCCCCTATTGCCTGGTCGGCAAGCAATTGCGCCTCGTCCCCGGCGGCCTGACCCGCGTGGCCCTGACCGAAGGGTCGCTGGTGGTCAATTCCAGCCAGGGCGGCGGGGTCAAGGACACCTGGGTGTTGCAGGATTGATGATGGCTATTAATCCAGCCCTACCACCGTTCGCCCTGAGCTTGTCGAAGCCTGTCCTGAGCGCCTGCCGCAGGCGGGCAGTCGAAGGGGGCCTTACTTTTCTTGAAGTGAAGGACAGGGCTTCGACAAGCTCAGCCCGAACGGGGGAAATGGAAAAATCATGCTGAGCCGGACCGCCGAAAATCTCTTTTGGATGGCGCGCTACATGGAGCGGGCGGAGGCCACCGCGCGCCTCCTCACCATGGGCCAGCGCATGGCGATCCTGCCGGGCGCGCATCATCGCGACGAATGGCGATCGGTGGTCCGCGCCGCGGGCTGCGGCGACCAGTTCCCCGAGGGCGTGCAGGTCACCGAAAGCGATGCCGTCTCCTATCTGATGCTCGACCTCGACAATAGCAGCTCGATCCGCTCCTGCCTGGCCAAGGCCCGCGCCAACGCCAAGTCGGCCCGCACCATGCTGACGCAGGATATGTGGGAAGCGCTCAACGATGGCTGGCGCAAGCTCGACAGCTATGATGTCGGCGAAGCCCGCCAGCAGCTCCCGACGCTGATCGACTGGGTCAAGACCCGCGTCATGACCTTCCGCGGCGCGACTCATTCGGGGCAGCTGCGCAACGAAGGCCACGACTTCCTGCGCTGCGGCTCGGCGCTCGAGCGCGCGCAGATGACGCTGCGGCTGCTCGACGTCAAATATTATGTCCTGCTGCCCGAAACCGAAGTCATCGGCGGCAATCGCGACCATTATCAATGGACCTCGGTCCTCTACGCCCTGTCCGGCGCGCGCGCCTATCATCATGTCTATGGCGGCACCTACACCCCCTGGCAGATCACCGACTTCCTGATGCTCAACCGCATGTTCCCGCGCAGCGTCGCCTTCTGCTACGATCAGCTTGCCTATCGGCTCAACCGCCTGTCGGGCTGGCATGACCGGCGCGGCCCGTGCAACGACACGATCGAACAGATGGTCAGCGCCCTGGAACAGCTCGACAGCGGCGAAATCTTCCGCTTCGGCCTGCATGAAACGGTGCAGCAGGGGCTGGCGATGACCAACCAGCTGGGCGTCGAAATCGCCCAGACCTATCATTTCGGCTGATCGGGGGAGGGGGCGCGCGCGATGAAATTGCTGGTCCGGCATCAGACCGTCTATTCCTACGACCCTTCGGCCGGCCGGGTGGTGATGCGGCTGAAACTTATGCCGGTCGACACGCCCGCGCAAACGGTGCTGGACTGGCAAGTCAGCGTCAATGACGCCCCGGTCGCCGGCTTCCAGCGCAACAGCAATGGTGAGATGGAAGCGCTCTGGGTGCGCCACGATCAGCTCGGCCAGGCGGTGATCGTTGCGGAAGGCCTGGTTGAAACGCGCGAAACCCACGGCGTCGTCGGCGGCCCGATCAGCCGCGTGAACCCGCTCTATTTCCTGCGCGACACGCCGCTCACCCGCGCCTCCGACGCCATCGCCGCCATGGCCCTCGCGCTGCCCGACGGCAACGGTCCGCTCGCCCGGCTGCACGCGCTGGCCGCCGCCGTGACCGACGCGGTCACCTATCGCGCTGGCGTCACCACATCGGCCACCACGGCTGCGCAGGCCTTTCAGCTGGGCGCAGGCGTATGCCAGGATCATGCCCAGATCTTCATCGCGGGCGCGCGCGTCCTTGGCATCCCCGCCCGCTATGTGTCGGGCTATCTGCTCACCAGCGAGGGCAATGAACTGCATGAAACCCATGGCTGGGCCGAAGCGCTGGTGCCGGGCCTCGGCTGGGTCGGTTTCGACCCCTCCAACCGCGTCTGCGTCACCGAACGCTATCTGCGCGTGGCGAGCGGCCTGGATGCCGATGATGCCGCGCCGATCCGGGGCACCATCATGGTTGCGGGCGATATCCTGATTGACGCGGACGTCCGTATCGCGCAGGCGGATGACGGGATCGAGGAACGGCAGTTGCAACGGCAACAACAGCAAAATAGTCCGCCGCCCGGTCTACAGGGTTGAGTCAGATATTTCGGGAGCCTGCGGGGAATGACCTATTGTGTGGCGGTGCGCGTGGACCAGGGGTTGGTCATGCTGTCCGATACCCGCACCAATGCGGGCATGGACAATATCGCCCGCTTTCGTAAGAGCTTCACCTATGTCGTGCCGGGCGAACGCGCGATCACCCTGCTCTGTTCGGGCAATTTGTCGATCACGCAAGGGGTGAAGGCGACGCTCAGCAAGGCGATCAAGGACGCCAAGCTCGACCCCGAAATCGAAACCATCCTCAATTGCAGCACCATGTATCGCGTGGCCCAGATCGTCGGCGATGCCATGCGCGCGATGCAGACCCGCTATCGCGAAAGCATCGAAATGGGCGGGTCAGGCGCCAGCGCCTCGATCATGATCGCGGGCCAGCGCCGGGGCGGCAAACCGCGCCTCTACCTCGTCTACTCCGCCGGCAATTTCATCGAAGCGACCGAAGATACGCCCTTCTTCCAGATCGGCGAGCACAAATATGGCAAGCCCATCCTCGACCGCATCATCGCCCGCGAAACCAGCCTGGAGGATGCGACCAAGGCGGTGCTGGTCTCGATGGACTCGACCCTGCGCTCCAACCTCTCGGTCGGCATGCCGCTCGACCTCGCCGTCATCCCCACCGACGCTTTCGACTTCCGCGTCCGCACCCGCATCGAAGCCGACAATGAAGAATTCGCCATGATCTCGCAAAGCTGGAGCGCTGCGCTGCGCAAAGGCTTCGAGGATCTACCCAACGTCCTGGATTGAGCGGGACAGGGCATTGCGAAAGCCTCTCCCTTTGGAGGGTTGGGGTGGGTGCCAGCGCAGCAAACCGCGTAAGCTATTCCGTCCGTCATTCCCGCGAAGGCGGGAACCCATCTCCCACGATCACCGCAAGCCCGGGGTGTCGGCAATGGGTGGTTTTGGGACTGTCTGCTATTGAAAGATATGTCGAGATAGCCGACAAATTCGTGCTCAAGTTGTTGTGACTTGCCTCAGATTTGGATGAGCCCAAATGTCAGCACTTATTGCGCTAATGATCGCCGCATCGCCACCGATCTATTTTTCGGAAGACTTAGCCAAGCCAACCTATCGCTGTTCGGCCGATGGAGACCGAGCAGTGCCATTTGTCGATGCTGGCACCTTGGCTGCCTATGCAACAGTCCTACAGATCGCTAACGAGCGTCCCATTTTTCCGGATCAACCATCCAAGCACAAGAGAATGGCGAAAACGGTTCGTTTCACATGGTTGCGGACGTTCCACGCTCCTGTAGTCATTCGGATTGAAATCGATGAAAAGGGCAAGGCCCAAATTTTCGCGACACGGCTCTCTGGTCAAGGCGGTTATAGCTTTGGCTCGATAGCGGACCAGCTATTAAAAACACTTTCCCGTGATGAGGCCAAAAAAATCATCGCGTTGTTTCGTGCAGAAGCCTTTCCACCGGCCCAAGCGCGTTGCGGGCCGCCCGGCATGGATGGTGCTCGTTGGCTCTTAGAAGGGGTAGATGACGCAGGCTATCATTTTTCTGAGCGATGGTCGCCACGCAAGGGGCATATGCATGACCTCGGCGTATATATGCTAGAATTGGTGGGCTGGACGGAAGATATTTACTGATCGACCCGACTATCTCCTTCCGGATGTATGCGGATTCCGTCAGACAAATATTATCCAAAGCAGTAGGTCGCCGATAATGAATGACCCTAGCAATGCGGCTGCACCGCCTACACATGCCCATTTACGGTAGGATAATTCCACCACTCATTCCAGAATTGTTAGATTAGAATTTCAGTAAGCTACGACATTTTGGCACGATTCTTCGACACAGGAACGTCTGCAATAAAAATGATGTATGTGATAGTTATCGGCGAGAATGGCCTATCATTCCCATTCCACCGTCGTCATGCCGGGCTTGACCCGGCATCCCGCTTTTTCTTCGTATCGAGCGACGCCATCCACCAACACCCTTCCAATGTAGGAAAATCCCTGATCTAGTCCCAATGGATGGATCAGCCGCCCACCGCCGTCCGCTTACGCACCCCCTGCGCACCGCCCGCCCACACACCCTGTCGCGCTACTGCCGCGTCACCGTTACCCAACTGTCGCGTCACAGGCGCGAACCTGTCGCGCTACTGTCGCGTCCCGGTGGCTTCCCCGTAGCAATTCGCCCGAATCCTCCTCAAAAATCACGCCTGCGACACTGTGAACTTCGCCCTGTCGCGCCGCAGTAACCTCACCCACATCCCTTCTTGCCGCCCCCCAAGCAAATCCATCGCTTGCCTGCGCGCCGTCACCGCCTATCTCTCCCCTCAACACGAATCGCAGCCGGAAAGCCCCCTTCATGACCGCCACCCACTCGACCCGCATGCTCATCCTCGGTTCTGGCCCCGCTGGCCTGTCCGCCGCCATCTATGGCGCGCGCGCGGGCCTCGCGCCGATCGTGGTGCAGGGGATGCAGCCGGGCGGCCAGTTGACCATCACCACCGACGTGGAAAACTATCCCGGTTTCAAGGACGTGATCCAGGGGCCATGGCTGATGGAACAGATGCAGGCGCAGGCCGAACATGTCGGCGCCAAGATGATGTATGACCAGATCGTCGATGTCGATCTGTCGCAGCGGCCCTTCCGCCTGACCGGCGATGGCGGCATCGTCTATGTCGCCGACACGCTCGTCATCTGCACCGGCGCGCAGGCGAAATGGCTGGGCGTCGAGGGCGAGGAGCATCTGCAGGGCAAGGGCGTGTCCGCCTGCGCCACCTGCGACGGTTTCTTCTATCGCGGCAAGAAGGTGGTGGTGATCGGCGGCGGCAACACCGCGGTCGAAGAAGCGCTCTACCTTACCAACCACAGCCATGACGTCACGTTGATCCACCGCCGCGACACGCTGCGCGCCGAAAAGATCCTGCAGGAACGCCTCTTCGCCCATCCCAGCATCAAGATATTGTGGAACAAGGCAGTCGATAAATTCGTCGGCGGCGGCACGCCCGAAGGACTGGTCGGCGTCGACCTCATCGACACGGTCACTGGCGAACGGTCGCACGAACCCACCGACGGCGGCTTCGTCGCGATCGGCCATCACCCCGCGACTGAACTGTTCACCGGCAAGCTGCCGATGGACGAAGGCTATCTGCTGGTCGACAAGGGCACCACCCACACCGCCATCCCCGGCGTCTTCGCCGCGGGCGACGTCACCGACAAAATCTACCGCCAGGCCGTAACCGCCGCCGGCATGGGCTGCATGGCGGCGCTCGATGTCGAGAAGTTTCTGGCCGAAGCCGACTTCGAGGCGATGGCGGCCGAATGAAATGACCTCCGTTCGTTTCGAGCGAAGTCGAGAAACGAGGCAGAGCCGAGTTCAGCGAAGCTAAACGCTTCTCGACACGCTCGAAGCGAACGGCAATTATTTGGCCACCTTACCCCGCGCAAAAGCCACCAGCGACCCGAACGTCTCGAACGTATCGCCATCGATATCGTCATCCTCGATCAGAATATCGAAGCGATCCTCCATCTCGGTCAGCAGCCCCGCGACCGCCATGGAATCCAGTTCAGGCAGCGCGCCGAACAAGGGCGTGTCCGCCTCGAACGCATCGACCCGCTCCTGGGACAGGCCCAGAACGTCGCGAAGCAACGTCCGCGTTAGAGTGTCGATGGCATCGGCCTGACCGACCGGCGAAGGATGATTGGCCCGCATAAGGGCGCTTTCCTAGTCATTCGCGCTCTATCCCACAAGCGCGGAAATGGCCGTCCGCGCCGCCGGGAGCCAGCTCGACGCATAGCGGGGATTGAAGGCGTCGATCCGGTGCAGCGCGATCCGCTCGTCCATCCAGTCGGCCTTATAGCCATTGTCGCCAGTGCCATAGTCGATCAGATCGACCCGATCCTGGTCGATGGCCTGCGCAAACATGGCGTGGCTGAGCAACGTACCGGGCGACCCGGCATCGTGGGCGCGATCATGGGAGAGTTTGTGAATGAGGGCAACGCCATGCTCGACCGTCCAATACTGCGTCGCCACCGCCCGCCCATCGAGCCGCGCAAAGCCCAGCCGCAACGTCCCCGCATCGCTCTCCTGCTCCGCGAGCGCGCGCAGGAAGGCCAGCCCCGGCTCTGCCGCCTTCCAGCTCCGGTCATGCACATCGACATAGTCCCGCCACAGATCATCGGTCAGCCGGTCGCTGATGGAGAGCGTATAGGGACTGTTGCGTGCCTTGCGCCGCACCAGCGTCCGCAACCGCCCCGGCCGCGCCGCCCAATAGGTCGCGAAATCGCGTCCCGCCGGGCGCAGCAGATAGCGCCCCCCCATCGGCCGCGACAGCGCAAACCAGCCCGCCCGCCGCAAACTGGCGCGCAGCGCGCCGCCATCTTCCAACGGATAGAAATCGATCTGGCTATTGCCCGCCAGCAAATGCCGCGCCAGCGCATCGAGCAGCCGCCCCTGTTGCGCTTCGTCGGGATCGCCCACAAATATCGGCGCCCAGGCAAAACTATACCAATTGGCCAGCGCCGACACCCGCCGCGCTTCCGGCTGCATCAGGACCATCCACGCCTGCGCGCGCCTCTCTTCCGCCGCCAGCACGCGAACCGGCGCGGCGGCAAAGCAATGCTGGTGCAGCAGCGCATACCAGTCGAACCGGTCGAACAGGGAAGCCATGGCCATCCGATCGGCACGGCCCTGCAGCGCGTGCCCGACTTCGGCCAGGCTGTGATATTCCCTTGTCGTCGGCAACCGACTATCTCCGCAACCAGAAGAGGAACGCTTAGGTGCAAAGTCTGGAAATGGAGTTAAGCCCGACAGGCCCGTCTGCGGACAGCCTGCCGATCGATCATGTCCTGCTGCGTGGCGATCCCCTCCGCCCGGCGCTGGATGGGCGATCGGGCACTTATACTTTCGCCGAGCTGGAGGAAACGCTGGGGCGGCTGGCGGGCTGGCTGGCCGGGTTCGGGCTGGAGCCGGGCGCGCGCGTCGCCAGCTGGATCGCCAAAGGACCGGTTGCAGCCTTGATGCCACTGGCCGCGCCACGCGCGGGCCTTGTCCATGTGCCGATCAACCCGCTGCTCAAACATGCCCAGGTCGCGCATATCCTGTCCGACAGCGGGGCCGCGATGCTGATCGGCACGGCGGCGCGACTCGACAGCCTGCAGCCCGGCGACGTTCCCCCCGATTGCCCGCTGCATCGCGAAGATGATGCCGCCTGCGCCATGAGCGGCGGCGATCCGATCGGCCCTTCCGACGCTGCGCCCGATACGCTGGCTGCCATTCTCTACACCAGCGGATCGACCGGACGCCCCAAGGGCGTGATGCTCAGCCACGCCAATCTCTGGCTGGGCGCGGTGGCGGTGGCCGACTATCTGGGCATGGGCGCGGACGATCGCACCGCCTGCGTCCTGCCGTTCAGCTTCGACTATGGCCAGAACCAGCTCTTCTCCACCTGGATTGCGGGCGGCTGCGTCTATCCGCTCGACTATCTCACCCCGCGCGACGTGATGAAGCTGGTCGACCGGCGCGACATCACCACGCTCGCCGGGGTGCCGCCGCTCTGGGTGCAACTGACCGAACTGGACTGGCCACCGGAGGTCGCCGCCAAGCTCAAGCGCCTGACCAACAGCGGCGGCGCGCTGACCCGGCCGCTCGTGGCAAAACTGCGCGCCCTGTTCCCCCGCGCCGACCTCTACCCCATGTATGGCCTGACCGAAGCCTTCCGCTCCACCTATCTGCCGCCTGCGCTGGTGGCCAGCCACCCTGATTCGATGGGCCGCGCGATCCCCTTTGCCGAGATATTGGTGCTGCGCCCCGATGGCAGCGTCACCGACGATGACGAGCCTGGCGAACTGGTTCATTGCGGACCGCTGGTGGCGCAGGGCTATTGGCGCGACGCCGCGCGCACCGCCGAACGCTTCAAGCCCGCGCCAACGGCCTCCCGCTATGGCGGCATGGCGGTCTGGTCGGGCGACACGGTGCGGCGCGACGCGCAGGGACTGCTCTATTTCGTCGGTCGCGACGACGCGATGATCAAGTCGGCGGGCAACCGCATCAGTCCGACCGAGATAGAGGAAGCCGCCGTTGCCGTCGCCGGTGTCGCCGAAGCGGTGGCGCTGGGGGTGAAGGATGATCGGTCGGGCCAAGTGGTCCGGCTGTTGCTCCGCGCCGACGATCCGGCGGTCGCGCAGGCGGTCGCGGCGCATCTGAAAAGCGAGCTGCCCAATTATATGCAGCCAAGGGACATTCTTGTACTGGACGAATTTCCCAGCAATCCCAACGGCAAGACCGATCGAGTCGCCCTCTCGCACCAACATGGTGCTCCTGCGAGAGCAGGAGCCTAGGGTGAGGCGGGTAACCTATCGCCCTGGACTCCTGCTTTCGCAGGAGCACATCGTTATGAAGTTGAGAGGGTTTTGCAGATGAAGCCGATGGGACCGATCCCGCCCTGGTTCGCAGGCGAGGAGGGCATGTTGCTGATCGGCGGTTATGGCGCGGCCAGCCTGGTGGATGAGGCAGGCGACACCCCGCTCTTCGCCTATGACATGGCCATCGTCGAAGCGCAGGTCCGGCGCTTCCGGGCCGCCATGCCGCCCGCCCTGCACCTCCATTATGCGATCAAGGCGAACCCCTATGCCCCGTTGCTCGCGGGCATGGTGGCGCAAGTCGATGGCTTCGATATCGCATCGGGCGGCGAACTGGACATGGCGCTCGAAGCCGGGATGGACCCGGCGCGGATTAGCTTTGCCGGGCCGGGCAAGCGCAATGACGAACTGGAAGCCGCGATTTTCGCAGGTGTCACGCTGAACCTCGAATCCGAAGGGGAGGGGCGTCGCGCGCTCGCCATCGGCCAGCGGATCGGCAAGACCCCGCGCGTCGCGGTGCGGGTGAACCCCGACTTCCACCTCAAAGGTTCCGGCATGCGGATGGGCGGCGGGGCCAAGCCGTTCGGCGTCGATGCCGATCGCGCGGCGGCGCTTGCCCGCGCGATGATCGACGGCGGGGCCGACTGGCGCGGCTGGCATATTTTCGCCGGCTCGCAAAATCTTGACGCCATGGCGATCATCGAGACGCAGGCCGCCACCCTCGCGCTGGCGGCGCGGCTTTCCGAAGCAGTCGGCGCATCGCCGCCGTTGGTCAATCTGGGCGGCGGCTTTGGCCTTGCTTACTTCCCCGGCGACGTCCCGCTGGACATCCGCCCCATCGGCGTCGCCCTCGGCAGTGCGCTCGACGCGCTGCCCGACATCCTCAAACCGACCCATTTCGCGATTGAACTCGGCCGCTGGCTGGTTGGGGAGGCGGGCGTCTATCTGACCCGCGTAATCGACGTGAAGGTCAGCCAGGGCGAAACCTTCGTCGTCGTCGATGGCGGATTGCATCATCAACTTGCTGCCAGCGGTAATTTCGGCACCGTCGTCCGCCGCAACTATCCGATCGCCATCGCCAACCGTTTCGGCGCGGACCCGGCTGAGGAACCCGTGACGGTCGTCGGCTGCCTCTGCACGCCCATCGACCGGCTCGGCGATAAGGTGGCGTTACCCCCGGTGCAGGAAGGCGACCTCATTGCCATCTTCCTCGCCGGGGCCTATGGCGCGTCGGCCAGTCCGACCGCTTTTCTTGGCCATCCAAGTCCTCGTGAAGTTTTACTTGGCTGAATTACTCTGCACATAACTCCTAACGGTATCTTTACCCTTTGACGGCATGAAGAGGTCCGAAGCCCTGTGCTGAACGGCCTTGCCACCCCTCTTTGGCGGCCGGTCGCGCAAGGCCGCACAAAGAGGTGAGAATATGCGTTTCCTGTCCGTTTCCAGGCTCCTGATCGGTGCATCCTTGCCCGCCGTCGCCCTGTCGGGCTGCGCCACGGTGCCTGCCGGGCCGCAACTGCCCCCGGCATCCTTCGTGTCGACGCAGGAAGGACCGGGCGAGGAATATATCATCGGCCCGCTCGATGACCTCACCATCTTCGTGTGGCGCAATCCCGAACTGGGCGCCAAGGTCCAGGTGCGGCCCGACGGACGCATCACCACGCCGCTGATCACCGACATGCCGGCCGTGGGCAAGACGCCCAAGATGTTGTCCGACGACATCAAGCTGGCACTGACCAAATATATCGAAAATCCGCTCGTTTCGGTCATCGTCAACAATTTCAGCGGCACTTTTAGTCAGCAGGTGCGGATCGTCGGTGCGACCGACAAGCCCGCCTCGATTCCCTATCGGGCCAACATGACGTTGCTCGACGCGATGATCTCGGTCGGCGGCCTGTCCGAATTTGCCTCGGGCAACCGCGCGCGCCTCGTCCGCTTCGACAAGGTTAGCGGCAAGCAAAAGGAATATCAGGTCCGCTTGAACGACCTTCTCAAGAAGGGCGACACGCGCGCCAACGTCATGCTCGCCCCCGGCGACGTCATCATCATCCCCGAAAGCATGTTCTGATATGGCCGGTCTCTACGACGAATTGCTGGTCCTGCTCCATGGCATTTGGAGCCGCCGCTGGATCGCGCTGGGCGTCGCCTGGGGCGTGGCCATGCTCGGCTGGCTGGGCGTCGCATTGATCCCCAACAGCTATGAGTCCAAGGCGCGGGTCTATGTCAGCACCCAGTCGCTGCTGGAGGATAAGGTCGGCATTACCCAGGTCCAATCGCAACAGGAATTGGAGCGCGTCCGCAGCACGCTCGCCAGCGCGGAGAATCTGGAAAAGGTCGTGCGTGAGACCGATCTGTCGCAGGGCATCTCCGGCCCGCGCGACGTTGCCGCGAAGATCTCGACCCTGCGTGAAAATATCACCGTCATGTCGCAGGCCGATCCCAGCATGATCGACATCAGCGCCGTATCGGCCGATTCGAGCCTGTCGGATGGCGCGAATGCGCGGATCGCGCAGCAGGTGGCGCAGAAGCTGATCGACATTTTCCAGGAAGAAAATCTGTCGGGCGACCGGACCCAGACCAAGCAGAGCATCGCCTTCCTCGACGAACAGGTCGCCGAGCGCGCCAAGCAGATGGAGGCCGCAGACCAGCGCCGCGTCGAATTTGCGCAGCGCTACGTCGGCCTGTTGCCGGGGGCGGGGTCCATCAGCCAGCGGATGGACGCCGCGCGAATGGAGATCAACCAGATCGATTCGCAACTGGTGCAGGCGCAAAGCGCCCTGAGCGCCATGAACGGTCAATTGGCGGGCACCCCACAAAGCCTGCCGGGTGTCGGCGCGTCTGGCGGCCCTTCGGCCTTGGGCCAGGCCCAGTCGAACCTTGCGGGCATGCGCGCGCGCGGCTGGACCGCCAACCATCCCGACGTGATCGCGGCCCAGCGCGAAGTCGATGCCCTGCGCCGTCAGGGTGGCGGCGGTAGCGCTGGTGGCGGCGGTGGCACGCCCAATCCTGCCTATCTGTCGATCAAGTCGATGCAGGCCGAACGCGCCGCCACGGTGCAGGCGCTCTCCACCCGCAAGGCACAGCTCCAGGCCGACCTCAACGCCATGATGGCCAAGCAGGTCGACGAACCGGGTATCGCATCGGAGCAAGAAAAGCTCGACCGCGACTATGAAGTGCTCAAGACCCAATATGACAAGCTGCTTGCCGACCGCGAGGAAATCCGCCTGCGTGGCGAGGTGAAGTCGGAAACCGGATCGGTCCAGTTCCGCGTCATCAATCCGCCCAGCGTCCCCACCGCACCGACCGCGCCCAACCGGCCGCTGCTGCTGCTCGGCGTGCTGATCGTCGGCATCGGTGCGGGTGTTGGCGTCGCCTTCGCCATGGGCCAGCTCAAGGGAACATTCCCCACCGCCGCCCGTCTGGAACGCGCCATCGGCCTGCCGGTCGCCGGATCGATCAGCCAGGCGGTCAGCGCGACGCAGGTTGCCGTCGAAAAGCAGCGGATGAAGTGGTTTGCGGGCGCCAGCGGCGGTCTGGCGGCGGTCTGTCTGCTGCTGATCGTCGTCGAATTTGTCCAGCGTGGCATGGCTTGAGATGTGGGCGTGAAGGAACCAGGAAACATGAACCAGCATAGCCCCATCAAAGGCGGATCGCTGATCGAGCGCGCCACCGAAATCTATGATTTCAGCGCTGCGCTGTGTGGCCGCGCCGCGCCTGCGGTCGAAATGCCCGCTGATGCGCCGCCGCTCGTCGAGCCGGTCGCTGTCGCGCCCGCCGCACTGGCCCCCGCGCCAACGGGCTTCCGCGCCATGCCCTGGACCGGCCCCATCCAGCCGATCGACCGCATCGCGCTCGCCGAAGCCGGCCTGCTCCAGCCCGACGGCCCCGTCACCGCGATGAGCGAGGAATTCCGCCTGCTCAAGCGCGACCTGCTGGCGCAGCTACAGGATAACAAGCGCGGCAACCGCATCCTCGTCTGCTCGCCCCATAGCGGCGACGGCAAGAGCTTCTGCGCGATCAACCTGGCGCTCAGCCTCGCGGCCGAAAAGGACCGCGAAATCCTGCTGATCGACGCGGATTTCGGCAAGCCCGGCATTCCGGCCGCGCTTGGCCTGGACGCTGGCCCCGGCCTGATGGACGCGCTCGCCGATCCCATGGTGGCGATCGAGGATTGCGTGATCCGCACCGACATCCCCTCGCTCTCTATCCTGCCCGCCGGACAGCGCAGCAATGCGGACACCGAATTTCTGTCCTCCGCGCGCACCGAACAATTGCTCGCGCGCCTGACGGAAGGACGGCCCGACCGCATCCTCGTGTTCGATTCGCCACCGCTGCTCGCGGCCTCGCCCGCCGCCGTGCTGGCCAGCCATGTCGCCATCGCCCTGCTGGTGGTGCGCGCCGACAAGACCAGCGAAGCCGCCGTGCGCGACGCGATCGGTCTGCTCAAGGGCGGGGCGCAGGTGCAGCTTCTGCTCAATGCCGTCCGTTTCACCGGCGGCGGCCGCCGTTTCGGCAGCTATTATGCCAAGGGGGAACCCCGCTCATGACCCGTTTCTGGATCGGCGGCGCATCGCTCGTCGCGCTGGCGACCGCCGCCGCGCCTGCGCTGGCGCAGGATACGGATCGCCGCATGAACGTCACGCCCTATATCGGCATCGATCAGGTCGTGACCGGCCCGCTCAAGGGCGGCGGCGATGTGCTGACTTATACCAATGTCACCGCTGGCCTGACCGCCGAAGTGCAGAACCGCCGGGTCGAGGCGGTGGTCGATGTCCAATATAATCACAGCTTCGGCTGGGGCAGCCAGGCACCAGACCAGGACGTGCTGAGCGGCATCGCCAGCGCGCGCGTAAACCTCGCGCGCGGCCTCTCGCTCAACGCAGGCGGCTTTGCGACACGGGTGCGGACTGATGGCCTGTCGGGCGCGACATCGCTCAACGACAATAGCTTCACCAGCCAGGTCTATGCCGGTTATGTCGGCCCGTCCTACACGACACAGGTCGGCGACTTCACCGTCAACGGCTCCTATCAATTGGGCTATGCGCGGGTCGAAGACAGCGTCAATGCCGATTTCCTGGGCGGGCAGGGCGGTTCGTTCGCCGATAGCTGGACGCACAGCCTTTTGGGGTCGGTCGGCTTTGCCCCCGGCACGCTGCTGCCTGTGGGCCTGACCGCCAGCGCAGGCTATAATCGCGAAGAGGCGAGCCAGCTCGACCAGCGGTTCGAAAATGCCTGGGGTCGGCTCGACGCCACCCTGCCGGTCTCGCGCACCGTCGCGTTGATCGGTGGCATCGGCTATGAAAAGATCGAGATCAGCCAGCGCTCGCCGCAACGCGCGACCGACGGCACGCCGCTCATCCGCAATGGCCGCTATGTCACCGACAAAAGCTCGCCGCGCGCGCTCATCTATAATTTCGACGACATCATCTGGGATGCAGGCGTCCTGTGGCGGCCCAGCCGCCGCACGTCGCTGACCGCGCGGGTGGGCGAACGCTATGGCGGCATGACCTATCAGGGCAGCTTCACCTGGCAGGGTCAGGACAGCAGCTTCGGCGTCATGGTCTTCGATGGCATCGACAGTTTCGGCCGCATGATCATGGCCGATGTCGCGGCGGTGTCGGGCAGCAGCCTCAATGTCGTGCGCAATCCCTTCACCGGCGACCTCACCGGCTGCGCCTTCTCGACCACCGGCGGGGGCCAATGTTTCAACGATTCGCTGTCGGGCATCACCGACGCCAATTTCCGCTATCGCGGCGTCGCGGCGCAATATGCGCTGCGGCGCGGCCCATGGGGCTGGGGCCTTGGCGCTGGTTATTCGCAGCGCAAATTCATCACGCCGCAAGGGCAGAGCGTGTTGATCAGCGGATCGCGCGACGAAAACTGGTATGGCAACGGTTCGGTCAGCTATATGTTTAACGACAGCGACAGCATGGATCTGGTCACCTACATCAACTATTTCGATGCCAGCGGCGATCGGCCGGACGTGCTGAACTTCGGCGCGTTCACCAGCTATTATAAGAGCCTGACCCGGCGCTTGTCGGCATCGGCCTCGGTCGGCGTGGACGGCGTTCAGGCGGACGATTTCGAAACCATCATCAGCGCGTTGGGCCAGGTCGGCCTGCGCTACAGCTTCTAACGGGTCGGCCTGGGGAGACGAAGATATGTACGATCAATTCTACGGATTGCAGGGTCGCCCGTTCCAGCTGACGCCGGACCCGCATTATTATTTCGAAAGCGGCACTCATCGCAAGGCGCTCTCTTATCTCGGCTATGGCCTCGCGCAGGGCGAAGGCTTCATCGTCATCACCGGCGACATCGGCGCGGGCAAGACCACCTTGGTCGGCCATCTGATGCAGACGATCGACCCGTCGCGGCTCACCGCGGTCAAGATCGTCTCGACCCAGGTGCAGGGCGACGACATGCTGCGCCTCGCCGCGCAGAGCTTCGGCCTGGCAACCGAGGGCATGACCAAGGCGGCGACGCTGCAACAGGTGGAAACCTATCTCCACATGCAGGCGCGCGCCGGACGGCGCACCCTGCTGATCGTGGACGAAGCGCAGAATCTGGCGGTCTCGGCGATCGAGGAATTGCGGATGCTGTCCAATTTCCAGTTGGGTGGCCAGTCGCTGCTGCAGATTTTCCTGCTCGGCCAGCCCGAATTTCGCGACCTGCTGAAATCGCCCCAGCTTGAACAATTGCGCCAGCGCGTCATCGCCACCCATCATCTCGACCCGATGATGGCCAATGAAGTCGAACCCTATGTCATTCATCGCCTGACGGTGGCGGGCTGGGATGGTCGCCCGATCTTCAGCCGCGACGCCTATGCCGCGCTCTATGCCGCGACCGGCGGCGTGCCACGCCGCCTGAACGCGCTGGTCAGCCGCGTCCTGCTGATGGGTGCGATCGAGCAGTTGGAAGCGATCGACGCCGATGTGGTGCAGGCGGTCGTGGCCGACATGGGTCTGGACGTCGACGTCACGCCAGCGGCAATGACGCCATCCGCGCTGGACGATGTCGAAGATGTCGAGGGCGACAGCACCCCAATCGCGGCGGCAGTCGAAGCAGAAGCCGAAGCGGACGTGGCAGATGACACCGCACCGCTCGAACTGGAAACAGTCGAAGAGGCGGACGAGATCGTGGCCGAAGTCGAGGAAGAACAGGATATGATCGACGAGAGCTGGCCCTTCGCCTCCGACACACAGGATCCCGAGGTCGAAGGCGAGCCGGTCGCGCTCGAAGACAGCCCCGCCCAGGACGATGCCACCCTTGGCGATTTCACCTCGCCCTATGACCAGCAGGACTGGTCGATGCAGCGCGCGCCTTTCGCGCCACCCTTTGAGGTGGACGCTGTTGACGAGGATGACGACCAGCCCGAAGCCGATCTCGCCGATGAACTGGACGCCAAGATAGCCAACCTGCACGAAGCCGAAGCGGAACAGCCCGATACCATCGACGCTCAGGCCGTCGAAACGCTGCGCCACGACATGCTGGGCGAGATCGAAGCGTTGCGCGCCGAAATCGCCTCGCTGCGTGCGGTGCAGGCGCATGTGCCCTTCGTCCCCGCCCAGACCATCGATCCCGAAGCGCTCAAGGATTGCTTCACCCTGATCGAGGAACGGCTGTCCTCGCTGGAATTCCGCGCCGAGGAACAGGATACCGCACTGCGCCGCGTCCTGACTCTGCTGGTCGATTGGGTCGAACGCGAAGATCGCATGGCGGGGGTGACGCAGGACAGCGTCGCCGCCTGAACGGCCGGGCGCGCGGGGATTGATGGAATGATGCAGAACGCCCTGTCGGTCGATGTCGAAGACTGGTTCCAGGTCGGCGCGTTCGAGCGCACGATCCGTCGCGCCGATTGGGACGGGCTAGCTCACCGGGTCGAAAGTAATACCGACACGGTGCTCGACCTGTTCGCACAGGTGAACGTCAAGGCGACCTTCTTCACCCTGGGCTGGGTAGCCGAACGCTATCCCGCGCTGATGCGGCGCATTGCGGACGCCGGGCACGAAGTCGCCAGCCATGGCTATGACCATGCCCGTGTCTTCACCTTCACCCCCGAAGCCTTCCGCGCCGACCTGCGCAAGGCGCGCGCGATATTGGAAGATACCAGCGGCCAGCCCGTCACTGGCTATCGCGCGCCCAGTTTCTCGATCGACACGCGCACGCCCTGGGCGCATCCCATATTGGCGGAGGAGGGCTATCGCTATTCCTCCAGCGTCGCGCCGATCCGGCATGACCATTATGGCTGGCCCGAATCGCCGCGCTTCGCCTGGAAACCCGTGTCGGGGTCCGATCTGGTCGAACTGCCGGTGACGACGGCTAAACTGGGCAATCGCACGCTGGCGGCGGGGGGAGGCGGCTTTTTCCGCCTGCTCCCCTATGGATTTTCGCGCTGGGCGATCCGGCAAGTCAATCATCAGGCCGGGCGACCCGCGATCATCTATTTCCATCCGTGGGAAATCGACCCGGATCAGCCGCGCGTCGCTGAGGCGCCGTTGCGCTCGCGCCTGCGCCATTACAGCAACCTCTCGGTCATGGCCGCCAAGCTGCGCCGCCTGACACGCGATTTCGCCTGGACGCGGGTCGATGCGCTGGCTGATGCCGAAGCGGCGCGCGCGTCTTGACCATGGGGCAGGCCGCGACCCCCTTCGTCACGATCATGGACCTGTCTGATCCGGCGCAGGCGAGGGCGGTCGACGCCTATGTGATGCGCCATGCCGACGGAACCCCGTTTCACCGGCCCGCTTGGTTGCTGGCGGTGGAGGAAGGCACGGGCAATCCCGCCCTGCTCCTGGCCGCCGTCGGCTATTCGGGCGGCATTAGCGGGCTCTTGCCGCTGCATCATGTGCAAAGCCGTCTGTTTGGATAGGCGCTCGTCTCGACCGCCTTCGCCGTCGATGGCGGCATATTGGCGGACAATGATCGGGCCTTGGTCGCTTTGGTCCGAGCGGCTGAAGATCTGGCGCGCGACCGCGGCGGCCTGTCGCTCGAACTGCGCGGCGGCCCGGTGCCCGGCGAAGCCTGGGAAAGGCGCGCCGACCAGCATGTCGGCTTCGTCCGGCCGATCGCCGCCGACGACGAAGCGGAACTGCTCGCCATCCCGCGCAAGCATCGCGCCGAACTGCGCAAGGCGCTGGCGAACCCCGCCTTGGCAATCGACATCGGCCGTAGCCGCCAGCATCTGCGCGACCATTATCGCGTCTACGCCACCAGCGTCCGCAACCTCGGCACCCCGGTCTTCCCCGCGCGCCTGTTCCGCGCCGTGCTGGAGCGGTTCGGCGAGGATGCGGACATATTGATCGTGCGCGATGGCGACCGGCCCGTCTCGGCCGTGCTGACCCTCTATCATTGCGGGCGGGTCATGCCCTATTGGGGCGGCGGCCTCACCGACGCACGGCGGCTGCGCTCGAACGAACTCATGTACTATCGCCTGATGAGCCATGGCCGCGCACGCGGCATGACGATGTTCGATTTTGGCCGGTCAAAGGTCGGCAGCGGGCAGGCGGCCTGGAAAAAAAGTTTCGGTTTCGCGCCCCATCCTCTGGTCTATCATGAATGGGCACCAGATGGCGCGCGGCGGGACGTCAACCCGCATAGCGAAAAATATCAGCGCCGCATCGCGCTGTGGAAACGATTGCCGCTGCCGGTCGCCAATCTGCTCGGCCCGCTCATCGCGCGCGGTTTGGGATGACATCTGGGATATATGCTATGCCGGTCCATGGGGCCGGCTGGGGTCGGGGGGATTAGGACGTCGTGTTCATGCAAGGGATAACCGAGGTCGGCCTCATCGTGGAAGAGGCGCGCCTTGCCGACACGGCGGAGGTCGCCGCGATCGACGCCTGGGTGCGCGCGCATCCGGCATCGACGCCGTTCCAGCGCCCCGGCTGGATCATGGGGGTCGAACATGGCACCGGTCAGAAAGCCCGGATGCTCGTCGCCCGGCTCGGCAGCCAGATCGTAGGCGTTCTGCCGCTCACCTATATCCGCTCGATGCTGTTCGGCCGCGCCCTGGTCGGCAGCGGCTTTGCGGTCGATGGCGGCATCCTCACGACCCATCGCAAGGCCGGCGAGATGCTGGCCGACGCCGCCTGGACGCTGGCCGAAAAGCTTGGTTGCGCGACACTCGAACTGCGCGGCGGCGAAGCGCCAGCCGGTCTCGCCTGGCAGGCCAAAGCCGACGCCTATCTCGGCTTTTCGCGCCCGCTTGCCGCCGACGATGAAGCGGAACTCAAGGCTGTCCCCAAGCGCCACCGCGCCGAAATCCGCAAAGGCCTAGCCAACGACCTGACCTTCGAGAGTGGCCGCGACAAGCGGCTGCGCGACATTCACTACCGTCTCTACGCCCATAGCGTTCACCATCTGGGCACCCCGGTCTTTCCCCGCGCCCTGTTCGACGGCGTGCTGGACCGGCTGGGCGACGACGCCGACATCGCCCTCGTGTCGAAGGACGGCACGCCCCTGTCGGCGGTCATCAGCCTCTATCATGACGGCGCGTGCATGCCCTATTGGCACGGCGCGGCCGATGGCGCGCGGACCATGCGCTCGAACGAAGCGCTCTATTTCCTGCTGATGCGCCAGGCGCGCGAGCGCGGCTGCACGACCTTCGATTTCGGCCGGTCAAAGGTCGGCACCGGACCCGCCGCCTGGAAAAAGACCTGGGGCTTCGAGGGCGAACCGCTCGGCTATCATCTGCGCACCGCGCCGGGCAAGGAGACGCGCGACGTCAATCCGCTCTCGCCCCAATATCGGCGCAAGGTCGAATATTGGAAGAAACTCCCCGAAAGCCTCGCGACGCTTATCGGCCCGCATATCGCGCGGGGCCTTGGATGACGGGCGACATCCTCTTCCTCTGCCATCGCATCCCCTTTCCACCGGACAGGGGTGACAAGATCCGCTCGTGCAACCTGCTCAAGCGCTTGGCGCAGGTCGCCCCCGTCCATGTCGGCTGTTTCGCCGATGATGATCGCGACATGGGCTTTGTCGGGGAACTGGCCGCCATTGCGCAGAGCCATTGCTTGCTCCGGCGCGACAAGTCCAAGATCGTCGCCGGCCTCACCGGCCTCGCCAAGCGCGAACCCTTGCTCGTGTCGCTGTTCGACCATCCTGGCCTGCACCAATGGGTCGCGAAGACGCTCGCCGACCGCCCGATCCGCGCCGTCGTCGCCTATTCGGCGCAGATGGCGCATTTCGTCCCCGCGCTGACCCCCGACGTCCGCTTCCTCATGGATTTCGTCGATTTCGATTCGGCCAAATATGCCGCTTATGGCGCGCAGGGGTCCGGTCCCATGGGCTGGATCAACCGGCGCGAAGGCCGCGTGCTGCTCGATTTCGAACGCCGCGTCGCTGCCCGCGCCGACATCTCCACTTTCGTCAGCGAAGCCGAAGCCGCCCTTTTCCGCGCCGCCAGCGGTCTCGGCCCCGACCGCATCATTTCGCTCGAAAATGGCGTCGCGCTCGACTATTTCGATCCGGCCGCTGACTTCCCCCCGGTGGACCATGGCGACGGCCCGTTGCTCGTCTTCACCGGCCAAATGGACTATCGCCCCAATGTCGAGGCCGTCGAAAGTTTCGCGCGCCAGACCTTGCCCGCCATCCGCACCGTCCATCCCAACGCCCGCTTCGCCATCGTCGGTCGCAACCCGTCCAAGGTCGTCGAAGCGCTCGCCGCCCAGCCCGGCGTGATCGTCACCGGCGGCGTGCCCGACGTGCGCGGCTGGCTGGCGGCGGCTGACATCGTCGTCGCGCCCTTGCGCATCGCGCGCGGCATCCAGAACAAGGTGCTGGAAGCCATGGCGATGGCCCGCCCGGTCGTCGCCTCGCCCCAAGCCGCCGAAGGCATCGACGCGCAGGATGACCTGCACTTCCTGATCGCCGCCAACCCCGCCGAAGAAGCCGCCAAGATCAACAGCTTGCTCGCCGATCCCGCCCACGCCGCCCAACTCGGCATCGCCGCCCGCGCGCGGATGGAGGCCCGCTACCGCTGGTCGGCCACGCTCGCGGATCTGCCCGACCTGCTGTTCGGCCGCGAAGCGGACAGCCGCGCCGCATGACCGGACAGACGCTGCCGATGGCGCGCACCCCACTTGTCGACCTGACCGGATGGCGCGGCCATCTGACCGCGCTCGGCGTCGTCGCCTTCGCGATCCTGACGCTGTTCTTTGACGACGTGCATTCGATGGTGTCGATCTGGTGGAATTCCTCCACCTTCGGCCATTGCCTCTTCATCCCGCCGCTCATCGCCTGGCTGGTGCAGCAACGCCTGCCGGGCCTGCGCCAGTTGGAGCCGGTGGCCTGGACGCCGGGCCTCCTCTGGCTGGGGCTGGGCGCGCTCGCCTGGCTGCTCGGCGCAGCGGCGGGCGTCGCGATGGTCCGCCATGGCGCGCTGGTCCTGATGCTCCAGGGCGCGACCGTCGCGCTGCTTGGCCCAGCGGTCGCGCGCGCGCTCATCTTCCCGCTCTTCTACGCCTTCTTAATGGTGCCCTTCGGTGAAGAACTCGTGCCGCCGCTGCAACTGGTAACGGCGCATCTGACGATGTTCTTCCTCGACCTGTCGGGCGTACCCGCCCATATGGAAGGCATCTTCATCACCACGCCGACCGGCTATTTCGAAGTGGCGGAGGCCTGTTCGGGCGCGAAATTCCTGATCGCCATGACCGCCTATGGCGTTCTCGTCTGTAACGTCTGTTTCAAAAGCTGGCCGCGCCGCATCATCTTCATGGGCGGCGCGCTGCTGCTCTCCATCCTCGCCAATGGCGTGCGCGCCTTCGCCACCATCTTGGTCGCGCATCTGACCACCATCGATGCGGCCGTCGGCTTCGATCATGTCGTCTATGGCTGGGTCTTCTTCGCGATCATCATGATCGTCGTGATGGCAACCGCCTGGCCCTTTTTCGACCGCAAGCCGGGCGACCCCTGGTTCGACCCGCAGCGCTTGCAAAGCCCCGCTGCCCAAACCGGTTCGGCGGGCCGCGTCGCGGGCATCGCACTGGCCCTGATCGTCGCCGCGCCGCTCTGGCTTGCCGCCACTGCCGCCAATGCCGATCCCTTGCCCGCGCGCGTCGACCTGCCCTCAGTGCCCGGCTGGACGCGCAGCGCGACGCCGATGGCCTATCCCTGGAAGCCGCGCTTCGACGGTGCGGACCACGCCACACTGGGGCGTTACCGCAACGCTGATGGCCAGATCGTCGATCTCGCCATCATCGCTTATGAACGGCAGGATGAAGGCCGCGAACTGGTCGGTTTCGGCCAGGGCGCAGCCGATCCTGACAGCCAATGGGTCTGGTCCTCGCCCGCCGCCGCACCATCCGGCGCGCGCGGCGAACAGATCACCGCTCCCGGCCCGGTCGTGCGCCAAGTGGTGAGCTATTTTGTCGTCGGCGGCAATGCGCCCACCGGCAGCCGCCCGCAGGTCAAGATCGCCACGATGAAAGCCCGCCTGCTCGGCCAGGATCAGCGCGCCGTCGCCATCCTCATCTCCGCCGAAGAAGGGCAGGGCGCGCACGCCGATGCGGCGATCCGCGCCTTCCTGACCAATATCGGCGACATACAGCTTTTGGCTGACCGCAGCGCGGGCATCCGCTAGGGAGGTTCGCATGTGCGGCATAGCGGGTATCTTTCATCTGGAAACGGCCAAGCCGGTCGATCCCGCGCGGGTCCGCGCCATGCTCGATGCGATGCCGCATCGCGGCCCGGATGGCAGCGGCATCTGGACCGCGCCGGGCGTAGGCCTTGGGCATCTGCGCCTCTCGATCATCGACCTGGAATCGGGCGCGCAACCGATGCTGACCGACGACGAGGCGCTGGCGGTCATATTCAACGGGGAAATCTATAATTTCGCCGAAGTCCGCGCCGAACTGGAGGCGAAGGGCCATGTCTTTCGCACCCATAGCGACACGGAAGTCATCCTCCACGGCTATCGCCAATGGGGCGAGGAGTGCGTCCATCGCTTCAACGGCATGTTCGCCTTCGCCCTGTTCGACGCGCGCGCCCAGTCGCTCTGGCTGGTGCGCGACCGGCTGGGGGTCAAGCCGCTCCATTATGCCTTGCTGTCCGATGGCAGCCTGATCTTCGGATCGGAACTCAAAAGCCTGCTCGCCCATCCGCTGCTGCGCCGCGCGCCGGACCTGTCCGCGCTCGAAGATTATATGGCCTATGGCTATGTCCCCGACGATGCCTGCCTGGTCGCGGGCGTGCGCAAGCTCGGCGCGGGCGAAACGCTCCGCCTGGTACGCGGACGCCCCTTGCCCCAGCCGCACCGCTATTGGGACGTCAGCTTCGCCGACCGCACCAAATCTTCCCCCCAGGAAACGGAAGAGGAACTGGTCGCGCTGATGCGGCAGGCCGTCCGCTCGCGCATGGTCGCCGACGTGCCATTGGGCGCCTTCCTGTCGGGCGGCGTAGACAGCAGCAGCGTCGTTGCCTTGATGGCCGAAGCCTCGAGCCAGGCCGTCAAGACCTGCACCATCGGCTTCGATGTCGCCGCGCTGGATGAAACCGCCTATGCCGACCGCATCGCCCGCCGCTTCGCCACCGATCATCGCAGCCGCATCGTCAAGCCCGACGATTATGGCCTGATCGACCGGCTCGCCTTCCATTTCGACGAACCCTTCGCTGATGCCTCGGCGCTCCCTACCTTCCGCGTATGCGAACTGGCGCGCGAGCAGGTGACCGTCGCGCTGTCGGGCGACGGCGCGGACGAAGCCTTTGCCGGCTATCGCCGCCACCGTTTCCAGATGCAGGGCGAACGCATTCGCGGCCTCATTCCCGCGTCGATCCGCGAGCCGTTGTTCGGGACGCTCGGCAAATATTATCCCAAGGCCGACTGGGCACCGCGCGCGCTGCGAGCCAAATCCACCTTCCTTGAACTGGCGGGCGGCGGCGGCGAAGCCTATGCCGCATCGGTCGGCGTCACGCCCCATTCGCTGCGCCAGCGCCTCTTCACGCAGGAGATCAAGGGAAGGTTGGGCGGCTATCGCGCCGAAGATCGCTATGTGAAGGCAATGGCCAATGCCCCCGCGCGCGATGCGCTCGACCGGGCGCAATATGCCGACATCAAATATTGGCTGCCCGGCGACATCCTGACCAAGACCGACCGGATGAGCATGGCCGTCAGCCTGGAAGCGCGCGAACCCCTGCTCGACCATCGCCTCGTCGAATTCGCCGCCCGCCTGCCGGTCAGCCAGCGCATCCGCGGCAATAGCGGCAAATATCTGCTGAAAAAGGCGATGGAGCCTTATCTGCCGCAGGACATACTCTATCGCCAGAAAATGGGCTTCGTCACGCCCATCAGCGCCTGGTTCCGCGGCGCGCTCGCGGGCGAAGCGACCGCCATCGCGGGCGGATCGGCCCTGGCCCGGACCGAATGGTTCGACAGCGCCATGCTCGCCCGCATCGCCACCGACCACCGCTCCGGCGTCGCCGACCATGGCCGCCTGTTGTGGCAATTGCTGATGCTCGACAAATCGCTGACGCGCCTGTTCGGGGTTTGACGAGGACAGCCCTGGAACGTCCGTTCGCCCTGAGCTTGTCGAAGGGCACCACCGACCGCAGGGAGGTGCTTCGCTTGGCTCAGCCGGGGGCTTCGACTTCGCTCAGCCCGAACGGATTGGCGGCGCTGCGACTCCCACCCCCTTGCAACCCGCGCCGCCCGGTGCCAACGGAGCGCATGGCGATGATCAGGGCGCAACAGTGACAGTTTCCAAGGAAATCGTGCGGTTCCGGCTTTACGCGCTGTGCCTGGGCGGGGACATGGCCGGGCTGTTCTGTGCTTTCCTCGCCGCCAACTGGTTCGTATTGGGCGCGCTATGGGGCGAACCGGGCAAGCCGCATGGCCTCGTCATGTTCGCGATGATCGCGCCGCTCTATGCGCTGCTCGCGGTGCAGGGCGGCGGCTATGGCATTCAAAGCATCAACAATGTCCGGCGCGGCATCGTCCGCGCGCTGTGGGCGCTGGCGCAGGCGGCGCTGCTGATGCTGCTGATCGTCTATCTCGGCAAGATGGCCGAACAATTGTCGCGCCTCACCTTCGTCACCGGCCTTGGCTTGGGCGGTCTTGCCGTCGCGCTGGTGCGCCTCGCGATCGCGCGGCTGGCGAGCCAGGTGCTGGGTGCCGTGCCCGACCTCACCGTCGTCATCATGGATGGCGTGATGATCGCCACCGGGCCGCATATGACCGTCATCGAAGCCGCCGCGATCGACCTGCGCCCCGAACGCCACGATGCCGACATGGCCGCGCGGCTGGCGAGCGCGGTCGGCATGGCCGAACGGGTGATCGTCGCCTGTCCGCTCGACCGGATGGCCGACTGGTCGGCGGCGCTTAAATCGCTGTCGGCGCGGGGCGAGATCGTCGTGCCCGAACTGCTGCGTTTCGCGCCTGCGCGGGTTGCCGAATTTGACGGCCAGCCGACCATCATCGTCGCAGGCGGCCCGCTCCAGTTCCGGGACCGGTTGATCAAGCGGCTATTCGACCTGATCGTCGCCACCGTTGCCACCATCCTGCTCTCGCCCATCCTGATCGGCGCGGCGCTGGCGGTGAAGCTGACCAGCCCCGGTCCCATCCTCTTCCGCCAGCCGCGCATCGGCAAGGATGGCCGTTCCTTCTCCATCTACAAATTCCGTTCGATGCGGGCAGAGGCCAGCGACACGAAGGCCGCAACGCTAACCAAGCGCGACGATGATCGCGTGACCCCGATCGGCGCTTTCCTGCGCAGGACCAGCATTGACGAATTACCTCAACTTTTCAATGTGTTAGAAGGTGATATGAGCATCGTCGGCCCGCGCCCCCATGCCGCCGCCGCGCGGGCAGGGGACAGCCTCTATTGGGAAGTCGACCCCCGCTATTGGGCGCGCCACTGCATCAAGCCCGGCATGACCGGCCTTGCCCAGGTGCGCGGCCATCGCGGCTCGACCGACCATCATCAGGATTTGATCGACCGGCTCCAGTCGGACCTCGAATATGTCAGCGACTGGTCGGTCTGGCGCGACCTGCGCATCATCGTCGCGACCTTGGGCGTCCTCGTCCACCACAAGGCCTATTGAGCATGACCGACCTGCTAATAGGCGTTCTACTGTCCGCTTCGCTGTTCGCTTTGCTATGGCCCTTCCTCTTCTACCCCTTGATTTTGCGCGCTTTACCGACGCTTCCAGAAGCGCCGACAGCGACCACGCCGCCCAGCGCCTCGCTGCTCTTCTGCGCCTATAGTGAAGCCCATGCGATGCCCGAAAAGCTCGCCAATATCGCCATGCTCAAGGCGCGCCATCCGGGGCTTGAATGCCTGGCCTTTGACGACGGCTCATCCGACGGCACCGGCGACCTGATCGCGGCGCAGGGCGATCTCGTCACCCTGATCCGTGGCCCCGGCCGCAGCGGCAAGGCGCATGGCATGAAGCAACTTGCCGCCCGCGCCACTGGCGACGTGCTGATCTTGACCGACGCCAATGTCCTGCTGGACGGCGACGCCATCGACAATCTGCTTGCCCGCTATGCCGACCCGGACGTGGGCGGCGTGCTGGGGTCGCTCCACTATATCGGCGCGGACGAAAGCGCGACCGCCTCGGTCGGCTCGCTCTACTGGCGGATCGAGGAACGGCTGAAGGACGAGGAATCGCGCACTGGCAATGTGCTGGGGGCCGACGGTTCCATCTTCTCGATCCGCCGCGCCCTCTATCCCGATTTCCCCGACAGCGTGCTGGATGACCTGACCGTCTCGATGGCGGTCGTGTTCGCGGGCAAGCGCTTGGTGAAGGCCAAGGACGTCATCGCCCGCGAACGGCTGGTGACGGGGCGCAAGGATGAATATCGCCGCAAGGTGCGGATCGCCGCCCGCGCCTGGCACACCCATGTCCACCTGCGCCCGCAACTGCGCCAAATGCGCGCAATCGATCGCTTCAAATATGCCTCGCGCAAGATCGTCCGCTGGTTCGGCGGCGTCTTCATCCTGACCGGCGCGATTGCTGCGGGGACGCTGGCGATGCGGATTTCGCCCATGCTCTACATGGTCGGCGCACTGGCCGTCGCCCTGACCATCTGGGCCGGGGTCCGCGCGAAAAGCGGCCCGTTCGCAGCCGTGGTCGATATACTCATCGCCTATGCCGCCACCCTGCAGGGCGTGGTCAAAGCCATGACCGGCCGCACCGTCACGACTTGGAATCCAGCCAAGTCACGCTGACCTGTCAATTCTCCCCTGTGAAGCAGGGCTATCGCACGTGGTGCAGAACTACCCAAAGTCCTCACCTTGAACTTAGGCGTGTCATTATTTAAAGGTTGAACAAATGCGGGACGGTTGCGTGCGTTGGAGGATGAGAATCGGCGGATCAAGAAGTTGCGGTCGGAGTCGATGCTGGACATATCGGAGCTCAAGGATATTCTGGGAAAAACGGACCCAGTCTGCGGATCGATACGCGGCGGTGGAGAAGCTAATGGCCGACCCCGGCTTCTGCGAGCGTCGTGCCAGCAGGCGGATCGGGTTCAACACGTCGGCATGGTAATATGAGCCGCTTCGCCGGAAGGACGACGGGATGCGCGAGATACCGAGCGAGCGTCGTCGGTTCGGCTACCTGCGGCTTGTGATCATGCTGCGGCGTGCAGGCGGGGGCATGAACCTGAAGAAGGTGTATCGGCTCTATCGTGAGGAACGGCTGACAGTGCGCAAGCGCGGCGGTGGCAAACCACCGTTGGACACGCGGACTCTGATGGCGATCCCGCAGGAGGCCAATCAGCGTTGGTCGCTCGACTTCGTTTCGGACTCGTTGGCCTGCGGCCGGCGGTTCCGCGTGCTCAACGTAATCGACGACCACAGTCGGGAGTGTCTGCCATGTATCGTAGACACCTCGTTGCCGGGTCGGCGCGTCGTGCGCGAGTTCGCGGCCATTGCCGAGCGTCGTGGGCTGCCGTGCATGGTGGTGAGCGACAACGGCATCGAGCTGACCAGTCACGCCATCTTTGCCTGGTTTCAGGATACCGGATCGAATGGCACTACATTGCGCCCGGCAAGCCAACGCAGGACGGCTTCGTTTAGAGCTTCAAGGGGCGCTTGCGCGACGAGTGCCTGAACGTGTATCTGCTCCTAATGCTGGCGGCAGCGCGGCGGATCATCGAGGCATGGCGGACGGACTACACACCGTGCGCCCGCATAGCAGCCTTGGTAGGTTAGTACCCGCCGAGTTTACCAAACGCCCCGACCAAGCGCATTTGGACACCGAAGCTAACTTATCAGCGGCTTGAAAACGGGGAGCAGGTCAGCTGGTAGATGGTGAAACGCTATGGATTGCGGCACGACCAATGGGATCGGATCGAGGATTTTCTGCCTGGTCGCGAAGGGCATGTAGGGAAGACGGCGATTGATAACCGGCTGTTCGTCGAGGCTATGCTGTATCGCTATCGTGCGGCCATACCGTGGCGTGATCTTCCTGAGCGTTTCGGGGATTTTCGTGTGATCCACACCCGGCATATGCGCTGGAGTCGCAGCGCGTGTGGCAGCGCGTGTGGCAGCGCGTGTTCGAGCATCTCGCGGAAGATGGCGACAATGAATACGCCATGATCGACGCGAGGCTTATCCGTGCGTATCAGTCGAGCGCTGGCGCAAACGTATGGCTCGCCCCGTCGGCAAGCGGTTTGTGTCTGACGATCTGAGCAGTCTGCGAAAACGTATCCGGCCTTTCAGCATGTGCTGTTG
>MIAK01000065.1:0-12017 GCA_001829085.1 Sphingomonadales bacterium RIFCSPLOWO2_12_FULL_63_15 | reverse complement strand
AACTCGTCGACGGCAGATTCATGGTCGCCTGATCAGCCCACCAATTGCCGACCCCGTGAGCAATTACAACGAAAATGCGTTATAGACCAATAGATATTGGCCTGCCGTAATCATATCCATAATAGACCCCTGAACAAAATCGCGATGAGCGAATGATGAGCATTATATCGATGCATCTTTACTTCGCTGGCCACGTGATCATATGGATTAGGCGGGCATAAAAAAGATACCCATAACACCGTGGGATAGCACGAAGCGTCTTGCCTCGATCATGCCGGTATCGAACCAATTTCTTGTATCTTCTATACGGCCTTTAGGGCGTATCAGCCCATGACATGGCGTGGACCACCATGACGACTCGTTGAGCCTTACATGGCTGTCGCCCATTGGCGTGCGCGGACGTTTCGAAGCATCGCGAATTTTGACGCAGCCGCAGTTGCTGCGATCAATCAGGGTGATCCAAGACTCTCGGTATCGGGCCATGCCCAGCGATATTGCGCGGCATGACCCAGCCGTTAATTGAAATGTTATATTATTTCATTGACAGATGGCTGCAACGGCGAAATGCTCCGCGCCAACAGCCAAGGAGCCCATATCATGTCCCTGACCGCCACCGGCCAGCGCATCATCTTGTCCGACGTTCACCTATCCTATGGCAGCCAGCCCGTGCTGCGCGGCCTGAGCCTGCATGTCGATGCAGGCGAAATCTACGCGCTTCTGGGCGGCAATGGCGCGGGCAAGTCGACGACGATGTCGGCCCTGTTGGGCTTTGCCCGGCCAGATAGCGGCACTGTCCTTGTGGCCGGGCATGATCCGATCGCGCAGGCCGACAAGGCGCGTGACCAGATCGCTTATGTACCGGAAAATGTCGCCCTCTACGAACATCTGACCGCGCGCGAGAATGCCGCCTATTTGCTCGCACTGGCCGGTCGCCACCCCGCCCCGCAGGATATCGACGGCGCGTTCGAGGCCACCGGCCTGCAGACATCGGCTTGGGACAAGCGGATGAGCGGCTTTTCCAAAGGAATGCGGCAGAAAGTGGCGATCGCCATCGCCCTGCTACGCGCCGTGCCGGTGCTGCTGCTCGACGAGCCGTCATCGGGCCTTGATCCGCGCGCAACCGCCGATTTCAACAGGCTGGTCCACGACGTGGCACGCAGGGGCGCGGCGGTGCTGATGGTCACCCACGACCTGCTGTCCGCCGCCGACATTGCCGATCGCATCGGCTTCCTGGAATCGGGCCGCATCATCGACGAGGCAGCGGCGCAGGGCGCGGACCGCTTCGACGTGCGCGACCTGCATCGCAAATTTGCGCGGGAGGCCGTCACCGCATGAACGCCATCACCCTGATCGCCCGCGACGAATTGCGGCTGATGCGGCGCAATCGCGTCACCGTCATCGCCTTCGCGCTGCTCACCCTCCTCACGCTCGCCGCCGCCCTCATCAGTTGGTCCCATCAGACCGGCATCGCCGAAACCCGCGCTCGGTTCCAGGCGCAGGCAGCGCAGGAATTTACGGCGCAGCCCGACCGGCATCCCCATCGCATGGTCCATTTCGGCAATTTCATCTTTCGCCCCCTGCCGCCGCTCGCGGCCTTCGATCCGGGCGTCGATGCCTTCACCGGCAACAGCATGTTCCTGGAAGGCCATCGGCAGAACAGCGCCAATTTCGGCGATGTCCGCCAATCATCGCTGCTGGTGCGCTTCGGCCAGCTGACACCGGCCTTCGTCCTGCAAGTGATCGCCCCATTGTTGCTGGTTTTCCTCGGCTATGGGGCAGTCGCGCGGGAACGGGAACGCGGCACGCTGCGCCAGATGCTCGTCCAGGGCGTTTCCGCGCGCGCGCTGCTGCTGGGCAAGTTGCTGGCGCTCGCCATAGTCGCGGCGCTGGTCGGGCTTCCCGCGCTGGCCGCCTTTCTGCTGATCGCGGGACAGCCGGGCGCGCTGGCCGGGCCAATGGCCGTCATGGTGCTGGGCTATGGTGCCTATCTGGCGCTTTGGTCGATCATCGTCATCCTGGTATCCGCGCTGGTGCGGCGCGGGCGCGACGCGCTGCTTGCGCTGCTCGCGCTCTGGACGGTGCTTGTCATCCTGCTCCCGCGCGTTGCGCCCGACATTGCGGCGCAAACCCACATGCTTCCCACCCGGCTCGAAACCGACATTGCGATCCAGCAGGATCTGCATCGTCTCGGCGACGCACATAATCCCGAGGATCCCTTCTTCACCGCCTTCAGGCAAAAGGTGCTGCGCCACTATGGCGTCGACAGGATCGAGGATCTGCCGGTCAATTATAACGGCCTGCTCGCGGTCGAAGGCGAGAAGCTGACATCGCGCCTGTTCGACGATTATGCCAGGCGCAGCTTCACCGTCCAGCAGGCGCAGAGCCGACTGACCGACGGTTTTGGCATCATCAGTCCAGCCATCGCCCTGCGCCGGCTGTCGATGGCTGCGGCAGGCACTGACCTGGAAGGCCATCGCCGGTTCCTGGCTCAGGCCGAAGCCTATCGTTATGCCATGGTCCAGCAGCTGAACCAGTTGCAGGCCGACACCGTCCGCTATGCCGATGACAAGGCCAAGGATGCCGGTGCCGATCAGCGCAAGCGCATCTCCGCCGACCATTGGCAGACGATCCCGCAATTCCGCTTCAAACCGGCGACCACGGGCGATCTGGTCAAAGCCAGCCTGCCTGGGCTTGGCCTGTTGCTCGCCTGGCTGGCGTTCGCGCTGCTGGCGTTGCTGCCCGTTGCCCGCATTCTTCAGAAAGCTCGTGCATGACCCTCCTCACCCATGAATTGCGCCTGCTGCTGCGCTCCCGCATGGCGCTGCTGGCGCTGCTGTTGGTCGCTTTGCTGGCGGCTGCCTCCGTGGCCGCCGGCATGGCCGAGGTCGCCCGCCAACGCGACGTCATCGCCCGTATCCAGCCCAAACAGGCGCAGGATATGGCGGCCATCGCGCAATGGGCGGCCGAGACGAAAGACCCTGGCACCGCGGCCTATTATAGTTTTCACGCCACTTGGGACACGCCTTCGCCGCTGGCCTTTGCCGCCCTCGGCCTGCGCGATGTCGCGCCCTATATCCTGCGTGTTCGCGCGCTTGGGTTGGAAGCGCAGCTTTATGATGGCGAGGCGTTCAATCCTGAACTCGCCCTGCCGGGTCGTTTCGATTTTTCCTTCGTTCTGGTCTATCTGACCCCCTTGTTCGTGATCGCCCTGTTTCACGATCTGGTGTCGGGGGAACGGGAAGCGGGAAGGCTGCGCATGCTGGACGCCCTGGCGGGATCGGGCAGGTCGCTATGGCGTCGGCGCGTGCTGCTGCGCGGCGGCTTGCTGTTCCTGGCGCTTGCGGCGCCGCTGACGATAGGTGCCATCCTGTCCGCTGTGCCCTTCCCCACCCTCCTGTCCGTGCAGGGTCTAGTCGCGCTCTACCTCGCCTTCTGGATCGGCGTGACGTTGCTGGTCGGGCGGATGCGCTGGAGTTCCGTCGCCAATGCCGCGACGCTGGCCGGTATCTGGCTGGTGCTGACGCTGATCCTGCCGACCATCGCCCATGTCGCGATCAACCGCCTCATCCCGGTGGGTGAGGGCGTGGAACTGACGCTCGCCCAACGCGAAGCGGTCAACCGCGCATGGGACATCCCCCGTGCGGACACGATGCGCGAATTTTACGCCGGTCATCCCGAATGGAAAGATAGCCCGCCGCTGACGGACGCCTTCCACTATAAATGGTATTTCGCCTTCCATCAGGTCGGCGACGAAAGCGTCGCGCCAAAGGTCGCCGCCTATCGAAACGGCATAGAAGCGCGCGATGCCGCCGCGCGCGGCATCGGCTGGCTATTGCCGTCGGTCGGGGTGCAAGCCATGCTGACCCGTCTCGCCAACACCGACATGGCAGCCCAACTGGCCTATCAGGATCGAATCCGGGCCTTCCATGAAAAAATTGCGGAATTTCTATTACCGCTATCTGTTCACCGATACGCCGTTCGAAAAGGACGACTTTGATCGCGCGCCGACCTTTGTCGGCGGCGCTTAGTCCTGCGTCACGAACCTGATGGAATTTAGGGGATAAAAATGGTGCTGCTGGGGAGGATTGAACTCCCGACCTCGTCATTACCAATGACGCGCTCTACCACTGAGCTACAGCAGCACTCTGTTTCTCATCCGCAAGCGCTCGTCGCGCTGGGAGCCGGGCCTATGGCTGCGCGCGTTCCCATTGTCAAGGCGGGTTGCGGCGGATGATGCAATTTGCTTAGGGCGTCGGCATGGCCGAGACACAGGATGACAAAAAGGCGCGACTGGCGCAGGCGTTGCGCGATAATCTGCGCCGTCGCAAGGCGCAGGCGCGGGAGACGCCACCCGCCCCCACGCCCGATCCCGCCAAGGATTAACCCGCCGTCAGCGGCGCGCAGGCCGCCTTGAGCCACGCCAGCGCGTCGCCCTCCAATTGCGGCCCGACCACGTCCAGCACCTGGGCATGATAGCTATCGATCCACGCCTGCTCTTCCCCGCTCAGCAGGTCGGTGGCGATCAGCGCCCGGTCGATCGGCGCGAAGGTCAGCGTTTCAAACCCCAGCATCGGCTTTTCCGCCCCCGGCACGGCGCGTTCCTCCACCAGCACCAGATTTTCGATGCGGATGCCATATTCCCCGGTCTTGTAATAGCCCGGCTCGTTGGAAAGGATCATGCCCGCCTGCAACGGCTCGTCGCCGCCGCCAAAGGTTGCGATCCGCTGCGGTCCTTCATGCACCGACAGGAAGCTCCCGACGCCATGGCCAGTGCCATGGGCATAATCCAGACCCTGTGCCCACAGATATTGCCGGGCCAATATGTCGAGCTGGCCGCCGCGCGTCCCCACCGGGAACACCGCCCGCGCCAGCGCGACATGGCCCTTCAACACCAGCGTAAACCGTTCCTGCATCTCGCGGGTCGGCGTGCCGATCGCCAGCGTGCGGGTGACGTCGGTGGTGCCGTCGCGATATTGGCCGCCCGAATCGACCAGATAGAGCGTACCTGTCTCGATCGGGCGGTTGGTCTTGTCTTCCACCCGATAATGGACCACCGCGCCATTCGGCCCCGCGCCGCTGATCGTGTCGAACGAGAGGTCTTGGAGCAGGCCGGTCTCCTTGCGGATGGCTTCCAGCCGGTCGGCGGCGGACATTTCAGTCAGGCCACCCTTGGGCGCTTCGACCGACACCCAATGGAGGAAGCGGCTGAGCGCCGCGCCATCGCGCGCCTGCGCAGCCTTGTGGCCAGCAATCTCGACGTCATTCTTGATCGCCTTGGGTAGCACGGCCGGATCGCGCAGCGGCAGCACGGTCGCGCCGCCCTGTTCCAGCGCGTCGAAGATCGCCGCCACCGCCCGTTCGGGATCAGCGACCACCGTCTTTCCGGGGAAATCGCGCAGCGCGGCGGCGAAGTTCACCCCGTCCCTGATCCGCACCGCATTGCCCAGATGCTGGGTGACGGCATCGTCCATCTTTTCGGGCGCGACATAGAGGTCGGCGGTCGCATCGGCATGGATGATCGCATAGGCGAGCGCGACGGGCGTGCGATCGACATCCTTGCCGCGGATGTTGAAGGCCCAGGCGATCGAATCGAGCGCGGACAGGACGGCGGCGTCCGCGCCTGTCTCGACCAGCCAGTCGGCGATCGCCTGCCTTTTGTCGGCGGCGCTGCGACCGGCAAAGCGATCCTCATGCACCACCAGTCGCGCGGCGCTGGGCGCGGGGCGGTCGGGCCAGACCGCATCAATCGGGTTGGTGTCGACCGCGACCAATGTCGCGCCCTTCTTCGCGAGCGCAGCGCTCGCCGCCTTCACCCAGGCGCTGGTGTGCAGCCAGGGATCATAGCCGATCCGGCCGCCCGTGGGCGCATGAACGCCCAGCCAGTCGGCGATCGAGGTCTGCGGCACGCTTTCATAGGCCCAATGGGCCCCATCCACCTGCTCGCGCACCTGCAGCGTGTAGCGCCCATCGGTGAAGATCGCGGCCTGCTCCGGCAGCACCACCGCGCTGCCCGCCGACCCCTGAAACCCCGTCAGCCAGGCAAGCCGCTGGGCATAGGCGCCGACATATTCGCTCATATGTTCATCGGTCAGGGGCACGACGAAGCCGTCGAGCCGGTCCAACACCAACTGCGCGCGCAGCGCCTTCAGCCGGTCTTCATAGGTGGACATTCATGCTTCCTTGTCTATCGGCCCTTGCGCAGGCCGCAAAGGCGACAACATAAGCAGGCAAAGGCGCTTATGCCAGCGCCCCCGACCAGATCATATATGGACACTGAATGACCGATCTTTCCCAGCCGCCCGTTGCCGCCCGCCGTCCGCACAGCTTCACCCATCATGGCATCACCCTGACCGATGATTATGCCTGGCTGCGCGACCCCGGCTACCCGGAGGTGACGGACAGCCAAGTGCTGGACTATCTGGCGGAAGAAAATGCCTATTTCGAAGCGGCGATGGCCCCGCACAAGGCGCTGACCGACACATTGTTCGCCGAGATGAAAGGGCGGATCAAGGAAGACGACCAGTCGGTGCCGCAGAAGGATGGCGACTATATCTATTGGCGCGCCTTCGAAATCGGTGCGCAATATCGCAAATGGTATCGCAAGCCTGTGGCGGGCGGGCCGGATCAGCTGATCCTGGACGAAACCGCTTTGGCGCAGGGGCATGACTATTTCCGGCTGGGCGCGATGTCGGTCAGCCCCGATGGCCGCTATCTCGCCTATGCGATCGACACCAACGGCTCCGAACGGTTCGAGGCGCGGATCAAGGATCTGATCAGCGGCGAGATCCTGCCCGAAATCATCCCCGACACGCTGTCATCGCTGGTGTGGACCAGCGACAGCAAGGGGCTGCTCTACGGCATCGCCAACGATAATTGGCGCACCGACAATACGCGGCTCCACTGGCTGGGCCAGAGCGTCGCGAGCGATGTCGAACTTTTCCATGAGGATGATGAGGGCTTCCGCGTCTCGGTGGGCCTCACCTCCTCGGAAAAATGGATCGTCATCGCCACGGGCGACCATGTGACGACGGAAGCCTGGCTGATCCCCGCCGATAATCCGCTGGCCGACCCGATCCTGGTCGCCCCGCGCCAGCCGGGCCGCGAATATGATGTCGATGAGCATGAGGGCCGCCTCTACATCCGCACCAACGATGCCCACCCCAATTTCCGGTTGGTGACGGCCGCGCTCGATGCGCCCGACCAATGGACGCAGGTCATCGCGCCCGACGATCATTTCTACCTTACCGATTTCACCCTGTTCCAGCGTTTCTATGTCACCGAAGGGCGGCAGGATGGGCTCGACCAGATCGAATTGCGCGATTACGCCACCCATAGCCCCAAGCGCATCCCCTTCCCCGAAGCCAGCTATTGCGCGGGGTTGGACGATAATCCCGAATATGATGTGACGAAGCTGCGCATCGGCTATGAATCGATGGTCACGCCCGACACCATCTATGACTATCATCTGGATGACGGACGGCTCGAAGAGTTGAAGGTACAGGCGATCCCGTCGGGCTATGACGCCAGCCGCTACACGACCGAACGGCTGATGATCCCGGCGCGCGACGGCACCGCGATCCCGGTGTCGATCGTCTACCCCAAGGATTTGCCCCGCGATGGCAGCGCGCCGCTGCATCTATACGGCTATGGTGCCTATGGGCTGGCGATGGAGCCGGGCTTTTCGACCGGGCGGCTGTCGCTGCTGGATCGCGGCATGGTGTTCGCGCTCGCGCATATTCGCGGCGGCGATGACCTCGGCCAGCAATGGTATCTCGACGGCAAGCTCGATAAGCGGACCAACACCTTCACCGATTTCGTGGACGTCGCGAAGGGGCTGATCAACCTGGGCTATACGGCGGCGGGCAAGATCGGGATTTCGGGGGGCTCTGCCGGCGGCGAGTTGATGGGCGCGGTGATCAATAGCGATCCCGATCTGTGGGGCGCGGTGGTGGCGCATGTGCCCTTCGTCGACGTGCTCAACACGATGCTGGACGAAACGCTGCCGCTGACGCCGGGCGAATGGCCCGAATGGGGCAATCCGATCGCGGACAAGGCGGCTTTCGAGACGATCTTGGGCTATGATCCGTATAATAATGTGACGGCGCAGGCCTACCCGCCGCTGATGGTGACGGCGGGCCTGAACGATCCGCGCGTCACCTATTGGGAACCGGCCAAATGGGTGGCCAGGCTGCGCGCCAACAAGACCGACGACAATATCCTGCTGCTCAAGACCAACATGGGCGCGGGCCATGGCGGCAAGTCTGGCCGGTTCGAGAGTTTGCATGAAACGGCGGAGGAATTTGCGTTCCTGCTGTGGCAGTTGGGGTTAGCATCCTAACGCCCCTCCCCCTTAGAGCAGGGGAATCGCATATGGACAGCCCTGCATTTTACTTCGTCATGCTGAACTTGTTTCAGCATCCATCGTGCCCCAGATACCGCGGCTCGTGGGGAGAAATGGACCCTGAAACAAGTTCAGGGTGACGACTTTGGATAGGTTGGGTGCCATATGCGATAGCTCTGCCTTCAAAGGAGGGCCTGGGTGGGGGGGCTTGCCCCATGCGCCAGCCCCAATTGATGCCCCCACCCCAACCCCTCCCCTGAAGGGGAGGGGCTTTGAACCTCGGAGCCAAGATCATGCCCTCATCCTACACCTGCCAGATCACCGCCACGCCCGACGACATCGACATTCTTGGCCATGTGAACAATGCGGTCTGGGTCCAGTGGATGGAACGTGTGTCGGTCGACCATTGGAACCGCGACGCCGACCCGGCGCATGTCGATGCCTATATCTGGGTCGTGACCCGGCATGAGATCGACTATCGCGGCAATGTGACGGCGGGCGAAAACGTGACCGCGCGCACCTGGATCCCAGAGGCACCCCGCTGCGCGCGCTTCGACCGGATGATGGAATTTACAGGTGCCGACGGCAAGATGAAGGTCGCGGCCAAATCCACCTGGGCGATCATCGACAAGGCCACCGGCCGCATCCTGCGCGTGCCCCCGGAGGTGGCGGCGAATTTTGTCGATTGAGGCCATGACGCGGCAACGACGAGAGGTAGACCGTGCCTCGGCGGAGGCCGGGGTCCAGGGCGACTTGGCACTGCGCCTGGGGCCTCTGGACTCCGGCTTGCGCCGGAGAACAGGTCAGGAGGATGGCACCACCACCTCGAACACATCGCCAACGCCCGCCTCGCCCGGCAGCGCTTCCCGCTCGCTCGCCTGCCGGTTCCACATCAAAGCGTAGAGGCCATCGGCGCGCACCAGATCGGCGTGGCGGCCGCGCTCCACGATGCGGCCCTGGTCCAGCACTATAATCTCTTCGGCATCGACCACGGTCGACAGGCGATGCGCCACCACCAGCGTCGTGCGCTTGCGGCTGATGTCGCGCAGCACGGTCTGGATTTCGGTTTCGGTGCGGCTGTCGAGCGCGCTGGTCGCTTCGTCCAGCACCAGCAAGGGCGGGTCTTTGAGCAGCGTCCGCGCAATCGCCACCCGCTGCTTTTCGCCGCCCGACAGCTTGAGGCCGCGCTCGCCGACGCGCGTTTCATAGCCTTTGGGCAGGCTGAGGATGAAGTCGTGGATCGACGCAGCCTTGGCCGCCGCCTCGATCTCGTCCTGCGATGCGCCTTCGCGGCCATAGCCGATATTATAGCCGACCGTGTCGTTGAACAGCACCATGTCCTGCGGCACGATGCCGATCGCGGCGCGCAGCGAGGCCTGGGTCACCTTGGCGATATCCTGCCCGTCGATCGTCACCTGGCCCGACTGGATATCGTAGAAGCGGAACAGGATGCGCGCGATGGTGGACTTGCCCGCGCCCGAAGGCCCGACGATCGCCAGCGTATGCCCGGCGGGCACCTCGAAACTGACGTCATGGAGAATCTCGCGTTCGGGATCATAGCCGAAGCGGACATGATCGAACCGCACCGCGCCGCCTGGCGCCCGTAGCACCGTCGCGTCCGGCGCGTCGGCGACCTCGGCCTGGGTATCGATCAGTTGATACATCGCCTCCATGTCGATCAGCCCTTGGCGGATAGTGCGATAGACCATGCCGAGCAGGTCGAGCGGGCGGAACAGCTGGGCGAGCAGCGTATTGACCAGCACGACGTCGCCGGTGGTGAACTGGCCGACGCTCCAGCCCCACACGCTATAGGCCATTGCGCCCGCCATCATCAGGTTGGTGATCAGCGACTGGCCGACATTGAGCCAGGCAAGGCTATTCTCGCTCTTGATCGCGGCCTTGGCATAGCGGCGCATCGCCCCGCTATAGCGGTCGGCCTCCCGCTGTTCCGCGCCGAAATATTTGACCGTTTCGAAATTGAGCAGGCTGTCGACCGCATGGGCAACCGCGCTGGTGTCCATGTCCACCATGTCGCGGCGCAGCTGGTTGCGCCATTCGGTGACGGTACGCGTGAACCAGATATAGGCGACGACCATCACCAGCGTTGCGGCGACCAGCCCCCAGCCGAACTTGAACAAGAAGATCGCGCAGACCGCGACCAGCTCGATGATGGTGGGGGCGATGTTGAACAGCAGGAAGTAGAGCATCGTATCGATGCTCTTGGTGCCGCGCTCGACGATCTTGGTGACAGCACCCGTGCGCCGGTCGAGATGGAAGCGCAGCGACAGGCGGTGGAGATGGACGAACACGTCATCGGCGAGGCGACGGCTGGCCTCCTGCCCTACCTTCTCGAACACCGCATTGCGCAGATTGTCGAACAGCACCGCGCTGAACCGCGCACCGGCATAGACCAGCACCAGCGCCATCGCGAGGCCCACCGCCGGTTCCATGCCCGGTGCCATCCGGTCGATCACGCCCTTATAGGCAAAGGGCATGGCGATGCTGATGAGCTTGGCCAGCAGCACCAGCAGCATGGCGATGGCGACGCGGCGACGCAGCGCGGGCGCATCGACCGGCCACAAATAGGGCAGGAAGCGGCGGAAGGTCGCCCAGACGGGCGGCAAGGGAGCGGTTTCGGGCGTTTCGGGAGGCATAAGGGGGCTATGTAGGGCTTATGGCCGGGCGGTCCAGTGGCAAGGGGGGCGGGGGCTGAGGGACAGGCGGCGTCGAGGCCTTAACTTCGCACTTTTCCCGCACATTGCGATAGTATGTTGCGCCGGCCTGGTCCTATCGCAAAGGTGAGACGGGAGCCTAGCAGCGTTGCGGCCGGTAGGACAGCGCGCTTGCGCCGGGGCGTCCGCCATGGCAGCTTTCAGTTCGTCTCGAACGAGCGAAGGACGGCCCGATGCAACCCTTCACCATGGCGCTGGCACCCGAAAAATTGTGGCAGGCGATCAATCCTCTCTATTGGACGCAGAATGGCGGGCAGATCGGCCTCGTCAACATCACCCTGGGGCAGACGGCGCGCCCCGACATCGAACGCACGGTGCTGGACGAGGTTGGCAGCTATGGCCGCCAGATCGGCCGCATCGGCGACGCGCTCGAAATATTGATCCGCCATTTCGATACGGCGGACCTGCCCCAACCGGAACGCGATGCGCTGGCGATACTGATGGGACAGCTCGCCGACGTGCGCAAGATCAAGGCGCGCGAGCGGGGGTAGCGGAGCGCGCGGTCAGGCGTGGGCGAGGTGCTGGCGGAACCAGTCGGCCAGGTCCGCTTCGCCCAGATTCCCGGCGGCGAAGTCCAGCATGGTGCGGGTCGCGTCGCCCGCGTCGAAACTTAGGGCGATGCCGTTGAGCGCCAGAAACAAGCGCGCCAGTACCCAGCCGGTGCGCTTGTTGCCATCGACGAAAGGATGGTTGCGGACGACGCCGAAAGCATAGGCAGCGGCCAGTTGGCAGTGATCCTCCTCGCCATAAGTCCACTGGTTGAGCGGACGCGCCAGCGCCGATTCCAGCAATCCGTCATCGCGGACACCGGTGCCGCCGCCATGTTCGGCCAGTTGGCGGTCATGGATAGCGAGCGCGACGGGACTGTCAGGATTTCCGTGTGTGGGCGGGCATAATGGGCAACAAGGAGTCCCACTATGTCACGACGCAAAGAACCCGTTATT
>MIAK01000064.1:0-89782 GCA_001829085.1 Sphingomonadales bacterium RIFCSPLOWO2_12_FULL_63_15 | reverse complement strand
CAACCTCACCGAAATATGCCGAAAAATCATCCATCGGTCGCCTCCAACTATGGAGACTGCCCAAGAATCCCATTCGATCAATCGTTCAAGCCCATATGCGATTCCCCTGCCCTGGCAGGGGAGGGGGACCGCCGCGTAGCGGTGGTGGAGGGGTATCACCCTATCGATAGGGGAACACCCCTCCGTCAGGGCTTCGCCCTGCCACCTCCCCCGCCGGGGGAGGATTTTAGGTAGTTCACTCCCCCTTGCACCACGCAATGCCCCGCCGCAGCAGGTCGTAGAAGACCGGCAGATCCCAGGCGCAGCGGTCGATGGTGGGCCACCAGTCGAGGAAGGGCTGCATGTCATAATGGCTGCGGCAATGGCCGAGCGTGTTGTAGAGGACAGCGCCTTCGCCCTGCGCCTTGATATATAGGACGGGGTGCCGGTCCTGCGCCCATTGATGCTCGTCGAAGCCGATCGCTTCGCCGGCAAATTCGGTGTCGAGCAGGACATGGAGATCGCCATGCCGCTCCATCAGATACAGCTCGTCGGTCGTTTCGAACGGTTCGATGCCGCGGGTCAGCGGATGATCGGCGTCGGCCACATCGACCCGATAGGGGGCGATCGGCGGGTGGGCGATGAACTGGCTGCCCAGAGTTTCCATCATCAGCGGTGCCCAGCGCGGGCTGCCATAAAGGCCATTATCGAACAGGCGCAGCACCGAATTGGTGCCATGCAACGCATACCAGCGGCCACCATCGCGCACCCATTGGCGCAACGCTTCCTGCGCGGGCAGGGGCGGCACCACGTCGCAGGTATAGGTGATGAGCATGTCGGCGGCGAGGATAGCGTCGAGATTGCCATAATCCTCGAACACGCGAGTCCGCACACGCGGGTCTTCGCCCAGCAGCTTCAACAGCTCCAGCCGGGCAAAGTCCATGTCGTGATAAAGGCCGCCGACGATCAGCACGCAATTGATGCGCGCTGGCTGTGTCTCGCTCATGCTACCGTCCCCGCTTAATATTGCACGCCCTTGGTGATGCCGCCGTCGATCAGGATGTTGGCCCCGGTCATGTAGCGGCAGGCGGGTGATGCGATGAAGGCGATCGCCTTGGCCAGTTCCTCGCCCGTGCCCATCCGGCCGAAGGGGATCTGCTGGAGGATGCCGTCATGGAAATCGGTCATATTCTTCTTGATATAGGCCCAGGGGCCATCGTCGGTGTAGATGGGGCCGGGCGAGACGCAATTGACGCGCAGCCCTTGCGGTGCATGCTTCTGCGCCAGCGCGGCGCTGTAGTTGATGACCGCGGCCTTCAGCGCATTATAGGGCTGCGGCCCCATAAACTCCTCCAGCGCGCCAGTGGACGAGATGGTGACGATCGACCCGGCATCGGACTGTTCCAGCGCGGGCAGCGCCGCATGGATACCGCGCACCAGCGGCAAGATGTCGCCGTTCAGCACCGTGGTCCACGCTTCGGGCGTGTCCACCCCCGGATTGACCGAGACGAAGGAAATGAAGATGTCGCAGCCGCCCAGTTCCTGCGCGGCGCTGCTGACCCAATTGGGAAACGCCTCCGCATCGGTGACGTCCACCGATGCGCCGATGCCGCGCACGCCGAGCGCCTGCACTTCGGCCACGACGGCATCGACCTTGTCCTGGGTCCGCCCGCACAGCGCCACGTCGCAGCCCTCGGCAGCCAGAACCTTGGCGACGGCCCGGCCGATGCTGGCGTTGGCGCCCGCTAGAATGGCTTTGCGCCCCTTCAGACCAATGTCCATGACGGCATCCTTTCCTGTTCACACTGCATTTGCCCGCCTGTTTATCGGCAAAGGGGCGGCGCTGCACTGGCAAAAGCGTCAGGGGCGTTGGCGCCCAAGATATGACCCTTAGCGATTGTGAGAGGGGGACGGCGCGGCTTTTGCCGCTATGCTGCGGCCTTGAATGGAGGGTATATGGGGACGGATGCGATCAGAGTAGCGGACCATGTCAGGGCGCATGCCGCCGCGACGCCCAGCGCCATCGCCCTGATCTTCGAAGGGCGCGAGACGAGCTATGGAGCGCTGGATAGGCAGGCGAGCCGGGTGGCCAATGGCCTGATCGCGGCGGGCTATGGCGTGGGCGATCGGATCGCCTATCTCGGCAAGAATCGCGATGACTATTTCGGGCTGTGGCTGGGCGCGGTGAAGGCGGGGCTGGTGATGGTGCCGGTCAACTGGCGTCTCGTCCCGCCGGAGGTCGCCTATATCCTCGCCGATGCGCGGCCGCGCATGATCGTCGTGGAGCCGGAGTTTCTCGACCGGGTGGCGGACAGCACGGCGACGATTTTGCTGACCGATGCGGGCGAGGGGCATCCGCTCTTTGCCGACTGGCGCGATGCGCAGGATGCCGCCGATCCGCGCCGCGATGTCGGCTATGACGAGGCGGTGCTGATGCTGTACACATCCGGCACGACCGGCAATCCCAAGGGGGCGATGCTGTCCAACCGCAGCCTGCTCGGCCTGCGCGCGTCCGTGCCATCGGCGGAGCTGCCCGACTGGTATCGCTGGACGGTGCAGGATGTGTCGCTGATTGCGATGCCGATTTTCCACATCAGCGGGTCGGGCTGGGGGCTATGGACCTTGCAGCATGGCGCGACCGGCGTGGTGGTGCGCGAGTTCGATCCGACACGGGTGCTGGACCTGCTCGTCACCTTCCGCATTACCAAGATCATGCTGGTGCCGACCGCGCTGCGCATCCTATGCGATCATCCCCAGGCCGCCGACACGGATTTCAGCTTCCTCAAAACCATCTGCTATGGTGGCTCTGCGATCCCGCTCGACCTGTTGCGGCAGGCGATTGCGGTGATCGGCTGCGGCTTTGCGCAAATGTATGGGATGACCGAGACCGCCGGAACGATCATCGGCCTGCCGCCGCAGGATCATGACCCGCAGGGGAGCGATCGGATGCGCGGCATCGGCGTGCCATTGCCCGGCGTGCGGGTGCGGATCGCGAACGAGGCGGGCGAAACGCTGCCGGTGGGGGAGATCGGCGAGATCATGGTGGCGTCGCAGGCGTGCATGATCGGCTATTTCGACCGACCCGACGATACGGCGCAGGCGCTGGATGCCGAGGGCTGGTTGCGGACCGGAGACGCAGGCCGGATGGATGCCGATGGCTATTTGTACCTCGCCGACCGGATCAAGGACATGATCATCACCGGCGGCGAGAATGTCTATCCGGCGGAGGTCGAAAATGCGCTCTACAGCCATCCCGCCGTCGCCGATGTCGCGGTGATCGGCGTGCCGGACGCGAAATGGGGCGAGGCGGTGAAGGCGATCGTCGTGCCGGTCGAAGGAGAAAGGCCCGATCCCGCCGCGCTCATCGCCTGGGCACGCGAGCGGATCGCGGCCTATAAGGCGCCCAAGACGGTGGAGTTCCGCAGCGACCTGCCGCGCAACCCATCGGGCAAGATATTGCGCCGCCTGCTGCGCGATGATTACCGTTAGAATGTGATGACTTCGGGTTGAAGTCCCCAACGGGTCAGGTTGAAGTCATCGCGCTAAACGATTTGCCGTTAAAACCTGCGATTTCCGGCAGGTTGCCGCGCGTTGCCGAGGGCATATCCTGCGCTGACACATAATCGAGGAGAGGCGTTTTGACCGCCAATTTTACCGGGCCTATCGAGGACCGGATCGCGATCCGCGAATTGCTGGAAACCTATGCCGATGCGGTCAATCGCGTCGATCAGGATCTTTGGGCGTCGCTCTGGGTCGAGGACAGCCATTGGGATCTGTCGCATTATCCAGAGCTAGGCATCGTGTCGGGCAAGGACGCCATCGTTGCCCTGTGGGCGGGCGCTATGCCGCATTATCCGCAACTCAGTTTCCTGGTGAATCCCGGCATGATCCGCGTCGATGGCGATACTGCGGAGGCGCGGGCCTATTTCTCCGAAGTCTATGCCGAGCCGGAGACGGGCAAGGATAAGCGGGCGCGGGCTTGTTACAATGACAAGCTGGTGAAGCGCGACGGGCAATGGTTCTTCCAGAGCCGGTCCTTCACCATCATCCACCAGACCTGACAACAGGCGCTATTCCCGCCCGCTCGCTCTCCATGAGAGGGTAGGAATTGACCCGGCCGCTTGAAGAGCGACCGGGTCTTTTTTCGTGGGGGAATGGCGGTCAAAAAATCCTCCCCTGGCAGGGGAGGTGGCTGCGCGAAGCGCAGACGGAGGGGTGTCGCCCTATCGATAGGGTGACACCCCTCCACCACTTCGTGGTCCTCGAACGGAGGCACGTGACTCCGTTCGACCCCTTACAGGGGAGGAATTATGTCAATGCGCAGTCATGCCGCCATCGATGACGAGTTCGGAGCCGGTCATGAAACTGGCGGCCGGCGCGGCGAGATAGCCGATGCCGTCGGCGATTTCCTGCGGCGTGCCCATCCGGCCCAGCGCATGGCCCGCTGATACGGTGGCGCGCGCGGTTTCTTCGTCGGGGAAGGCGCCGGTTTCGACATAGCGCGCGTAGATGGTGTCCATCATGTTGGTGTCGATGCCGCCGGGATGAACGCTGTTCACGCGGATCGGCTGCTTGAGCGCGGCATATTCGAGCGCGGCGCATTTGGTGAACAGCCGCACCGCACCCTTGGATGCGCAATAGGCCGACATGAAGGGCGCACCCGCCAAGCCCCCGACCGAGGACAGGTTGATGATCGACGATCCGCCGCGCCGGTCCGCCCCGCTTTTGGCAAGCAGGTCCGCCATGGCGCGGGTGCCGAGGAAAATGCCCTCGACATTGATCTGCATGCAGCGGCGGAAGGTGGCGAGGCTGGTGTCGGCGATCGCGTCGGTGACGGAAATGCCCGCATTATTCACCAATATGTCGAGCCGCCCATAGGTGGCATCGACATAGGCCGCCAGCGCAGCCCAGCCATCCTCGTCCGTGACGTCGAGCGGGCGATAGTCGGTCGCCCCCGCGACCGTGGCTGTCTGCGCCATGTCAGTGGCGATCACGCGCGCGCCTGCACCGGCGAGCGCTTGGACAGTGGCGCTGCCGATACCGCCGCTGGCACCCGTCACCAGCGCAACCGTGCCGGTCAAATCGAAATTGCTCATAAACTATCCTTTGGTTTAGCGCGCGGTCCAGCCGCCATCGACCACGACTTCGCTGCCGGTCATATAGCTGGCGTCGTCGCTGGCGAGGAAGGCGACGACCTTGCCGATTTCGATCGGTTGGGCGAGGCGTTTGACCGGCGTGGTTTCGGCCATTTGCGCGATCAGTTCCTGCGCGGTCACCGTGCCGTCGCGCTCGGCCCAGCGCTCCATGCCCTTGCGCAGCAGGGGCGTGTCGACGAAACCGGGATGGACGGAGTTGACGCGGATCGGCACGCCTGCATCGGCAAATTCGAGCGCATTGGATTTGGTGAACAGCCGCACCGCGCCCTTGGACGCATTATAGGCCGATACCTCACCCATGCCGACCAGGCCCATGATCGAGCTAATATTGACGATGCTGGAGCCATAGGGCGTGGTCGCGCCGGTGCGGGCAAGCATCGGCTGGAACGTCTTGGTGCCCAGGAACACCGTATCTATGTTGAGCGTCATCAGCCGCCGCCACGACGCCAGATCGATATCCTGCACCTTGCCAGTGAGGTCCGCGCCGACATTGTTGACGAGGATGTCGAGTCGGCCATGGTCGGCTTCGATGGCGTCGCGCGCGGCCTGCCACGCCGCCTCCTCGGTCGCGTCGAGCCGCAGGTAACGGGCGTTCGGCATCGCCGCGAGAATGTCGATGACGGGCTGGCTGTCGGGCGTGTCAAGATCGGTGATGATGGTGGTCGCGCCATCGGCCGCCAGGCATTGCGCGATGGCATGGCCAATCCCCCTGAGCGCACCCGATACCAGCGCCACGCGTCCGTCCAATCGTCCTGCCACAGCCATTCCCTTCCCGTTCCGCCCTCACATGGGCGCGTCTTTTGCATCCCTGCTTGTCCGCCCTGCGCGCCTTTGCTTCACCTGCCGTTTTTTGCAGGTTCGCTCCTGGGACGATGCGCGCATCTAGAGCCGACGGGCAGGCGCGCCGCTACGGCGGGCCACGGCCCGATGCGATTTCGAGAATATAATCAGGTGAGGGTTTAATAATGACCAGGATTTTCGCGCAACGATCCGCCTATGCGATGGCGACCAGCGCCATGGCGCTGTCGATGGGCCTCGCCCAGCCGCTGTTCGCGCAGGATGTTGCCCCGCAAGCCGCCGCGCAGGAAGGCGGCCTGACCGACATCGTCGTCACCGCGCGCAAGCGTGAGGAAAGCGTGCAGGACGTGCCGGTCGCGGTGACGGCTATTTCGACTGAACTGATCCAGCGCCAGGATCTGACCTCGATCGAAAAGATCGCGGCGCGCACGCCCAACCTCAATGTCGGGCGCGCTTCCAACGGGTCGGGCGCGCAATTGACGCTGCGCGGCATCGGTTCGTCCTCAACCTCCATCGGCATCGAACAGTCGGTCGCGGTGGTGGTCGACGGGGTCTATTATGGCCAGGGCCGGATCATCAACGAAGGCTTTTTCGACCTTGGCGGCGTGGAAATCCTCAAAGGCCCGCAGGCCCTGTTCTTCGGCAAGAATGCGACGGCAGGCGTCATCTCGCTGACCACCGCCGATCCGACATCGACGCCGGAGTTCAAGGCGCGCGCCGGTTACGAGTTCAAGGCGCAACAGGCGCAGGCCGAATTTGTCGGGTCCGGCCCGCTGACCGACACGCTGGGCGTGCGCGTCGCGGTGCGCGCGTCGAAAATGTATGGCGGCTATTATCGCAACGTCTCGACGCCGATCGACTATCCCACCTTTGACATCGCGACGGGCGCGACGGGCTTTGCGGTCGCCAACCCCGCGCCGGAAGAACAGCCCGGCGAGAAGGAGTTGCTCGGCCGCGTCACGCTGAAATGGGAGCCGACCGATCGGCTGACCGCAACGCTCAAGGCGTCGGGTTCCTATAACAAGACCAACAACAACAGCTGGAACTATGTCGCCTATAATTGCCCCAGCGGCGAGAGCCAGCTCAACGGCTATGCCTGCGCCCGCGATTTCGTGACGCACCAGAACAAGCTGCCCGCCGAGTTCGCGGCGCAGATCCCCTATGCCAAATCGGACGGCAGCCTCTATAATCGCTACAAGAGCTGGGCGGTCACCGCGAACATCAATTATGAGCTGGACGATGTCACGCTGACGTCGGTGACCAACTATAATTGGAACAACAACCGCTGGGCCTGTGCCTGCGATTTCCAGTCGAGCGTCGCATCCAACTGGGCGACCGAAAATTCGACCTTCGATGCGTTTTCGACCGAGTTCCGGGCGCTGACCAGCTTCGACGGGCCGGTCAACCTGATGGTCGGTGGCCTCTATCAAAAGACCAAGCGGACCTTCGACCAATATATCGTGCTGGGCGGCCTGACCAACAGCGCCGCCGCGCCGGAGGATGAATATCTCGCCACGCGCAAGACCAGCTTCACCGATGGCGAGACGGTTGCCTTGTTCGGGCAGGCGACATGGAAGATCGTGCCGACGCTCGAACTGGCGGTGGGCGCGCGTTATACGCACGAGACCAAGGACAGCTATTTCACCCAGCCCTATAATAATGCCGGTGTGGCGGCGATCTTCCGTGACCAGAACGACCCCGATGGCCTGGGCGTCATCACCGCCGATCAGACGTTCAACAACTGGTCGCCCGAAGCGTCGATCACCTGGAAGCCGGTCAACGGCGTGCTGGTCTATGGCGCCTACAAGACCGCCTATAAGTCCGGCGGCTTTTCCAACGGCGGCATCAATTCCAAGCTGTCGGCCGATCCGGTCGCCGATCTGACCTTCGATCCCGAACGGGCGCGCGGGTTCGAGGGCGGGGTCAAGACGACGCTGGCCGACAATCAGTTGCGCTTGAACCTGAGCGTCTACAGCTATGCCTATAAGGATTTGCAGGTCGATTTCTTCAACTCGCCAATCTTCGCCTTCCAGACCCTGACCGCCGACGCGCGGACCAAGGGCGTCGAGGTCGATTTCGAATATGCGCCGCGCGCAGTCGCGGGCCTCAATATCCATGGATCGATCAACTATAACCGCGCCCGCTATACCAGCTTCCCGCAGGCCCCCTGCTATGCCGGGCAGAGCGTGGGCGAAGGGTGCAACATCGTGCTGCCGGGCGGCGGCGTCCGCCAGGATCTGAGCGGTCAGGCGCTGTCTGTCGCGCCGGAATGGACGGGGACGATCGGCGCTTCCTATGACACGCCGATGGGCAATGGGCTGATGCTCGGACTGAATGCCGACGTGCGCTACAGCGGTTCCTACCTCCCCTCCGGCTTCGGCAACCCCGATTCGCGCCAAAGCAAATATGCGACGCTGGATGCGGGCATTCGCGTCGGGGCCGAGGATGACCGCTGGCAGGTGGCGTTGATAGGCAAGAACCTGACCAACCGCTTCTATGTGACCGGCGTGGTCGATGGTCCCTCGACCGGCGGCGCATCGGGCGGGGCAGTCCCGGCCCATGCCGACCAGCTGGGCTTTGGCACATTGCCGCGTACGGTGATGGTGCAACTCAGCACCAGGTTCTGATAGGTTGCGCCCCCGGCCGATGGTCGGGGGCGGCCTTGTTTTGGGAGAGAGAGATGGACCCGCAACGCTATGCCGCCGTCAAGGCAATGGTCGCGCAGATTTATGCGCTCACTGGCTCTGGCCAATGGGATGCGGCCGAAGCGATGATGACCGACGATTTCCGTATCGTGGAGGCCGACAGTCTGCCCTTTGGCGGCGAATATCTGGGCAAGTCCGCCTTGCGCGAATTGTATACCAAGGTGTTCAGCTTCTGGGACGATGCAGCGCTGGAGACAGGCGATGTCACGGTATCGGACGATCATGCGATCGTGATGGTGACGATCAAGGCGACGTCGCGGCATAATGGCGAGCGCATGACGCTGCCACTGTGCGAGGTATTTCACCTGCGCGGCGACAAATTTTGCGGCATCACCCCCTATTATTTCGACACGGCACTGATCGCGCGGGCGTCCGGCACGCTGATGGCTGATTGAAGGACAAGGAAACGACATGGCTGATCTAACGGGCAAGGTGGCGCTGGTCACGGGCGGCACGTCGGGCATCGGACGCGCGACGGTGCAGCGGCTGGCGCGCGATGGCGCGCAGCTGGTGTTCACCGGATCGAAGGAGGATGCCGCCGCGACCTTGTGCGCGGAGACGGGCGCGCGCTTCGTCAAGGCGCGGGTGCAGGAAGAGGCCGACTGGGCGCGGGTCGCGGACCTGATCGCCACCGAGTTCGGCCGACTGGATATCGTCTTCGCCAACGCCGGGACCGAAAGCAATGACGGCAGTGTCGAATCGATCTCGATGGACGGATGGGACGGCATCATCGGGGTCAACCAGACCGGGGTAATGCTGACCGCGCGCACGGCGCTCGGCCTGATGCGCGCCAATCCGGGCGGGCCATGCGGGTCGATCATCATCAATTCGTCCATGTCGGCGCATAAGGTGATGGGCAATTATATGGCCTATTCGGTGACCAAGGCCGCCGTGCTAGCGATGGCCAAGTCTATCGCCATCCATTGCGCCACGGAAAAGCTACCGATCCGCTGTAACGCCATCCTGCCCGGCGTGGTGGAGACAGAGATGATCAGCGCGATCATCGCCAAGTCGCCATCGCCCGACGCCGCGCGCGCCGCTTATGAAGGCATGTCGCCGTTGGGCCGGATGGGCCGGGTCGAGGAAATCGCCGCGCTGGTCGCGTTTCTGGGGTCGGACGAGGCGGCGTTCATCTCCGGCGGCGAATATGCGATCGACGGGGCATCCACGGCGGGCATGACCGGGGTTTAGCGTCAGGCGGTGTCCGCCGCCTGCGCCCGGATCGTGTCGATCAGCCAGCGAAGACCGGGGTCGTTGCTGCGCGTGACATGATATTGCGCCATTTCGACGAGCGGCGGAATCGGCACCGGCGGCGGGACGATCCTGATGGCGAAATTGCGCTGCATCAGATGCGCCAGCCGCCCCTGCATCAGCGTCAGCCAGTCTGTCTCCTGCAACAGCCAGGGCAGCATGGCGAAATTGGGCGCGGTCATCGCCACGCGCCGCTGGATGCCGATCCGGTCGAGATAGGCATCGCCGAAACTCGGCAATCGTTCCTCACCGATCGCGACCATCACATGCTCATAGGCCTGCATTGTCTCCAGCGTGATCCCCTCGACCAGCGCGGGATGGTCGGCCCGGCCCACCAGCCAGTAGCGATCCTCCAGCAGGAAATCGGACGGTAGTTCGGGCGTGAGATAGGCTTCCAGCGTGATCAGCAGGTCGATATTGCCATTGTCGAGCAGTTCGATCCGCCTCTGGCTGGGTAGGAGCAGTTCGACCCGCACACCCGGCGCGGCCGAAGCGAGGCGGGTGATCATCGGGAAGAGAACGGCGGTGGCGATATAGTCCGACGTCATGACCCGGAAGGTGCGGCTGGACGTCGCCGGATCGAAATGGCGGGAGGTCGCCACCACGCTTTCCATCGTCGCGAGCGCGGCCTGCACCTGCGGGATCAGCGTTTCAGCGAACGGTGTTGGATACATGCGCTTGTTATGCGCGATCAGCAGATCATCGCCGAAATAGGCGCGCAACCGCGAAAGGGCATTGCTCATCGCGGGCTGGCTGAGATTCACGCGCTGCGCCGCGCGCGACACGCTGCGATCGACCATCAGCGCATCGAAAGCCACCAGCAGATTGAGGTCCAGACCCTTGAAACGCACATGTCTCTCCATTCACGATATGAATTGAATTGCATCAAAACAATCCTTTTATCAATCGTGCATAGCCGCCCTATATGCTTGCGACGAGGTCGTCCGTGGACGAACCGACCCATCATTATCGGAGCAGGATCGCTATGAGCCGCGTCACTGAAATTCGCTTTGTCAGCTATGCCGTCACTGATCTGGAAGCCGAACAGAGCTTCTACCGCGATGTCTGGGGGCTGAAGGATGTCGGCATGCAGGATGGCATGCTGCACTTCGCCGCAGAGGGGAATGACGAGCATCATGTCGTCCGTTTGCGTGCCGCCGAGGACAAGCGCGTCGATGTCATCGCCTTGGCGGCCGACAGCCGCGCCGATGTCGATGCCCTGCATCAAAAGGTGACTGAAGCCGGATGCCAGATCATCTTTGCGCCGCGTGACCTGACCACGCTGGGCGGCGGCTACGGTTTCCGCTTCTTCTCGCCCGATGGCCTGCCGTTCGAGATTTCGAGCGATGTCGCGCGCGGCACCGCGCGAGAAATGCACCGCTGGGACGGCGTGCCGCAGAAGATCAGCCACATCGTTCTGCACTCGCCCGATCACAAGGCGATGGTGCAATTCTTCGTCGATGTGCTGGGCATGCGGGTCAGCGACTGGCTGGGCGATTTCATGTGTTTCCTGCGCTGCAACAGCGCGCATCACCGGCTTGCGGTGCTGCCGGGTCCGGCCTGCCTCAACCATGTCGCCTATGACATGCTGACGGTGGACGACATGATGCGCGGCATCAGCCGCCTGCGCAAAAAGGGCACCGACATCCTGTGGGGTCCGGGGCGCCACACCGCCGGGAACAATACGTTCAGCTATTTCACGACGCCTAACGGCTTTGCCGTCGAATATACGTCGGAACTGGAAGAGGTCGATTTCGAACATCATGTCGATCAGGTCCATGTGCCTGGACCGACGGTGATGGACCAGTGGGGCGTTGGCGTCGGCGGACCCCAGACCATGCCCCATCCAGAGGCCGACAAGGGCCTGTTTCAGCCAGTAGAGGTATAAGCCATGGCTTTGTTTGAATATTTCCCCAACTATATCTGGAACCTGTCGGTTTCCATCGCGCTCGAAAGCGGCGGCAAGATCGGCGAAATCGTCGATATGTGCCAGCCGATCCGCGACGCGGCGGCCTCCGGCGCGGATGCGGGCACGCCCCAGTTCATGGCCCAGTGGGTCGCGATGGCCGAGCGGCTGATCGGCCTCGCCGACGAAGACATCGCCGCCGGCCGCGCTTTCTCCGCGTCCGACAAGATGGAGCGCGCGGCGCTCTATCTGTTCGTGGCCGAGCGGATGCAGGGCCATGGCGCTCCGGGCCGCGAAGCAACCTATGCCAAGGCGCGCGACATCTTCGATCGCTCGACGGTGCTGGGCAAGATCAACCGCGAGCGGCTGGAAATCCCGCTGGCGCAGGGCACGATGCCCGCGCTCTATACCCGTGCGCCCGGACCAGGGCCGCATCCGGTCGTCGTCTATTGCAACGGTCTCGATAGCTGCAAGGAACTGCTCTACTGGTCGAATTTGCCCGAAGCGCTGGCACGGCGCGGCATTTCGACGCTGAGCGTCGATCAGCCGGGCAGCGGCGAGGCGTTGCGCTTGCAGAATCTGCCGGTCGATCCGCATAGCGAAAATTGGGCGAGCAAGGCGATCGACTGGCTGGAAACCCAGCCCGACGCCGATCCCAAGCGCATCGGCATGACCGGCATTTCGCTGGGCGGCCATTTTGCGCCGCGCGCCGTCGCCTATGAACCGCGCTTTGCCAGCGGCGCCTGCTGGGGTGCCAACCATAATTGGGCCGAGGTGCAGCAGAAGCGTCTGAACCGGGAAGGCGAAAATCCCGTCCCCCATTATTGGGCGCATGTCATGTGGGCCTTCGGTGCCGACACCATGGAAGACTTCCTGGAAAAGGCGAAGGACATGAACCTGAATGGCGGCCATATGGATGGCGTCAAGGTGCCGTTCCTGGTCACCCATGGCGCGAAGGACCGGCAGATCAGCGTCGATTATGCGCAGGATTGCTATGACCAGCTCGTCAATTCGCCGCGCCGCGAACTCAAGCTGTTCACTGAGCGGGAAGGCGGGGTCGAGCATGTCGGCGCCGACAATATGAGCTTTGGCTGCGACTATATAGCCGACTGGTTCGCCGACACGCTGAACGGCCACGCGGGTTAAGCGACGTATCGTCTCAATAGGGTGAATGCGACGGCGGGCCATGATCCCGCCGTCGCCGATTTTTTTGCAGGGGAGTGAACAATGCGTCTGGCAACATTGAAGCGCGGTGGCCGTGACGGCACGTTGGTAGCGGTCAGCGACGATGGCGCGCGGGTCGCGCCGGTCAAGGGCTATGCCACGCTGCAGGCGGCGCTGGACGATTGGGATGCGGCTCAGGATGCGCTGAACGCTGCCGCGCAGGCGGCGGCTTCGGGCGAAGCGGTTGCACCCGCCGATTTCGCCGCCCCCTTGCCGCGCGCCTGGCAATGGCTCGATGGATCGGCCTTTACCAATCACGCCAAATTGATGGAAACGGCGTTCAACATGCCGCCGATCGAAACCGATCTGCCACTCATGTATCAGGGCATGAGCCACCAGTTTATCGCGCCGACCGACGATGTGCCCTTCCCCAGCGAAGCGGAGGGCATCGATTTCGAAGGCGAGTTCGGCGTCATCACCGATGACGTGCCGATGGGCTGCTGCGCCGCCGATGCGCTCGGCCATGTCCGGTTCGTTGTCCTGATCAACGACTGGTCGCTGCGCGCGATTGCGCCGGTCGAGATGAAGACCGGCTTTGGCTGGATACAGGCCAAGCCTGCCTGCAGCGTTGCGCCGTTCGCAGTGACGCCCGATGCCCTTGGCGATGCCTGGCGCGATGGCCGCGTCTGCCTGCCGCTGACAGTCGAGGTGGACGGGGAATGGTTCGGTCATCCCAATGGCGCGGCGATGGCCTATGGCTTTCACGAACTGATCGCCCACGCCGCCCGTTCGAGATCGCTGCCGGCCGGCACGATCATCGGCTCCGGCACCGTGTCCAATGCGGAGCATGAAGCGGTCGGCTCCACATGCCTGTCCGAACGCCGCGCGATCGAAATCATCGCCCATGGCGCCCCCAAAACCGCCTTCCTCCCCTTCGGCAGCCGCGTCGTGATGCGCGCGGGCGAGGGGGCGTCGCCGTTCGGCGTGATCGATCAGCGGGTGGTGAAGGGGTGACCCAGTTTTAAAGCCTGATCGTCAATCAAATGCCGCTGGCGGAATTCCACCGTCTAGCGGCAGCGGAGCGTCGCCACGGACGCCAACAGCATGACACCGGCGGCGAATGCCATGGTCCAGATGGGTTCGGTCGGAAAGGCGTGGCGCATGATGGTGCCCATGACGGTGGCGACCAGCAGTTGCGGGATGACGACGAAGGCGTTGAACAGACCCATGTAGATGCCGAGCTTCGCCTGCGGCACGCTGGACGCGAGCATGGCATAGGGCATGGCGAGGGTCGATGCCCAGGCGATGCCGATCGCGACTTCCGAGAGCAGCAGCAGTTGCGCGTCGCGCAGGAACAGGAAGGACAAGAAGCCCAGTGCACCCAGCATCAGCGCGATGGCATGGGTGTTCGCCTGACCGATGCGGCGGGCGAGCGGTTGGAGCAGGAACGGGGCGGCGAGAGCGGCGACGCCATTATAGGTGGCGAACAATATGCCGACCCAGTTGGCCCCGGCATTATAGGCGGGGCTGGCGGGATCGGCCGATCCGAACATATATTGGGCGACGACCGGCGTGGTATAGATCCACATGATGAACAGCGCGGACCAGGTGAAGAATTGGACGAGCGCCAGTTTCTTCATCAGCGGCGGCATGGCTGCGAAATCGCCGACGACATGGCTGAGCAGATTGTCGTTGCGACCCTGGCCATGGAGCCAGCGGGCGACGAGGCGCGCGACGCCATAGGCGGCCAGCAACGCGCAGAGCAGATACAGTTCCTTTTCCAGCGACCATGTCCACACGATCGCCAATATGGCGACGCCTGTTGCGATCCAGCCTGCTCCACCGGCAGGTATGGCGCGGGTTGCCGGTGTCCGACCGGCGGTTTCGTCATCTGCCCGCGCAAAACGGGCCATCTGGTCGGGCGCATATTCGCGCGTCGTCAGCACGGTCCATAGCACCGCCAGGAACAGCGCCGCCCCGCCGATGTAGAAGCTGATCCGTACCGTGTCGGGCACGCCCGGCCCGACGGCGACATTGGCGACACCCATCTGGTCAAGCATCCAAGGGGTGGCCGACCCGATCACGGCACCTGCGCCGATGAAGGCGGTTTGCAGGGCATAGCCTGCCATATGCTGATCCTTGTCCAGCATGTCGCCGACAAAGGCGCGGAACGGCTCCATCGATATATTCAACGAAGCGTCGAGTATCCAGAGCATCATCGCCGCCGCCAGCAGACCGGGGGCATTGGGCATCCCGATCAGCGCCGCTGCTGCGAACAGCGCGCCGACAAAGAAATAGGGGCGGCGACGACCGAACCGGCACCAGGTCCGGTCGCTATAATGGCCGATGATCGGCTGAACCAGCAAGCCGGTCAGGGGCGCAGCGATCCACAGCAACGCCAGATCATCCAGGCTTTCGCCCAGCGACTGGAAGATGCGGCTCATATTGGCGTTCTGAAGGGCGAAGCCGATCTGGATGCCGAAGAAGCCGAAGCTGATATTCCACAGCCCGGCAAACCCCTGCCGCGGGCGGGTTACCTGTGTGCTGTCATGTTGCCCGTCCATCCCGCATCCGCCCCTTAACTTCGCATATTTCCCGGCAATTTCGATATTTTATTGCCCGTTTCTGATCCTATCGGACAGTCGGACGTCGATGCAGGCCGCGGTTGGCAGCATAGAGCGCGCGCGGCCTGTAGGACAGGAAATAGGATGTCAGCGCCGGCGTGGTTTGCCGCCCGCCACGAAACGAATTGCCTGACCGCCACCGGGCGCCAGCGCGATCGTCAGCCGGTCGCCCTTCCTGACCGTCTTCTTCTCGATCACGATCGCGTGGCGCGCGTCGGTGCGATAATCCGCGCCTGGTCCGTCACGGTAGATTTCCGCGACATAGCTGCGCCCGGCATCCAGAAAGTCGAGCGTCACCTGGCTGGCGCGGGCTTCTTCGTCGCCAACCGCACCCAGATACCAGTCATCGCCGCCCTTTTCCTTGCGCGCGATCGTGACATAGTCGCCGACTTCGCCGTTCAGGACGCGGGTGTCGGACCAGTCGGTCGGCACATCCTTGATGAACTGGAAGGGGCCGGGATATTTTGCGTAATTTTCCGGCGTATCGGCGGCCATCACCACGGGCGAATACAAGACCACATAGAGGGCGAGTTGCTTGGCGATCGTCGATTGGATCGTGCTGCCTTCCGACCCGGAGAGGCTGAGGACGCCGGGCGTGAAATCCATCGGGCCGCCGAGCATCTGGGTGAAGGCCAGATTGGCTTCATGTTCCGGCGGGTTCTTGCCACCGACCCAGGCATTATATTCCATGCCCCGTCCGCCTTCGCGCGACACCCAACTGGGGTAGGTGCGGCGCAGGCCGGTGTCCTTGACCGGTTCGTGGCTGTCGATGCTGACCTTATATTTGGCGGCGGCCTGCACCACGCGCAGATAGTGGTTCACCATCCACTGGCCTTCATGCCATTCGCGATGTCGGGTGCCATCGGCATCGACGCGCTCGATCTGCCCGGCGTCGGTGACATAGCCGGTCTTCACCACCTGTTCGCCATGGTCGGCCGCCCATTTGAAGGCGCTGTCGAGTTGCGCGTCATAATGGCTGGCCGATCCGCCGGTTTCATGATGGCCGATCAGCGTGACGCCCTTCGATCTGGCATAGGCCGCGAGCGCATCCGCGTCGAAATCCTCGGTGGGTTGGGAGAAATTCATGGCATTGCCATTGCCGAACCAGTTGCCGTCCCAGCCGACATTCCATCCCTCGACCAGCACGGCGGGGATGCCGCTGGCGGCGGCAAAGTCGATATAGCGGCGGACATTGGCGGTGGTCGCACCATGTTTGGGACCGCGCGCCCAGCTCCAATCGCCCTTGATCATGTTCCACCACACGCCGACGAACTTGCCCGGCTTGATCCAGCCCGACACGTCGCCCAGCTTGTTGGGTTCGTTCAAGTTCAGGATCATGTGGTTCATGTAGAGGCCCGCCGCATCGTCGGCGATGGCTATGGTGCGCCAGGGCGTCGAGAAACCCGCATCGCGCGAGACTTTGGCGGTGCCAGCGCCCGGCGTCAGGGCGGCGCGGAACATGTTGCCCTGCACCCGCGCCAGGTTCATCGCGCTATAATCGACCAATGCCGCTTCATGCAGCGCGACATGGGTGCCGCTGGCGAGCTTCACCGTCATGACGGTCTGCGCCGTGCCGACCGCATCGAGCGGCGTCTTGTCGTAGAGATATTCCTCCCGGTTCCATTCAAAGGCGGGCTTCCACCAGGCGGTGCCGGGCTGGGCGAAGGCGAACTGGGTCAGTTCCTCGGCGATATTGGCATGGGGCAGATTGGGCTGGTCGGGAAGGGTATAGCGGAAGGCCACGCCATCGTCGAACAGGCGGAAGGTCACATCCATTTCGCGCTGAAGGTCGCTCTTTTCGCGGAAGGCGAGGCGGATTTCGCTGTGATTGTCACGGATGGTCGACCATTCGCCCCAGGGCTGCGTCCAGCTCGTGTCGCGCCGGTCGCGCTTCGTGTCGGCCAGCGTCAGGTTGCGCTCGATCTTAGGCGCGTCGGTGAGCATGAAGCCAAGGCGGCTGTCGGCGATCAGCGGTTGGCCGTCGCGCTGCACGGCGTAGCTAGGGCGGCCTTCGCCATCCAGGCTGACGGTCAGGGTGATGCGACCATCGGGCGAGGCGGCCTTGGCGACGACATCGGCGCGTGCGGCGATCGGGGCCAGCGACAGGGCGAAAAGCGGGATGGCCAAAATGCGGAGGGAGGGCGCAGTCAGTCGCGTCATGCTATATGTCCTTGATAGTGGGCGACGAGGGCGGCGGCGGCGGGGAAGTGCCATGTCGTGGCACCCCCGCATGTCAGCATCGGCTGCCAGCGTTCCGAATCGTGCGGCGTCCAACTGACCGGCTGATCGCCAAGGTTGAAGATGCAGAGCAGCTGTTCGCCGCCATGGCTGCGTTCGAAGGCGAGCAGGTCACCGGGCATCTCCCGAAAATCCACCGTGCCGGCGCGCAGGGCAGGATAGGCTTTGCGCAAGGCCAGCACCTGACGAGTCCAGTGCAGCAGGGAGGCGGCGTCCGCCTCCTGCCGGTCGACGGCGAGCGGGCGATGCGCTTCCCCGATCGGTAGCCAGGGTTTGGCGTCGGAGAAACCGAGATAGGGCGCATCGGCGATCCACGGCATCGGCGTGCGGGCGCCGTCGCGGGATAGGGTGAGTGGCCAATTGGCGATGGCTTCGGGGTCTTGCAGATCCTCGAACGCGATATCGACCTGCGACAGGCCCAATTCCTCGCCATAATAGAGGAAGATATTGCCGCGCAGGCAAGCAAGCAGCAGCATCTTCATCCGGCAATAGGCTTGCGGGTCATGATCCTTGGCCCAGCGCGATACGGCGCGCGGCGCATCATGATTTTCAAAGGCCCAGCTTGGCCAGCCTATCCCCTGTTCCGCTGGCCATTTTTGCAGCGCGCTTTTCATCAATTCGCTGGTCAGGGCAGGGGCGTAGAGGAAGTCGAAGCCATAGGCGGTGTTGAGGCGCTGGTCGCCCTGGGTAAAGGCCTTCATCTCCCGGTCGCTGTCCGCGCCGCCGACTTCGGCGACGGTGAAGCGATCAGGATAGGCGTCGAACACGCTTCGGACTTTCTCCAAGAACAGGGGGATGTTCGGGTGGCTCTGATTATAGGTTTTGATCTGGAAATCGAACGGGCGGGTGCGCAGGCTGCCATCGTCGGGTGCAGGCGGATTATCGCGCAGCTCTGGATCGTGCATCGAATGGTTGATCGCGTCGATGCGAAAGCCATCGACGCCCCGGTCGAGCCAGAAGCGGATGATGTCGAACACGGCCGCCTGCACGTCCGGGTGGTGCAGGTGCAATTGTGGCTGTTCGCGCAGGAAGCTGTGCATATAATATTGGCCGCGCCGCGCGTCCCAGGTCCAGGCGGGGCCGCCGAAGACGGACTGCCAATTATTGGGCGGCGATCCGTCCGGCTTGGCATCGGCCCAGACATACCAGTCGGCCTTGGCATTGTTACGGCTGGCGCGGCTTTCGACGAACCAGCCATGCTGATCCGACGTATGCGCCCAGACCTGATCGACGATGACGCGCAGGCCCAGCGCATGGGCACGGGCGACCAGCGCATCGAAATCGGCGAGCGTGCCGAAAATCGGATCGACATCGCAATAGTCCGACACGTCATAGCCGAAGTCGCGCATCGGGCTTTTGAAGAAGGGCGACAGCCAGATCGCATCGACGCCCAGTGACGCGACATAAGGCAGGCGGGCGGTAATGCCGTTGAGGTCGCCGATACCGTCTCCATTGGAGTCGGCGAAGCTGCGCGGATAGATTTGATAGATGGCGGCACCGCGCCACCATGGTTCAGGCATGTCGGTCATTCAGGGGACTTTGCAGATGGCGAAGACGGCGCGCGAACGGCGCACAGGCTGTAGCCGAGCGGGGGGAGGGTGACGGCCAGGCTGCCGGGGGCAGCGGCTCGGCCAGCGCAGGGCGCGCCTGCCAGCGTGGCGAAAGCGTCCGAGCGGACATCGACCTGGACATGGGTCTGGATCGGCGCGGTCGATGTGTTGAAGGCGATCAGATATTCAGCGCCAGTGTCGGGGTCGAAGCGGGAGAGGGCGAACAGGCCGGGTTCCTCCGATCGGGCGCGTACCACCTGCTTGCCCCGGCGCAGGGCAGGGTGGGCGGTGCGCAGGCGGGCGAGGGAGGCGATGGTGCGATAGAGGCTGTGCGAGGGATCGAAGCGGGGCGTGGCGGTCGTGGCATCCGTGCCGACGAGGCGGTTGTCATTGTAGATGGCGACCTTGCTGCCGAACATATCCTCGCGTGCGTCCTGATCGCCGCCGTCACCGGCAAAGCCCTGTTCATCGCCATAATAGAGCGTCGGTGCGCCGCGCAGCGTCAGCATCATGGCGTGGCCGAGCGTGACGCGGTCCAGAACTTCCTGTTCGCTGGCGGCGGGAAAGGCGCGGCGGACGAAGGTGGCGAAACGGCCATTGTCGTGATTGCTGATGAAGGTCGGCAGTTGCCGCGCGGTGGCTTCACCCTCGACATAGAGGGCATCGCCCTGGAGCATCTTTTCCCACAGGGCGGTTGCGCCCTTGCCCGCGACGGTCTGGATCGCGACCTGGTGAAAGGCGAAGTCGAGGACCGAGGGAAAACCGCCTTCGCGCGTGTGCCAGGCGAGTGGGCCGGACAGGATATCGCTTTCCGATACTTCGCCGAAGATGTGGAAATTGGGGATGCCCTTGGCTTTTGCGCGGGCCTGCATGGCGGGGACGAAGGCCTGCCAGAAATGCGGGTCGACATGGCGGGCGGTATCGACGCGGAAGCCATCGACACCGAAACGGTCGATCCAGTCGCCGAATATCTCGATCATCCCCGCAATGACGCGCGGATTTTCGGTCATGAGGTCGTCCAGCCCGACAAAGTCGCCCATCGTCGCGCTTTCGCCGCGATAGGTGGTTTCGCCCCGGTTATGATAGAGGGTGACGTCGTTCAGCCAGGCGGGCGTCTTGGTCTGTTCCTCGCCCTTGGGGATATAGGGCGTATAGGCGTAGGACGGATCGGTCAGCTGGGCGAAATTGTCCGCGCGATGGTCATCATCGCTAGTGAAGCCGGGATTGATCGGCTGCCCATTGACGCCGCCGCGCCGCTGATAGGGATAGTCCGCGCGCGAGCGGTAGGTGCAGGCGGAAACGGCGCATTCGCGATATTGGATGACGTCGGCGGTGTGGTTGGCGATGATGTCCATATAGACTTTCATGCCCCGCCTGTGCGCGGCCTCCACCAGTGCCGCGAAATCGGCGTCGGTGCCGAAATGCGGATCGACATGGGTGAAGTCGGTGATCCAATAGCCGTGATAGCCCGCACTTTCCTGGCCCTTGGCACCCTGCACCGGCTTGTTGCGGAAGATGGGGCCGACCCAGATGGCGGTCGCGCCCAGCCCCTGAATATAGTCGAGCCGCCGGGTGAGGCCTTTGAGGTCGCCGCCATGGAAAAAGCCCTTGGCCGTGGGGTCATAGCCATGGGTCAGCCGGTCGCCGCCAAAGTCGCCCTTGTCATTGCGCGGATCGCCATTGTCGAAGCGGTCGGGCAGGACGAAATAGATGATTTCATCCTCCGGCAGGCGGGCGCGAAAATCTGCGGGAGCGGGGGGCGCGGCGGGTGCTGACAGGGCGGGGGTGGCCAGCGCCATCAGCGCGGCGAACAGCATGGGATTGCGCTTTCGCATTCCTCTTCCTCCTCTGGTCCGCACTGGCCTGATCGCCGCGGTCTTATGCCCCCTTCTTAGTCGGCCTTTGTCGGTGCGGCCAAGGATGCGACATACGTATTCAAAGCCCGGCTTTCCAAGCGTGCCGGAGCGGCGTAGGATCAGGCAATGGCCGTCAATGAGAAAATCACGTCGTTCGACATCGCGACATTGGCCGGTGTTTCCCAGCCGACCGTATCGCGCGCGCTGCGCGGCGACCCCACGGTCAGCGAGGGGACGCGCAAGCGGATCGAGGCGATCGCCCGCCAGCTCAACTATGCGGTGGACAAAAATGCGTCATCGCTGCGCCGGGGAAAGAGCAATACGCTGGCCCTGCTGTTCTTCGAGGATCTGCTGCCCGACGAAAGCTGGATCAATCCCTTCTTCCTGTCGATGCTGGGGCCGATCCTGCAAACCTGCGCCAAGCGGGGCTATGACCTGCTGACATCCTTTCAGCAATTATCGACCGACTGGCATGTCGATTATGAAGATAGCCGCAAGGCTGACGGCATCATCCTGCTCGGCTATGGCAATTACGAGATTTATCGCGTCCGGCTGGAACAGCTGGTGGCGCAGGGGACGCATTTCGTCCGCTGGGGTTCGGTCGACGACCATGCGTTGGGCATGACCATCGGTTGCGATAATCGGCAGGGTGGACGCGATGCGGGCCGGCATCTGATCGAACGCGGCCGCCGCTCGATTGCCTTTCTGGGCGATGCGTCCAACCGCTATCCCGAATTTCGCGATCGCTATGCGGGGCTGACCGAAGCGATGGTGGAGGCGGGGCTACCGGTCGATCCGGGGCTGCATGTCGATGCGCTGTCGATCGAACATTCCGGCCATGAGGCGGCGCGCCGCCTGATCGCGCGCGGCATTCCGTTCGATGCTATTTTCGCCGGGTCGGATCTGATCGCGATCGGCGCGATGCGCGCGCTGGAGGAGGCGGGGATGACGGTGCCGAACGATGTGGCGATGATCGGTTTCGACGATATTCCCGCGGTCAGCCTGACGCGCCCGCCGCTGACCACGGTTGCGCAGGATTATCTGCTTGCGGGCGAAGTGCTGGTCGATGCGCTGATCGCCCAGATCAAGGGCAAGCCGGTGACGCCGACGCTGCTGGCGCCACGGTTGGTCAGCCGGATGACCGCCTGATCGCGTTTCACAGGTTCGCTCAGCCCGAACGGTGGAAATCGGCAATGTTGCTGAAAAAAAGGGACCGCCCTCTCCTGAAAGAAGCGGCGGTCCCGGCACTGCCTGCGTGCAGTCAGGCAGATCAGAGGGTCATCCTCCCCCGCCGGGGGAGGATTTAGGAGGCGTTAGAATTTGTAGGTGAGGCCCAGATAATAATCGCGGCCATAGCGTTGATAGTCGATGACCTGGCGCGGGTCGTCATTCTGGTAGGTGACGAAGGGCTGGTCGGTCAGGTTCTTGCCCTGGAGCAGGATCGACAGGCCAGTGAGCGGACCCGACTGGAATTCATAGCCGATCTGCGCGTCCAATATGCCCTCCGCCTTGGCCGTGCGGAAGGTGGGGGCTGCCGACAGGCCAGCGACTTCGCCCAGGAAAGATGAGCGGTAGCGATAGCTGACCCGTGCCTGGAAGCCGCTGCGTTCGAAATAGGCGGTGCCGCTGGCGACCCATTTAGACAGGCCCGGCAGGGTCACGGTCGCGCCGGGATTGCTGCCATATTTGACTTCGCTGTGGGTGTAGGAGCCGCTGGCGAAGAGGCCGAAACCATCAAGGGTCTCGGTGAACAGCTTGAAGGGCAGCGACGCGGTGGCTTCCGCGCCGATGATCGTGCCCTTGCCGTTGTTGGCGGGTGCCTTCAGCAAGCCGATGGCGCCGCCATTCGCGATGATTTCGTTGCGAATATCCGCAGGCAAGGCGGGCAGAAGCGACGAGAAGTCATAAGCGATATTGTTGTTGGGATCGACGAAGTCGGTCAGATTCTTGAAATAGCCCGACAGCGAGACATAGCCGCCATTGCGGAAATAGCGTTCCACCGACAGGTCGATATTGGTCGATTGATAGGGACGCAAATTGGTGTTGCCGCCGTTCGAGCTGAACGGGCTGTTGAACGGGTCGGAACCCAGGCCGATCTTCGAGGGATCGAAGCTGAATTCCTGGTTCACCCGCTCCTGGTCGAGGCGCGGGCGGACCATGGCCTGCGCGGCACCCAGTTTGATGAAGAAACCCGGTTCCAGTTCGACCGACATCTGCGCGCTCGGCAGGAAATCGGTATAGCTGGTCTTGCCCGAAGCAGGCACCACCGTGACGACGCCATTGGCGAAGCTGGAGATAGTGCCGACCGAGCGCTGCCTGGAATGGATCACCTGCGCGCCGAATGCGCCCTTGAGCGGCTTGCCGCCCAGTTCGCCATCCATCGTCATCTTGGCATAGCCCGTGAACACATCTTCCTTCACGAAGTTATCGCGCACGAGCGATTGCGGGCGATTATCATATACCGCGTCGAGGACATTATTGTAGAGATAGAGCGGATCAAGAGTCAGCATCGCCGGAACGCCCAGATAGCCGAGCGAGACGTTGGAGCCGAGCAGCGCTTCGCTGGGAACGGGGGCTGAACCGGGGGTGCCGCCCGCGATGGTGCAATCGGTGCCGCCCGTCGGACACAGGAAATAGCTGGTGAAGGCACTGGTTTTCTTGCGACGGCTGTAATTGCCGCCCATTTCCCAGTTGCTGAAGATGCTGCCTTCAATCTCGCCCGTCAGGTTCGTGCGGAACGAGCGCAGATCGTCGATGAATTTGGGCTGGTTCAGGAAGCCCGCCTGCACCACGGCGGTCGTGCCATTATAGCCCCAGCCATTGGGATCAGTCAGGCTGATGATGCTGGTGTCGGTATAGTCGATGGTCGGCACGATCTGAAACAGGCCGTTGGACTGGCGATCGACGCGCACGGTGTCGGGCACACCCGACCGCAGATAGCCGGTGCCCGAATAGGTTTCGAGCAGGAAGTCGGTGCGCTTGGCGCGCGACCAGCTGGCATCGACGTTCAAGTAAAGCCTGTCGTTCAGGCGGAACTGGTTATTCCAGCCCAGCGAGATGGTGTCGGCGGTGCGCTTGTTATAATCGTTGCGCTGCACGCCATAGACGTTGCTGAAGGTCGCGCCGGTGACGAAGCCATCTTCCACCGTCACATCGCTGACGCCGACATTGGTGCCCCAGACCAGCGGAAATTCGATGCCGCGCAGGCGCTGTTCTTCCTCAAAATGCGAATAGAGGACGTCGAAGGTCGAATGGAAATTGTCGCTCGGCTGCCATTCTAGCGTGGCGACCGCGCCATAGCGCTTCAACAGGTTGGATTGGACATAGGGTTTGGCACCGCCGATGATCAGGTTGTTGTCGGCATCGGTCGGATAGCCCCAGGCGTTGAAGCGCTCATTTTGCGACGGGGTATGCGAGGCGGAAAAGCCGATGGCGAGGCCCAGCGTATCGTCGGCATATTGATCGACATAAGTGGCCGACGCGCGATAGCCATAACGTTCGCCATCCGGGTTCAGCTTGTCGAGGCCATTCATCTGGCCACGCAGGGCAACGGCGATGATGCGGTCATTCTTGTCGAGCGGGCGGAGCATCCGCAGGTCGACCGTGCCGGAAATGCCGGCCGCGATCAGGGCTGCGTCGGAACTTTTGTAGACATTGACGTTCTGGAAGAATTCGGACGGATATTGATCATATTCCACGCCGCGATTGTCGCCGACGGTCACCTGTTCGCGCCCGTTGAGCAGGGTGGTGGAAAAGTCGGGGCCAAGGCCGCGGATCGACAGGCGCTGGTCGCGCCCTTCGAGACGTTGGGCGGTGACACCCGGCAGGCGGGCGAGCGAGTCCGCGATCGAGACGTCGGGCAGCTTGCCGACATCTTCGGCCGTGATGGAATCGACGATCAGCACCGAATCGCGCTTCATCTTGGCAGCGGAGGCCAGCGATGCGCGGATGCCGGTGACGACGATGGCATCGACGGGTTGGTCGGCGGCGGCAGGCGCATCGGTCGTTTGCGCGGATGCGATCGACGTTACGGAAAGCGAAACGCCCGCCATCAAAGCCGCGCGCAGAACAGAACCATATATAGTGTGCATTGCAGAAACACCCTCCCCAAGACGCCTGTGACGGCGCTTCTTGCCGCTTTCGCGGGTCTGAAAGGATATTAGTCCTGCAATGCCCGATCTGCACAGCATCCCACATACGTATTCAGGGGATTGGGCGGTATTGGACCTGTAGCTTGGCCGACCAATAGTGATTTCCAGGGGCGGCCTGTCGGCGACAATCGAATAGCCGAAATGGGTATCATCGCCTTACCGCGCCGTTGGCGTGGCTGCCTCGTCCATGCTCTCGCCATTCCCATGCGTCACGCGCGTCGGCATAAGTTCCTGGATCATGCCCCAATATCCGCGCGTCACATGCGCGTTCGCCGCATAGGCTGGATCGGCCATCAGATGGAGATGCAGGCGGCGCAGATTATGCCAGGGGACGGACGGGAACAGGTGATGTTCCAGATGATAACTGACGTTGAACAGCCCGATGAGGAGCCGGTCGAGCAGGGTCGGGATGACGGTGCGGGTGCCGTTGAGTTCGTGATTGTCGGGGAGGCCGTTATGTTCGGCCATGGCGCGGATTCGGTTGAAGACATTGACCCAGAAAAATTGCGGGATCAGCAACAGGCCCAATATCTGCCAGCGAAAGGGCGACCACAATATCGCGCCATAGACCAGCACGGCCCACGCAACATAGCCTAGGCGCAGCGACAGGCGGTAATCGAAACCGAAGCGTTTGGGATTGTGGAAATTGGCGATGGGTGCCCAGATACGTCCAGCGCGCGCCACCCGATAATAGTTGAGACCGGTGATGCTGCGAACCAGCAGCCAGAACATCGCGCGCGGGGATTTGGGGAAATGCTGGTCCGGGTCGCGCCGCTGAATGCGATGGTCATAATCATGGATGGTGTTGGTGTGGCGGTGATGCTGCAAATGGTTGGCGCGATACAGGTCCAGGCTGAGCATCAGCGGAAAGGCGACGAAAATATCGCCGACCAGATCGTTGACGCGGCGGTTGCTGAACAATAGGCCGTGGCAGGCATCATGCATCATCACCGCCAGACACTGAATGCGGGTGCCGATGATCAAACCAGCGGCCAAATAGACCGGTACGCTGTCGATCTGGATCGCGATGGCCATGGCCGCGACGATGATCACCCATTGGAATGCAAGCAGCAGCGCATTGCGGCTGTTGTTGATGACGGACAATTGCCTGATGAGCGGCAAGGTGCCTCGGCGCGAATAGCGATACCCCGGCGGGCGATCCCTTATGATGTCGTCCATGGGCATCGTCTCCGAAGGTAGCACCGGCCGGTGGTGGACCGTAGAAACCGCGTAAACCCGCGTCAAGCACAGGGCGGCTGTTCGCGGCCTATCGGATCGGCGGGGTTGAACACGGTGCCCCATGCCATCGTCTTTTCCAATCGCCGGAGTTTGAGGGCGCGGTCGGTCCTTCTGTCCTTGACAGTATCGCTCCCCTTCTAATAATAACGATCGTTATCAAAAAAGAGTCGGCGATGACCGAAGGAACGAGGCGAGATGGATCCCAGGGGCAAGCTTGCGGTCATTACTGGAGGGGCGTCTGGATTAGGCGCGGCGCTGGCTGCAAAACTCCAGGCGGAGGGCGCGCAGACGGTCGTGATGGACGTTCACCCACCGGCCGATGCCGGTTCGCAATTTCTGGCCTGTGATATCACGGACGCGCAGGCTGTCGAAAAAGCGCTGGACGGCCTGGACGGCGCGATCGCCATTCTCGCCAATTGCGCCGGGATCGGCGGCCTCGGTCCGATTGCGACGCCGGATGCGCCGGGCAATGCCGCCGATTTCCGTAGGGTGCTGGACGTCAACCTGATGGGGGCCATGCATGTGACGCGCGTGGTGGCGCATCGCATGATCGGCAATGCGCCTGACGGCGCGGACGGCGAGCGGGGTATCATCGTGAACGCCTGCTCGATCGCGTCGTTCGAGGGGCAGGAGGCTATGGGCAGCTATACCGCGTCGAAGGCGGCGTTGGCGGCGCTCACGCTTGTCTGGGCGCGCGATCTTTCCCGGTACGCCATTCGGTGCGTCGGCCTCGCGCCCGGCTTTTTCGATACGCCGATGACGGCCCATTTGCCGCCCGATCTGGTGGAGGAACTGGTCGATGGTGCTGAATTCCCCAAGCGCGCCGGGCGTGCCGAAGAGTTTGCAGACGCGGCGCTGTTCCTGATCCGCAATCCTTACATCAATGCCGAGGTGCTGCGTCTCGATGGCGGCGCGCGGCCACCGGCGCGCACGCGCTGGACAGCTCCGGCCTGATTTGACCTGAAAGGCAGTTCCGACATGCAACCGCTCGACCCCGCCATAGCCGCCGCCGCACGCCAAGCCTTCGCTGCGATCGTCGGCGTGGACCATGTGTTTTTCAATGAGGAAGACCAACTCTCCTATCAGGACAAGTTCGCGGTCGATGATGCCCTGCATCATCCCGCCGGTGCTGTCGCTCCAGCGACCGTCGAGGAAATCCGGGCGATCCTGAAGGTGGCAAGGGAGCGCAAATTGCCGCTCTGGCCGATCAGTCGCGGCAAAAATCTGGGCTATGGTGGCAGCGCGCCCTTGCTGGCGGGATCGGTCATTCTCGATCTCTCGCGCATGCGGAAGATCGACTATGACGAGGCCAATGGCACCGTTTTGCTGGAGCCGGGGGTCAGCTTCTACGATCTGTATGATTTCCTGAAATCGAAAGGCATGAAGCACTGGCTGTCGGTGCCGGGCAATAGCTGGGGGTCGGTGCTGGGCAATGCGTTGGATCGCGGCGTTGGCTACACACCCTATGGCGAGCATACGACCAAGATTTGCGGCATCGAGGCGGTGATGGCCGATGGGATGGTGGTGCGGACCGGCATGGGCGCGCTCGATGGCGCGCCGACATGGCAGCTCTACAAATTCGGCTTTGGCCCATCATGGGACCAGATGTTCGTGCAGTCGAACTTCGGCATCGTGACCAAGATGGGGCTGTGGCTGATGCCCGCGCCGGAATCGCTGATGGGCATGGATATCGAATTTGAGCGGCCCGAGGATTTGGGTCCGTTGGTCGATGCGCTTGCGCCCTTGCGGCGTGAAGGCCTGCTCCAGCAATCGCCGACCATCGGCAACTGGCTGCGCGCGGCGGCAACCCTTACGACGCGTGGCGAGTGGACGGACAAGCCCGGTGCCCTGTCTGACGAGGTCATTGCGGCGATCCGCAAGAAGTTCAATGTCGGCTGGTGGGGCGTGAGCCTGCGCCTTTATGGCCGCGAGGATATGAACAAGGCGGCCTATGCGGTGCTGGAGCGGGAGATGGGCAAGCTCAAGCCGATGAGCCTGCGCCCCACCACCTGGAAAACCGGAGAGCCGATCGAGGCGACCGGCTGGACCGGCACGCCGCTGACCTTCCCGATGCAGAATGCCAACTGGCATGGTGGGCGGGGCGGCCATATCGGCTTTTCGCCGATCCTGCCCCAATCGGGCAAGGCGGCACTGGCGCAGTTTCAGCGCACCTATGCCTGTTACAAGGAGTTCGGCATGGATTATCAGGCGAGCTTCGCCTTTGGCGAGCGCCACCTCATCAATGTGAACGCGGTGCTGCTGGACAAGGATGATCCGGCGATGATGAAGCGGGTCGACCCTTTCCTCAAGCGGTTGATCGCGGATGCCAAGGCGCAAGGCTATGGCGAGTATCGCACCCATCTCGATTATATGGATGCCGTCGCGGACACCTATGACTTCAATGGAGGCGCGCTCGCCAAGCTCAATCGCACGGTGAAGGATGCGCTCGATCCACAGGGCATCATCGCGCCGGGCAAGAGCGGCATCTGGCCCACGTCGATGATGGGAGCGAAGGCATGACCGGCATGGGCGTGGGCGCAATGCGGCGGGCAGGGATACTGATCCTGCTGGGGTTCAGCGCGTGCAGCAGCGGCGCGGACAACAAGGCTGTCGCGACCGAGCAGAGCAAGGGGCCGCCGCCCATGCCGGCGCCAGAGACGATATCATCCCGGCCCAACGCCGGGCCGGGTGAGCGGCTATATCTGGACAAATGCGCCATGTGTCATGGTCCCGCTGGCATGGGCACTGGCCTGCTGACGCGGCGGATGGAGCAGCCGCTGCTTGAAAAGCGCACGGACCTGACGTCCGAGTTCGTCATGCAAGCGGCGCGGATGGGCATCGGCAATATGCCCGCGATTCCGCGCGGCGAGGCGAGCGATGTGGAACTCAAGCAGATCGCCGATTATCTGTCGGCCGAAAAGGAGAGCGGGCAATGATGCCGGTGTCGAGGCGCGGCCTGGTTGCGGGTGCCGCCATTGCTGCGGCCGCCGCTGTGACGCTGCGTTCGCCCGTGCTGGCCCATGAAGGGCAGCCGGTGCTGCTCTATGATACGAGTCTCGCTGCAAGCGCGCGCTTTGCCGCCCATGTCGGCAGGCTGGGCGGGTCGGCTCAGCCGATGGACGGCGACCGCGTGCGCCAGGTGCAGGCCTTGGTTCGAACCCGGCCAGCCGCCTTCTTCGGCGTATCCCGTCATGCCGATGCGGTGATGGTGAGCGAGGTTGCGCAGGAGGCGGGCTATCGTCGGATTTCGCTGATCCAGCATCGCGTCGCAGGCGATATGGTGCCGATCTGCGCGCCCGAAGCGACATCGCTTGCAACCTTGGCGCGGCTGGCTGGCGGGCGCTGGCCGGAGGCGTTTGCGGAATTGGCCATTGGTGGGATCGAGCGCTGCGAGCCGCTATCCTATACCAGTGCCGCCGAGCCGGCCTTCAGCTGGGTGCTGACGCTGCGATGAGCGCGGGGCAGTTCAGCTTCATCAAGCTGTACGTCGCCGATCTCGATTCCATGATCGCCTTCTATACGGCGGTTTTCGATATGGCGGTTCATATCCGCATCGATGAGGCCGATTTCGAGGAAGTCCTGCTGCGGCAGGAGGGGCATGGCTTCATGCTGGGCCTGCTGAACTGGAAGACCGGTGGAAATGGGGATGAGCGGCCAGCGGCGGGCGTCATCGGCTTCGTCACGCAGGATGCCGATGCTGCCGTCGCGCGGGCGATCAAGGCCGGGGCGAGGATCAAGCGCGCGCCCTTCGACATTCCAGGCACGCGCGTCGCGCTGATCGATGACCCGGAGGGGCATGAGATCGAATTGGTGCAGTTTCTCTAGCCCTGCCGCCTGACAGTCCCCGGCCAACAAAAAGAGCGCCCCGGCCAATGTGGACGGGGCGCTCTTCATTCGCCGAGCGGCGTGTCAGAATTTGCGCTTCACGCTGAAGATGATTTCGCGCGGACGACCGGGCTGTCCATAGGCATTGCCTGATTGGGCGAAGCGGTCATATTTGTTCACGAAGTAGAATTCGTCGGTGAGGTTGGTAGCGGCCAGCGCCGCTTCCCATGCATCGTCGGGCGTGCGGTAGGTAAGGCGCGCATTAAGCAGCCCGCGCGATTCCACGCGGCCGAATTCGAAGTTCGGGATATTGTTGGGGATCGTGGTTTCGAACTTCGATTGCCAGGTATAGTCGAGGCGCGGCGTGAGCGAGCCATGCTTGCCCAGCTCAACCTCATATTGCACGCCGGCCGCATATTTCCACTTCGAGACGAATGGTGCCTCCGTGGTTCCAGGGATGATGCCGCTGCCCAACGCCGCGCTTGTGAAGCGGAAATCGGTGTAGCTGACGGAGCCGTCGATCGAGAGGCCAGGCACGGGCCGCGCGTCGAATTCCAGTTCCAGACCGTCGATCTTGGCGTCGCCGATGTTCCGGGTGGCCGAACAGAAGGGGAAACCGGGCGGGCTGATGTCGGGGCAGCTCGACGTGAGCCCCTGATAATTTTTGTAGCTATTGTGATAATAGGCGCCGTTCAGGCGCAGTTTCCGATCAAGCCACATGCTCTTGAAGCCGGCTTCATAGCTGGTCGAGGTTTCCTGTTCGAACGGAACCAGCTGTTGCGCGAGATAGGGGCGCGGATTGACGCCGCCGCCCTTGAAGCCCGTCGCGACCTGCGCATAGAAGCGCACGTCCGGCGCGACCTCATAATCCACAGCGACGCGATAGTCCCAGCGTTTGCCGGCAAATTCACCGACAAGACCATCCAGCGAGGCGACGCGGGGATCGGTCGGCAGGCCGGGGATGGGGCTCATGCGGCGGAATGTGTAGCTTTTGTCTTCGTCGGTATAGCGAATGCCGCCCGTAATGTTGAGCTGATCCGTGGCATGAAGGACGCCGTGCAGAAAGGCGGATTTGGACGTCTGTTCGAACGGGTCGTCATAGAAGAAATCGAGCCCCGCGACGCCGACCTGGATGCGCCCGCTCTGGTTGCTGTCGCCCTTATAATAATAGACGCCCGTCGTGACTTCGAGCATATCGCCGAAGTCGGCGGACAGGCGGAGTTCCTGCGTGAACTGTTCGTGCAGGAAGCCGCTCGCATTGTTCGAAATATCTTCGGGCGAATTGTCCGCATCCCAGGAGCTGGCACCCTTGGCGTAGCGGTATGCCGTGATCGACTTTAACGAAAACATGTCGGACAGGGTGATATCGAGCGTGTTGGAAACGCCCCAGCTGCGCAGATTGCTCTGACCCTTGTTCGTATATTGATTGGCTGTGCCGGGAAGACCGGTGTAATTGGCATAGCTTGTATAGCTGTTTGGCGCGGTGAGATAATTGCGCCCATCGACGGGGGGAAGGAAGAGCGCCTTGCCCGGCGATGCTTCCGAACCGTCCTGCGTGAAATCGGCAATCAGGTTATTCTCGATCCTGTCGGATGCGATCCAACGCAAGGCGCCGCGCACGGCATAGATATTCTGGCCGCCCTCCGTGCCGATCACGCAATCATCGGCAGGCGAGGCGAAGGTGCCGCCGGGGGCCGCAACCCCGGTAACGCAGCCATAGTCCAACCGTTTGAAGAAGCCGTCGACATGACGGGCAAGGCCGGAGATGCGCGCATAGAGCTTGTCTTGCGCCAGGGTGATGTTCGTCGCGCCGCGCAGGCCCACGCGGTTGAAGGAGCCGTACAAGGCTTCGACATAGGCATCGGAATCATCATCGGGACGGCGGGAGAAGAGTTTGATCGACCCGCCGATGGAGTTTTTGCCTGACAGCGTGCCTTGTGGCCCCCGCAAAATCTCGATGCGGTCCAGATCCACCAGATCGAACGCCGCACCCGAACTGATGCCGTAATAGACGTCATCGATATAGATGCCGACGCCAGGTTCATTCGGGAACTGGAAATCGGTGGCGCCGATACCCCGGATGTTGACGGCTGCGGTCTGCGCGCCGCCGCCCTGACCACCAGCGGAGAAGGTGACGCTTGGCGCGCGCTGCGCGACGGACTCGACGCTGGTCTGGCTGCGTGCTTCCATGAGCGATGCGTCCACGGCCGTAATGGCAAGCGGCGCTTCCTGCACGCTTTGATTGCGGAACTGTGCGGTGACGATGATATCGCTGATACCCTGATCATCGCGCGCGGATGCGGCCGCATTTGTTTCCTGCGCCAGGACAGGCGTGGCGATCGACCAGGCCATCGCAGCAAAGGCAACGCCGAACCGGACCGAGAGCAGCTGATTTTTAGACATATTTCCTCCCCAATGCCTCAAGGGAGTGCCTGCATTGCCGACTACCATCATGCGGCGGATCAGGGCTTGTCGCCACCGTCATCGCTGCACGCGGGTAAGGTCGGACACCCTATGGCAGACCTCTCCTTCACTCGACTCTAGCCTGCGAAACCGCTTGCTGGTCATGCAATAACCATAACGAACGTTATCAATATGGGCAAGAGCAAGAATGATAATAATATCGTTCGTTATTATTGGTTGTATCGATTCCGTATGCGCGGTTCGCACTTCGAGACTGACGATCGTGATGGATGCGAGGCTCGGAATGCCCCAGGGGGCAAAAGCTAACGCCCGATCTTATTGTCGTTGGGGTCGAGTTTCAGCATGTCCGCGCTCTTCATCGCGGGATCCCAATGTTCGACGATCCTGCCATTTTCGATGCGGAACAGATCGAACCAGCTCGTGTGATAGCTGTTGCCGTCACCGTCTTTCTCGGTGCGCACGAAGGTGAAGTTCACCATGTCCCGCTCGGCGATGATCGATACCAGCGGCAGTTCGATGTGCGGCAAAATCTCGCGCTGTGGGCGTGATCCGCGAATGAAGGCCTGCAAGGCTTCGACGCCGCTCATCACATTGGGATTATGCTGGATGTAGTGCGGGCCGATGAAATCCGGTGCGCGGTCGGCATGGCCTGCCTGCAGCACGGTGCGATACATATCGTAGCATAGCCGCTTGTTGGCGGCGAGAACGGGATCGTCGCTGTGCAGCAATTGCGCGTGATCGGCCGCGATGACGGGCGCGGTCTGGCCGTCGGCCGCGTCGATGGCCGGCTTCAAACTCGTGATGCGTTCGCTCATGTCATGCTCCCCTGTTATATTGCGATCACCAGGGCTTTGGCCATTTGCGGGTGTCGTCCCAATGTTCGACGATCATGCCATCTTCCAGTCGGAACATATCGAAGGCATGGCCTGTATAGGTCGCGCCCGGAACATTTGGATCGTCCTGCTCCTGCTCCCAGATCACCACCACATGATCGCCCTGTGCCACAGTGCGGACCAGCTCCTTGTGGCGGGGCGGGTTGAAGTCGGCTGGCGTATCCTTGATGATGTCGACCAGCCGCAACAGATGCTCCCGGCCCGATGGCATGTTGACATTATGCTGGATATAGCCGGGCGCGATGTAGCGCAGAACCGCCTCGCGGCTCCCTTCGCGGATCACCTTTTGCCACATGTCGATGACGATACGGCTGTTGCGTTCTTCGAGCGTTTCCTCGGCGGCGGTCATAGCGATCTCCCGTCAGGTGAGCGCGTAGTAGCGCAGCACATTGCCATCGGCGCGGCGCTCGCCGACGCCCACGAATACATGTTTGGTCAGCCAATCATGCTTGCCGACCGAACATTCGAAACTGGGGTTGCCGCGCAGATAATAGTCCTGCTGCTCGACTGGCTCGCCCTCGCGAAAGGCCCAGTCGCGCAATTTCTCCATCGTGTCGGGCTTGCGCCCCCACAGGAAGCCACGATTGTTAAGGAGGATCAGCGTGCCATCCTCCTCCTCCAGCATGTAGCGCGCATCGAACACCGCCACATCGTCCGGCCGGAAATAGGCATAGTCGCCGCCGGACCCCGGCACGGCCTTGCCGCGCAACCGTGGCCCCTCAAAGGTGCCGCTTTCCACATAGACCGCGCTGCGCGTGCCGCCCCAGGGGCTGTTCGCGATGGTCTGGACGCGCGGGAATTGCAGCCGCACTTCCATCGCAAATTCCAGCTTGGGGTTGTCGATCGTCGAAAAAATATTGTCCATTGCGCTACATCCCTCAACCCAGTTCCAATGTGCCGCCATCGACGAAAAGATTGGCGGCAGTGATGAAGCTTGCATCATCCGATGCGAAGAACAGCACGGCACGAGCAACCTCTTCGGGCCTGCCCATGCGGCGCATCGGTATGGCATCGATCATCTGTTCGCGCAGCCTGTTCACCGCATCTCCGGTCAGGCCAGGGTTGCGATAGAGCAGGGGCGTTTCGATGGGGCCGGGGCTTACCAGATTGACGCGGATGCCCTCGCGCACCAATTCGCCCGCGATCACCTTGAGCGCCGCCGCAAGGCCGCCCTTGGCAGCGGCATAGGTGGTGTTGCCGGGCACGAAGGCATGGCCGCCGATCGACCCTGTGACCACGATGGATCCGCCAGCGCCCATCAGCGGCAGTGCCTTCTGGATCGTGAAGATGCAGCCGCGCAGATTGATGGCGTGAACCGCGTCCCAATCCTGCGGCGTAATGTCGCGCACGGGCGCGAAACCGCCAACGCCCGCATTGGCGAAGAGGATATCGAGCCGCCCATGTCGCGCCTTGATGGCGGCGATCACTGGGTCCAGGCTCGCCAGATCCGCAACATCCGCTCGGTAGCCCGTCGCGCCCGCGATGCTGGCGACGGCGCTGTCGATCGTCGCCTGATCGCGCCCGGTGAGGTGGACGATGCCGCCCTCTGCCGCAAAGGCCTGGGCGCTCGCCAGCCCTATGCCGCTATTGCCGCCGACGACCAGTACGACCTTGTCGGTAAAGCGCATGGGTCTTCTCCTGTTTGGGGTCAGAATGGCGAGTGGGGGTTGGGGCTGTCCGCAGGCACATCCTGCATCACATCCCAATGTTCGATGATCTTGTCGTCCGCGATGCGGAAGATATCCATGACGGCGAAACCGGCGTCGCCCGGCCACCGGCAGACATGATAATGGACGATCACATGATCGCCATCGGCAAAGCGCCGCTTGATGTCGTGGGTGGCGTTGGGGCTTTCGGCCCGTACCTTGCGCAGAAAGGCTTTGAGCGGTTCGATGCCGGTATCGACCAGCTGATTGTGCTGGATGTAATCGGCCGCGATGTAGCGATCGGCCGCGTCGGCATCGAAGGGGATCAGCACATGATCGAACATGTCCTGGACCAGCTTCAGGTTGCGCTCTTCCTGCAGCGTTCTGCTCATTGCACCATCCTCTCACGGCGCGTCTGTGCGGCCTCTTGCTTAAACGGTAACGATCGTTATTAAATCGCGCAAGATCAAAATGGGGTGAGGAGAGGGTGATGAAACGTGCCGATTATGAACAATATGTGCAGGCATTCAATGATCGGGACTATGACAAAGTCCTGGATTTTTATGCGCCAGGGGCCCGGATCGGCTTCTTCGGCATCGATCTGAGCGACCGGGATGCCTTCAAGCGTTTCTATAGCTTCCTGCACAGCTATGTGAAGGAGAGCGTTGTCATAGAAAGGTTCGCCAGCAGCGACGAGCTTGTCGCGCTGGAGGGGATCATCCGCGTCGAAGGCTTGCGCGACCTGACCGCCGATGTGCTAAAGGCGCAAGGGTTGGAGCAGTTCATGCCCATCGCCAAAGGCGAGGTTCAGAACATGCGGCAATATATTCACTATCATCTTGCGGATGGAAAATTCACCAGCGTCGGTTGTACGATGGCATGATGGCGGGTGGTTGACTCATGAACACCCAGATGTGTTAGGCGAGACATATGTCGAAGAATATTGGACGCAAAGCATCCGACGCCATGGATAAACCACCAACGCCGCAAGCGCGCGAAAGCGCTTCGGCCGACGCGCTGCATGGCGTGCTGAAGCTCGCCAACAAGTTGATGGCCCCTTTTTCGACCTATCTGGAACATCGGCACAAGATCAGTCTCAACGAGTTTCGCCTGCTGATGCTGATTGGCCGCTTCCCCCATTCCGCAAGCCATGAACTGGTCGAACTGACGGGCGTGAACCCCATGAGCGTTTCGCGTGCGGTAGCGGCGTTGCAGAAGCATGGCCGCATCATGGTGGACAGGGACGAGACGAACCGACGCCGCAAGACGTTGAGCCTGACGGCGGAGGGCGAGCGGCTGTACAAGGCCATGCGGCCGCAAACCGATTCCGTTGCCGACTATCTTGTGTCGGCTCTGAAACCGGCGGAGATCGCGAACTTCAACGCGATGCTCGGCAAGCTGATCGACACGCTGGAGGCGCGGGACGAAAATGGGGTTTCGCTGTTCCTGGAGCGGACCAAGCCGCCTGAGGAATAGAGGCGCTCATTCCTGACTGGGGCGCAGCATGGCCATTGCGGCCAGCACCAGCAGGAAGCCCCCCGCCAATATGCTGACAAGCGGGAGGATGGTGAAGGAGGGGAAGAGCGAGACCGCGCCACTCCCGGCCGCCGTAACCCCAAGCTGCAGCGTGCCAAGCAGGCCTGCGGCGGCACCGGCACCCTGATCGGATGCATCAAGCGCGGAAATTGCGGCAGGCGTCAGCATCAGGCCTGATGCGGCGAAGATCAGCATCGAATAGCTTTGCACCATAGCGAGCGGTATGTCCCCGTTCGTAAGTGCCGCGAGCGCGATGGCCCCTGTCGCGACGGTTGCGATCAGCACGACGATCGTGACCAGCCACCGCACGCCGAGCCGCCGCATGAGGCCAGGCGCAAACTGTGTCGCGATGATCGAGACGATAGCGTTCAGCGCCAGCAGCAGGCTGTATTGATGCGGTGTCAGCCCATAGCCCTGCGAGAAGAGGAAGGGCGCGGCAGTCACGAAGGCGAAAGGAATCGTCGTCGCCATGCCCGCGACGAAAGCCCAGGCAACGAAGGCACGCTTTGCCAACAGGTAAGCGCAGGCTTGCACGATCGATCGGGAAGCGATGCGGCGGGCGGGCGGCAATGTCTCAGGCAGGAACAGCGCCACGCAGAGCAGCGCGACTGATCCGGCGCTCGCCAGAATGACGAACAGTCCCTGCCAGGAAGTCGCCCGGAGCAAATAGCTGCCCGCCAGCGGCGCAAGCACGGGCGATATGCCGATGATGAGGAAGGTGAAGGCCATCAGCCGCGCGGCGTGGTGGCCACTATGTTGGTCGCGGATCATCGCCCGCACGCTGGAGGTGCCTGCGCAGGCGCCCATGCCTTGCAGAAAGCGCAGCGCGATCAACTGGTCGATATCATGTGCCAGAGCGCAGCCAAGGGAGGCCGCCGCGAAGATGGCGAGGCCACAGATCAAAGGCCTGCGCCGACCGAAGCGATCGCCGAGCCAGCCGAGCGGGATTTGGGCGATCGCCAGCCCCAGAAAAAAGGCGGAGAGCGAGCGCTGCACCGCGCCGCTATCGGCCGCCATCGCCTGCGCCATGTCGGGCATGGCGGGCAGATAAAGATCGATCGCGAACGGGCCGAGCGCGGAGAGCATGCCAAATGCCAGTCCGATGAGCAGGGTCGGTCCGGCTGCGGCGCTCGATGCGCCGCCGCTCCTGATGATCGTCATCCTATATTCCCCGCCGTCTTATGTCGGTTGTCGTCGCTCGCTCAGCGCTTGATGATGAGTGAGTCGGGGCGCTTGCGCGGCACCCATTGCCCACGACCGGGGAAATTCTTGAGCACTTCGCCGTCCCACAGGCGCACGGTGCGCTGCTGGAAGCGCCACTGGCCGTCGGTGTCCCGCACAGCCAGATCATCATACCAGCCTGCAAAGCGCAGCAGATAAGGCGGCTCGCCGTTGCACTCTGTCACGAAGGCGAAGCTGCGCATTTTGCAGCTGCCGTCCTCCTGCGGCATATATTGCACCTGCGTCACATGATGCTGGCGACCGGGAAAGCCAGCGGCATTGCGATAATGTTCGGCGATGCCGCGAATGCCATCATGGCCTTCCCACACATCGGGCTCGTCGAACACTTCCTCGCTCATGCGCGCGTCCGGCGTGAAGCAGGCGACCAGCCCCTCCACATCGCCCGTATCGAGCGCCCAGCTATAGGCGGCGATCAGATCCTGCAGGGCGATACGGTCCTCGATTGCTAGCGATGGCAATTTTCTTTCCTCTCCACTTCAGCACATGTTGACGCGATACTAACAATCGTTACTATAAAATGCAACGACATTGCAAAAGTCAGTGAGGGGATGGCCATGGGCAAGATCATCATAACCGGAGCATCCGGCTCCTTTGGCGGCGCTGCGGCAGAGCTATTACTGGCGGCCTGTGCGCCGGAAGACCTCATATTGCTCTCCCGCACACCGGCCAAACTCGCGCATTTTGCGCAGCGCGGCGCGGATGTGCGCCATGCGGATTTCGATGATCCTGCGACGCTTGCTGCCGCGATGCGGGGCGGCGAGCGGATGCTGCTCATCAGCACGGCGCGCGTGGGATCGCGCGTCGGCCAGCATCGCAATGCGGTAGAGGCAGCCGTCGCGCAGGGCGTGCGCCATATCGTCTACACCTCGCTCATTTCGGCGGACCAGCCGGACAATCCGGCGATCGTGAAGAATGATCATCGCGCGACGGAAGAGATTATCGAGGCATCGGGCGCGCAATGGACGCATCTGCGCGATAGCCAATATGCCGAGGCGGTGGCGACGGCGATGGCCATCCCCGCGTTGCTGGCCGGGCACAAGCCGGATAATTGCGGCGACGGCAAGGTGGGCTTCGTCAGCCGGGATGATTGCGTGGCAACGGCTGCGGGCGTGCTGACGCAGGATGGGCATGGCAATTGCGCCTATGACATCACCGGGCCGGATCTGATCTCGATCCCCGAAGCGATGGCGATGGTGACCGAACTCTCCGGCAAGCCCATCACCGTCGAGCAAGTCGATGACGAAGCGATGTTTGCCTATTTCGATTCGCTCGGCGTGCCGCGCCATGCCTCCGACATCATGCCGGAGGGGCCGATCCCCTGGTCGAGCGATGATATGGTGACATTCGGCCAGTCGATCCGCGAGGGCTATTTCGGCCGACTGAGCGACACGGTCGAGCGCATCACGGGTCGCAAGCCCAAATCCCCGCGCGAGGTGATGATCGCGCATCAGGCAGCGTGGCCCGTCTGATGCTTGCGATCGTCAAGTCGCTGCGTGGCTTGTCCGCGCTGGTGGGGGTTGCGCTGGTGTCGGCCTGTGCGGGCGGTGCTTCGTCGGAATATGGCGCGGGCGATGACTGGGCTTTCCCCGGCGGCGATGTGCATGACAGCCATTTCTCGCGCCTGACCGACATAAAGCCTGGCAATGTCGCCAAGCTTGGCCTGGCCTGGAGCTATGACCTTGGCACCAATCGCGTGCAGGAGGCGACGCCCGTCGTGATCGATGGGGTGATGTATAGCAGCGGCAATCTGGGCCGGGTCTATGCGCTGGATGCTGCCACCGGCAAACCGCTCTGGACCTTCGAGCCAGAGGTGGACATGCAGGTCAATCGGGCCGCTTGCTGCGATCAGGCCAATCGCGGCGTCGCCGTGGCAGGCGGCAAGGTTTTCGTCGGGTCGCTCGATGGCAAGCTGTATGCGCTCGACGCCAAGACCGGCAAGACGCTCTGGTCGGTCGATACCATTGTCGATCATGACCGTGGCTACACCATCACCGGCGCGCCCGATGTGGCGGGCGATGTGGTGGTGATCGGCAATGCCGGGGCGGAATATGATGTGCGCGGCTATGTGACGGCCTATCGCGTCAGCGATGGGACGCAGGCCTGGCGCTTCTTCACCGTGCCGCGCGACCCCGAAAGCGGGTCGCAGGAAAATCCTGAACTGGAAGACGCGCTCAAGACTTGGGATCCGAAGAGCCGCTGGGACATTGGCGGCGGCGGCACGGTTTGGGATGCGATCAATTATGATCCCCAATTCGACACCGTCTATATCGGTGTGGGCAATGGCGGCCCCTATGCGATCAGCCGTCGCTCGCCCGCAGGCGGCACCAATCTTTACCTCTCCTCCATCGTCGCGCTGGACCGCAAGACGGGCCGCGTGAAATGGCATTATCAGGAAACGCCCGGCGATAGCTGGGACTATACCGCGACCCAGCCGATGGTGCTGACGGATATGGAGATTGACGGCAAGGTCCGCCCCGTCATCCTGCATGCGCCCAAAAATGGCTATCTGTTCGTGCTGGACCGGGAGACTGGCAAGCCGCTGCGGATCAACGCGCTGGTGCGCACCAATTGGGCGAAGGGCTTTGACCTCAAGACCGGCAAGCCCAACCTGACCCCGGACGAGTCCGAATATTGGAAGGGGCCGAAGATCATCTTCCCGGCGTCGGCAGGCGCGCGCAATTGGTATCCGCCTGCCTATGATCCGGCGCGAAAGCTCTATTTCGCGGCCGTGCTGGATATGGGCAATCTGATGTTCACGGTTCCGCCGGACAAAGCGAATGACCCCCGACGCCCGCGTGCGTTGAACGTCGGCACCAGCCTGATCTTCACGCCACAATTGCAGGATGTGTTGCCGACGCTGCCGCCGCCGCTGCGCGCGCAGGTCGAGGCGCTGCCTGCCTGGAAATGGGTGAAGGAAAAGCCCTTCTCGTCCGAGCTGCGCGCGATCGATCCGCTGACGGGCAAATCCCGCTGGACGGTGCAGATGGAGGGATGGCAGGACCGTTCCGGCGTGTTGTCGACAGCTTCCGGCCTGATCTTTCACGGCACGATCGGTGGCAAGTTGATGGTGCGCGATGCCGACAGCGGCAAGCTGTTGAAGGAAATCCAGACCGGCAGCTCGATCATGGCGGCGCCGATGACCTATCGGGTGAAAGGCGTGCAATATGTCGCCGTCGCGACCGGCTTTGGCGGCGGTGGCTGGTCCTATGTGCCGAATTATTCAGCCGCTTATCGCAATGGCAATGCCAATCGCATTCTGGTCTTCCGCATCGATGGCGGCCCGGTGCCGCAGCCTGAACCTGTGCCACCCACGGAGATTGCTTCGCAGCCGCCTGCGCAGGCGGCGGGCGTCACGCCTGCGGTGCTGGCACGCGGGCAGGGGCTGTTCTTCGAGAATTGCGCGATCTGCCATTCCAACCAACTGCGCGCCAATGTGCCGGACCTGCGCCGGATGCAGCCGGGGGTGCATGATGCCTTCCAGCAGATCGTGCGGGAAGGGCTGCTGCTGCCCAATGGCATGCCACGGTGGGACGATATTCTCACCGTTCAGGACACAGCGGCCATCCATGCCTGGCTGATTGCCGAGCAGGGCAAGACGCGCGCGGCCGAGTTGAAACTCAAGGCGGCAGGCAAACCGCTCGACGCGCCCAGTGCGGCGATCATGTCCAGCTTTTAAAGGAATGAAGGCCGTATGATGCAAGAACCGGACATCATCGTCGTGGGCGGCGGATCGGGCGGTGCTGCGATGGCCGGGCGGCTTGCCGATGGCGGCCTGACGGTGACGCTGGTCGAGGCCGGGCGCACGGATCGACATTATCGCTCGCGCATTCCTGCGCTCACCAGCGCGGTGGTGCAGAACCCGGAGTTCGACTGGTGCTATCAGGTGGAGCCTGATCCGACCCTGGGCGGCCGCGCCGACATCTGGCCCGCGGGCAAGCTGCTTGGTGGCGGCAGCGCGCTCAATGGCATGATGTTCATTCGCGGGCATCGCTGGGATTATGACGAATGGGCGCGGGAAGGGGCGCTGGGCTGGGACTATGCCTCCGTCCTCCCCTATTTCCGCCGGTTGGAAGATAATGAGCGTGGTGCGGATGCCTGGCGCGGCACTGGCGGGCCGATTGCGGTGTCGGAGGGGCGGGCGCGCTATCCCATTACCGATGCGTGGATCGCGGCGGCGCAGCAGGCCGGTATCCCGCGCTCGACCGATCTGAATGGCGAGCAGGCTGAGGGCGTGGATTATGTGCAGGTGTCGCAGCGCGGCGGTACGCGCTGCTCGGCTGCGCGCGGCTATCTGCATGAGCGCAAGGGCGGCAATGCGCCGCACATTCTGCTTGAGGCGCAAGTGCTGCGCATCATCGTGGAGGATAAGCGGGCGACCGGCATCGTCTATCTGCAGGATGGGCAGGAGAAGCGGCTGACGGCGCGGCATGGCGTGGTGCTGAGCGCAGGCGCGATGAACACGCCGCGCCTGCTGATGCTGTCTGGCATCGGTCCGGCCGATCATCTGCGCGCGATGGGCATCGATGTGGTTTGCGACCGGGCAGGGGTGGGGAGCAATCTGCAGGATCATGTCGGCACGCATATCGTGAATGATGTCGATGCGGTCACGCTCAACAGCGATGCGAAGGGACTGCGCGGCGCGTGGCAAGTGATGAAGTTCGCGCTGGCTCGCAAGGGCGCGCTGACCACCGCGATCGGCCATGCACAGGCGTTCGTGAAGAGCCGGGCGGATTTGCCCGCACCCAATCTCCAGATTTCCTTTGCGGCCTTTGCCTTTGATTTTGATGAACAGGGCCGACTGATGCTGCGCCCGAACCCGTCAATCTCGACGCTGGTCGGCCTGATGCGGCCCAGGAACCGAGGGCGGATCACGCTGCGCTCCGCCGATCCGCTGGCACCGCCGGTCATCGCGCACCAGCAGTTGAGCAGCACGGATGATATCGATCAGATCGTCGAGGGCATTGGCATTGCACGCGATATTTTGCGGCAGCCCGCTATGGCACCGTTCATCAAGGGTGAGCTGCAGCCTGGTGCTGCGATGACCGACCCGGCGCAGTTGCGTGATTATGTGCGCATGGCCTCGATCCCGCTCTACCATCCCGTCGGCACGGCAAAGATGGGGCACCGCGACGATCCGATGGCGGTGGTCGATAGCGACCTCAAGCTGATCGGTGTGGAGGGGCTGTGGGTTGCCGACGCGTCGATCATGCCGACGCTACCGCAGGGCAACACCAATGCGACCGCGATCATGATTGGCGACAAGGGCTCGGATCATGTGATCCGCACGCTGCGCAAGAACGAACATATAGGAGGATGACAGTGGCGAACTTCCCGAAAACCATCCACTTCACGGGATTGAATACACCGGTAGGTATCGAATGGTCGGCGCGCAATCTCGATGTGATCGGGGACATTCCCGCCGAGGTGCATGGCGCGTTTTTCCGCGCGGTGCCAGATCCTGCCGTGCCGCCCATGTATGCGGATGATATCGTGCTGTCGGGCGATGGCATGGTCGCCCGCTTCGCCATAAGCGGCGGCAAGGTCGATTATGCGATCCGCTATGTCGAGACCGAGCGCTACCGCTTGGAGCGCGATGCGCGGCGCGCGCTGTTTGGCCAATATCGCAATCCGTTCACGGATGATCCCGCCGCCCAGGGCAAGGACCGCACCGTCGCGAATACCACGCCGGTCTGGCACGCGGGGCGGCTATTCATGACCAAGGAGGATGGGCTTGGCTATGAGATCAATCCGCATACGCTGGAGACGATCGGGCGCTGGAATTATTACGGCGCGCTGCGCTCGCAAACCTTCACGGCGCATCCGCGCATTGATCCGCAGACCGGCGAGATGTTCTTCTTCGGCTATGAGGCGGGCGGCCTATGTACCAAGGATGTGGCCTATTGCATCGCGGACAAGGACGGCAATCTGACGAGCGAGCAATGGTTCGAGCAGCCCTATTGCTCAACCATTCACGACTTCGCGATCAGTGAAAAATACGCGATCTTCCCGATCTTCCCGACAACCGCCGATCTTGAGAGGCTCAAGGCTGGCGGCGCGCATTGGGCACATCAGCAGGAGTTGGACAGCTGGGTCGGCATCATGCCGCGCTATGGCAAGGTGGAGGAGATGCGCTGGTTCCGTGGGCGCCCTGGCATCTCCGCCTTCCATCTGGTCAACGCTTTTGACGATGGCGATCTGGTCCATCTCGACCTGTGCCTTTCGGACACCAATGCGTTTGGCTTCATGCGCGAGGCGGGTGGCATCCAGCGCGATCAGCGCGAGATTGGCGGCGGGCTTACGCGCTGGACCTTTGACATGAGCAAGGACGGCGAAAGCTATGCGGAGCGGGTGATGGGGCCGCCCGGCGACATGCCGCGCCTGCGCGATGCCGATCAGGGCCGGCCTTATCGCGCGGCCTGGTATATGAGCATGAATCCGCAGGGTGGCCCGCCGCTGCCGGGTGGTCCGGTGGGCGCTGCGTTCAACGCGATGTTGCGCATCGAGCCGGGCAATGGCCGGATCGACATGATGCCGCTGGATTTCGGCATGGCGATCAGCGAGCCGGTTCACGTCCCCTCGGCCACGCCCGATCATGATGGCTGGCTGCTCGCGGTGGTCGATCGTCAGAGCGGGGAGGATATGTTCCAGTCCGAACTGTGGATCGTCGAGGCCGGGGATATCGCCAAGGGGCCGATCGCCCGCGTGCCGATGCCATTGCCGATGCGGGCGCAGGTGCATGGTAGCTGGGTATCCCGGGCGCAGCTTGATGGCGCGCGGGTGCAACAGGCCGAGCGTGTGGCCTGAACCATGCGGCTGGCGGGCAAGGTCGCGTTCGTCACGGGCGCGGGGCGCGGTTTAGGCCGGGCCTATGCGCGCGCGCTGGCGGCGGAAGGCGCGCAGGTCATCGTCAATGATCTCGGCGGCAACAGCCTTGGCGAGGGCGGCGATGGTCGGCCTGCGCAGGCTGTCGTCGCGGAGATCATGGCGGCTGGAGGCATGGCGTCCGCCGACATGAGCGACATATCCGACTGGTCGGCAGCGCAGGCTCTGGTGAGCGGCATTTGCGCGCAGCATGGCAGGCTTGATATCCTTGTGAACAATGCCGGGATCAGCCGTTCGGGGCTGCTGGGGGATTTGGGCGAAGCGGATTGGGACAGGCAGTTTGGCGTCAATGTGAAAGGGGCGACGGCGCTGATCGACGCCGCTGCGCGCCTGTGGCGTTCGCAAGCGCCCGCACCGCGCGCAATCGTCAATATTTCCTCCCCCGCCGGGCCGCATCCGATCCCGCCCATCGGCCTTTATAGCGCGACCAAAGCGGCGATGGCGGCGCTGACGATGAGTGCAGCGCAGGAGCTGGCGCCGCTTGGCGTGCGGGTAAATGCCTTGTCGCCCATCGCAAGAACAAGGCTGATCGAGAAGGCGCCGCAGGACATCCAGGAGATGATGGCGGCGCGCGAGGGCTATGATCCGTTCGCGCCCGACCATGCCGCGCGGCTGCTCTTATGCCTGTGCCTGCCTGATGCGCGCTTCACGGGGCGGTTGCTGGGATGCCGGGGCGATGAGGTCTATCTCTACCGGCCCTGGTCAGCGGATTATCGCATCGACAATGGGGGCGCACCGTGGACGATCAGTGCGCTGGAGCAGGCGCTTGGATCACTGCCGCAGCAAGACATGTGCTGGATGATGACGGCGGACGGGCTGGTCGAACAGCCCTTGCCACCAACCACGCTAGGCTGAAGGCCAGGCTTCGCGCACCGCTGCAACCCGCGCCTCGAACTTGTCGCGATGGGTGGGATGGGTGATGATGTAGAGCCTTTTTGCGACGATGCCCTCCAGCACCATCTGGCCGACCTCATCCGGGTCCATCCAGCTATCCGAAGCGATGCGTTCGCGATCTTCCGGCGTCACTGCGCGCTCGGCCACGCTGCCGATGAAGCGCGTCGGTCGGTTGCCGTCGATATCGAGGATGTTGCTGCGGACGAGACCGGGGCACAGCACGCTCACACCGATGCCAGCCGCAGAAAATTCCGGTGCAAGCGCCTCACTCAGCGCGACGATCGCGGTTTTGGTGGTGCCATAAATCGCCATTGCCGCGGGCACGGTTGCGAGCCCGGCAAGGGAGGCAGTGTTGACGATGTGGCCGCCCGATGGATTGGCGCGCAGCAGCGGCTCGAAGGTCATGATGCCGTTGATGACGCCACCCAGATTGACCTGCAGCCCGAAATCCCAGTCGGCATAAGTCACCTGATCCCAACTACGCTGGATGCCGACGCCGGCGTTATTGACCAGAATATCGACCCGCCCGAACTGATCGACCACCCCCTGCGCTGCCTGTGCCATGGCCGCCCGGTCGCTGACGTCGGTCTGGATAAAAGCGAGGCGGCTTTCATGGTCGCAAAGCTCGGCTTGCGCATGGGCCATATGATCGGCGCGAAGATCAAGCACGGCCACTTGCGCGCCCGCGCTGAGCAGTGCCCTTGTGATACCAAGGCCGATGCCGCTTGCCCCGCCGGTGACGACCGCGACTTTGCCATCGAACGGCGTCATTCAGAGGATCTTGTAATAGCGCACGACATTGCCATCCGTCAGCCGCGCACCTGTGCCGATGAAGGCGTGGCGGGCGAGCCAATCATGCTTGCCCTTGGGCACGTCGAAGCTCGTCAAGGTGCGGAAATAATATTCGGATGGATCGACGCTCTCATCGCTGGCGCCATTGGCGATGCGGCTGAAGCGCGGCATCACATCGGGCGTGCGGCCCCAGATGAAGCCTCGGTTGTGGAGCATGATCGGCGTGCCATCGGCCTCTTGCAGCAGATAGCGCGCGTCGAGCTGGACGACGCCGTCGCTGCGGAAGGTGGCATAGTCCCCGCCACTTGCAGGCAGCACCGTGCCATTGAGGGTCGGCCCGCGAAATTCGCCCGCCGAGACCGTGACCATACCCTTGTCGGGGCCGGTGGGCAGGTCTTTGAGGCGGGGTAGGGGATGAAAGCGCAGGCGCACTTCCAGCGCAAATTCCATACCCGGCATGTCGGGGACGGTCTCGATCTGATCGAAGAGGGACATGCTCTGCTCCGTCATGACAGGATCTTGTGCCGTGCGCGCTGCGCGGCTGGCACAAGCCAGGTTGCGGCGAGGCACGCGGCGGGCGCTAGGGCCGCGAAGAGGAAGAAGCCGCCGACGCTGATGCCCGACGCGATCAGCCATCCGCCGACCATCGGCCCGCCGATCGCGCCAATGCGCGCTACCGCGACGCCAAAGCCGATGGCTGTCGCCATATAGCGGGCGGGGAAGAAATCGGTCGCGATCGCGATGAGGGCGAGGTGAACGCCCGCGATGGCCCCTGCGGACAGGAACAGCAATATGCCCCAGATCCAAGGGTCCGGCTTTACAAAGGAGAGGCCAAGAAATGCCAGAACGATGGTCGTATAGGCCGCGCTCAGCACGAAGGTCACCCGGCTCTTATCCACCAATTTGGCGATCAGCAGGCCAGCGACAAGGCCACCGAGATTGACGATCGACATGAAGCGGGCGGAGAGATCGACCGAGAAGCCGGCCTGGGGCAGCAGGGTTGGGATCCAACTGCTGGTCAGGTAGATGGCGAAGGCGTTGAGGCCATAGATCAGCACGAAGATGGCGGTCGCGACGAGCAGCGGCGGGCGCAATATGTCCAGCAACTGGCCACCCTTGCGCGCGGGCCTGGCGGCAGCCGGTTCGTCCTGCCGTTCGGGTAACATGCCCTTGCGCGGGAACAGGAAGAACAGCGTTACCGCAAGCAGGACCGTGGCGATGCCGGGCAGCAAAAAGATGGCGCGCCAGCCGCCGAACGACACCAGCAGCGGCACGACAAGGCCGGATGTAATGCCGCCAATGGCGATGCCCAGCGATACGATCGTGATCGTGCTCGCTCGCTTGCCCTCCGGCGCCCAAAGCGCGACCTGTGCGGTGACGTTGGGGAGGCAGGCTCCGAGCATCAGCCCGGTCAGCAGCCGCCAGACCGAGAAGCCGGTCACGCTGGTCGCGGTGGCCGTGCCCATGGTTGCCAGCCCGATCAGCGCGACGGTGACGATGATCGTCGGGCGACGGCCATAGCGATCGCCAATGGGCGCGAGGAGAACCGCGCCAGTACCCAGCCCGACGAGGACGGCGGAGAGCGCGAAGCCGAAGCTGGCCGCCGGAATGCCCAGCTCGCGCACGATATGGGGGAGCGCGAGTGGCAGGGCGGCAAGATCATAGCCATCGACGAAGAGGATCATTGCGCTCAGGATGAGGCCGAGCAGCAGCCTTGCACCAAAGACTCGGGCTGGTTCGACCATGGGCAAGGCAGCGGCGCTTTTTGCGGTCATGCGCTTTGCACCTGTTCAGCGAGCATGGCGGGCAGATCCCAATCGACATCGAGATAGCGGCCCGAAAGCGCATCGAAACGCCCTGACGCGAGATCGACAGCCAGTGATTGCAGCTTTTTGCGCGCGGCGGCGCTGTCTTGCAGCGTGATGCTCTCCAGCAGCGCGACAAGCGGCGCGGCATGCGCGCGGGCATTGGGCGAGGCGAGTGTCTGGCTCGACATCTCGGTCAGGATCGTGCCGGGCTGAATGGCAAAGGCGCGGATGGCCCGGCCTGCCTGCTCGGCATCCAGATGCTCGGTCAAGCGGATGAGGCTGGCCTTGGCGACGGCGTAGGCTGAGGCGTTGGGCGCAACGAAGGTTCCGGCCTGCGAGGCAATGTTGATGATGCGGCCATGATTTGCTGCCTCCATGCCCGGCAAGGCGCGCGTCGTGCAGAGCAGCGCGCCGAGAAGATGGACGCTCTGCGCGCTCCACCAGTCGGCAACATCGATATGACCGATCGGACCGATTGGACCCTGCACGCCGGCATTGTTTACAAGGATGCTGATGGAGCCGAGTTGTTGTTCTGCGCACGCAAAGGCCGCATCCACGCTGGCGCTATCGGTCACGTCGCAGGTGACGGCCATGGCGCGGCCGCCGCGCGCGCGCAGATCAGCCGCGACTTTGGCGATCTCCCGTTCCGACCGTGCGGCGACCGCCACGGCCGCGCCAGCATCAGCCAGCGCCTCGGCAATGGCTTGTCCGAGGCCCCGCCCTCCGCCGGTGATGAAGGCGACTTCGCCCTGCAACCTTCGGGCGGTCATGGCCGATGGCCTGTGATGCCGTCCCACGGGGAGGGCATATGATAGGGGACGGTGATGAAATTGGCCTCGATCTGGCGGATGGCGCCTTCCTCGATGCGGAACAATTCGGACATATAAAAACTGTGCGGACGGCGGATGTGGGATTCGATGTCGGTGCCGTCAGTCAGCTTGTAATGGGCGAGGCGGCCGCAATGATCGATGAAGCCGTGCGCGAAGACGAGGCCGCGCTCCTCGTCGATCAGCGGGAAGCGGCGGCCACGCAGGCGATCATCATAGCGATAATAGCCCATACGGAACTGCTCTTCGCAGCCAAGATGGGCATTTACGAGCGGGAAATCGGGGTTGTTCGTGGTTTGCACGCCATTTTCGACACGCTCGCAATCGGGATGGAAGCGGGTGAAAAGCTGCCCGTCATTCTGTTCCAGCGTCGAAAAATAGCCGTCGGCGATCGCCCTCAGCCGCTCGCGCGTCATACGCTTGTCGATCGGGATTGCGCCGTCGAAGGCGGGCTTGGGTTCGAAGCGCGGGTTGGGGAAAACCAGCGCTTCATCGACCTGGCGGACGATCAGCATTTCCACTTCCGTAATCGCGTCTTGCCCGTTCACGCCGATGCGCAATGCCATCGCTGAATCATGCTGCGTCTCGAGAACCGTGGTGAACAGGCCGACCTGGCCGGTCGTGCAATCGGCAAAGCGCAGATCATAATCACCGCGCCCGGTGATCGTGCCCCACAGGCCGTCGCCGATCGCCAGTTCGACGTTATTCTCGGTGGCCCGCACCATCGGCGCCCAATCGACCTTTGCGGGATCGCGGGCCACAAGCGCGGCGAGATATTGATCCAGTACCGCGTAGAGGCGCTCGCGCGTCCAGGCCGCGATCAGGGCGTTTCGCATTATCCTCTCCCGATGGGATGTGCCGATGCCGCTCTTTGGGCGGTTAATGATAACGAATGATATGATTACGCCATGCCATATCTCTACTGTCAAGCACCGAATGGCACGTCAATGCGGTTGAAATAATAATAACGTTCGTTATTGTTATGCGCAGAATCGAAGAGAGGACAGCAAGATGATACCCCACGACATCCGCATCGCGCACCCCGACAAGCTCTATATCGGCGGGCAATGGGTGGAGTCCGCAGGCGGAAAGTCGATCGAGATCGTCTCCCCCAATAGTGAGGATGTGATCGCCCGCGTGGCCGAGGCGGTCGAGGCGGATATGGACCGTGCGGTCACGGCTGCGCGCAAGGCGTTCGATGAGGGGCCATGGCCAACGCTCAGCCCTGCCGAGCGCGGTGCGCTGGTGCGCCGAATGGGTGAGGAATTGCAAAAGCGGGAGCCGGAGCTGGCGCGCGCCTGGACGCTGCAGGTGGGGGGGCTGGCAAGCTTCGCGCCGATTATGACTGGCGGCGCGACCGCCAGCTTCATGCAGATTGCGGGCTATGCCGACAGTTTCACGTTTGTCGAGCGGCGCCCGTCTTTTCAGGTGGACACCGCGATCGTCGCCTATGAGCCCACAGGCGTCGTGGCGGCGATCGCACCGTGGAATGCGCCCTATGGCATCATGGCGAGCAAAGTCGCATATGCACTGGTGGCGGGCTGTACCGTGATCATGAAGCCGTCGCCGGAGACGCCGCTGGAAGCCTATATCATGGCCGAGGCGGCGCAGGCTGCTGGCATCCCGGCCGGCGTGGTGAATCTGGTTTGTGGCGGGCGCGATGCGTCTGATCATCTGGTCAATAATCCCGGCATCGACAAGGTGACCTTCACAGGTTCCACCGGGGCGGGAAAGCGCATCGGCGAGGTTTGTGCGAGCCGTATTGCGCGCTGCACGCTGGAACTGGGGGGCAAATCCGCCGCGATCGTGCGCGATGACTTCCCGATCGACGTCGCGGCCGCCATTTTGGGCAATACCATCACCATCATGAGCGGTCAGGTCTGTGCGATGCTGAGCCGCGCAATCGTCCCGAGGAAGCGCCATGACGAACTGGCCGATGCGATCAAGGCCGTGATGCAGGGCATCCGCATCGGCCATAGCGAGGATATGGCAACGCAGCTTGGGCCACTGGCGATGAAGCGACAGTTGGAGCGCGTCGAAGACTATGTCGCGATCGGCGAGGGCAGTGCGGACCTCGTTACAGGGGGTGCCCGGCCTACCCATATGAACAAGGGCTATTTCGTGGAGCCGACCTTGTTCGCCAATGTCGATAATCAGAGCCGCATTGCGCAGGAAGAGATTTTCGGGCCGGTGCTGTGCCTGATTCCGGCGGAAGATGAAGAAGATGCGATCCGCATCGCCAATGAAAGCAATTATGGCCTCAATGGTTCGGTCCTGACCAATGATGTCGATGCGGCCTATCGCATTGCCCGGCGTGTTCGGGCAGGGGGCTTTGGCCAGAATGGCATGAAACTGGAATTCGGCCTGCCCTTTGGGGGGTTCAAGCAGTCCGGCATTGGCCGCGAAGGTGGCGTCGAGGGGCTTGCCGCCTATCTAGAGAGCAAGACGATCTTGCTCGATGGTGCGCCAGCCAATTTGTAGATGGGCGTTTGACGCAAAGCTCGTCGTCCATCAGCGACCGGCGGCCTCCGCCGGTTGCACGCCACTCGCGTCGATCACGCGCTTGGCCTCTGTCGGCCATTGGTTTCCGACCACCGCCACATTGTCCGTGGCGCGATTGTTGAGATAGGCGCTCCATTCGCCGTTGAGCTTGCCGCTATTATACCAGTTGGCCGTGGCGACATTGTCCAGCGCCGTGCGCCGCGGCGCGATATGCGACTGGGTGTTGAGGTTGAGCCACACGCCACCGACCCGGTCGATGACATTGTTGCGCACGGTGACATAGCGCGACCCTTCGTCCAGATAGATGCCGATCCCGCCTGATCCGGCGATGTCCGATATGTAATTTTCCGCGATCAGCGCGCCGGGATCAGCGGACAGATGATAGATGGCGCCGCCGTCGGGGAACCATTGCTTCACCCGGCTGACCCGGTTCCCCATGACCACGGTGTCGCGCAGGGTCGTGGGCGTATCATAGACGATGTTGCCGGGCTGGTCATAATAGCCGCGTTGCTTGCGCCAATATTCAGCGCTGCCGCCCGGATCATTGGCACCCCAGCCCCAGCCGACATCGATGCCGTCATAGGGCGCGTCGGAGACGTCATTGTTGAGGATGAGTGTGCCGGACGCATAGGTGACGAGGATCGCCGACTGTTCCTTATAATCGCGCGACACCCCTTCGATCCGGTTGTTGCGGATGACGATGTCACGCAAGCCCATCTCAGGCCGGGTTGGATGATGGGCGTCCGGCTGTACCCCGCCCGCCATGATCGCGCCGCCCGCCAGGTCGGCAAATTCGTTGTTCGTGATGTCGATCGCCGACGTGCCAAGGCCCACGCCGCTTTCATTGGCTTCCGGGTTGGTGCCGATGCCGAGCGCGATTTGCCCCAGTTGCGCAAAGCGGTCGTCGTCAAAGATGATGCGCCGGGCCGCGGCGACCTGTACCGCGGCGGGCTGCTGGCTCCACCGATTGCGCATCCGCTCGAACGATGCGCACCCCCAGCTGCAATCGCGGATCGGATCGGCGGGATAATCGACCAGTTCGCCCGCAAGATAAGCGCCGCTCTGCTGGCTGGCATAGCCCTCCGGTCCCGATGGCTGCAGCCAGCTTGTATGGCTGAACTGCAACCGGCGAAATTCGAGATCGTGGACCGGTTCATCATAGCTGCCCGCGATCGACACCAGATGATCCAGTTGTGGCAGGACGATATCGATCCGGTTCATATCCTCGCCCGGACGGGGCTTGTAATAGAGTTGGCCCGCTTTCGGATCGACGAACCATTGGCCTGGTTCGCGCAGGAAGGCGAGCGCGTTCACCAGGAAGAGGCGCGCGACTTCGGCCGATACCGGCCGCGCGATCGTGTCATAGCCGACCAGATTGTTGCGCCACCCCGGCTGCTGCATGACGATCCTGTCGCCTTCGATACGGTCGACCGTGGCATGGCGATGAGTGAACCAACTCATGCCCTCCACTTCGATCCGCTTTTGATCGGGCAGCTGCGCCAGAAAGCGCCAGGCCGGGTCCTTGATCTCCAGTCCCCAAGGATGGAAAGCGACGGCGGTCCGCGGGATTTCGACCGATGCCCGTGGCGCGAGTTTCCCCGCGACGGTCAATTGCCGGGGGTCCGTGCCCGCAGGAATGCCGGCCGCCCAGATATTCCGCTGTTTGTCGACTTGCCGCCAACCGGTGACCGGTTGACCGCCCGACAGGATGGCGCGTGTGCCCGGCGCGCCCTCCCACCGCACCGTATAGCCATTCTGACCGCCGTCCCCCGCGCCAAAGCGCAAGGGGGCGTTCAGGCGGTAGGTTCCCGCCGCCAAGGAGACCGTCACATCATGGTCGCGATTGAGGCTCCGCACCGCCTGCTGCGCGCGGACCAGCGAGGCGAAGGGCTTGCGCGCCGATCCATCGCCGTCGTCCGATCCCTGCGGCGACACATGCAGGATGATCGGCGTCGGTGCCGGGCGGTTCGGGATGACCACCCGGAAATGCCTGTCTTCGGGCCGCTCAGGTGGGGCCACGCGGGGAATGTCCGGCATGGCGGGCAATTGCGTCATCGCAGGACCGCTCGATCCTGCCGAGATGGCGAACAGACATAACCACCGCATCCGCATTCCTAGCATCTCCATCCTTTACCCAACGTCAGCGTCTAGGCGCGATCGTCGCATTCGGCCAAGCGTAGCAGTTCAGCGGGCGGAGCCATAGGCATTGGCACGGCAGCGCGACAGAAAAAGGGAGAAACGCCGCCTGTGATGCGAATGGGGGGCATGAGGCCACCCGATGGCTGTCTGTCTGATGGCGGAAGAGCGGAGGCGATTCGGCTCGGCTCACGCGATGCACGCGCAATAGGCCAGTTCTTTGCCGACCGCTTAAATGGTGAGTCCAGCTGGGTTCGAACCAGCGACCTACTGATTAAAAGTCAGTTGCTCTACCGACTGAGCTATGGACCCGTTTAGCGGTGGAGGTCGCCCTAATGGCGGCGATGGCGATGGTCAACCTCTTCGCGTATGCTTTTGCAGGCGGGCGTGCAGATGGCGGACGGTGAGGCCTGAAAGGGGATCGCGCCAACGGGGGACGATCGCCAAGAGTGGGGTCAGGACGAAGGCGCGCTGGCGGAAAGCGCTATGGGGGATGGTGAGCAAGCGGCTGGCCCATGTGCCGCCCGACCAGAGGATGATGTCGATATCGACACTGCGTGCGCCCCAGCGGCGATGGCGGCGGCGACCGAGCCGGTGTTCGATCGACTGGAGCAGGGCAAGCAAAGCGGGCGGGGGGAGCGTGCTTTCGACCAGCAGCGCGCTATTGGCGTAGATGCGCGAGGATGGGCCCATGGGCGGCGTTGCGATCGTAGGCGCGACGGCGATGACGCGCATCTGCAGACCGATCACCGCGACCGCTTCGTCGAGCAGGCGCGCAGGGGTGCGGCGTGCCGATAGCGGCCGGTTCGATCCCAGCGCCAGGGCATAGATGTGCGTGCTTGTGTCGGCCATCGATCAGCGCCTATCTGCTGCCCATGATCCTGGAAAGCCCCCTTGAACCGACCGAACCGCCGCGCGACTGTCCGCTCTGCCCGCGCCTTGTCGCCTTGCGCGAGGAATGCCGTGCCGAGCATCCCGATTGGTGGAATGCGCCGGTACCGGCCTTTGGCGATCCGTTGGCGCGGATCGGCATCATCGGGCTGGCACCGGGCAAGCAGGGGGCGAACCGGACGGGGCGGGCTTTTACCGGCGATGATTCGGGCGGTTTGTTCTTCGAGACGCTGGCGAAGTTTGGGCTGAGCGAGGGTGTCTATGATGCGCGGGTCGATGATGGGCTGGTGCTGAAGGACGCGATCATCATCAATTCGGTCCGCTGCCTGCCGCCCCAGAACAAGCCGGTTCCCGACGAAGTGCACAAGTGCCGACCGTTTCTGGCGCAGGACGTTGCGGCGCTGCCCAATGCGCGGGTGTTCGTCGCATTGGGACAAATCGCGCATCAGTCGGCGGTCAAGGTGCTGGGCGGCCGGTTGCCGAAGGCGCGCTTTGCCCATCTGGCCGAACATCGCATGCCCGACGGGCGAATGCTGATCGATAGCTATCATTGCTCGCGCTACAACCAGAATACCGGTCGACTGACGGCGGAGATGTTCGAGGCGGTGTTTGCGCGCGCGGTGGAACTGGCCGGGCTTACTGGCTGATCCACACCTCGACCGGCACGGCGTCCTGGCACAGGGCGACGCGGATCGGCAGTTCCTCGACGGGGCCGCCAGCCATGGCGCGATCATAGACAGCTTTTTTCGCGGCACCGCTGATCTGAAGGAAGATGTGGCGGCTCGACAGTATGGCGCGGGCGGTGAGCGAGAGGCGCTGATGCGGGGCGGCGGGCGGCGTGACCGCGATGGTTAGCGCTGTGCTGGAGAGGCCTTCGTCTAGTTCCTTGGCCTCCGGGAAGAGCGAGGCGGTGTGGCCGTCATCGCCCATGCCGAGCAGGATGATGTCGAGCGGCCAGGGGAGGGTGGCGAAGTCCGCCTCCGCCGCTGGCTGGCCGAGATAGGCGTCGGCGGCGGCATTTTTCATCGGCACGAAGCGTGCGGCGGCGGCTGGTCCTTGCAGCAGGGTGTCGCGGACGAGCTTTTCATTGCTGTCGGCGTCGGTCGGATCGACCCAGCGTTCGTCGACCAAAGTGACGATGACTTTGCTCCAATCGGACAGCGAAGCGGACAATGATTCGAGTACCGGGCGGGGGGAGCGGCCACCCGACAGGGCGAGGGTTGCGACGCCGCGCGTGGCGATGGCTTCTTCCAATGTGGCGGCGATGCGGGTGGCGATGTCGGCGGCGGCCTGCGCGCTGTCGGTGAAATGATGTTCGGTTGGCATGGAAATTAATCCCCTGTTTCCGGGAGGGTGCAGATGTCGATCCAGTGTCCGCCGGTCAAGGCGGCGAGCCGGTCGGGCGTCAGTTCGACCGAGGTGGTGCGGGAACCGGCGGCGGGGAAGAAGGTATCGAAGGCCTGCAAAGATATGTCGCAATATATCGCAAGCGGCGCAGTTAAGCCGAACGGGCAGACGCCACCGACCGGGTGGCCGGTGATCGCTTCAACCTCGTCCGCGCCCAGCATGCGGGGCTTTGCGCCGAGTGCGGCCTTCGCCTTGCCATTGTTGAGGCGGGCATCGCCGCGGGTGCAGACCAGAACAACTCGGTCGCCGACGCGGAGCGACAAGGTCTTGGCGATGCGGGCGGGTTCGACGCCGAGCGCGGCGGCGGCTTCCAATACGGTGGCGGTGCTGACGCCCTGATCGATGATGGCGATGTCGGGCGCGTGCGCGGCGAAGAAGGCGCGGACCGACGCTTCGCTCATGCGCGAGTTTCCAGGGTGCGCTCCCAGGCGAGGGCATGGGCGACGATCAGGTCGAGATCGGCATAGCGGGGCTGCCAGGGGAAGGCGGCGAGGATGGCGCGATTGTCCGAAATCAGCGCGGCGGGATCGCCCGCGCGGCGCGGGGCCATGATGCGCTGGATGGGAGTGTTGGTGGCGCGGTCGACCGCATCAAGCACGTCCAGCACCGAAAAGCCCCGGCCATAGCCGCAATTGAGCAGATGATTGCGATCCGGCTCTGCCATCAGCGCTTCGAGCGCCAGCACATGGGCGGCGGCAAGGTCGCTGACATGGATATAGTCGCGGACCCCTGTGCCGTCGGGGGTGGCGAAGTCGGTGCCGAAGATGGCGACGCTCTCGCGCTTGCCCAAGGCGGCTTCGACGGCGACCTTGATCAAATGGGTCGCGCCTGCCGTGGACTGGCCGGTGCGCCCTTGCGGATCGGCCCCCGCGACGTTGAAATAGCGCAGTGCGCAGAAGTTCATCGGATGGGCGGCCGCGACGTCGCGCAGCATATATTCGGTCATCAGCTTGGACATGCCATAGGGATTGATCGGCTGTTGCGGGGTGTCCTCCCGCACCGCTTCGACGTCCGGCGTGCCATAGGTGGCGGCGGTGGAGGAAAAGATGAAATGGGGCACGCCAACGCGCACCGCGCTGTCGATCAGGTCGCGGGTCTTGGCGCTGTTGTTGTGATAATATTTGAGCGGGTTTTCGACCGACTCCGGCACGACGACGGAACCGGCGAAATGCATGATGGCGGTGATGCCATGATCGCGCAGTGTCGCTTCAACGAGCGGCTGGTCGGCAATGTCGCCCTGCACGAAAGGCACATCGTCAGGAACCGCCCAGCGGAAGCCGGTGACGAGATTGTCGATGACGATGACGCCATAGCCCGCATCCTTGAGCGCCAGCACGGCATGGCTGCCGATATAGCCAGCGCCGCCCGTGACCAATATCGTCGGCTTTTCGCGCATAAGAAAAACGTCTCCCCAACTGCTGCCGGGGAGACGTAGCTTAGCGTCGTTAAGATTTACAGTCCGATCATGCCGCCGCGCGGTCTGGCATCGACTGGTAGAAGGTTGCGCCGGTGGCGGCCATGGCGCGCAATTGTTCGGTCGCGGCGAAGCGGTCGCCATGGGCGGCCCGCAACCGATCCAGCACGGCGACGACATGGGCGATGCCGACCGTGTCCATATGCGCGAAAGGACCGCCGGTATAAGGCGCAAAGCCCCAGCCGAAGATCGCGCCGATGTCGCCATCTTCCGGCGTTTCGAGCACGCCTTCCTCATAGCAGCGGGCGCATTCGATAAGCTGGCGATAGAGGAGGCGTTCTTTCACCGCTTCGACATCGGGCTGATCGTCGGCGCGGGGGAAGAGGTCGGCAATTCCCGACCACAGCATCTTCTTGCCGCCTTCGGGATAGTCGTACCAGCCCTTGCCATTTTTGCGGCCGAGACGGTCGCGCTCGACCATCTGCGTCATGACATCGTCGGAACGCTGCACGACATAGGCGTCGCCCAATTCTTTCTTGGCCGCCGTCATGACCTTATAGCCCAGTTCGATCGAGACCTCGTCGCTGACCGCGAGCGGGCCGACCGGCATGCCAAGCTGCTTGCCGGCATTTTCGATGAGCGCCGGGTTTATCCCTTCGGCGACCAGTTCCGCGCCTTCCTGCACATAGGTGCCAAAGCAGCGCGAGGTGTAGAAGCCACGGCTGTCATTGACGACGATCGGCGTCTTCTTGATCTGGGCGACGAAATCGAGCGCCTTGGCAATAGCGGCCGGGCCGGTTTCCTTGCCCAGGATGATTTCCACCAGCGGCATTTTCTCGACCGGCGAGAAGAAATGAACGCCGATGAAGTTGGCGGGCTTGGACCAGGCGGTCGCCAGCTTGGTGATCGGCAGGGTGGAGGTGTTGGAGCCGAAGATGACGTCCGGGCCGAGGATGGCTTCGACTTGTTTGGTGACTTCGGCCTTGATCGCGACATCTTCGAACACCGCTTCGATCACGAAGTCCGCACCGGCGAGATCGGCATAGTCGGCGGTGGGGGTCACGCGGGCGAGCGTTGCCGCCATCTTCTCCGGCGTCATGCCTTTGCCCAGGCGCTTCTTGAGCACCGTTTCGACATGGGCCTTGCCTTTTTCCGCATAGGCGATGTCACGGTCGAACAGCACGACCTCCATCCCCGCCTGCGCGGCGACGGTGGCGATGCCAGCGCCCATCATGCCTGCGCCGAGCATGGCCAGCTTCATGGTGGGGGCCTTGGGTTCGGCCTTGGGACGGCGCGCGCCACGTTCGGCGGCCTGTTTGTTGACGAACAGGCTGCGGATCATGTTGCTTGCCTGCGGATCGGCGGCAACCTTGGCGAAATATTTGCTTTCGATGCGGATCGCGCGGTCGAAGGGGAGTTGCGCGCCTTCATAGACGGCCGAGAGCAGGGCGACGGGCGCGTTCATGTTGCGCTGCGTCTGCTTGAGCGTCATGGGCAGCGCGCCGACCATCGTCTGGACGAAGCCGGGGTTGAACTGACCGACGCCGCCGGGGAATTTGAAGCCTTTGACGTCCCAGGGCTGGGTGTTGGCAGTGGGGTTGGCCTTTACCCAGGCTTGCGCGGCTTCCAGCGCCGTGCCCAGCGGCACGACTTGATCCACCACCTTGAGCATGGCGGCTTCGGCAGGGCGGAACAGCTTGCCCTGCAGCATATACATGAGCGCGGCCTGGACTCCCATCAGGCGGGGGAGGCGTTGCGAACCCCCGCCGCCGGGGAAGAGGCCGATGAGGATTTCGGGCAAGCCAAGCTGGGTCTTGCTGCTGTCGCCGACAAAGCGGCGATGGCAGGCGAGCGCGAGTTCGAAACCGCCGCCGACGCAGGTGCCTTCGATCGCGCAGGCCACCGGCTTGCCGCAGGTTTCGAGGCGACGGAAGAGCTGGTTGAGGACGAAAACCTGGTCGAAGATGGCGGCGGGGGCGGGGCGGCTGCCATCCTTGGTCGCAAGCATGGAGCCGAAATATTTGAGGTCCATGCCGGCCATGAAGCCGCTGTCCTTGCCCGACGCGATGACCGCGCCCTTGATCGCGTCCTCGGACGCGATGCGGGTGATGGCGGCGTCGAGATCGGCCAGGAAGTCCGGGCCGATGACGTTCATCGACTGGTCGGGAACGTCGATCGTCAGCGTGGCGATGCCGTCGGCGTCGGTGGTGAATGCGATGGTCTGCATGATGATGCTGCCTCTTCCAACTCCGTTCGTCCTGAGTAGCCATTGAGCCTGTCGAAATGGCGTATCGAAGGGTGCTTCGATACGGGGCTTCGACTTCGCTCAGCCCCTACTCAGCACGAACGGATTTTGTTGTTTCTTAAATACGCTCGATGATGATGCCGGTGCCCATGCCTGCGCCGACGCACAGGTTGATGAGCGCGGTGCCCTTGCCCGATCGTTCCAGTTCGTCGAGCGCGGTGCCCAGCACCATCGCGCCGGTCGCGCCCAGGGGATGCCCCATGGCGATCGCGCCGCCATTGACGTTGATCTGGCTGTGGTCGAGCTTCATCGCCTGCATATAGCGCAGCACGACGCTGGCGAAGGCTTCGTTGAGTTCCCACAGGTCGATGTCGGCAGTGGTCATGCCAGCACGGGCGAGCAGCTTGCCCGCGACAAATTCCGGGCCGGTCAGCATGATCAGCGGTTCGGAGCCGATCGAGGCCATGGCGCGGATGCGGGCGCGCGGCTTGAGGCCATATTTGTCGCCCATATCCTTGTTGCCGACCAGCACGGCGGCGGCACCGTCGACGATGCCGCTGCTGTTGCCGGCATGGTGGATATGGTTGACCCGCTCCAGTTCCGGGTAGCGCAGCAGGGCGACGGTATCGAAGCCGGGCATCTCCTCACCCATCGCGGTGAAAGCGGGCTTGAGCGCGCCGAGCGACTGCATCGTGGCTTCGGGACGCATATGTTCGTCATGGTCGAGGACGACCTGGCCCATCACGTCGCGCACGGGGATGATCGACTTGGCGAAGCGGCCTTCGTCCCACGCCATCTTGGCGCGCCTTTGGCTTTCGACGGCATAGGCGTCGGCATCGTCGCGGCTGATGCCGAATTTGGTGGCGATGACGTCCGCGCCGATGCCCTGGGGTGCGAAATAGGTTTTGTACGCGACCGCGGGGTCCATGGCGAGCGCGCCGCCATCCGACGCCATGGGCACGCGGCTCATGGATTCGACGCCGCCGCCGATGGCGAACAGCGCCTCGCCCGACAGAACCTTGGCCGCGGCGATGTTAACGGCTTCGAGGCCGGAGGCGCAGAAGCGATTGATCTGGACGCCCGGTGTGGTGAGGGCATAATCGGCGTTGAGGACGGCGGTGCGGGCGATGTTCGCCCCTTGCTCACCGATCGGCGTAACGCAGCCTAGAATGACATCGTCGACGTCGGTCGTGTCGATCGCGGTGCGATCGCGGATCGCCTCCAGCACCTGCGTCGCGAGCTGGACGGGGGTGATTTCGTGCAGCGAACCGTCCGGCTTGCCCCGGCCACGGGGTGTCCTGACGGCGTCGTAAATATAAGCTTCCATGTGGCTTTCCTCTCCGTGGGTCGCCCCTGCCGGGCGCATCGGATACCGGCACTGAATGTATTTACGTTTACGTAAAGTGCAAGCGAGAAATATGTTTTTCTACCCCTACTGGCCGTGACGTAGGGGCAGTTTGCGCCCCTTGCGGGTTTGACGCTGCGATCCAATTCCGCTTCATGGGGGGCGTGTCCCCCGCCGAGTCTCCCCCCGCGCCGTCGCCCTTTTCCGTCCCTACCTTTCGCGCCATCTGGATGGCGAGCCTGGCGTCCAATTTCGGTGGGCTGATCCAGTCGGTCGGCGCGGCGTGGATGATGATTTCGCTGTCGGCGTCGCCTATGCTGATTGCGCTGGTGCCTGCGGCAACGACGCTGCCGATCATGCTGCTGTCGCTATGGGCGGGGGCGGTGGCCGACAATCTGGACCGGCGCAAGGTGATGATCGCCTGCCAGGGCTGGATGCTGGTGGTGTCGGCGTTGTTGGCGGTGACAGCCTGGGCCGGGTGGATGACGCCCTGGCTGCTGCTCGCTTTCACCTTCGCGCTGGGGTGCGCCACCGCGATCAACGGGCCAGCCTGGCAGGCGGCGGTCGGTGACATGGTGCCGCGCGCGATCTTGCCGAGCGCGGTGGCGATGAACTCGATGGGCTTCAATCTGGCGCGCAGCGTCGGCCCAGCGCTGGGCGGCGTCATCGTCGCGACGGCGGGGGCGGCGGCGGCGTTCCTGACCAATGCGGTCAGCTATGTCGGGCTGCTGGTGGTGCTGTTTCGCTGGGAGCCGGAGCTGCCGCCCAAGATATTGCCGCGCGAGCGGCTGGCCTTGGCGATGCGGGCGGGGGTTCGCTATGTCGCGATGTCGCCCAATATCCAGCTGGTGCTGCTGCGCGCGGCGGTGTTCGGCATCGGCGCGAGCGCGGTGTCGGCACTGATGCCGCTGGTCGCGCGCGACATATTGGGGGGCGGCGCGCTGACGTTCGGCCTCACCAGCGGCGCGTTCGGGGTGGGCGCGGTGACGGGCGCGCTGTCGACCCGGCACTTGCGCGCGCGGCTCGCTGTCGAACATATCGTGCGCTATGCGGCGCTGATGCTGGCGCTGGGGACAGCGATCACCGGTATGAGCAGTTGGCTGGGGCTGGCGCTGCTTGGCTATCTGCTGGCCGGATTCGGCTGGGTCACGGCGCTGTCGACCTTCAACGTGTCAGTGCAGATGTCCGCGCCGCGCTGGGTGGTGGCGCGGTCGGTTTCGCTCTACCAGATGAGCGCCTTTGGCGGGATGGCGATCGGTGCTTGGCTGTTTGGCTGGATGGCGGAAAGCCAAGGCGTGGTCGAGGCGCTCTATGTGTCGGCGGCGGTGCAGTTCGTGGCGGCGCTGATCGGCCTGATGCGCCCGCTGCCGCAGATTGGCGACGATAATCTGGACCTGCAGAATAGGTGGCGGGAGCCGGATACAGCGGTGCCGGTCGAACCGCGCAGCGGGCCGGTGGTGGTGACGATCGAATATCGTATTCCAGCCGGATCGGTCGTGCCGTTCCTGACCGCGATGAGCGAGCGGCGGCGGATCAGGCGGCGCGACGGCGCGCATGGCTGGTCATTGATGCGGGATTTGAGCGATCCTGAACTGTGGATCGAGCGCTATCATGTATCGACCTGGCTCGATTATGTGCGGCATAATCAGCGGCGGACCGTTGCCGACATCGCCAATAGCGATGCCATCTGGGCCTTGCATACCGGGCCAGTGCCGCCGGTGGTGCATCGGATGCTGGAACGGCAGACCGGATCGCTGCCGCTCAGCCGCGCGCCCGACCCACGCGAGATGGCCGATGCGATGACCGACCCGACCCGGTCAAGCTGAGTCGTCGGACAGGGGCGGTACGCTGCTCACCAGATCCTCCGGCGTGTCGATATCGTGGAGGATGCCGACGCTGGTGTCGATCTGGAGCCCATGGCTGAGCAAGGCGCGCGCGCCCTGATCCCCGCGCAGACGCAGCAATTCGGGGAAATGCTTGCGGCCGATGAAGGCGGGGGGCGAGGAGGAGAAGCCGTCGGTGCTGGCGACGACCGAGCGGATATCCTCGGCCGCGAGACAGATGCGGTTATAATGGCTTTGCGGCACGTCGGGCATATCGGCGAGGCAGATGAGGATGCCGCGCACGCTGTTGATCGGCATGAGATGTTCGACCGCGCGCACGATACTGCCCGAAATGCCGTCTTCGGGGCGGTCATTGACGATGATAGTGTAGCCGCGTCGATCCAGTTTGCGGTGGAGAACCGGGGCGACGTCGATCGGCCGGACCACCGCGACCAGTTCGGCAAAGGCCATGGAGGCGACGGTTTCCAACGTGTGCGCCGCGACGGGCTTGCCACGCAGGTCGGCCATGAGTTTGTCATCTTCGCCGAAGCGGGACGACATGCCCGCGGCCAGAAGCACGGCGGCGATCCGTTCAGTGCGCATGAGGTAATTGTTTGAAGGTCATTATTGTTCGTTCAAGATCCCGTTCGGTGCCGATTTGCCACCCGTGCGATACCATGTCCAGTCATCCCGAAAGGGCTGGCCATTACAGGATCAAATCCTCATATGCGGGGCAATTAAGAAGGAGTGGCGCTGTTCATGGCATGTGATCCCGATGCGGAAACCGTTGGCAACGGCAAGGAGCCGGTTCCGTCCGAAGTGGCGGATGCGATCCGCACGTTGATCCGATGGTCGGGCGACATGCCGGAACGCGAAGGGCTGGTGGAAACGCCGGAGCGGGTCGCGCGGGCGTGGCGCGAATATTGCCGGGGCTATGGCGATGACCCGGCTTATCATTTGTCGCGCATCTTTCATGAAGTGGGCGGCTATGACGATGTCGTGTTGCTGAAGGACATTCCGTTCCAGTCGCATTGCGAACATCATATGGCGCCGATCGTCGGCAAGGCGCATATCGCCTATTTGCCGGGCGATTATGTGGTCGGCATTTCCAAGCTGGCGCGCGTGCTGCATGCTTTTGCCAACCGCTTGCAGGTGCAGGAACGGCTGACGTCCGAAGTCGCCAACTGCATCTGGGAGCATCTGAAACCCCAGGGCGTGGCCGTGGTGATCGAGGCGACGCATGGCTGCATGACCGGGCGGGGCGTTCGCACGCCGGGCGTCATCATGAAGACCAGCCGAATGCTGGGCGTGTTCCGCGACGATGAAAAGTCGCGTGAGGAAGTGTTGAAGCTCATCGGTTCATGAGCGAAGAGGAACTTCCCTATCGTCCATTGGGCAGCGCGCGGCCTTCGGTGGAGCCGGTCGGCGCGTTGTCGCTGGCAACCAAGCGACTGGCGCTGGTCACGGGCGGGCATCGGCGGCTGGGCGGGATCATAAGCGGGGCGTTGGCCAAGGCAGGTCATTCGCTCGCAATCCATGGCAGCCATGATACGCGGCTCGATTCCCATCTGGCACTGACGCTGGAAGCGCAGGGCACGGAGTGGGATGGCTTCGTCGTGGATTTCGCCGACCCGGAAAATGCCGAGGAATTGATCGCGCGGGTGGCCGAGCGGTTCGGCCGTCCGCCCGATATATTGGTGAACAGCGCCGCGATGTTCGGGCAGGACCGGATCGACACGGTGACGGCTGATGAGTTGATGCGCCATTATGCAGTCAATTGCGCTGCGCCCGCGATGCTGACCAAGGCGTTTGCGACGGTTCCGGCGGGCACGGGTGATCGCTGCATCATCAATATTCTCGACCAGCGGATCGACCATCCGCATGGCGATCAGATGGCCTATACGTTGTCCAAGATGGCGCTGGCGGGGCTGACGCAGACCAGCGCCCATGCCCTGGCACCCAGGGTGCGGGTCAATGCCGTCGCGCCGGGGCTGACCATCGCGACGCCCGATTATGATCTCGACCAGATGGCCCGGCTGGAAGCGATGATGCCGCTTGGCCGATTGCCGCAGGCCGAGCAGATCGCGCAGGCAATCCTCTATCTGGCCGATGCGACCGCAGTGACGGGGCAGACGCTCTACATCGACGGCGGCGCACACCTCAAAAGCTATGACCGGGACTTCATGCATCTGTGCCGATAGGCTTGGCGGAAATGCTAGGGCGCAAGGGGTGGCGGATGGCGTCGCTTGTCCATAGAGCAGAGTGGATAATGGATCCTCCCCTGGAAGGGGAGGATTTATCGGAATTGGTGCGGTCTTGATTGGCAACGCAATAATGGGAGATGGCAATGACCTATGAAACGACCCTGGTCGAACAGCGCGACGCGGTCACGCTGATCACGCTCAACCGGCCGCAAGCGTTGAACGCGCTCAACGGCCAGGTGCTCAGCGACCTGAGCGCCGCTTTCGCCGCCTATGATGCCGACCCGACCCAGCATTGCGCCGTCCTGACCGGCAGCGAAAAGGCGTTTGCGGCGGGCGCCGACATCAAGGAGATGGTCGACAAGGACGGCGCCGATTTCTTCCTGCAGGATTTCTTTTCCGGCTGGCAGACCCATGTGGTCGCCACCCGCAAGCCGTGGATCGCGGCGGTCGCTGGCTTTGCGCTGGGCGGTGGGTGCGAACTGGCGATGATGGCGGACTTCATCATCGCGGCGGATAGCGCGAAATTCGGCCAGCCTGAAATCAAGCTGGGCGTCGCGCCAGGCATGGGCGGATCGCAGCGCCTGACTCGCGCGGTCGGCAAGGCCAAGGCGATGGACATGTGCCTGACGGGTCGGATGATGGGCGCTGAGGAAGCCGAACGGTCGGGCCTCGTAAGCCGGATCGTGCCCGCTGCCGAACTGCTGGACGATGCGCTCAAGACCGCCGCCGTCATCGCCGCGATGCCGCCCATGGCCGCGATGGTGAACAAGGAAATGGTCAATATCGCATTTGAGACGGGCCTTGCCCAAGGATTGCTGACCGAGCGGCGCATGTTCCAGATCCTCACTGCGACCGAGGACAAGAAGGAAGGCATGACGGCCTTTGTCGAGAAGCGGCCGGGCGTCTGGAAGGGGCGCTAAGTCTGTGTGGCGGATGGGCAACAGACGCGGATTTTGTGACAGATTGATGGCGGCTTTTCCCAGCACCCTCGTTTCAGAAGGAAACTGAATAACGAAATATGGAGAGGTGCGACGTCCTGCGCGTCACCCTGATCGGCTCATGACACCCAGGGAGCCTCTTCATGTCCGTCCATTTTGTCGTCCGTCCGTCCACTCGCGCGCTGCTGCTGGCCTGTGCCGCCGCAGCCCTGGTTCCTGCCGCCCATGCGCAGGAGCCGGTCGGCGATGATGAGGCGAGCATCACCGTCACTGGCCGCCGCATTTCGCAATCGTCCGAGGCGATCGGCGAGGATAAGGTGAGCAATGTCGTGGCGGTGACGCGCGAGGCGCTGCTGTCCGCGCCATCGGGCATTTCGGGCCTGAAAATGCTGGAGCAATTGCCCGGCTTCAACGTGCAGACCGACGGGGCGCTGGGCCTCTATGAATTCGGCAATAGCGTCCAGACCCGCGCGTTCAACCTGGATCAGATCGGCTTCATCGTCGATGGCATCCCGACGGGCCGCAGCGATGCGTTCGGCGGCAGCCCGGTGTTCCGCTATGTCGACAATGAAAATCTGGGCGTGGTCGAAGCCGCCGTCGGCGCAGGCGATGTAGGCCTGCCGAGCTATTCGACGCTGGGGCCAGTGGTGCAATATAACAGCATCGCGCCGCAGGAGGATATGGGCCTGTTCGTGTCGCAAAGCTTTGGCGATTTCGGGCTGAAGCGGACCTTCATCCGCGCCAGCACGGGGCAGGTCGGACCCTTCCGCGCCTATGTGAGCCGCACAAAGCTGGACAGCGACCTGTGGCGCGGTGTCGGCACGGTCGATCGCGAGCATTGGGAGGCGCAACTCCACGCCGACCTGGGCGGCGATAGCTGGGCGCGATTCAAATTCGTGTCGAACGACTTTTTCGACTATGACTCGCCGACGCTGAGCCGCACACTCTACAATTCCGCGACGCCGGATGTGGGCGGCAACACCGGCCGGGATCGTGGCTATATCGCCGTCGTGCCCAACAGCACGCCGGGTTTTGCGCCGGTGGCGGGCGGCCCGGCCTTTTCCAACAGCAACTATACCTACACCTATAATCTCGCGCTCAATGTGCGGAAGGACAAGCTCTATGGCGGCACTGTCCATCTGGGGATAGCCGATGGTGTATGGGCCGAAGCGACGGCCTATTATGAGGATAAGGGCGGCTATGGCGTGTCGCCCGACAGCTATGCCAACAGCCTGCTGCAATATACGCGGCAAACGGCGGCAGGCCTGGCGCTGACGGCGCCGCGCGGTACGCAATATGGTCTATCGACGGTGGGCGGCGACCGCTATGGCCTGACCACCAAGCTCCATTGGGACATGGGCGCGCATAGCGTGGAGGCGGGCCTGTGGGCCGAGGTCGACAGCTATAATCGCACCCAGGCACGCTTCAACACGACCGACGGGTCGCCCGCCAGCGCGCCCAATCTGGACGAACTCGTCTATGCGCGGCGCGACTATCAGTCGGATCGCCATACGACGCAGGCGTTCGTCAAGGACCGCATTTCCTTGATGGATGACAGCCTGATCTTCGACCTGGGAATCAAGGCACTGCATATCGACTATCGCCAAAGCGGCTATCGCGACTTCAATGACTATTATCGCAATGCGGGCACCGCCGCTGCGCCCGTCTGGGTCGCGGGCTGGGGACCGCAGACCAACCGGGCCAGCTATGGCGACGGGTTCCTGCCGATGGCGGGTGTCCTCTACAAGATCGACAACCAGACCCAGATTTTCGCCTCCTATGCCGAAAATATGGCTTTGCCCAAGGGGATGGACGACATCTTCTCCGTCGCGCTGAACAGCAGCGCGGCCGTCGTGCCTGCTCCTGCGCCGGAACGGTCGCAGAATTTCGAGGCGGGCATCCGTACCAACCAGGGGCAGTTCTATGCGTCGCTGGCGGGCTATTACACCAAGTTCAAGAACCGCATCCAGTCGATCACGGGCATCCTGCCCGGCACGACCAACGTCACCGAAACTTTCTTTCAGAATGTCGGCCGGGTGACGGCCTATGGCGCGGAATTCAGCGGCACGTTCAAACCGTCCGCGCTCAATGGCCTTGCCTATTTCAACCTGAGCGCCACCTATAATATCGCCAAGTTCAAGGACGATATCGTCACGCCCACGCTGACCTATGCGACCGATGGCAAGTTCATTCCCGACAGCGCCAAATGGATCGTCAATGGCGGCGTGACGATCGAACCGGCGAGCTGGCTGGTGGGCAATATCTCCGGCAAATATACCAGCCGCCGCTGGTCCACCTTCGTCAATTCGCCGGGGTCGAGCGTGCCGGGCTTCACCGTGTTCAGCGCCTATGTCGATATCGGCGATGGTTTCAGCCTGGGGCCGGTCAAGAGCGTGAAGGCGCGGTTCAATGTCGACAATCTGTTCGACAAGGATGTGCTGTCCTATATTTCCTCGACCGTGACCGGTGACGGCTTCTTCCGGCCGCTCAGCCCACGGACGTTCCAGTTCACCATTTCGGGTGAAATCTGATGCGGGTTGGACTTATGATGGGGGCAGCGCTGATCGCGCTGCTCCCGGTTGCTGTGTCGGCGCAGGCTGTGCCCAAGAAGGTGCAGCAATTGCACCAGAAGCTGCTGACGCTTGATAGCCATCTCGACACGCCCGCCTCGCTCGACCTGCCGGACTGGTCGATCGACGAGGAACATGGGGTGCATAGCGATTATACCCAGGTCGATTTGCCGCGCATGAAGAAGGGCGGGCTGGATGGCGGTTTCTGGGCCATCTATACGGGCCAAGGGCCGTTGACGGTCGAGGGCTTTGCCAAGGCGCGCGATTTCGCGCTGATGCGGGGCGTGTCGATCCGCGAGATGGTGGCGGCGGACCCGGCCAATTTCGCGTTGGCATTGGAGGCGAAGGACGCCGCGCCGATCGCGGCGGCGGGCAAGCGAGTCGTCTATATGTCGATCGAAAATGCCTATCCGCTGGGCGAGGATATCGGCCTGCTCCAGACATTCTACGACATGGGCGTGCGGGTGGTGGGCTTTGCCCATTTCGCGCATAACCAGTTTGCCGACAGTTCGACCGATCCGTCCAAAAAGCCGCGTTTTGGCGGGCTTAGTCCGCTGGGCAAGCAATTGCTCAAGGACATGAACCGGTTGGGTATCGTGCCCGATGCGTCGCATAGTTCGGACCAGGTGCTGGACGATCTGCTGGCGCTGTCCACGACGCCGGTGCTGCTGACCCATTCGGGGTGCAAGGCGGTCTATGACCATCCGCGCAATATCGACGATGATCGGTTGAAGGCGCTGGCGGCCAAGGGCGGCGTCATTCAGATGAACGCCTATGGGGCCTATCTGAAGGCGGCCAAGCCGAACCCGGAGCGGCAGAAGGCGATGGGGGCGCTGTTCGCGTCGATGCGGAATGGCGGCAAGATGACGGCGGAGAAGCGGGCGGAACTGCTGAGCAAGCGGCAGGAGACCGACCGGCTTTATCCTGAGACCGACCGGGCAACCTTCGATGATTTCATGGCGCATATGCTGCATGCGCTGAAGGTCGTGGGGCCGGACCATGTGGGGATCGGTGCGGACTGGGATGGTGGCGGCGGGGTCGTCGGCATGGAGGATGTGCTGGACCTGCCCAGGATCACCGAGGCGCTGTTGAAGGCGGGCTATAGCGAGGCCGATGTGCAGAAGATCTGGGCGGGCAATGTGTTGCGCGTGCTGGCGGCGGCCGAGGCGGGGAAGGGGAAGTGATATAATTCCCCAAGGCCGTCATCCCGGCGAAAGCCGGGATCTCACTTCCTTCTTGCGCCGCCAAAGGAAGTGAGATGCCAGCGTTCGCTGGCATGACGGGGGTGGGTTACTTCCCTTCCAGCATTTCGATCATGAGCGAGAAGTCGCGGGTGGCTTCGCCCTGGTTGGCGAGGAGTTGGTAGAGCGATTCCGCTACGTTGCCCATGGGGACGGATGCCCCGACCGAGGCGGCGGCTTCGGTGGCGAGTTTCAAGTCCTTGAGCATCAGGCCGACGGCGAAACCGCCCTGATAGCCATTGTCGGATGGCGATTGCGGGCCGACGCCGGGGACGGGGCAGTAGCTGGTCATCGACCAGCTTTGGCCCGACGAGACGCTGGAGATGTCATAGAAGGTCTGGGGATCGAGGCCGAGTTTCTTGGCCATGGCGAAGGTTTCGCAGGTGGCGACCATGGTCGCACCGAGCAGCATGTTGTTGCAGATTTTCGCGGCCTGGCCATTGCCTGCGCCGCCGGCGTGGATGACCGCCTTGCCCATGGCCGAGAGGATGGGCTTGGCGCGTTCGAAGGCGGCATCCGCGCCGCCGACCATGAAGGTGAGCGTGCCGCCATTGGCCGCTGCGATGCCGCCGGAAACGGGGGCGTCGACCATGTCGAAGCCGCGATCCGTCGCCGCGTCGATCACGCGGCGGGCGGTGGCGACGTCGATGGTCGAGCAATCGAGGAACAAGGCGCCGGGGCTGGCCGCGCCATAGACTTCGCCCGAATAGACGCTTTCGACATGCTTGCCGGCGGGCAGCATAGTGACGACGGCGTCGGCGTCAGTCGCGGCGTCGGCGGCGCTGCTGGCGCGGATGGCACCCAAGGATTGCGCCTTGGCCAGTGCTTCTTCCGACAGGTCGAAGGCGCGGACGGCATAGCCGTGCTTGAGCAGGTTGGCGGCCATGCCGCCGCCCATATTGCCGAGTCCGATGAAGGCGATGGTCTGGGTCATGATGCTATTCTCTCCTGCTTAACTTCGCATATTTCCCGTAAAAACGGACATATTCGTGCGCGGCCCTGATCCTATCGGAAAGCGGGCGACGTGGGGCAGGCAAGGTGCATGGAGACCATAGCAGGTGCCTGCGGTGTAGGACAGATTAGGTCGCGAGCGCTGGGAGCGGCGTCCATTGCTGGTCGGCGGGGAGCGGCACGAAGATCGCGTCGATCATCGCGTCGCTGACCTCTTCCAGCGTCGCCGGGTTCCATTGCGGCTTGTTATCCTTGTCGAAGATCAGCGCGCGCACGCCCTCGACAAAATCGGGGCGGCGGATGATCGCGCAGGCGAGGCCATATTCCATCGCCATGTTGGAGGCGAAATCGGGCAGGGCGGCGCCCTCGATCAACTGGCGCAGGGCGACCTTGATCGTCTGGGGCGATTTGGTGGCGAGGGTGGCGCGCTGCTTGGCGGCCCATTCGCTGCTGTCGGCGTCGAGCGCGGCGACGATGTCCTCGGCCTTGTCCGAGGCGAAGAGGCGGTCGATGTCGGGGCGGGCGGCTTCGAGTTTCGAGGGGGGCGGGGGCTGCGTTGCGGCGTCGAGGATGGCGGCAAGGCTGGCGGGGTCGGCGAGGATGCGCGCCTTGACCTCGTCCACTGTTTCGGACGGCATATAATGGGTGGCGATGCCGATAGCGGCGCAGTCCGCGCCGTCGATCCGCGCGCCTGTTGCGGCGAGCCATGCGCCTACCCGGCCGGGTAGGCGGGGAAGATACCAGCCGCCGCCGACATCGGGAAAGAGGCCGATGCCGGTTTCGGGCATGGCGAAGGTGGTCCGTTCGGTCGCGACGCGATAGCGGGCGGGGAGCGAGATGCCGACGCCACCGCCCATGACGATGCCATCGATGAAGGCGACGATCGGCTTGTTATAGACGAACAATAGATGGTTCATGCGATATTCGAGATGGAAGAAGCGTTCGGCTTCCACGCAGTCGGATTTGGCGCTGTTGGCGATGAGCGCGATGTCGCCGCCCGCGCAGAAGCCGCGCCCTTCGCTGTGGTCGATCATCACGGCGGTTACGCTGTCGTCGGTACGCCAGGCGAGCAGGGCGGTGTTGATCGCGTCGCACATGGCTGGCGTCAGGGCGTGGATCGCCTTGGGGCGGTTCAGGCGGATGCGGGCTATAGCACCGTTGGGGCCGTTTTCGATGAAAGTGAGAACGTCGTCTGTCACGCTGACCTATCTTTCCGTTCGCCCTGAGCCTGTCGAAGGGCCGTTTTTCTTGAAGAAAAGTGGAGGGCTTCGACAAGCTCAGCCCGAACGGCTTTTCTGTTTAATCCTTCAACATATCCCGCGCGATGATCATGCGCATGACCTGGTTGGTGCCTTCGAGGATGGAATGGACGCGCAGGTCGCGCCAGAAGCGTTCGACGGGATAGTCCATCAGATAACCATAACCGCCATGGAGTTGCAGCGCGCGGTCGACGACCGATGAGCCGGTGTCGGTGGCGAAGCGCTTGGCCATGGCGGCGAAGCGGGTCTTGTCCGGGGCGTTGTCCGTGACCTTGACGGCGGCGGCATATAGGAGCGTGCGGGCGGCCTGAAGCTCGGTCTCCATGTCGGCTAGCGTGAACTGGGTATTCTGGAAGTCGGCGATGGATTGGCCGAATTGCTTGCGGTCCTTGGTATATTGCACCGCTTCGTCGATGCAGCGCTGGGCACCGCCGAGCGAGCAAGCGCCGATATTGAGGCGGCCGCCGTCCAGGCCCGCCATGGCGATGGCGAAGCCCTGTCCCTCGCTACCCACGAGATTGGCGACGGGGACGCGGACGGCGTCGAAATTCACCTGGGCGGTGGGTTGGCTGTGCCAGCCGAGCTTGCGTTCCTGCGCGCCGAAGCTGACGCCGGGCATATCCTTGTCGATGACGAGGCAGCTAATGCCTTTCGGCCCTTCCTGGCCCGTGCGGACCATGACGAGATAGACTTCATTCTCGCCGCCGCCGGAGATGAATTGCTTGGAGCCGGTGACGACATAATGGTCGCCATCCTTGACCGCCTTGGTCTTGAGGCTGGCCGCGTCCGAGCCTGCGCCCGCTTCGGTCAGGCAATAGCTGGCGATGCGGGTCATGGGGATAAGGTCGGGGAGATAGGCGGCCTTGAGCGCGTCGCTGCCATAGCTGTCGATCATCCAGGCGGCCATATTGTGGATCGAGATGAAAGCGCTGGTGGAGGGGCAGCCATAGGCCATGGCTTCCATGATGAGCGCGGCTTCGAGGCGGCCGAGGCCGATGCCGCCGGCGCTTTCGGACACGTAGATGCCGCCGAAACCCAGTTCGGCCGCCGCGCGGATCGTGTCGCGGGGGAAGATGTGGTGTTCGTCCCACTCGGCCGCGTGCGGGGTGATCGCGTCGGCGGTGAAGCGGCGCGCGAGTTCCTGGATTTCGCGTTGGTCGTCGGTGAGGTCGAATTGGGTCATGATGGCTTGTCCATACTGTATTTTCCGTCATGCTGACGGACGTCAGCATCCATTAGCGCGGCCCCCGAATGGAACGTCAACCTTGCGTCTATCTGTTGAGCAGTGGTCGTCATGCCACGATCTATATCGGCGTCACATCTGATTTGATGGGTAGGTTGCACCAACATCGCACCGGCGCGGTTCCCGGCTTCACATCGCGCTATAATGTGAAGCGACTGGTTCATTATGAAATGGCCGAGACGATGGAAGCGGCCATCCTGCGCGAGAAGCAGTTGAAAGCCTGGAAGAGGGCGTGGAAGGTGGCGCTCATCGAGAAGGATAATCCGTTCTGGGAAGATCGGGCCGTCATGCTGGGCTTTCCGCCTTTGACGTCGAGCGAATGGATCCTGACGTTCGTCAGGATGACGAGGGGGGATGCGTTGTCGCTCCCCCCATCCCATCACCCCATCGTTGGGATGACGAAGGCGTTGGCGGCGTCGCCCACACCGCCGTCGGGCCAGCGCTGGGTGATCGTCTTGACCTTGGTCCAGAATTTCACACCTTCCATGCCGTGCTGGTTGGTGTCGCCGAAGGCCGAGCGTTTCCAGCCGCCGAAGGTGTGATAGGCGACGGGGACCGGGATCGGCACGTTGATGCCGACCATGCCGACATCGACGCGGGCGGCGAATTCGCGGGCGGCGTGGCCGTTGCGGGTGAAGATGGCGACGCCATTGCCATATTGATGCTGGCTGGGCAGGGCGACGGCTTCTTCGAAACTGTCGGCGCGGACCATCTGAAGGACGGGGCCGAAAATTTCTTCCTTGTACGCGCTCATGCCGGTGGTGACATGGTCGAACAAGGTGGGGCCAACGAAGAAGCCTTCCTCATGCCCTTGCAGCGTGAAGCCGCGCCCATCGACCACCAGTTCCGCGCCTTCGTCTACGCCAGTCTGAATCCAGTTTTCGATCTTCTGCTTGTGCGCGGCGGTGACGACCGGGCCATAATGGGCTTCGGCATCAGTGGAGACGCCGACGCGCAGGGCTTCGATCGCCGGGATGAGCTTTTCGCGCAGCGCGATGGCGGTCTTTTCACCGACCGGCACGACGACCGGGAGGGCCATGCAGCGCTCGCCCGCCGAACCGAAGGCGGCGCCGGACAGGTCGTTGACCACCTGGTCGAGATCGGCGTCGGGCATGACGATGCCATGATTTTTCGCGCCGCCCATCGCCTGGACGCGCTTTCCGGCGGCCACGCCGCGATTATAGACATAATGGGCGATGTCGGACGAGCCGACGAAGCTGACGCCCTTGATATCCGGGTGGTCGAGGATGGCGTCGACCATTTCCTTGTCGCCCTGAACGACCTGCAGGATGCCGTCGGGCAGACCGGCTTCGCTGAACAGTTCGGCGAGGCGGACAGGGACCGAGGGGTCACGCTCGGAGGGCTTGAGGATGAAGGCGTTGCCGGTCGCGATGGCGACGCCGGACATCCAGAGCGGAATCATGCCGGGGAAGTTGAAGGGCGTGATGCCCGCGCCAATGCCGATCGGCTGGCGGAAGCTGTAGACGTCGATGCCCGGCCCCGCCCCTTGCGTATATTCGCCCTTGAGGACGTGGGGGATGCCGCAGCAAAATTCGATAACTTCGAGGCCGCGCTGAATGTCGCCCTTCGAATCCGCGATCACCTTGCCATGTTCGGAGCTGAGCAGATGGGCCAGCTCGTTCATGTTCGCTTCGACCAGCGCCTTGAAATTGAACATGACGCGGGCGCGGCGTTGCGGGTTGACGGCGGCCCAGGCGGGCTGCGCTTTCTTGGCAGCGGCGACGGCGAGGTCGAGCAGGGCGGCATCGCCCAAGGCCACGCGGGCCTGGACGCCGCCATTATTGGGATCGAACACGTCGCTATAGCGTGTCGCTGGCGCATCATGGGTGAAGGCGAGCTTGTGCGAAATCTCACGCATGGAAGGCATCCTCTCAAATTGTTGCCGCCTTCTAGGCTGCTTGCGTTATTGCAAGCAATGGGGAAGTTATGCATGGGTGGCCTGCAATTTTGCAGGGGTGGGGCGGCATGTTCGATTGGGATGACCTGCGGGTGTTTCTGGCGGTGGCGCGGGCGCGCAAGGTGGCTCCGGCGGCGCGGGCGCTGGGGATCGACGCGACGACGATCGCGCGGCGGCTGGCGCGGTTGGAGAAGGCGCTGGATGCCGAATTGTTCGAAATGGGTGCGGGCGAGCGCAGCCTGACGGCGCGGGGGCAGGAGTTGCTGGGCCATGCCGAGGCGGCCGAGAGCGCGGCGTTGGCGGCGGTCGAGGAGATGCGCGGGCAGGAGCGCAAACTGGCGGGGCAAGTGCGGCTGTCGGTGGCGGAAGGGTTCGGCACATGGGTTTTGGCGCCGGGGATGGGCGATTTCAACCGGCGGCATCCGGGCATCAGGCTGGACCTGATCACGGCATCGGGCTTCCTCAATCCGTCCAAGCGCGAGGCGGATATGGCGGTGATGCTGGCGCGGCCGCAGCGCGGGCGGTTGATGGTGCGGCGGCTGGGGGATTATCGGCTGCATCTTTATGCCGCGCCCGATTATCTTGCGCGGGCGGGGCGGCCGGACACGCCCGCTGCCCTGCGCGGGCATACGCTGATCGGCTATGTGCCGGAGTTCATCTTTTCGCCGGAGCTGGATTATCTGGACGAGGTGGAGGCGGGGCTGGAGGCGCATTTGCGATCGACCAGCATCATCATGCAGCAAAGGATGATCGCGGAGGGGGCGGGGATCGGCGTGTTGCCGGACTTTATCGGGCGGCGCGATGTGGGGTTGGTGCCGCTGATGGCCGAGCGGGTCGAGATCACGCGCAGCTTCTGGCTGGTGATGCATGGCGACCTGCGCAAGCTGGCGCGGATCGCGGCGGTGGCTGATTGGCTGCAAGAACGCATCGAAACGTTAAAGCCAATCGACGGAACGGCTCCGGCTCGCTAAGGGAGTCGCGATGGATAGAGAGCGGTCGTATTTCGCCCATGCAGCATAAGCCCAAGCGCAGCCGGGCAATCGCTCTTCCGAGCGGGGAATTTCGCGCCCGCGCCACCGAATATCTCGATTTCCTGGCCGCCTGGGTCCAGAAGCCGCGCCAGACCGCGTCCGTCGTGCCATCCAGCCGCTATCTCGCGCGGCTGATGGTGGCGCAGATCGATCCGAGTGATGGCCGGGTGCTGGAATTGGGCGGGGGAACGGGCGTGTTCACGCGGGCCATCCTGAAGACCGGCCTGCCGCCCGAAAAGTTGGAGGTGGTGGAGATTAATCCCGCCTTTGCGCGCGGATTGCGGCGGCATTTCCCGCAGGTATCGGTGCTGGAAACCCCGGCGCAGATCGTGTCGACGGCGACGGCGGGGGAGCCTGGCGATTATCAGGTGGTGGTGAGCGGATTGCCGCTGCTGGCGATGGACCGCTATATGCATCACGACATCTTGTCCGAATCCTTCCGCATGTTGCAGCCGGGGGGCAGCTTCGTGCAGTTCACTTACTCGATGCGGCACCCGGTCAATCGGGAGGTTATCGAGGCGCTGGGGCTGGATGTGGTGCGGGTCGGCCAGACGGTGCGCAATTTTCCGCCCGCGACCGTATTTAGGTTCACGCGTCGGGAAGAATAGGGAGGGCGAATAGGTTGCGTTTGGCAATCTTCTCCCTATCTTTGCCGCACTGCAAAAAGGGGCTGAGCCATCCATGGCATCCATCATTACCATCGACGGCCTGACCAAACGCTATGCGTCTGGATTCGAGGCGCTCAAGGGCGTTGACCTGATCATCGAGGAAGGCGAGATTTTCGCGCTGCTGGGGCCGAATGGCGCGGGCAAGACGACGATGATCTCCATCATCTGTGGCATTGCGCGCGCGACGGGCGGCAGCGTGACGGTGGCCGGGCATGACATTGTGCGCGATTATCGCGGGGCGCGATCGGCGATCGGGCTGGTGCCGCAGGAATTATCCACCGACCAGTTCGAACGGGTGATCGACACGGTGACGTTCAGCCGCGGGCTGTTCGGCAAGCCGCGCAATCCGGCGCATATCGAAAAAGTGCTGCGCGACCTGTCGCTGTGGGACAAGCGCAACAGCAAAATACTGGAATTGTCGGGCGGCATGAAGCGCCGGGTGATGATCGCCAAGGCGCTGAGCCATGAGCCGCGCGTGCTGTTCCTGGACGAGCCGACCGCTGGCGTGGACGTCGAACTGCGCCGCGACATGTGGACGCTGATCGGCGAATTGCGCCAGACCGGCGTCACCATCATCCTGACCACCCATTATATCGAGGAGGCCGAGGAAATGGCCGACCGGGTGGGGGTGATCAACCGCGGCGAGCTGATGCTGGTCGAGGATAAGGTCGCGCTGATGAAGAAGCTGGGCAAGAAGACGCTGAGCGTCGTGCTGGCCGAGCCGCTGGCGAGCGTGCCCGGCGAACTGGCCGAATGGGACGTGATGCTGAAAGCCGATGGCCATGAGATCGAATATATTTTCGATACGACGGCGGAGCGGACCGGGGTGTCGTCGCTGCTGCGGCGGCTGGGCGACCTAGGCATTGCGTATAAGGATCTGAATACGCGGCAGAGCAGCCTGGAGGATATTTTCGTGAGCCTGGTTCATCAGGAGAAGGCAGCGTGATGCTCCAGAATTTGCGCGCCATTGCGGCCATCTATCTGTTCGAATTGCACCGGTTTCGGCGCACGCTGATGACGGGCCTGCTGGTGCCGGTGATCACGACATCGCTCTATTTCGTGGTGTTTGGCGGGGCGATCGGATCGCGCATGACGGAGGTGGACGGGATTCCCTATGCCGCCTTTATCGTGCCGGGCCTCATCATGATGTCGATGTTCACCGAGAGCATCTTCAATGCGAGTTTCGGCATTTATATGCCCAAATTCACCGGCACCATCTATGAATTGCTGTCGGCGCCAGTGTCAGCGACCGAGACGATCATCGCCTATGTCGGCGCGGCGGCGACCAAGTCGCTGATCGTCGGCAGCATCATTTTCCTGACGGCGCATCTGTTCGTCGATGTCCAGGTGGCGCATCCCTTTGCGATGGCCGGGTTCATGGTGCTGATCGCGATCAGCTTCTGCCTGTTCGGCTTCATCCTTGGCGTATGGGCGCAGAGTTTCGAGCAGTTGCAGGTGATCCCGATGCTGCTGATCATGCCGATGACGTTTCTGGGCGGGGCTTTTTACTCGGTGCAGATGCTGGCCGAGCCTTGGCGGACGATCACCTTCTTCAACCCGATCGTCTATCTGATCTCCGGGTTCCGCTGGACCTTCTTTGGCCAGGGGGATGTGGGGATCGAGTTCAGCCTGTTGTTCGTCGCGGGGATGCTGGCGGTATGTATCGCCATTATCGCCTGGATGTTTCGGACGGGGTATCGGTTGAAGAAGTAAAAGACTGAGGGGAGTGTTCGTCATCCTGACGTAAGTCAGGATCCATTGGCTCTACGTGGGTAAGACACGGCCAACGTAGAGCCAATGGATGCTGAAACAAGTTCAGCATGACGGGTGTGAGATTGTCCCGCAGCCGTCCGCCGATCAGGCGGCGGCGCTTTCCGGGGCTACGGCGAACAGGGTGACGTTACGATATTTATCGTCATTCTGGTCGTAGAGGCCGTGCATTGCCTCGAACTGTTCATCCAGCACCTTGAGGTCGGACAGGCCGACCAGCTTGAACGTGCCGAGCTTGAGTTCGCGCGGGGGGGTGCCGTCGCGATCGACGGTCACGGCGTCGATGAACAATTCATCATGGCGCGTGTAGAGGATGTGCGGGGCCAGGGTGACGACCATCTTGTTATAGGTCACCTTCAGGCACTTCTGGAGCGCGATCGCTTCAAAAATCTCGGTCGGGGCTTGCATGATGTCCGATTCATGACCGATTTTGCCGATTCTTTCAATTGCTTTGTGCGCCGCACCATGGCCGCGCGACGCAATCAGGCCGGGACGAGGCCCAGCCGCTCACGTAAGGACCAGCGGACGACCAGCAATAGCGCGACGACGCCGAGGCCGCTGGCGAGGCCGAGCCAGATGCCGAAGCCGTCCATGCCGAGCGGAAAGGCGAGGAGGCTGCCGATGCCGATCCCGACCACCCAATAGCCGATGAGCGCGAAGATCATCGGGATGGTCGTGTCCTGCAGCCCGCGCAGCACGCCCGCGCCGACGGCCTGTGCGGCATCGACAAGCTGGAACAGGGCGGCGATGGCGAGGAAACTGACGGCGAGGCTGATCGTCCGGGCATTGGCCGGGTTGTCGAGGTCGAGGAACACGGAGACCAGGGTGCGCGGCATCAGGATGAGCGCGGCGGCGGCAGCGGCGGCAAAGCCGGTGCCAAGGATCAGCGCCAGCCATCCCGCGCGGCCGATCCCGGTGCGATCATGCCGTCCATGGGCGATGCCGACGCGCACGGTGGCGGCCTGGCCTATGCCCATCGGCACCATGAAAACGAGCGCCGCAATCTGGATCGCGACCGCATGGGCGGCGAGCGAGTCGCGGTCGATCAGCCCCATGAGCAGGGCCGAGGCGTTGAACACGGTGGTTTCGAAGCCAAGCGTGATCGCGATCGGCAGGCCGAGCGCCCAGACCTGTCGCTGCCGTTCACGGTCGCGGGTCCAGAAACGACCCAGGATGCGATAGCGACGGAAGCGCCGGTCGATGAGGATGACGCCGAGCAGGCCGAAGAAGAGAAAAGCCGACGAGATGGTGCCCGCCAGCCCGGCGCCGAAGAGGCCAAGCGGCGGGAAGCCAAGATGGCCGAAGATCAGCGCCCAGCCGATCAGCAGGTTGAAGGGCAGCGCGCAGAGCATGATGAGCAGGCCCCAGATCGGCCGTTCCAGCGCAGCGATGAAGGTCCGCAGCGTGGTGAAGCCAAGGAAGGGGAGCAGCGCCCATTGCATGCCGTGCATCAATCGTCCGGCATCGCGGGACAGATCGGCATCCTGCCCCATGGCGAGCAATATCGCCTCGCACTGCCACAGGATAACCCAGGCGGGGAGGACGAAGAAGAGGGCGGCGCGCAACGTCTGTTGCACGGTGCGGCGCACGTCGCGCACGGAATGGCGGCGGCGGCCGCGCTCGCTGGCGATCAGGGGGGAGGCGGCGGTGACGAGGCCCATGCCGAACAGCAGGAAGGCGTGGAACAGGTTGATGGCAAGCGCACCCGCTGCGACCGCCTCCGCGCCGAGGCGGCCGAGCAGCAGCAGGTCGGTCGCGGCGATGGCCGACCAGGCGATATTGCCCGCGATCATCGGCAGCGCGAGGGCGATGAGGGCGCTGGCTTCGATGCGCCATGGGGAGGGGTGGGTCACGGCCATGGTCCAGAAGATCGGGTGTGCCGTTGTGCCCTGGGCTCCTGCTTGCGCAGGAGCACAGGTCGTTTGGCTTAATGCTTTTTCTTGAACAGATGCAGGACGGCGACGATGATGGCGCCGATGATGAGGCCGACAATGCCTGCGCCGATCGCATTGACCACCCAATCGGCCACCGGGCCGATGGCGGGCAGAGCCTGCGCCGTGCCCTGCGCCAGATGGTGGATCATGTCGGGGATCAGATCGAGATGATATTCGTGCAGGCCGTGGACGATGAGGCCGCCGCCGACCCACAGCATCGCGGCGGTGCCGACGACGCTTAAGATCTTCATGAGGATCGGCATCGCCTTGACCAGGCCACGGCCGATTGCGCGGCTAACCGACGACGCGCGCTGGGCGAGGTGGAGGCCGATATCGTCCATCTTCACGATGAGGCCGACGACGCCATAGACGCCCGCCGTGATCCCGATGGCGACGACGAACAGGACGATCGCCTGCTCCCAGATCGGCTTGTCGGCCACGGTGCCAAGCGAGATGGCCATGATTTCACCCGACAGGATGAAATCGGTGCGGATGGCGCTCGATACTTTCTGGTCTTCCAATTCGGTCGAATTGAGGGTCGCCAGCGCTTCTTCGGCGACGTCATGGCCGCCCTGGATCGCTTCCAGCAGCTTTTCCGCCGCCTCGAAACAGAGGAAGGCGCCGCCCATCATCAGCAGCGGTGGGAGCAGCCAGGGCGCGAGCGCGCTGATGAGCAGCGCGGCGGGTAGCAGGAAGAGGAGTTTGTTGCGGATCGACCCCTTGGCGATTTTCCAGATGATCGGCAATTCGCGTTCGGCGGTGAGGCCCATGACGTAATTGGGAGTCACGGCGGCGTCGTCGATCACGACGCCTGCCGCCTTCGTGCCGGCCTTACTAGCCGCGGCGGCGACATCGTCGAGCGAGGTCGCGGCAAGTTTGGCAATGCCCGCGACATCGTCGAGCAGCGCGATCAGACCCGAAGGCATGGACGGTCATTCCCCTGTTATGGGCGGTGTTTGGCCGCCCCGTGCGCGCGCTTCATAGAGGGCGCGTGGCGGGGGAGCAATGGAGGTTTGGGTCAGTAATTGCCCGGCGGATCGCTGGCGGGAAAGCTCTCGTCCGACTGTTCATCGACCAAGTCCCAATCCGCCTGCGCAATGCCCTCCTGCGGCCCGGCATCGCGGACGATTCCCGAAGACCCTATGGCACCGCGATCGTCGGGCACCTTGCCGTCGCCCATCCATGCGCGCCAGCCCTTGAGCGCGATGGCGCCCAGCCCTGTGACGATGGCGAGTTTGAATAAACCCTTCATGATTGCTTCTCCCGCTCATGATGTATGTGGACCCAGTCGGCGGGATCATGGCCGACCGCTTCGGAGGTCAGCCGGATCTCGCCTTCCTCGTCCGACCCGCCCGAATCGCTGTCGTTTGCAGCGGGCGGTGCCACAGTCCAGCGTTCGCGCAGGGCCGCGTCAATCATCGCTTCCCAGATCGCCGCATCGCCGACTTCGCGCATGGCTTCGTCTGGTTCCTTCATCAAGGCGAGGATGCTGGCCGCATCCCCGACATGGGCGGGCCAATCGTCCCGCGCGTTCGTGGCGAGGTGGCGGGCCAGTTTTTCGATCAGGGCAGGGTTTTTCATGATGGCGCAACGCGCCGCGCGGGGCGGCGTTCCGTTGAGTCAGGGCAGGGCCTTGCGCACCGGCTTCCGCCTACGGGCGAGGAAGAAGCGCAGCATTTCGCGCGAGGCGTCGGGACCGGCGGGGTCGGTGTAGGAACCCGCGCGCGCGCCGCCCGACCAGGCGTGGCTGCTGCCATGGACGGTCCAGTTTTCGAGCATGACGTCGCCCTTTGCGTCGCGATGTTCGGTGCGGGTGAAGGCGCGTCCGCCCTCCGACGTGCCTTGTTCGGACTGGCTGACCAGCGGGCCGTGGGGCGACCGTTCGAGCAGCGATAGGAAGCCGTCCGCATTGGAGGGATGGACGACGGTGTCGGCGTCGCCATGAAAGACGATGGTCGGGCGGGGGCGGGGTGTGCGGCCGGTCGGGGCCTCGCTCGTCGAGCGGCCGCGCATGGCGGCCAGCGCACCGCTGACGGTACTGACGTCGCCGCGCGTCAGGGCGGAATGGATGCCGACGGCTACGAACAGTTCGGGATAGGCCTGGCCGATGATCGCGGCTGCGACGCCGCCGGCCGAGATGCCCGCGATATAGACCCGCGTGGGGTCGGCGCGGGCCAACGCGATGGCGTGGCGGGTCAGTCCGGCGATCAGGGCCGGTTCGCCCTTGCCGCGTAGCTGGTCGCCGGGGCGGTGCCAGTTCCAGCAGCGGGCCATATTGGCCGACCGGGATTGTTCGGGATAGAGCATGATGACGCCAAGTTCGTCGGCGAGCTTGTTCATGCCGGTGCCGGTCGCGAAATCGTCCGCCGATTGCGAGCAGCCGTGCAGCATGACGACGATAGGCATGCGGCGACGGGCCGAGCCGGTCGGCGTGTAGAGCTTATAGCGGATCGCGCCATATTTGCTTTCGAACAGGCCGTCGGTGAAGCTGCCGGGCAGGGGCCGCGCGGGTGGCGTCGGCTTGGGCGTTCGTTTGGTGGCAGATTTGCGGGCTGGCGCTTTTTTGAGGGGCTTGGCGGGGGTCGTCAGTAGCCCATGCATGGCAAAGGCGGCCGACATCGGGCGGCCTTTCTGCATCAGTTTGGCGGCCTTCATGGCCGAGGCGAATGGATTTTTCATGGGACGTCCCCTTGGCTGACGCGCGGTTAAGGGCCAACCACGATGCAAGCCTGAACGGGGAAACGGACCGCATCCCCGTTCGATCCCGCAGTGCAGCATTTACTTATACGTGCAGCTCTAACCCCCTGTGCCGTATCAACAAAAAAGCCGCCCGTTGCGGGGCGGCTTTCTCGTTCGATCGGAAGATAAAGCTTAGGCGTCTTCGGCCGGTGCTTCGTCTTCAGCCTTGTCCATGGCGATTTCGCCCGGCTCAGCATTGGGATCATAGTCTTCGGTGAAGCCGCTCTCGTCCTTTTCGAACAGATCAGCCATCACGTCCACGCCTTGCGACTGGAGATCGGCTTCTTCCGGCGAGCGGGCGACGTTGACCTGGATCGTTGTCACGACTTCAGGGTGCAGCGCAACCTTGACGTCGAACACGCCGAGCGTCTTGATCGGGCGTTCCAGCACGATCATCGACTTGGTCACGTTGGTGATGCCCTGGGCGCTGAGCGCTTCGAGGATGTCGCGGACCGCGACCGAACCATAGAGCGCACCAGCGTTGGACGACTGGCGGATCAGGACGATCTGGGTGCCGTTGACACCATCGGCCGCGGCTTCCGCGTCGGCACGACGGGCAGCGTTGTCGGCTTCGATCTTGGCGCGGTTGGCCTCGAACACCTTTTTATTGGCGTTGTTGGAGCGCAGCGCCTTCTTGTTCGGCAACAGGAAGTTACGGGCGTAGCCGTCCTTGACGGTCACGACGTCGCCAATGGCGCCGAGCTTCTCGATGCGTTCGAGCAGAATGATTTCCATGGGGCTTACTCCCTTACTTCACGATGTAGGGCAGCAGGCCCAGATGACGGGCGCGCTTGATGGCCTGGGACAGTTCGCGCTGCTTCTTGGCCGAAACGGCCGTGATGCGGCTGGGGACGATCTTGCCGCGTTCGGACACAAAGCCCTGCAACAGACGGACGTCCTTATAATCGATCTTCGGCGCATCCTTGGCGGCGAAGGGGCAGCTCTTGCGGCGGCGGAAAAATGGGCGTGCCATGGTTCAGGTCTCCTTATTCGCCAGCGGTTTCTTCGCGGTCGCGGCGCGGGCCACGATCACCACGATCTTCGCGCGGGCCACGATCGCCACGGTCGCCGCGGGGACCGCGATCACCACGTTCCGAACGCTCCTGCTTGCGCATCATCACCGACGGGCCGGTTTCCAGCTCGTCGACCTTGACGGTCATGTAGCGGATGATGTCTTCGTTGATCTGGGTCTGGCGCTCCAGCTCCGCGATCACATTGCCCGGCGCGTCGATGTTCAGCATGACGTAGTGCGCCTTGCGGTTCTTCGCGATCTTGTAGGCGAGCGAACGCAGACCCCAGGTCTCGACCTTGGTAACCTTGCCTTCATTCTCTTCGACGATCTTGGTGGCGATTTCCGCCAGCGCTTCCACCTGCGCCTGTGCCAGATCCTGGCGCGCAAGGAACACATGCTCGTACAGAGCCATGATAATGCCTTTTCTGTTGGCCGATTGCTGACGCGCACCCCATGTGCAGCGCCCCTCCGGCTGTCGTCTCGTTCCGTATCTTCGCACTAGAGCGAGTCACCCCGGTCCGTCGCGAAGGCGGGCCTATGGCGGAAATGCGGGGGAAAGGCAAGGGGCTCGCGTGGCTATGTGATCCGCCAGACTTGCCAGCGCAGATTGAATATAGATAGTGCGCCACCATGGCAAAGCGTTCCCCGGCGAAGGCCGGGGGCCAGTTGTTACGTTTGGACTGGACCCCGGCCTTCGCCGGGGAACGGACATAAAATTTGAGGAGCAGGAGAGTATATGGCCGTTGCGATTGCCGCCTTGTCACTGATCCTGCTGATGGTCGCCGCTTATCGGGGGATGAGCGTCATCATCATGGCGCCGTTGCTGGCGATGCTGGCGGTGTTGCTGACGGATCCGGCCGCTGTGCCTGCTGCCTTTTCCGGCCTGTTCATGGAGAAGGTGGCGAGTTTCCTGAAACTTTATTTCCCCGTGTTTCTGCTGGGCGCGCTGTTCGGCAAGCTGGTCGAGATTTCGGGTTTTTCCCGCGCGATCGTGACGGCGGTGATCGGCGTGGTCGGTGCGGGGCGGGCGATTCCGGCGATCATGCTGGTGACGGCGCTGCTGACCTATGGCGGGGTGTCGGTGTTCGTCGCGGTGTTCGCCGTCTATCCGTTTGCCGCCGAGATGTTTCGCCGGGCCGACATTCCCAAGCGGCTGGTGCCAGCGACCATCGGCCTGGGCGCGATCACCTTCACCATGGATGCGCTACCCGGCACGCCGCAGATCCAGAATATCATTCCGACGAGCTTCTTTGGCACGACCACCTGGGCCGCGCCGGTGCTGGGGACGATCGGGTCGATCTGCATCGCGGCGATGGGGCTGGCCTATCTCGGCTGGCGGCGACGGACGTTGATGGCGGCGGGCGAGGGCTATGGTGCGCCTGAAACGCTGGTCAACGAGCCGGAGCCGGTGGAGGACGCCGCCCCGGTGCATCCGCTGATCGCGCTGCTGCCGCTGTTGGTGGTGGGGGTCGGCAATCTGCTGCTGACGATGGCGATCCCGCGCTGGGTGAGCGGCGATGTCGTCACCTTGTCGCTGGTGGGGATGGCCGTGCCGGTGGAGGTGCAAGTGGCGCAGGTGTCCGCGCTGTGGGCGGTCGAAGGCGCATTGCTGCTCGGCATTGCGACGATCCTTGCCTTCGCGTTTCGGACGGTGGCCAAGCGCTTTGCCGAAGGGTCGAAGGCGGCGGTGGGCGGCGCTTTGCTGGCGGGGATGAATACGGCGGTGGAATATGGGTTCGGTGCGGTGATCGCGGCGCTGCCCGGTTTTCTGGTCGTCAAGGAGGCGCTCAAGGCGATCCCCAACCCGTTGATCAACGAAGCGATTACGGTGACTTCGCTCGCGGGGATCACCGGATCGGCATCGGGTGGCCTGTCGATCGCGCTGGCGGCGATGGCGGACCAGTTCATGCTGGCGGGCGATGCGGCGGGCATACCGCGCGAGGTGTTGCACCGGGTCGCGTCGATGGCGTCGGGCGGGATGGACAGTTTGCCGCATAATGGCGCGGTCATCACGCTGCTGGCGGTGACGGGGCTGACCCACCGGCAGGCCTATAAGGATATTTTCGCGCTGACGCTGATCAAGACGCTGACGGTCTTTGTCGTGATTGCGGTCTATTATCTGACCGGGCTGGTCTGATCCCTTATCGGACGGCCGGGCGGTGCAGGTCGGCTGATCCCATGAAGTGCGCGCGGGTCGAGGGACCGGCCCGTTCGAGCAGGGCGGCGACCTTGTCCTTCAAGCTGTTCGACGGCCGGGCGGGGTCGTCATAGGCCATGGCCCATTGGCCAAATTCGCGTGTCTCGATCGTGCCTTCGCGCAGCTTGACGACGGCGCGGTGGCGGGGGTCGTCATAGATGCGGGCGAAGATGCGTTCGACCGCATCCCTTGGCCCTTCCAGCACCTGGAGGAAGCGGCGCGAGTTGAACAGCAGGAGGCCGGTGACATCGTCGCGCTGGTTGTTGACGGCCGAAAGTTGTGCGACGGCGGCGCATTCCTGCGGCGTGACCGTGCCGACGACGGTGCTGATATACATGATCTGATGCAGTGGCATGGACGTTTCCGGTTCGGCGCTTTGGTATCTTATAGGGAAAAATCCCTTAATATGGCGTGTTTAACCTGGATCAGGCACGAAAGTGCCCCGGGGGGGAGAGAGAACCCCTGGGGCATCCGTGCGACCCTCCGGCTGTCGGGAGGTATGGGATTTAGCGGATCGCGCCGCCGATGACGGCGCCGATGATGCCGCTGGTGAGGGCGATCAGGACCGCGTCGTTACCCGACTGGACCCACTGATAGCCGCGCGGCGGGGCGTTGAGGCGATAGCCGCGATAATTGTTGATCACCCGATAATTGGCGGCCTGGCGACGGTCGAAGCGCTGACCCTTGGCCCAGCGATGATTGACCACGGCGGCGCGATTCGGGCGATAGGCGTTGCCGCGATAGACGACATTGCCGTTGTTGCGCACGCCGGGCTTGTTCACGACGGTCTTCTGCTTGACCACGGTGCGGCCGTTGGGCTTTTGCTTGACGACCGTGCGGGTCTGTTCCTGGCGATGCTGCGCGCCGTAGCTTTGTGCCTGGGCCTGCGCGCTGATGAGGGGGCTGGCGACCAGGGTGGTGGTGGCCAGGGCCATGATGATCTTCTTGAACATATATTTGCTCCTTTGCCTGTGTTTCGGGCGCCCTCTGCGGCGTCGAGAACAGAGATAGGCCGCGCTTGTCGCGGGGATGTGCCGGGAAGGGGCAAAGAGTGTCGGAAATTGTATCAAGTGGGTGTTTGGGCTGAATGGTTGTTCAGGAATGGCCGGATTTCAGGGGTTTGGGCTATAGATCGATAGCGGAACACCCCTCCGTCTGGCTGCGCCAGCCACCTCCCGCATACCAGGACTGCTGCAAAGGGTTGTTTTTTGTCGTCGACCTGCAAGCGAGGGGCCTATTGGGCTGGTTCAGCGTATGTGCGGGGGATGTAGCGGGGTTTCAGTTCGTAGCGAGGACGCGCGCCCGGCGCCGATTGATGGCGAGGAGGGTAAGGAAGAGGTCGAGGCGGTTTTTGGCGAGGCCGATGTAGAGAAGACGGTTTCGTCGATAACTTCGCTTAAGCGTTCCGAACACGCCTTCGACCCTACCGCGGATACGGCCAATGGCGGTGTTGCGTTCTTTCGCCTTGTCGCTCAGCGCATGATAGCGATTGGGCCGTGCCATGACCGCATTGGCGATGCCCGCGTCGGCCAGCCGATTGCGCATGACGGCGTTATCATAAGCCATATCGGCATAGACCGCTGCTTCATCGCCCTGGACGAGATCGGGACCGATCGTGCAATCGGCGACTGTAGCGTGGGTAAAACGCGCGTCGCGCACCAGCCCTGATCCTTGATCGACGGCGATGTGCAGCTTGTAGCCGAAGGTCGCCTTGCTGCCCTTTTTAGCCCATTTCGCTTCAGGATCGAGGCGTGACACGCCGCCGCCAGGTTGCTTGCGCGGCTCGGCGACCGCCGCCTGGATCAGACTGGCATCAATCAATGTGCCCTGCCGTAGGATCAGCCCGCGTGCGTCCAGTCCCCGCCCGGTCGCAGCGAACAATGCCTCGCCCAATGACCGTTCTGCCAGCATGGAGCGAAACCGGCACAAGGTCGAGGCATCGGGAATATCCTCCTCCATGCCCAGCCCCACGAACTGCCGAAACGAAAGCCGGTCGTAGAGCGCATCTTCCAGCGCCTCATCCGACAAACCATACCAGCGTTGCAGCAGCAGCGCTTTGAACAAGACCAGCGCAGGATAGGGTGGACGGTCCATCTTCCCTGACCGCAGCTGGTGCAAAAGCCCGGAAATCTCGCTCCAGTCGATCAGGCTCTCGATCTGCGAAAGCTGATCCTTCCGGCGCGACCGCTCGCCCACTACCGCATGATCCGCAAAGCCCAGCTGTCTCGACATCTCTAGATCCTCCTGACTACAGAGAATCAGAGATCGCATACTTGCGCAATGGTCCCGTATACCAGCGGGGCTGTCGCATATGACCAAGCTGTGCGAGAAGGCATGCATCGTTCCATCTGTCTCGTTTGAACTTACCCTTGATGTATCCCTTTTCGGGGATTGTTGCGTAAATATTTGAAGTTTGATTCACTGCGCTGTCAGAGGAAGCGGTGATGTCTGTACAGCTTGGATTTGCCGATAGCTGGGCTTTGCCCAGGCTTGGGCGTAATAGGAGCCTGGATCGGCTGGCTGTTGAGGTGCAGTGGCATCAGTTCGAGCCGTTGATCGCTCGATTACGCCCTGACGGTCCGGACCGTTCCCCGTTCTATCCTCTGTTGATGCTGGAAGCTGTGCTATTGCAGCAAAGCTATGGCCTGCCGGGTGCAGAGTTGGAGGAAGCGATCAACGATCGTGTATCGTTTTGCAAGTTTCTGGGGCTGTCGCTGGTGGCGGCCTCGCCCGATCACACGACCTTGTGGCGGTTCAGTCTGAACAGCAACTGGACGCGCGCGGTCTGATCCTCAAACATGGCACGATGATTGATGCTTCGCTGGTGGAGAAGCCATTTCGCCCCGGCTCTTGCGACGGCAAGCGGGAGGCGGTGGATGGCGATGCGGCGCTGACCGCGCGCAAAGGCAGCAGGGCACGCATTATGGCTACAAGGTCCATATCGGGGTCGATCATGGT
>MIAK01000063.1:0-12934 GCA_001829085.1 Sphingomonadales bacterium RIFCSPLOWO2_12_FULL_63_15 | reverse complement strand
ACTCTTCACGCGCCGCATCGCAAGGGCATGAAATCACGCCGGATAATTATGAATCAGACACTAAGGAGAGAAAGTGCGGTCGAACGATCGGTCATTATCTGTGCTCCAGTTCCGTACCGATCCGCAGTCGGTCGACATAGGTTTGATAGGCGAAGCTGCGATCTCGCTTTTTACCCGTTGTCTCCACGAGAATGCCTGCGGCGATCAGCGTCTCGACGGCACGAGTGGCCGTCGGCTTGCTCGTCTCGATGAGCGTCATAGCGGTCGCCACGGTGATGATCGGATGGTTGGGTAAAAGCTCGAACAGTCGTGCAGCGGAGACAGACGTCGTGTCCTGAGCCAGTACGCGGGCTCGGTCCGAGGTGACGACGGCGAATAGCTCGCGCGCTGACGTGACAGCTTCGTCGGCAATCGTCGCTACGGCGTCGAGAAAGAAGTCGGTCCAGCCCTCCCAATCGCCCTCGGTACGCACGGCGGTCAGCCGGCGGAAATATTCTGCACGATGGCGTTTGAAAAAGAGGCTGAGATAGAGAAGCGGTGCCTTCAGCAGCCCCCAATGTTCGAGGAGCAAGGCAATGAGCAGGCGCCCTAGGCGACCGTTGCCGTCGAGATAGGGATGGATGCTCTCGAATTGAACATGCGCCAGCCCGACCCTTACCAACTGTGGCAGGTTGTCGGCCGTATGAAGGTATTTCTCGAAATCGCCAAGCAGGCCGGGAAGCGCCTGCACAGGGGGCGGAACATAGATGGCATTTCCCGGCCGACTGCCGCCGATCCAATTCTGGCTCCGCCGTACCTCGCCAGGCTGCTTGGTCGCTCCACGCGCTCCATGCATCAGCCGCTGATGCGCGCCGTTCAGCAACCGCATGGATAGCGGTAGACCATCGGATTTCGCCAGTTCTTTGCGTGCGTAGACCAGCGCATCCAGATGGTTGCAGATCTCCTCGACATCCGCATCCGGCTCTACCTCGTGCTCGGCCTCAAAGTTCAGCAGATCAATAAGTGTTGCCTGCGTACCCTCGATTTGAGACGATATGACCGCTTCCTTGCGTACGAAAGCGTAGATGAACCAGTCCAGAGACGGGACCATCTCGCTGGCCAGATCGAGCCGCGCCAGCGCATGCTCGGCCGTTCGCAGTCGCTCCGCTAGTTGACCGTCGATCTTAATCTCAGGGTCTTGCGGCGGTAGGGCAGACGGTATGAACGCCTGCACCGCTTCATCACCTGCGATAGTGCGTTCGTACCGACCAGTGATTCGTTTCATGCGCGCATCCCGCCTAGCAAAGCACAACCGTGTGCCGACTTGGCGGAAGAGGTACGATCTCGTTCCCAGGCGGCGCACTAAAGAACGAACTCTTTACCAACGATAAGGGAAAGTCAAGAGATCGTTATTAATCGTCAGGCCGGATGCCATTTTGCTGCCCTCACACTGAGAGGGAACAGCCAAATCGTATTTAGAGCGTTATAGTGTAGATGTAGTGCTCATCATCGTCGGGCGTGGCCCTCCGTGTTGCGAGAAGAGGGCGGAGCGGTATGGATTCGAACTCTACATAACGGGATGGCCGAGAACGTCCTCCTCGCCGAAACCAGATGCGGTCCTTCCGATCACGACAGGTCAAGATCGCCGTGCCGAATTTCTGCTGGGAACAAATTGTGAGAGGGTGGACGCAAGCCTCATTCAGCGAACGCTCGGCTGCGACAATGATAGGCATACATCACGACGCATGCGAGAATCGGATTGTTTCCTGAATTCCGCAGTTGACGATAGTCCTCGAAAGCACGATTTCCGATTTCAGAACAAAAAGTGCAATGATTTCAAGAGCGCAATTTTTTGACGGTCTGACAGTCGGCGCGTTGAGAACAAAAAATATTTTTATACATATTTTTCAGCATCTTATCTTAACCGCCAATAATCGAGTGGGAATGATCCGGGCGGCGGTTACTATCTAACCGTCATCCCGGTACCGGGCAGTCGCCGACCCGCTTGCCGGTCAGATCATGGGTGGTGCGCAGCACCGGTTGCCCGCCCTGCATCTTCGTCATGGTGGTGCCCAGCGTCATGGTGTCGGCGGTATAATTGCCCTCCGCCATGATTTCCGACGTGCCCGCCCCCGCCTTGCAGGCCAGCGTCACGATCAACCGGCCATTCCGTGCCAGCTTGTCCTTATAGCTGCAATCCGTACCCTCCCCACCGGCCAGCGCGGCGACATCGGGCACACCGTCGAGCGCGATCGCGATGCAGATCTTGTCCTCGCTGACCTGGCGCAGCGCGTCCTGATATTGCGCCGGGGTAACGGTCGGGGTGTTGTAGCCGGTGGTCTTGCGGGTCAATATCCACTCGCCCGCGCGCATCAGGATCGGTGCGGCTTCGGCCTCCGGCGCTGGTGCCGGTTCCCCGCCACAGCCGCCAAGCCCCAGCATCATCGCAAGCGGCAGCGCCGCCAAAAGGCTCTTGTCCATATCCTCTCCCCCGTTCTTACATGTCGGAACAGGGCCAAGGCTCTACCCGTCGGGCATAAAGCGCAAGCAGAAATGCGCGGCGATCACTCCGCCGTGCAGTCCGCCCCGATCCACTTGCCCTCAGACCGCGCCTTCATCGCCATGGCGGTGCCGTCGGGGCCGCCCGCCATCTGCATATCCATGTCCATCGCATAGCTGTCGACGGCATAGGTGCCCGCCATCGTCGCGTTCATCGTGCCGCCATCGGCCTTGCACGACACCTGCCCCTTCACCGTCCCGCCGCTGACGGCAAAGTCCTTGAAGGCGCAGTCCTTATTATCCTGGCCCGCAAACATCTCGCCGCTGGGGTTGGCCGCTTCTTCGGGCGTGACGCAATATTTGAGCGCGGTCTGGCTCATCATGCTCTTCATCTGATCCTCCATGCCCGCGGGCGCGCCCGGCATTTTGGACAGGTCAATATCCTGGATGGTGAAGCGCCCTTCCCACTGGCCCGGCTTCAGCTGCACCTTGTCGACGGCGGCCTTCACTTCTTCGCGGCTCATGGCGTCAGTGGCCGCGATATTGCCGGTCGTCTCGCCCGGCTTGTCGCCGCAGGCGGACAGCATCAGCAGCGCCATGGCGGTAATTCCAAAAGCCTTCGTCATCGCATTTCCCCTGTTCGCGCGCGGTGGCAGCCTGTTGTTTCGAGAGCATATCAGGCCGAAGCGACATTTCAAATTCTTAGGTGGCATCGACGTCCCATAATCATGTTCTTGATTTGTTCTTAATTATTTGCTACACCCGCGATCGCAAATCGGGGGGTGTGCGGATGAAAGAAACAAGCCAACAACATAGATTAACGGCCTTCAACCTCTACCTTCGCACTGGTCGAAAAATGGATTCTCCACCTCCTCCTGTGGAGATGAAATTCAACCCCTGGCATGATGAAGAGGACGGGCGCTTTACCTTCGCCGGGCAGGGGCGCTATTTTCCGGCTGGCGGTGCGCGGAGCGTAGCGCCGCCAAAGGATCGGAATCGTCGGGTCGTTCGCGCGGATGACAACGGGATGCCCGATCGCCGTCCGAATCGCGCCGATTATCCGGGCAACCATTCGATCTATATGGTGCAGTCAGGCGATACGCTGACCCAGATTGCCGCGTGCCGAAAAGGGCTGACCGTGCGCGATCTGGCATGGCTGAACCAGCATCCGCTCGATCGGCCGCTCCGCATCGGACAGCGGATCAAACTGCCGCATCAGGACTATCTGGATGCAGGGCAGGCAGCCAGAACCAAGTTTCTGGCGCTGGCCCATTATATGGACACGCATGGCGGGAAATTGCCGCCCGACCCGGCCAATCCGCCTTCGCTGGAAAGCCAGATACTCGACACCAACTGGCGCAAGGAGACGAAGAATGGCTATGATTTCCATATCGATGTCATTGCGAGGCAGAGGGAAATTGTTGCTGACCTCACCAATGGACCAATCGCCAAGCGTTCGCGACGCGAGCAAGCGCAGGCGGGCAAACCCAATCGTCGCCCTGGTGATGAGGGTGGCCATTTCATCGCTGTTCGCTTCAACGGCCCCAGCGACAGCTTCAACCATTTTGCCCAGGATCGAAATTTCAACCGTGGCGCCTATCGTGCCATGGAAGATGGCTGGGCTAAAGACCTCCAAGCAGGACGAAAGGTCGTCGTTAATATCGTTCCGCGCTATGAAGGGGCATCGAAACGGCCCTTCAAACTCGTTGTCAGATGGTATGTCGATGGGAACCCAAACATTCAACATTTCTCCAATGAAGCGAAAGGCAAAGCCCATGCCGCAAGATAAATTGGATTTGCTCGGACCGCTCATGAACGACATCGGTCATGAACTTTCTCGTATCGTCGGGGGCGATCCCAACGGCATATTCCTTTATGTCGAGATCGGTGAAGGATGGGTTAGACCCAGCGTCTTCAAGGATGAAGGCGACGTGGTTCGCTGGCATGATCCAAAGGATGACTATTTGTCAGACCTTCTTTTCGAAGCCTGGTATCTCGAACCTGAAGGCCCAAACATGCGCTGGTCGATACTGGAATATGCCATTGTGGACGGCAAATTCCACGTCAGCATGAAATATCCCGAAGAGGTCAATGTCGATATTGTCGATTCGGAACGCCGCCAAACCGCCCTTCGCGCCCGCTTTGGTGACAAGCCGGTCGTCTATCCGCCGCCACCCAAAGGCGCGTTCGAACTGAAACTCTAAGGCCGATTGCGCCCCGGCCCAAAGCCCCCATATTCCCCCCATGGCCATTCAGATCCGCACCACGCTCGACGAACCCGATACCGGCACCAGTTTCGTGCCGCACCGCCCGGCGCGGCCGGAAAAGAGCGAGGGGGGGCGGCGCTTCACGCTGGTGAGCGATTATGAACCGGCGGGTGACCAGCGCACCGCCATCCCCGAACTGGTAGAGGGCGCGCTGGCGGGCGAGAAGGATCAGGTGCTGCTCGGCGTCACCGGCTCCGGCAAGACCTTCACCATGGCCAAGATGATCGAGGCGTTGCAGCGCCCGGCCCTGATCCTTGCGCCGAACAAGATACTCGCGGCCCAGCTCTATGGCGAGTTCAAGAGCTTCTTCCCCGACAATGCGGTCGAATATTTCGTCAGCTATTATGATTATTACCAGCCCGAAGCCTATGTCGCGCGGTCCGACACCTATATCGAGAAGGAAAGCTCGGTAAACGAAAGCATCGACCGGATGCGCCATTCGGCGACCCGATCGTTGCTGGAGCGGGACGATGTCATCATCGTCGCATCGGTCAGCTGCATTTACGGCATCGGCTCCGTTGAAACCTATTCGGCCATGACTTTCTCGATGAAGAAGGGCGGGATCGAGGACCAGCGCGAGATCATCCGCAAGCTGGTCGCACTCCAATATAAGCGCAACGATGCCGGTTTTTCGCGCGGCAATTTCCGCGTGAAGGGCGACAATCTGGAAATTTTCCCGTCGCATTATGAAGATACCGCCTGGCGCATATCCTTCTTTGGCGATGAGATTGAAGAGATTGTCGAGTTCGATCCGCTGTCGGGGCGCAAGGTTGCGAGCCTCGACTATGTGAAGGTCTTTCCCAATAGCCACCATGTCACCCCCGGCCCGACGCTGAAGCAGGCGATGGAGGCGATCCGCCATGAACTGACCGAGCGGCTCAAGGAACTGGAGGCGGAAGGAAAGCTGCTGGAAGCACAGCGGCTGGAGCAGCGGACCAATTTCGACCTGGAAATGATCGCGGCGACCGGAAGCTGCGCGGGGATCGAAAATTATTCACGCTTCCTGACCGGCCGTCTGCCCGGCGAACCGCCGCCGACCCTGTTCGAATATCTGCCCGAAAACGCGCTGCTGTTCGTCGATGAAAGCCACCAGACCGTGCCGCAGATCGGCGCGATGGCGCGGGGCGATCATCGGCGCAAGATCACGCTGGCCGAATATGGCTTCCGCCTGCCCAGTTGCATCGACAACCGGCCGCTGCGATTCAACGAATGGGACGCGATGCGGCCGCAGACGGTCAGCGTCTCGGCCACGCCCGGCAACTGGGAAATGGAGCAGACCGGCGGCGTGTTCAGCGAGCAGGTGATCCGCCCCACCGGCCTCATCGACCCGCCGGTCGAGATCAAGCCGGTCGAGGATCAGGTCGACGACCTCATCAACGAATGCCGCAAGGTTGCGGCGCAAGGCTATCGCACGCTCGTCACCACCCTGACCAAGCGAATGGCCGAGGATCTGACCGAGTTCATGCACGAGGCTGGGCTGAAGGTCCGCTACATGCACAGCGATGTCGAGACGCTGGAGCGGATCGAGCTGATCCGCGATTTGCGGCTGGGTGTCTATGACGTGCTGATCGGCATCAACCTGCTGCGTGAGGGGCTGGATATTCCCGAATGCGGCCTGGTCGCCATTCTCGATGCGGACAAGGAGGGCTTCCTGCGCTCCGAAACCTCGCTCATCCAGACGATCGGCCGTGCGGCGCGCAATGTCGATGGCCGGGTGATCCTCTATGCCGATCGCATCACCGGCAGCATGGAACGGGCACTGGGCGAAACATCGCGGCGGCGCGAAAAGCAGCAGGCCTATAACCTCGAACATGGCATCACGCCGACCACGATCAAGCGCAATATCGGCGACATCATCGCCCATGTCGCGTCGAAGGATCAGGTCACGGTCGATACCGGCCTGGATGATCGCCCGCATCTCGTCGGCCACAATCTGCGCGCCTATATCGAGGATCTGGAAAAGAAAATGCGCGCCGCCGCCGCCGATCTGGAATTCGAAGAGGCCGGGCGCATCCGCGACGAAATCCGCAAACTGGAAGCCGATGAACTGGGCCTGCCCCATGAGCAGCAGGTTGCGGCGCCCAGGGGACGCGCGACCGAGGGGAAGCCGGGGACGCGGAAATTGCGCTATGGGAAGACGCAGAAGAAATTCGGGCGGTAGCGCTCATGGAATAGTTTGCCATCCTCGCTTGGTTCATCTTCGTCACGAGAAAACAACGTTAGCATGTATGGCATCGAAGATTTTGTTGCCGGTGTTCATGGTCGGCTATTTGTTTGCGCTCACCTATGTCGCAGCAGGTGTCACCTACTGGACCGCGCCAATAACATGACTATTAGAAAGCTTGCTCTGCAAACAGGACAAGCAACATGGTCAAACCCGCGAAACTCCTTCAACGCCTGCTGGACGGCCATCATGGCATTAGCTTTCGCGACTTTGAGCGCGTGCTGATGGCCCTTGGTTTCGTTTGGGACCGCACGAAGGGAAGCCATCGCCAATATGTCCATCCGAAGGTGCCACGCGCCTTCCCGGTGCAGCCCGACAAGAATGGCGATGCCAAACGCTATCAGATCCGCGAACTGCTTGAACTGATGGAGGCTTACGGACTACATATGGAGGCATGAACGAGCCGCACTATCATATCAATCTGTTCTGGTCAGCCGAGGACCAGTGCTGGGTCGCCGACGTGCCGGACCTAAAGCCCTGTTCCGCCCACGGCGACAGCCGCGCCGAAGCGATCGCCAACGTCAACGATGCGATTGAGGGCTGGCTGGAAGTTGCTCATGACAAGGGCTTTCCCATTCCTGCCCCTCGTTACCGTCCCGCCATCTACGCCGCCTGATATCCCTCAATCCCGGCGGCTGGTCACGCGCCCGGTGCCGTCACTGGTGATTTCGATCAGATGGGCGGTGTCATTGTCGCATTGCGCTTTCCAGCCCCTCACGCCCTTGCGCACTTCCGTCCGAACCGATTGGCTTACCACCGGGCACGCCGCGCCCGATGCCCGGATCGCCCGTTCCAGCACGCCATTGCGCTGAGCGTCGTCCAGTTGGGCGACCTGGGCTGCGGCTCCTGTCTCCGGCGCGACCTGATTATCCGGGGCAGCCATCGGCGCTTCGTTGCCACCGCAAGAGGCAAGGCCGAGAGAAGTGGCTATGACTACCCAGTTGCTGATGGTCGTTCTCTTCATATCCGGCGTCCTCATTTTGAATTTCAATATTGGCGTCGATTCTCGGCGCAAGCCGACCGCCGCTGAACGCGCTAATCAGAAGAGCGAGGGGCCGGTGTCAGACGACTGCTTTCAAGCAGCGGCAAACCTGCTTCAGTCGGCACATAAATGATACTGGCGTCCTTGGCATCAATCGCCTGGATCTGCAGATAGCGAAGATAGCCATCCGGCCCGCCAAGACTGTCCTGCAAAATTCTATTGGCGCGGGCAGCCCCTTCGGCCCGAACCACTTCGGCATCGGCCAACATCTTTGCGCTTTCCAATCGGGCTCTTGCCTCCAACACCGCGATCTGACGCGACGATTGCGCTTCTGCAAGCGCTGCGCGCCCAGACTGTTCCTTGCTATAGACATTATAACTCGGACATCCCCAGAGGACGCCGGACAATGTCACGAAAAAAAGGATGGAAAGCCCCAGCACGCCCGTTCCAGTCAGTCGCATGATTTCCCCCAAGAATTATATTAGTCCGCAAAGCCATCGGTCGCGCGGATCAGTGCGTCCAATATGCCCGGTTCATTATATGCATGGCCTGCGCCTTCGATCATGTCGAAGCGCGCCTGCGGCCAGGCCCGGTGCAATGCCCAGGCGGTTTCGGCCGGGCAGGCCATATCGTAGCGCCCCTGCACGATGACGCCGGGGATGCCCGCCAACTTGCCTGCGTCGCGCAGCAACTGGCCATCGTCCATCCAGCCGCCATGGACGAAATAATGATTTTCGATACGGGCAAAGGCCAGCGCGAAATCGTCCGCGTCATGCGCCGCTGAGAGCGCGGGGTCGGGCAACAGGCGGATCGTCTCGCCCTCCCACACGCTCCAGGCGCGGGCAGCGGCGATCTGCGCGGCGCGATCCGGTCCGGTCAAACGGCGATGATAGGCGTGGAGCAGGTCGCCCCGTTCCTCCGGCGGGATGGGAGCAATGAAGCGCTCCCATTTGTCGGGATAAATGCGGCTTGCACCATGCTGATAATACCAGTCGATCTCGCTTTTGCGGATCGTAAAGATACCGCGCAAGATGAGTTCCGATACGCGCTCCCCATGCGCCTGTGCATAGGCGAGCGCCAGTGTCGATCCCCAGCTTCCGCCGAACACCAGCCATTGGTCGACGCCCATCATCGTGCGCAGCCGCTCGATATCGGCGACCAGATGCCAGGTGGTGTTGGCGTTGAGGTCCGCATGCGGTGTCGATCGGCCGCATCCCCGCTGGTCGAACAGCAGCACATCATAGCGTGCCGGATCGAACAGGCGCCAATGGTCGGGCGCGATGCCGCCGCCCGGCCCGCCATGCAGGAAGACGGCCGGCTTCGCGCCGGGGGTGCCTACCCGTTCCCAATAGACAAGGTGGCCGTCGCCGACGTCGAGATGACCGGAGGCGAAGGGGGTGATCGGGGGATAGAGCGTTCGCATGGCGTTGCTTCTAGCAGCCCCGGCCTGGCTTCGCCATGTTCCACCTCGGCCAGCCCCGGTTCAGCCGCGCCATTACATGTTGCGACAAATTCGTCTGTCGGTTGCCAGAGTTCTGCGACAAGTGGCGGCTAATCGTTCATCAGCATCCGGTCTGATTTTTGGGGGTTTTCGTGCGGTTTTCCACGTCCATAGTGCTTGTTCCGTTCCTGCTGGGGACAGCGCCTGCCGCGCTGATGGCGCAGGAGGTGCCCGTCGGCGCGCCACCCGCCCAGATGGAGGATATAGAGGGCGAAGAGATTATCGTTACCGGCCAGGCCCCACGCGGATCGGTGATCGGCAATATCGAACCGGAACAGACCCTATCGGCTGCCGATGTCCGCGCGCTGGGCGTTACGTCCATTTCCGAAATGATCAGCGAATTGTCGCCGCAGACCAACGGAACGCCGGTGATCCTGCTGAATGGCAAGCGGATATCGAGCTTTTCCGAAATTCAGGACATTCCCTCCGAAGCGGTGGCGCGGGTCGAAATCCTGCCCGAACAGGTGGCGCTCTCCTATGGCTATGCGCCGACGCAGAAGGTCGTCAATGTCGTGCTGCGCGAGCGGTTCCGCGCCGAAACCGGCGAAGCGCGCGCGGGCGTGACGACGCAGGGCGGGCGGGAGAATGGCCAGGTCGAAGCCGGGATGCTGCGCATTCAAGGCGACAATCGTTTCACCCTGAACCTCAAATATAGCCGCGCTGCCGCGCTGCTGGAAAATGAGCGGGGTATCCTTCCGACCGCGCCCGGCCGCCCCTATTCGCTTGGCGGCAATATCACCGCGCCGACTATGGGCGATCCGATCGACCCGGCGCTCTCGGCACTAGCGGGACAGAGCGTGACCGTGGCGAGCGTCCCTACTAGCGCAGCGTTCGGTGCCCCCAGCCTCAATGATTTCGTCGCAGGCGCGAACGTCACCGGCGTCAGCGACCTGACGCGCTATCGCAGCCTGAGCCCGGAAACGGAGAATTTCTCTGTCAACGCCACGCTGGCCCGCGCGCTGGGCGGCGTGACCGCCACGCTCAATGGACGACTGGAACTGTCGGATAATGATTCGTTGCAGGGTCTGTCGGCCAACGCGCTGACGCTGCCGGGCGGCAGCCCCGTCTCTCCCTTCGCAGGCGATACGACGCTCTATCGCTATCTGGCACAGGCAGGCGCGCTGGAGCAGCAGATACGCGGCACCACGGGGCATATCGGGCTGACGCTGAACGGTCAGTTGGGGCGCAGTTGGCAATGGTCCTTCACCGGCAATGGTGACCTGTCGATCACCCGCACCCGCACCGACCGTGGGGTGGATAGCGGTGCGATCCAGGCCGCGCTCGATGCGGGTGATGCCGGCGTCAATCCCTATGGCAGTTTCGCGCCCGACCTGATCGCCACGCGCCTGTCCGACCGGGCGCGGGCGAAAAGCCAGGCCTTGCAGGGCGATCTTTTGCTGAGGGGTACTTTGTTCGACCTGCCCGCTGGCGACGTGACCAGTTCGATCAGGATCGGTGCGTCCGCCAACGGCTTTGACAGCCGGTCGGTGCGATCGGGCGTCGAGAGCGAGACCAGTTATAGCCGGGAGATCGGCAGCGGACAGTTGAGCCTGGACCTGCCGATCACCAGCCGATCGAGGGATGTGCTGGGCGCAGTTGGCGACATCAGCGTCAACCTGAATGCTGCCGCGCAGCATTATTCGGATTTCGGGACGCTTTCGACATTGGGCTATGGCCTGCGCTGGGAACCGGTGAAGGCGGTGCAGATATTGGCATCCGCCGATCAGGATCGGGCCGCGCCAACGGGCGCGCAGATCACGGACCCGCTGATCGCCACGCCGAATGTCTCGGTCTTCGACTATGCAACCGGGCAGAGCGTGTTCGTCACCCAATTGTCAGGCGGCAGCGCCGCGCTGCGCGCAAGCGTGCGCGACCAGTTCCGCCTGTCGGCCAGGGTCAAGCCGTTCGAAAAGCCCAATCTGACGCTGACCGCCACCTATCTCAACAGCCGGACCAGCAACCCGGTCGCAGCCTTTCCTACGCCGACACCGGCGCTGGAAGCGGCCTTCCCGCAACGTTTCCTGCGCGATGCGGACGGCAGCCTGCTTCAGATCGACGCCCGACCGCTCAACTTCCTGCGGTCGCAGAGCGAGCAACTGCGCTGGGGCTTTGACTTGTCGATTCCGATCAAGTCGCATGTCCAGAAGCTGGTGGAAGCGTGGCGCGCGTCGGGCGGCAAGCCCGAAGACCGGCCACCCGAATTGGCGGCCTTGTTCGGCAATCGGCCGCAGCGCGCGCCGGGGCAAGAGGGTGCCGACCGCCCGCGCGGAGAAAGAGGCGCTGGCCCCGACGGCGGGCGCCCGTCCGGCCCACGCGGCGGCGGCTTTGGCGGCGGGCGTGGCGGTGGCCAGGGCGGTGGCCAGGGCGGTGGGCGGATCAGCGTCAGCCTCTATCACACCTGGCATCTGACCGAGAGCATCGACATTGCGCCCGGCGTGCCCCAGCTCGACCTGCTGAATGGGGACGCGACCGGATCGGCTGGCGGTCAACCCCGGCATGAGATCGACGCGCGGATCGGCTATACCAATAACGGTATCGGCGCACGGCTGGGCATTGATTGGGAAAGCGGCACCCATGTCGATGGCGCGCTTGGTGGAGGATCACGGCTGAACTTCGGCAGCCTCGCTACCGCAAACCTGCGTATCTTCGCCAATCTGGGGCAAATGCCGATGCTGGTGAAGGATATGCCGTTCCTGCGCGGGGCACGGGTGTCGATCGGCATCGACAATATCTTCAACCAGCGCCGCGAGGTCACCGATGCCACGGGCATGACCCCGCTGCGGTATCAGCCCGGCTATCTCGATCCACTGGGCCGCAGCGTGTCTATCAGCATCCGCAAGCTGTTCTCTCCCAATTTTGGCGGCGGGAACAGGTCGCGTAGTTAAATTCCTGTTAGCCACGCCTAAAGCCCGTCGTTGCCCTGCCGTTATGACAGCTATCAAAGGTTCGGGAGACGACGGGATGAAGCCGATCAGGATTGTGGTTGTCGACGATTCGCTCACCATCAGGGCGATGATCGAGACGTTGCTGGAGCGCGACCGCCGGGTTCAGGTGGTCGGGATCGCCCGCAATGGCGAGGAAGCGATCGACATGATCCGGCTGGAAAAGCCCGATGTCGTGACCCTCGACATCGCCATGCCCGGCAAGGACGGCATGGCGATATTGGACGAGATCATGGACATGGATCCATGCCCGGTCATCATGCTGTCCAGCCTGATGCGCGAAGGCGCACCGATCGTCGCTGAAGCGATGGACCGGGGCGCCGCCGCCTGCTTCAACAAGGCGATGATCGTGCGCGAAGCCACGCGTTTTATCACTCTGATCAAGGCGGTAGCGCGCGGTCTGGTGGAGATGGATGCGGAGCCAGTCGCGATTGCGGCCTGAACGCAATATAAAACGTATGGCTCGCCCCGTCGGCAAGCGGTTTGTGTCTGACGATCTGAGCAGTCTGCGAAAACGTATCCGGCCTTTCAGCATGTGCT